>NZ_CP158281.1:1223150-1834726 GCF_040256645.1 Brevibacterium sp. CBA3109 | reverse complement strand
CCACCGATACTGCAACCGCTGATACTACAACCGTTGATACTGCAACCGCTGAGCACGAGACCATCGATATTGCCCTCAACGGCGTCCCCGCGGGGACGCCTGCGGAGCGGAAGAAGGACCTGACCTGTCGGGTTGACGGCTTCGGAGGCATCACCTCGGCGACGGCAGAACGGCTGAGCTGCGAAGCCCTGATCAGCGGGGCGATCAAGGACGCCGATGGCGACGTGCTCATGCTCGGCCGTTCGAAGAGGCTGGTGAGCAGACGCCAACGCCTGGCGCTGAGCGCGCGGGACATGGGATGCCAGTTCCCCGGCTGTCGTGCCCGCAGGAGATGCGACGCTCACCATATCCGCCCCTGGTCACAGGGAGGAGCGACAGACCTGGACAATCTCATCCTGCTCTGCCGAACACACCACACGGCGGTGCACAAATATGAGTTGAATATCTCACGGACCTCAGCACCCTTCGCCGGAACTCTGGGCGGGCAGGCTGCATTCGCCTTCTTCCTGCCCGACGGTTCGCAGCTGCTTCCGCTCGAGGAAGGGAAGCGAGGGCGGCATGTCTTCGACACGGCACGGCTGGTGGATGTTGCCGAGAAGGCGGTAGCCGAAGCGGATCCGAGCACTCTGGGCGGCGGGTACGGCTTCAGCCTGGACTATTGCATTGCGTGGATGTTCGAAGCGGAATGGCGACACGCCCGGGCGAACAATGCCGCTGCGTAAATCTTGCCTATTTAGAACACTAGTTCGATAATGGGTGTCATGTCTGCAGTGCCACTCGTTGAACAGCTCAGCCGGGAGATGGGTATCTCCACGGCCACCGCTCTGTTCGACGGGCCTGCCCCCCGCACCGTGGATCCGGTGCTGGCGCCGATGTTCCGCCGCGGCGGTCTTCCCCGAGGCGAGATCGTGACCCTGACCGGGGGGCAGTCCTTGAGCTGCGCCCTCGCTGCCATCGCCGTCGCAACCCAGGAACAGAAATGGTGTGCCGGCATCGGACTCGGCGAACCGGCCGTGTCATCCATTGCCGATCTGGGTGTTGACCTCGACCATTTCGTCAACCTCGTGACCCCGGCCGAGGACTGGCTGCGGGTGGCCTCCATCCTCATCGAATCCTTCGACGTCCTCGTTATCGATCCGGGATTCCTGCCCAGTGCTGGGGAGCGCGCCCGGCTGCTGGCGAAGGTGCGCGAACGCAAGATCAGCATCATCAGTCTGACGTCGATGCCCGGAAGCACGGAGCAGATTGAGATCACCGACACGCAGTGGTCGGGCACGGAACACGGCCATGGACGTCTCCGCTCCTGCCTCGTGCAGGCCCGATCGCAGACCGGCGTCAACCGGTTCCTGTTGCCTGGACCGGAAGGGACTCCCGCCGAGGTGCCAGCACCCGCCCCGGCTGAGGGTGTATTCGAACGGCCGGTGATCCGCAGTGTCAGCTGACGCCGCTACTGAGCCCACAACTGTGCGCAGCGGCCCCGCAGGTGGGGACAGTGTCCCTGTCGAAGAGAGCATCGATGACCGTCGCACGCTGGTTCTGACCGTTCCCGATTGGTCCGCGGTGGCGGCCGCGACCGAGCATGATCTCAGCCCTCGCACTCCGGTGGCGGTTCTCAGCGGAGGCAAGGTGATCGCCGCCAATGCGCCTGCCCGTGCAGCCGGGATCGCTCTGGGCAACAACAAACGCGCGGTCGGGTACCGCTGTCCCGAAGCACACGTGATGGCCTGGGACGAGGACGCAGACAACAGACACTTCTCCGCAGGAGTCGGAGCGCTCGAGGAACTCGTGGCGCGGTTCACTCTGCTCGCCCCCGGTACGCTCGCCATTCCCCTCGACTCGCTCAAACACGGCTATGCCGACGAGCCCACCGCCGTTGAGGCTCTGATCTCCGCGCTCGTGTCGGTCACCGGGTGGGAGTTCTTCCCCGGCATCGCTGACACCGTGTTCGCGGCAGTTCTCGCCGCGGGACAGGCACGCCGGGTCGAACCAGGGCAGACCGAGGAGTTCTTGGCAGCTCAACCGATCAGCACCCTCGAATACGCAGGGGCAGGCGCGACCGAACTCATCGATACCTTCACCCAACTGGGTCTGCGAACCCTGGGGGATCTGGCCGAAATCGACGCGCGGAACGTGAACTCCCGATTCGGGGCACTGGGCAAGCGCGCGCACGATCTGGCCACAGGAACCGAGTGGACGCCTCTGAACGATCATGTCCGGGAGGAACGACTCAATGTCGAGCTCGGTCTGGACACGCCGACCACCCGCAGTGACACTTTGGGGTTTCTGACCCGCCAGCTGGCCGCCGAGCTGCTGACCACAGTGCGCCGCCGAGGGCTCGTATGCACACAGATCACGATCGAGCTCATCGCTGTCTCGGGGCAGTCTTCGAAGCGGACCTGGCGGATCGAGGACATGAACGAGAACACCATCGCCGATCGCCTGCGGTGGCAGGCAGAGGGATGGTTGGCAGGAGCCGCTCGAAAGGGACCGGGCTCATCATCCAAGTCCGGGCCAGCCCCTCAGTCCGGGCCGGCTCGCTCCCGGAAGCACACAGCCTCTGCCCGCAGGGATAGGGAGACACCGGTTCCCGACGATCCCGGCCCCGACCCGGAGGACTTCTCCGAGGAGGGCATCATCGCTGTGGGCCTCGTGGCCGCGGAGCTGACCACCCCCATCGGTGCGACGAAGAGCCTGTTCGATGAGAACACCGGGCAGGTCACCCACACGCTGGAGCGACTGCAGGGACTGTTCGGTCCCGATTCGGTCCTGGTTCCGGGTCTGCAGGGCGGGTGGGATCCGGCCGAGACGAACCTGTGGACACCGTGGCAGCAAGCGCCATCACCTGTGCGCAGCTCCGGCGCACCCTGGCCAGGGGCACTGCACGCACCCCGACCGACGACGGTCGAACATCTTCCCGTCGACGTGCTCGCCGCGGGAGGCCTGCCGGTGGAAGCTCGTCCCGCAGGCCTGGAATCAACACCGTGTGAGATTCGCTTTCCGACCGGAGCCACCGAGGCGATCGTTGACCATTCGGGCTCCTGGCCCGTCGAATCCGGCTGGTGGGATCCGGCGAAAGCCATCTACCGGACCCGCCTGCAGGTGGTCACCGTCTCGGGGCAGGCGCTGCTGCTGAGCAAAGAGAACGGCCAGTGGCACATCACCGGTCGGTACCGCTGATGGCACTGAACGACCGCTGACACTGAACGACCGCTGACACTGAACGACCGATGACACCACCGAGATGAGAGAGCTGAACCGCCGATGGGCTTTTCGAATCCGCGCACCCCCTGGTCCCAGCTGGCCCAGCGGCTGGAGGGCAAGCAGACCAGCGGCAAGCAGGTCACCGACAGGCAATCGGTCGACAAACATGCCGATGGATCCGACGCGCCTGCCTTCTCCCGTCCCGACCGTCATCAGATGTCGGTGGGACCCGGCGGTTCCGATGGCGCTGGCCGGTATTCGGGGCCGGGCCAGGGACCCATTCTGCGCACCTCCACCGTCGAATGGGCCGAGCTGCATGCACACTCCCAGTTCAGTTTCCTCGATGGGGCCTCCGACCCGGAGGAGCTCGTGGCCGCAGGCGCCGCCGCAGGGCTGACATCCTTAGCGCTGACCGATCACAATGGTCTCTATGGTGCGGTGCGATTCGCCCATGCCGCCGCCGAGGTGGGCCTGCCCACCGTCTTCGGCGCGGAGCTGTCCGTGGGGTTGGAGGAGAAGATCCCCGGCCAGACCGATCCCGATGCCACCCACCTTGTGGTCCTTGCCCGCGGAGTCGAGGGATACCACCGACTGTCGACGGCCATCACCGAGGCCAACCTGGCAGGAGAGAAGAACCGGCCGGCGTTCGGTCTCGAAGAGCTGGCCGCGATGAGCGGGGACTGGACGATCCTCACCGGCTGCCGCAAAGGCCCTCTGCGCCGAGCTCTGAATGATCCAGACGGTGGACTCGGAGCCCTGCGCGAACTCATCGCCCGCTTCGGGCGCGAGCGGATCGCGGTCGAACTCAGCCGGGACGGAACCCCAGACGACGACGAACGGCTGCGCCACCTCGGCGAGCTTGCACAGCGGGCTCATGTGCCGGTCGTGGCCAGCAACGGTGTGCACTTCGCTACCCGGGCGCAATGGAAGTCAGCGCAGGTGAGGGCATCGGTGAGGTCTCGGCTGTCCCTCGACGAGCTGGCCGGGTGGCTGCCGGCGACGGCGAATGCCCGGATCCATACGGGCGAGGAGATGGCCGCACGCTTCCCCCGGCAGGCGTTGGAGAACGCCGTGGCCATCGGGAAGGAATGCTCCTTCGTCCTGAACTCGGCCCGCCCGGACCTGCCGCGTGCCCCGATGCCCGATGCCCGTGGGGCCGAAGAGTATCTGCGTGAGCTGATTGAAGACCGCGGCGCCAGGCGCTACGGATCCAGGGCTGCAAACCCGAAGGCATGGGCACAGCTTGATCGGGAGATGAACATGATCGCGACGCTGGGGTTCTGTGGATACTTCCTCATCGTCTACGACATCACCGAGTTCTGCCATCGAGTGAGCATCTTCTGCCAGGGGAGAGGCTCGGCGGCGAACTCCGCAGTCTGCTATGTCCTCGACATCACCGCCGTCGACGCGGTCAAGCACGAACTCCTCTTCGACCGCTTCCTGTCACCGGATCGCAAGGGCTATCCGGATATCGACATCGACATCGAATCGGGCAGGCGGGAGGAAGTCATCCAATATGTCTATGATCATTTCGGCCGTGAACGCGCCGCTCAGGTCGCGAACGTCATCACCTACCGGGCGAAGTCAGCGATCCGGGACGCGGCCTTCAGTCTGGGCTACGAACCGGGCCAGCAGGATGCGTTCTCAAAGGCCAGCAACCGTTGGTCGACCCTGCCCGAGGCCTCCGATTCCCCGGTCCCGGCCCCGGTGCTCACGATCGCCGGCGACCTCCTCGGCTCACCCCGTCACCTGGGCATCCACTCGGGCGGCATGATCCTCGCTGATCGTCCCATCGGTGAGGTCGTTCCGATCGAGAAGGCCACGATGGGCCATCGCACCGTTGTCCAATGGGACAAAGACGACTGTGCCGCCATGGACCTGGTGAAGTTCGACCTGCTGGGACTGGGCATGCTCACCGCACTCCACGAGATGGTCGACCTGGTCCACAGGCACACGGGCGAGCTCATCGAACGCGCCCATATCGATGACGAGGACGAGGACGTCTACAAGATGCTGCAGAAGGCCGATGCGGTGGGTGTGTTCCAGGTCGAATCGCGGGCTCAGCTGGCGACCCTTCCCAGGCTGCGTCCGGAAACGTTCTACGACCTCGCCGTCCAGGTTGCACTGATCAGACCCGGCCCCATCCAGGGCGGTTCCGTCCACCCCTATATCCGCAGACGACAGGGCCTTGACGAGGTCGAATACCTCCACCCTCTGCTGCAGAAGTCCCTGGCCAAGACCTACGGGGTGCCGCTGTTCCAAGAGCAGCTCATGCAGATGGCCATCGACGTCGGCGGTTTCACCGGTGCCGATGCCGATCAGCTGCGCCAGGCCATGGGGTCGCGGCGATCAGAGAAGCGGATGAACGAACTGGCGCAGAAGTTCCAGGCCGGTGCCGCAGCCAAAGGAGTCGACGAGGAGACGGCGGAGTCCATCTTCTCCACGATTGCCGCGTTCGCCAACTACGGGTTCCCCGAATCTCATGCGATCAGCTTCGCGAACCTCGTCTACCAGTCGGCCTGGTTCAAATACCACCATCATGCGGCGTTCACTGTGGGCCTGCTGCGCAGTCAGCCGATGGGCTTCTACTCGCCGCAGTCACTCGTCGCCGACGCCCGCCGGCACGGTGTGAGAATCCTACCCGTGGACATCCGCCATTCGATGGCCGGCACCGACCTGGAACGCCTCGAAACCGATGGCATCGGAACCTCGGGCGAGTTCGGGATCCGATTGGGTCTCGACTCGGTGGCTCATGTCGGTTCTTTTGCCGAGGTGATCGTGACCGAACGCGCGAGGGCACCATTCGCCTCGGTGGCAGACCTGGCAGAGAGGACCGGCATCGGAAAGCAGGCACTCGAAGGGCTGGCAACCGCGGGAGCATTGAGCAGCTTCGACCTCGACCGCAGGCAGGCACTGTGGCTGGCCGGAGGAGTCGCGGGAGCACACCCGGGCGTGCTCCCGGGAACCGCCACGATCTCCTCGGCGCCGAGCCTGCCGACCATGGATGCCTTCGACACGACCCTGGCCGAACTCTTCTCCACCGGGATCACGGTCGACGGGTACCCGACCGAGATCCTGCGAGCGTCCCTGATCGAACGGGGCTATGCCTCGACAGCGGATGCCGCGGCGGCTGCGGACGGGACCCGGATGACGGTGGCCGCCATCGTCACACACCGACAGCGCCCGGGCACGGCCTCGGGGATCACATTCATCAACCTCGAGGACGAATTCGGGATGCTCAACGTCGTGGCCACGCCCGGGCTGATGAAGCGGTTCCGGCCGATCGCGACCTCGCGCAACGCCCTCGTGGTCACCGGGCTGATCCAACGCGGGGGAGAGGTTGTGAGCCTCTACGCCCACAAGCTCATCCCGCTCGAGGTGCAGCTGCCGACCAAGGCCCGCAACTTCCGGTGAGGACCCCGCAGCCGGGGTGATGGATCTGCGAACGGTGTGACGAAACATGACGCCAGGTGACACGAACATGACGAGATCGCATACTCGCAGCCTGAGAGTCGAAGACAGTAGTGACATCACCACAACCACTCGCGCGGACCACCACGGGCGAATCAGCCATACCCGGAGGAGACACCATGACCCAGTCATTCGAAACTCGTCAGATCCATGCTGGTCAGACACCGGACCCGACCACCGGCTCCCGTGCGCTGCCCATCCACCAGACCACCTCCTTCGTCTTCGACAGCAATGAGACGGCAGCGAACCGCTTCGCACTCACCGAGCTCGGTCCCATCTACACCCGCATCACCAACCCGACCACAGAGGTCGTGGAGAACCGCATCGCCGACCTCGAAGGCGGAGTCCACGCCGTGCTCACCGCATCTGGACAGTCAGCAGCCCTGCTGGCGATTACGAACGTCGCCGAAGCCGGTGACCACATCGTCGCCAGTTCCAGTCTCTACGGCGGAACCTACAACCTGCTTCACGTGACCCTGCGCAAACTCGGCATCGAGACCACGTTCGTCGACGTCGACGACCTCGATGCTTGGAAGAACGCGACACAGGAGAACACGAAGCTCTTCTTCGCCGAGGTCGTCTCCAACCCCCGCTCCGATGTCCTCGACATTGCAGCTGTGGCTGACATCGCTCACGAGGCCGGTGTTCCGCTCTTCACCGACAACACCCTGGCCACCCCCTACCTGGTGCGCCCGATCGAGCACGGTGCCGACGTCGTTCTCCACTCGGCCACGAAGTACCTCGGCGGACATGGCACCTCGATCGCCGGTGTCGTCGTCGACAGCGGAAACTTCGACTACGGCACGCGGCCGGAGAAGTTCCCCGGCTTCAACACCCCGGATGAGTCCTACAACGGTCTGGTCTACGCTCGCGACCTCGGCGCGGATTCGCCGTTCGGCGCGAACGTCTCCTTCGGTCTCAAGGCCCGCGTGCAGGGCCTGCGTGACCTCGGACCAGCCGCCAGCCCGTTCAATGCGTTCCTCATCGCCCAGGGACTGGAGACTCTGAGCCTGCGCATCGACCGCCATGTCGAGAATGCGAACAAGGTTGCCTCCTACCTTGAGAACCACGAACAGGTCAGCCGCGTCGCCTTCGCCGGACTCGAGTCCAGCCCCTGGCGCGACAAGGCCAAAAAATACCTGCCGAACGGTGTCGGCTCGGTCCTGTCCTTCGACATCGCCGGCGGCTTCGACGCCGCCGTGGCCTTCGTCGATGCACTCGAACTGCACTCACACGTGGCCAACATCGGCGATGTCCGCTCCTTGGTCATCCACCCGGCGTCGACGACTCATTCGCAGCTTGGCGAAGACGCGCAGGCTGCTGCCGGTGTGAACCCGGCACTCGTGCGCTTGTCCGTGGGGCTCGAAGGCAGCGCCGACATCATCGCCGACATCGACAAGGGCTTCGCCGCTGCCGCAGCGAATGCGTCGGCCGCAGCCTGACATGACTACCCAGAGCACTTCCGTCGAGCGAATTCTGGGCTTCGTCACAGAATCCGGACACACGTTCGGAACTGTCGAAGTCGCCTACGAAACCTTCGGCAGACTCAACTTCGACCGCAGCAATGCGGTCCTGATCGAACACGCCCTGACCGGCGACACCAGCGTCACCGAATGGTGGGCAGGAGTCGTCGGTCCGGGCGAGGCGATCGACACGGACGAATACTTCGTGGTGTGTGCGAATTCGCTCGGTGGGTGCTCGGGAACCACGGGACCACAGTCTGTCTATGACGACGGACTGCCCTACGGATCCAGATTCCCTGCGGTCACCATCCGCGATATGGCCCGCTTAGAACACAATCTCGGGCAGATACTCGGGATCGATTCGTGGCATGCCGTCATCGGCGGGTCAATGGGCGGAGCCAGAGCCCTCGAATTCGCCCTGCTCGACAACCGCAAGGTGAAGAAGTGCGCGATCATCGCCGCACCAGCTTTCTGTGAAGCCGATCAGATCGCCTGGGCGATGATGCAGGAACGTGCGATCGAACTCGACCCCGACTACTACTCCGGTGACTACACAGCGGTCGGCCGTTTCCCTGCCCAAGGTCTCGGCCTGGCCCGCCAGATCGCCCACCTGACCTACCGCAACGATGCGGAGCTCAACCATCGCTTCTCCAGGCGACGCAGATCGCCTGACTACTACGAGGTCACCTCATACCTCGACCACCAGGCGAAGAAGCTCACCGCCCGGTTCGACCCACACAGTTATGTCGTGCTCTCCCGCGCTCTGCGCGATCACGACGTGCGCATGGGCCGCTGCCACGACCTGGCGACTTCATTGGCCGATGCCTGCACCGACAACCTCGTCGTCTCGGTCTCCTCAGATCGGCTGTTCCCGCCCGCACAAGTGGAACTTCTCGCCCAGAATCTGCCTGGAGCGGTGACCCATCACGTCATCGAATCCGAGGTCGGTCACGACGGTTTCCTCACGGAGACTGCAACAGTCTCAGCGGCGCTGAAGGACTTCCTCAGCGCCTGATCGCCAGTGATTTCCCCTGACTGCCAGTGATTGCGCGCGGTCGCGCTCGAGCTGCCGGTGACCGGCAACTGTCGTCCGGCACACGAGACACTCCCGCATACGAGTCGTGGAGTCCAGCACAACGCGGGAGGGGCCGTGCGGCTGATTCGCCGCACGGCCCCTCACACTGCCTGTCAAGACTTCTACTCCGTCTTGCGGCCGTCCTTCTCAGCTGCCTTCCGGGCCGCCTTCTCGGCCTTGCGCAGCTGCTTCTCCGGGACCGCATAGTCCTCCTGCGCACGGGAGTGACGGTAGTAGTCTGCAGCTTCGTCCTGGCGCTTGGCCTCAACACCGGTCGCGATCGTGGCGCGGCGATGATCATCGCCGTAGCCGAATGCCTCCACCAGGTCCAAAGCATTGGCCGACAGCTTCGCGCACAGGCGGTTGAGGGTCTCGTTGAGCTGCCGGGCGCGCAGCATCGGCAAACGACCGTACATCAGGTGCCAGCCCACATGCTTTTCAATGAGGCTGAGACCGTAGGTATCGCGCAGACGTCGAAACACCTTGTTCTGGTCGGGGTCCTGCTGCTCTCGCATCGCCTCGTCGAGGGCCTTCCACTTCTCCAACTCGACGTAGGCACGAGCCATCTCGATGAACTCATGCTGATTGGAGTTGAACAGGTCCGCAGCATCTGCTGCTGACATCTTCATCGCTGGGCGCAGCGCCTGAGCGAGCCCGGAGACCATGACCTCGAGCCTGGTCTCGAGGAGCGAACGCTGCAGACGTCCGGAGCGGATCCGCTTCTCGCCGAGGTTGGGGGTGAAGACGTCGGAGATGGCGAGTCCCGCATTGGCCAGTCCAGAGCGGTAGAGCGTGCGCTCAGCCGCCTGGGTGCCGATGTAGCGGGCGGCCCCGCCGACATCGATATTTGCGAACTCCTTCGCATAGTCGCCGAGGAGGCGCTTGGCAGCCAGCTGCAGGAGCACGGTGTTATCGCCTTCGAACGTGGCATAGACGTCGAGGTCGGCGCGCAGCCCCACGAGACGGTTCTCGGCCATGTAGCCGGCCCCGCCGCATGCCTCCCGGCACTCCTGGATGACGTCGAGGGCCATCCACGTCGTATCGGCCTTGAACGCCGCGGCCCGAGTCTCGAGCAGCGCACGATTCTCCTCGCTTTCGTCGGCGCCGGAGAACACCTCGTCGAACGAGCTGAGGAGCTTCTCGTGAGCGAAGGCTGAAGCATAGACGGAGGCGATGGCCGGCATCAGGCGGCGTTGGTGCTGCTGATAGTCCAGCAGAGTGCTCTCATTGATGTCGTCGACAGAGGTGAACTGCTTGCGCTCGAGCCCGTAGCGCACGGCGATGTCGAGGGCCAGCTTCGAGGCCACGATGGCCGCACCATCGAGGGAGACACGACCCTGGACCAGGGTCCCGAGCATCGTGAAGAAGCGGCGGCCCGGTGAGTCGATGGGGGAGGTGTATTCGCCCGCGGCATTCACGGCTCCGTAGCGATCGAGAAGGTTGAACCGAGGAATGCGGATCTGATCGAAGGCGATGCGACCGTTGTCGACGCCCCTGAGGCCTCCCTTGAAGGCGTCGTCTTCGATGTTGATGCCCGGCAGGACCTCACCGTCCTCGTCTCGAATGGGCACGAAGAACGCGTGCACACCATGATTGATGCCACCGGTGATGAGTTGGGCGAAGACCACTGCTGCACGGGCGTCGCGGGCGGCATTGCCGATATACTCCTTCGTCGCAGCGCGGAAGGGGGTGTCAATGACGAATTCTTCGCTCTCGGCCTCATAGGTCGCAGTGGTGCCGACCGCTGCCACATCAGAGCCGTGACCGATCTCCGTCATCGCGAACGATCCCAACAGCTCACCCTTCTGGGCGGCCAGCAGCCAGGCTTCGTGCTGTTCGGAGTTGCCCAGGTGCAGAATTGCTCCGCCGAAGAGCCCGAACTGGACTCCAGCCTTGATCTGGAGGCTGGGGGAGGCTGTGACGGTCTCTTCGAAGCCTGCGACGTTGGTCGCGTGTTCGTTGAGGCCGCCCAGAGCCTTCGGCAGGCTCTTCATCGGCAGTCCCGAGTCGGCCATGAGACCCACTCCTGTCAGCGTCTTCGCCCGAGTCGTCTCGAGATCATCGGCGGGATCCTCGTGTGTGACCTCCTGGTGAGCCAGGGTCCGCCCCTGGCGTCGAGCCTCGGCCCAACGTCCGTCGAGAGCAGTGTTGATCGCCTGTGGATCAAGGGAAAGCTTCATTCGTGTACTCCTAATTTTGCGGGCAGTGAGGCCCAGAGCCATTGACTGATTGCGGTTGCGAATTCATCGGGGCGGCCAGGGTTGGCCAGCCAGTTCTCGGTCGCGGCACGCACGAATCCGATTGCACCCGCTGCCCACAGCTGTCCCTGAGCGCCCTCAAGGACCAGCCGATCGGCGAGGAGGCCGGCGATCGAGTTGAAGAACCCGCCGGTCTCCGTCGGTGCGAACCGATTCACTGCGGTATCGCAGAATCGGTAGATATTCGGCGATTCTGCGGCGAGCGCGACGAAAGCATGGATCATCTTGGTCAGTGCATCCTGCGCCGAGGCAGCTGTTGCGTCATCGAGTGACTTGGATATGACATCCATCGCCCATTCGCCCATTGCCGCCTGCAGTCCGGCGCGATCCGTGAAATACCGGTAGAGCACCGACTTCGTCGTGCCCGAATACTCCGAGATCTGCTCCATCGACAGTTCGTCACCGTACTCGTCGACGACATGCCTGACGGCTCGCAGCAAGTCCTGGCGCCTGTCGTCGCGATGCTGCTGCCACCGAGTGGAGCGACCGTCTGTGAGCGATTTCATGTGACAGACGGTATCAGGTACTGTCGGTAACAGTTAAATCCATATACCGGAGGTGCAAATGTCCACTCCCACTCAGCGTGCCGTCATTCTTGGCGGTAACCGCATTCCGTTCGCTCGCTCGAACAAGCAATACGCCAAAGCGAGCAATCTCGATATGCTCACGAGCGCCCTCGACGGACTCGTGGCTCGCTTCGGCCTGGCAGGTGAGAGCATCGGTGAAGTTGCCGGTGGTGCCGTCCTCAAGCACTCGAAGGACTTCAACCTCACTCGCGAGGCGGTCCTCGGTTCCGCCCTGTCGCCGACAACACCGGCGTTTGACGTCGGGCAGGCCTGTGCCACCGGTCTTGAGACCGTGGTCAGCCTCAACAACAAGATCAACGCCGGCCAACTCGAGTCGGGCATCGCTTCGGGCGTCGACTCCGCGTCGGATGCCCCCATCGTCGTCAATGATTCGATGCGTGAGATCCTGCTCGAACTCTCACGGGCAAAGACCCTCACCCAGCGGGCGAAGATCGCCGCGCAGATCCGACCGGCCTATCTGGCTCCCCAGGCGCCGTCGACGGCTGAGCCACGCACAGGCATGAGCATGGGCGAGCATCAGGCGATCACCACTGCCCAGTGGCAGATCACCCGTGAGGCTCAGGACGAACTGGCTCTGGCCTCCCACCACAACCTCGCCCGCGCCTGGGATGAGGGCTTCTTCGATGATCTATCGACGCCGTACCTCGGCGTCAGCCGCGACACCAACATGCGCGCGGACTCGTCCGCTGAATCTCTGGCTAAGCTCTCACCCGTGTTCGGCAAGAAGCTGAGCTCGCCGGCGACGATGACTGCCGGCAACTCGACACCGCTGACAGACGGAGCATCCTCTGTCCTCCTCGGCAGTGAGGACTGGGCCAACGAGCACGGCTTCACCCCTCTGGCCCGCCTCGTCGACGCCGAAGCCGGAGCGGTCGACTTCGTCGACGGAGCCGAGGGTCTGCTCATGGCCCCGGCCTACGCGGTCCCGCGCCTGCTGGCTCGCAACGGACTGACGTTTGAGGACTTCGACGTCTTCGAGATCCACGAGGCATTCGCCTCGACCGTGCTCAGCCACCTGGCGGCATGGGAGTCTGAGAAGTTCTGCCGTGACAAGGTCGGCCTCGACGGAGCACTGGGTTCCATTGATCGGACCAAGCTCAATCCGCTCGGATCAAGTCTCGCCGCCGGACACCCGTTCGCGGCGACCGGTGGGCGCATCATCGCCTCCACCGCTAAGTACCTCAAGCTCACCGGAAAGAAGAGATCGCTGGTCTCGATCTGCGCAGCAGGCGGCCAGGGACTCACCGCGATTGTGGAGGCAGCATGAAAGACACCTACCTGGGCTTGGTCAACGGCCCACTGAAGCAGGTCGCGAAGACACTGGGCCTGCCGCAGCCAGTCGAACTCCACCGCTTCGGTTCGACCCCGGCGGACTTTCGTCAGAAACCTGTCCTCGTTCTCGGCTCCGGACCTGAGGCGCAGAAGCTGGCCGACCTGCTGTTGGACAACGGTCTCGAGGTTCGACGCCATGCCAGCTCGGGGGAGTCGCTGCGGGCCATCATCGCCGTCTTCGACGCAGCCACCGCGCCCGGTGACCTGTCAGAGACGGTGCTCGAGATCGGAACAGCGCTGCGATCGCTTGTCCGCTGCGGACGCGTCATCACAGTTTCCGCAGCCCCGAACCCGACGCAGCAGAGCCCCGAACTCGCCGCCGCGACTCAGGGGATCACCGGTCTGACACGTTCCATGGCTCATGAGATGCGCAGTGGGGCGACCGCCAACGGGATCCTCCTCGACGGCGTCGACGTGCAGGCCCCCTCTGTGTCCACTGCGCTGTGGTTCCTGCTCTCAGGCAAATCTGCCTATGTCTCGGGTCAGTTCATCACCGTCTCGACTCAGGCCGGCACCCCGATCGGGTTGCAGGAGTTCCTGTCGACCGGCGAATCCGGCCCGTTGGCAGGACGAACCGCTGTCGTCACCGGTGCCGCTCGCGGGATCGGTGCCGCGATTGCGCGCAACCTGGCCCGTGATGGTGCCCACCTCATCGGCGTCGATATGCCGCAGGCCGGACAGGCTCTGGCAGAGGTGATGAATGAGGTCGGAGGCAGATCCCTCCAACTCGACATCACCACAGAGACCGCGGCGGAGAAGATCGCCGAGGCGGTCGGAGGTCCGGTCGACATCCTCATCCACAATGCCGGAATCACCCGAGACAAGATGCTGGCGAATATGGATGCCTCCCGCTGGGATTCCGTCATTGCCGTCAACATCGCCTCCCAGGCCCGAATCAACGCCCATCTGAAGGCCGAGGATCTATTCGCCGAGGGCGCACAGGTCGTGTCACTGGCCTCGACCTCGGGCATCGCGGGCAACCGCGGGCAGACGAACTACGCAACCTCGAAGGCCGGGGTCATCGGACTCACCGCCGCCTCGGCGCCGGACTTCGGCAAGCGCGGAGGATCGATCAATGCGGTGGCTCCCGGTTTCATCGAAACCGACATGACAGCCAAGATGCCGGCATTGACCAGGCAGGTTGCACGCAGACTCTCCAGCCTTCAGCAGGGAGGACAGCCAGTCGACGTGGCCGAAGCCATCGGTTTCCTCGCCTCGGCGGGGGCCCGTGGGATCAACGGATCGACGCTGCGAGTGTGCGGTCAGAACATGGTGGGTGCATGATGGCGAAGGAATCGATGCTGCCCCTCTATGCGAAGGCCGTGCTCAAGGCACTGCCGCTGGGCACACGCACGAGCCCGGACCTGCCTGATCGCGCCTTGGATCGCAGCATGCCGATCGAGGCCGATGCCTACGCCGGTTTCACCACTGTCATCGGGGCCGGGCTGGGAAATATCGTCCACCCGGGCTACCTCCACGTCCTCGCATTCCCACTGAGCATGCAGCTGCTCAGCGATCCCGAGGTGCCACTGCCGATGATGGGCATGGTCCACATCCACAACAGGATCGACAGCCTCCGTGCCGTGCATGTCGGTGACAGTGTCGACTTCCAGGTGGAGCTGGCCGGTCCCTACCAGCATTCAGCAGGAACCACGATCGAGGTCATCGTTGAGGCGAAGGTTGAGGGTGCTCTGTGTATGCGGGAGACCACGACTTATCTGGCCAAGGGCAAAAAGCTGCCCAATGCGGAATCGAAACCACAGGCGCCGCGGGAGGAGTTCACGGCTCCCACCCCGAGCGCACTGTGGCGACTCGACCCGATCATCGGCCAGCGCTATGCCCACGCCTCGGGTGACTACAACCCGATCCACCTCAACGGGTTGGCAGCGAAGGGCTTCGGCTTCCCGCGCCTCATCGCCCACGGAATGTACGGTGCCTCCCGCGCCCTGTCCGCGGTCGATACGAGGCTGGAGTCGTATCGGTGGGATGTGTCGTTCGCGAAACCTGTGCTGCTGCCCTCGACCGTTGGCTTCGCCATCACCGATGGGCATCGGCACGAGACCGCGAAGTTCGCCCTCTTCGATCTCAAGTCCGGCAAACCGCACATCCTCTCCACGGTCTCAGACCTCGCCGAATGAGCCTGTGCAGTGGGCGGCGAGGAGCTTCAGAGAAGCCGTTGAGTGCCGTGCATCACAATCGGCCAATCTGATTTTGCACGGCCGAATGTCGCGTGTAAAGTTATCTCTGTTGCCAGCGCGAGTGGCGGAATTGGTAGACGCGCTAGCTTGAGGTGCTAGTGCCCAACTTATCGGGCGTGGGGGTTCAAGTCCCCCTTCGCGCACAACAGAGGAAATGGCCTCCGGATCTGATCCGGAGGCCATTTCTCATTCACTTCTGCATTGTCGGCGGCCAGCACGATCGGTGGACACCATGGATCGCGCTGGCGCAGTTGATATAACGTGGATCACGTCAACTCTTCTCACCTTTCCGACGGGAGACTCCGTGTACGATTTCAGCGCCGCCGAGGCCGAGGTCACTTCACTGTGCCAGCAGCTCATTCGCATCGACACACAGAACTGGGGAGGCAACAAGGTCAACCCCGAACGGCCGGCTGCGGATCTCATTGCCGGCTGGTTCGATGAGGTGGGACTGACGTCCACGATCATCGAATCCGAACCCGGCCGTGCCTCCCTGGTCGCCCGGATCAAAGGAACTGATCCCGAGGCAGACGCGCTCGTCGTTCACGGCCACACCGATGTGGTTCCGGCGGCAGCCGAGGACTGGAGCGTCGACCCCTTCGCTGGTGTCATCAAGGACGAGATGCTCTGGGGCCGTGGAGCCGTCGATATGAAGGACATGGACGCGATGATCATCGCCGCCGTGCGCGACATGCTCCGCCAGGGTCTGCGCCCACGTCGAGACCTCATCATCGCCTTCTTCGCCGATGAGGAAGCCGGCGGCACCTACGGCGCCCGCTACGTGGTCCGCAACCACCCGGAGCTCTTCTCCGGAGCCACGGAGGCGATCTCCGAGGTCGGCGGGTATTCCGTCGACGTCCGCGGTCAGCGCGTGTACCTCGTCCAGACGGCAGAGAAGGGCCTTGCCTGGCTCAACCTCATCGCCCACGGCACGGCGGGACACGGCTCCCAGCGCAACGACGACAACCCTGTCACCCGGCTCGCCGCCGCCATCGCCCGCATCGGCGAATATCCATGGCCGCAGGAGATCCCGGTCGCGACCCGACAGCTCCTTGAAGGAGTTGCGGAGATCACCGGTATCGAATTCCGGGCCGATACGATCGGGGACCTCCTGGCCGAACTCGGCTCGGTTGAGAAGTTTGTAGCACCGACCCTGCAGAACACCTCGAACCCGTCATTCCTCAACGCCGGCTACAAGCACAACGTCATCCCGGGCACGGCCACGGCATTCGTCGACTGCCGTACCCTTCCAGGTCAGCACGAGGACGTGATGCTCAAAATCAAGGAACTCGCGGGTGAGGGCATCGACATCGAGGCCAACGACGAAGGAGACGCTTTGGAAGCGCCCTTCGACACGCCACTCGTCGCGCAGATGTGCACAAGTCTGCTCGATGACGATCCCACAGCGAAGGTGCTGCCGTACACGTTGTCGGGCGGCACAGACAACAAGTCCATGGCCGAGCTGGGCATCACCGGCTACGGATTCGCGCCGCTGCAGCTGACGGGGGACCTCGACTTCCCTGCGATGTTCCACGGCGTCGACGAACGAGTGCCGATCTCCGCGCTCAAGTTCGGGGCGAGGGTCCTGGGCGATTTCCTGATGAAGGCATAATCGTCATCGCGATTCCGAGGAGCACCATGGCGGCGCTGATGACCGTCGTGGTGCTCACCAGGGAACCGGGCGTGGGCAGCAGGAGATCGAGCAGGAGTGCACCGACGAGATTTCCGAACAGAGAGAACAGGCTGAGCAGCAGCACGCCGAGCTTCGCCACGGTCAGCGCGGTCAGACCGATGAAGGTCACCCCGAAGGCCCCGCCCAGCAGCATCCACCACTGAGTGGGTTCCGTCGGGAAGCCGGCCCAGGTCACTCCGGAGAACATGATGACCCCGGCAGCCACGAGCAGGGCGAGGAAACCGACGGCGAAGTTCACGGTGGTGGCGACGATGACCGAGCCTGTGGCGGCTTTGATCCGTCCGTTGAATGCCTGTTGGACCGAGGTCAGCGCACCCGAGACGAAGGGCAGCAGCAGGGCCCAGAGCGGGACTCCCATGGTGAGTCTCTCCGAGGCCCCGTAGATCAGGGCTGCAATGACGATGAGGACGCCGAAGGCCCGAAAGAATGTCAGACGTTGCTTCCCGCCCGGTGGCAGGCGTGTGGAGTCGACGACGAGACCACCGGTCACCTGGCCGGAGACGAACGCCATGGTGAACATCGCGACGCCCATGATCGGTACGGTCGAGGCCTGAGCGATGACGACGAGGCCACCGCTGAGACCACCGAGCATCATCCACCAGGGCATCGCGTGGGTGCGGACCAGCCGGATCAGATTCAGAGCACCGGTCCGAGAGCGGGGGGAGCACAGCAGTGTCGTGCCCGCGAGGGTGAGTCCGATTATGAACGAGACGAGCGCGGCGAAGACAGAGTGGCCCAGGATCGGACCGAGCAGGCCGTTGGCGCGTCCTTGGAGCGACATGGCACCGCCGGCCACGATGGTGACGAGGCCGGCGACGAGGACAGGGAGGAGTGGGGCGGGGGATTTCACTTAGTTCGAAGTCATCTGCTTGACGTCAGAGGCATGATCTTGCGGCGCAGCCACACGGTCTTGGTGCCTCCCACAGAGATCCGGGTCCGGGCCAGCTCCCATTTGCCGTACTCCGCCTCATCATTGAGTTCCTGCAGACTGACAGATCGTGGTGTTTCTCTGGAGAACGAGACCTTGCGGAACTCATAGGTCATGCTGGGACGCTGACGTTTCATAGGCTCACTGTAAACGATCTGGGCTAGTGTTGATTGCATGCCCGTCATCGTTCTCCTTCGGCACGGCGTCTCCAGCGCGAATACGGCAGGAATCCTCGCCGGACGCGCTCCCGGCGTGTCGCTGACCGATCAGGGTGTCAGTGCCCTTCGCAACACCCTTCGGATGCTCCCGCAGCAGCGTTTTTCCCGTCTGCTGCATTCGCCGCTCCTGCGATGCGAGCAGACGGCACTGATCGCAGCGTCAACGATTGCCGCTGATTCTGTTGCAGCCGTGGATGACCTGATCGAACTCGACTATGGCGAATGGACCGGGCGCAGCCTGAAGGAACTCGGCGGTGAAGAGCTGTGGAAAACCGTCCTCGAACGCGCGTCGCAAGCGCATTTCCCTGGTGGGGAATCCATCGCCGAGGCAGCCGACCGTGCCGTGTCGCGTGTGAGAACCGTTGTCGACGAGCTCCGCACAGAGGAACGGAACGAAGAAGAACAGCGAAACCGGAGCGGCGATGATCATGAGGGCAAGGCCAGTCGCTGGGCGATGCTCGTCTCACACGGAGATATCATCAAGGCGATCATTGCCGATGCGCTGGGCATGCCTCTTGATGATTTTCAGCGAATCAGCGTTGCTCCGGGCTCGTTCACTGTTATCGACTTCTCGGGGCCACAGCCAGTGCTGACAGCGATGTCGGTCACCGCAGCCGGTCTCTCAGAGGGAAGCACGCCCGGTGGTGGCGGGCTCCGCTGACGACCAAACGGGGCAGCCAGGCCCGAGTGCCAGCCGGCGCCGAGAACCCGCTGGGTCAGGCCGGACCGATCAGGTGGCTGCGAGGACTCCCGTCCCGAGCAGGATGTAGAGCACGATGCCCAACGCCACGCGGTACCAGACGAAGATCGCGAACGACTTGGTCTTCACGTAGCCGAGGAACCAGTGGATGACGAGGAGTCCGAGTCCGAAGGCAATGATGGTGGCCAGGATCGTAGGTCCCCAGCCGATGACCATGTCTGTGCTGCCGAGCGTCTGAAAAACACTGTAGAAGCCCGATCCCAAGACTGCTGGAATGGCGAGCAGGAACGAGTAGCGGGCAGCGGAAGGACGGTCGAAGCCCATGAACCGCCCGGCCATGATCGTGCCACCAGAGCGTGAGACACCGGGGATGAGTGCCAGTGCCTGGGCGAGGCCATAGATGATGCCCTGCGCCCAGCTCATATCGTCGAGGGTGCGTTCCTTTTTGCCCACCCAGTCTGCGAGGCCGATGATGAGGCCGAAGACGATGAGCATCGTTGCGGTGAGCCACAGACTGCGGAGGGCACCCTCAATGGCGTCCTGAAACAGCAGACCGAGGATGACGATCGGAATCGAACCGACGATGATCAGCCAGCCGAGCCGAACTTCAGGGTCTTTGCGGTCGTGTTTGCCGACCAGCGCCTTGCACCATTTGGAGATGATGGAGACGATGTCGCGCCAGAAGTACACGACGACAGCCGCCTCGGTGCCGATCTGGATGATCGCAGTGAAGAACGCGCCCGGATCCTGGCCCGGCAACATGAACTCACCGACGATGCGCACATGCGCCGAGGACGAGATCGGCAGAAACTCTGTCAGTGCCTGAACGATGCCAAGCACAGCTGCGACCAGCCAGTCGTACATGCGACTCCTTGAGAAAGTGGGGTGGGAACGAAACCACGGTAGTCGCCGAATCAGGTAACCTCAACTATCATGAAGCACCAACGCCTCGGCAACACCGGTCTTGAAGTCAGCGATGTGGGTCTCGGCACATTTGAGTGGGGGCACCGGGTCGACACCACAGTCGCACAGCGTCTCGTCGACGAGTACGTCGACGCTGGTGGGAACCTCATAGAGCTTCCCAGTTCGGGAGTGCACGCGGCTCAGGCGCTGTCTGCGCTGAGTCTTCCTGAGCAGATCGTGTTGGTTGGCCGAGTGGGCGTGTCCATGAGTGAGTCATCCCGCATCGAAGTGGGTCTGGGCCGGGCTCGGATTCTCGATCAGGTTGATGCTCTGCTGAGTGCCACCGGACGTTCCCATATTGACGTGCTCATCCTCGATGTCTTCGATGCTGACGTGGACAGGGCGGAGACTGCCTCGGCAATCGATACCCTGCTGACAGTGGGCAAGATCCGGTACGTCGGCGTCTCCCACCATGCTGGCTGGGAGCTCGCGGAGATGCGCGGAGCGGGTGTGCCGATCGCCTGCGCCATCGCCGAATACTCCCTGCTCAACAGGGAGGCAGAGCACGATCTGCTTCCCGCCGCGAACTACGCAGGCGTGGGACTCATCGCTGGTGCCGGCCTGGGCAGGGGAGTGCTGAGCGACAAATATCGGCGCGGAACCCCGCAGGACTCACGCTTCGCCGCAGGTGAACTCACCGACTATGTCGGTGCCTACCTCGACGAACGATCGACTCGGGTGCTGGCAGGGGTCCGCAAGGCCGCGGCAGCACTGGGCGTGACCACTACGGACATCGCGTTGGCATTCAACAGGCACCAGGGAATCGCGTCGTCATTGGTCTCTGCTCGCACCCCTGAACAGCTGATTCAGGTGGTCGGCAGCGAAGTCGAACTCGAACCCGAGATCGCCGAGGTGCTCGACCAGATCTCGTGAGGTCTCAGTCGGACTATCTGAGCCTCAGTCGTCCTCGTCGTCCTCGTCGACGGTGAAATCACCGTCGAGTTCATTATTGGCGTCGTCCTCTTTGGCGTCTTCGACATCGTCGAAGAGCTCGAACGGAGTGACCTCGTCATACGCGGTGTAGATCGCGTCTTCATAGATTTCGAAGGCATCGGCCAAGGCCATATAGGCGGCTTCGACACGAGGGTCTTCGTCTCCGTTGCGGTGTGCGGATGCAGCGAAGTGCTCGCCCACCGCTTCGAGGAATGCGTCCAGGGCCTCACGAGGATCAGTGCTCATGACTCAAATGTATCCCAGGGAAGTCGGACATGTAAGTCTTTGAACTAGGCTGAAGGCATGGCAGCTTTGTACGACCACCCCACCCCAGAGCGATTCGTCGTCGGCACGATCGGTCTGCCGGGTGAGCGAACGTTTCTCCTGCAAGCGAAATCTGGAACCACGCTGACCACAGTGGTGGTGGAGAAGGAACAGGTTGAGGTCCTCGCTGATCGCGTCACCGAGCTCCTCGACATGGTCATGGTCAAGGATCCCGTTGCGCGAGTGTCCCAGTCTGCGATCGACGAACGCATCGACAACGCCGGACTCAACGTTCCGATCGAGCCCGAATTCCGGGTCGGGACCATGAGCCTGGGCTGGGACACTGTCGCCCATGAACTCGTGGTCGAATGCTTCGAACTCACCGAGGAGGATGCTCAGACGGGCACGTCAGCAGAGCCTGATGACGATGAAGTCGACCGGGAGGTACTGCGCATCGTTCTCGACGCCGCCGGCTCCCGCGAGTTCGCCCGCCGGGCCGACCAGGTCGTCTCCGCTGGTCGTGGCAACTGCCCCTTCTGCTCGCTGCCGTTGGAGCCCGAAGGGCACCTGTGCCCCCGTGCCAACGGCATAGCGCGCACCTGAGCGCGTCATGTACGCAGCTTTCGCGCAGCAAGTCCTAGAGCAGGGCACCTGCACAACAATGGGAGCGATCCCGCGGGCCAGCAACGACACCCGTCTCGTGGTCGTCGACCACTCCGGCACACACCTCAAAGCCGTCTACAAACCGGCATCGGGGGAGCGACCGCTGGCGGACTTTCCGCCACACACCCTGTCGTTGCGCGAGGTGGCGTCCTACCGGCTGAGCGCTCACCTCGACCTCAACGTGGTACCGCCGACCGTCCTGCGCGGAGACCTGGGAGCGGGGCCAGGGTCGCTCCAGGCCTACGTCGAGGACTCCGGGCATGATGACGCCGTCGCCCTCACCGGGGTCGATGGCATCCCTGCCGATCACACTCCGATGTTCGCCCTGAGGACCGAGGACGGCACCGATCTGGTGCTGTCCCACGACACCCGGGAAGGTCTGCGGGCAATCGCCTTCTTCGACCTTCTCGCAAACAACGCCGACCGGAAGGCGGGCCACATCATCACCGGCAGTTACCTGCCGGGCAGCGGCCCGACCAGCATCGGCACCTACGGCATCGACAACGGTCTGACCTTCCACGCCGAAGAGAAGGTGCGTACCGTTCTGTGGGGTTTCTCTCGTCTGTCGTTCAGGGCCGAAGAGATTGACGCTCTCGACGAGGTAGCCCGAATGCCCGCGGAACTTTGCACCGCGCTGTCTGAGTGCTTGGAAGACGCCGAGATCGAGAGTCTGCGCGCCCGGGCCGAGCGCCTGGGAGAGGCGGGGACCTTCACCGAGCCGCCTCAGGATCGGACCGTGATTCCCTGGCCGCCGATCTAGACGGAGCACTGCCGGAGACAGGAGGTGCCGTTCTGCTATGACTCGGTTAGGCTGGTCTCCGTGAAGTCATGGTCCGAACCTCAGCTACCCCGCCTCACCAGCCCCGGAAAGGTGCCGACAGTATTCGACACCGGCACGCGGAGCCCACGCAGACTCAAAGGGCGTGACCAGGCGGCCGGTCTCTATGTATGTGGAATCACCCCCTACGACGCCACCCATCTCGGTCACGCGGCAACCTATGTCGCCTTCGACCTGCTGAACAGGGTGTGGCGCGACGCGGGGCTCGACGTCGTCTATGTGCAGAACACAACCGATATCGATGACCCTCTGCTCGAGAGGGCCAAGGCGACGGGAGTCGATTGGCGTGAGCTTGCCGAATCCCAGATCGAACTGTTCCGTGAGGACATGAACGCGTTGCGAGTGCTTCCGCCCCAGCACTACATCGGCGTCGTCGAGACGGTCGATCAGATCGTCGAAGCGGTAGAGGACCTTGTCGAATCGCGGGCTGCGTACACCCTCGACAACGGCGACGTGTACTACCGGGTCTCAACCCCGATCCGTCCGCCCTTCGGCAGCATCAGCCACGACGATCAGGCCACGATGGCCACGCTCTCAGCCGAACGCGGGGGCGACCCGGAAACACCGGGCAAAGACAATGAGATCGACCCTCTGCTGTGGAAAGCCGCCCGAGAGGGCGAGCCGTCCTGGGACGGCGGGAAGCTCGGGCCAGGTCGCCCAGGCTGGCATATCGAATGCACAGTCATCGCCAACAACTATGCAGGACTGCCCGTCGACGTTCAGGGCGGTGGCAGCGATCTGGTGTTCCCACACCACGAAATGAGCGCGGCTCACGCGGCAGCGTGGAAGCAGACACCGCTGGCCCAGACCTATATGCACACAGGCATGGTCGGCTACCAAGGCGAGAAGATGAGCAAGTCCAAGGGCAACCTCGTCCTCGTCTCGAAGCTGCGCGAACAGGGCGTTGACCCGATGGTCATTCGCACAGTGCTGCTGTCGAACCACTACCGCAGCGACTGGATCTTCACCGACGATCTGCTCGAATCCGCCTCGGCGCGACTGCAAGCCTGGAGACATGCGGCAATGTGCGAAGCCGAATGCCGGGAGGGACTGCGCGGACACATCATCGGTCTGCTGCGTGAATCTCTGGCCGATGACCTCGACAGCCCCCGTGCATTGGGCATCCTCGACGAATGGGCCGAACACTATGCGGATTCACCCGCTGCCGAGACTGCTCCGGCGTGCGGCAATCGGGTCGCCGACGCCGTCGATGCCCTGCTTGGCCTCGACCTGCACGCCTGAGCTCGAGCCTTCTACCTCTCACGGCCGCGCTTGCGCAGATAGCGCTCGAACTCGGCGGCGATCGCATCGCCGCTGGCTTCAGGCAACTCTGTGGAATCATTGAGCTGCTCGAGTCCCTTGAGCAGCTCCACGAGATGAGGATTGAGCGCGACCAATTCATCGGCACCGAGCTCCCAAGCCCGGCTCTCCTCCTCGAGGATGGGAATGTCGATCTCGAGTCCCGTGTACTTCTCCACTGCTGAGGCCAGGGCCAATTCGGCCTTGGGCGAGGGCGAGTCGGTGAGATAGTCGGGCACACCGACCCACAGGTTGATCGCACGCAGTCCTCGCCTGTCGCATTCGACGCCGAGGAGTCCGAGAATGCCGATCGGACCCGCATAACCATTGACGTCGATCTTCAGATCCGCGGCGAGCACTGCATCCTCTGTGTTCGCGACAACGGGCAGGGGCCGCGTGTGGGGGACCTCCGCGTGCAGGCCTCCGAGCAGAACCACACAGTCCTCGGCAGTGACCTCGGAGAGGATGAGTGAGAGGAACTCGCGCCACTTCAGCCCCGGCTCATGTCCCTGGATGACGGTGACCGGCGTACCCAGATGCTGTCCCCGGTGGACCTCGATTCCCGGCCACGCAATCGTGGCCCGACCCGTTTCGTCCCGAACGATCTCAGGCTCGGAGAATCTGAACTCGTAGAAGCCGTCGGTGTCCAAGATCTCACTGTCGCCCAGTCTCCATGACTCGATGAGATCCTTGACCAGTGAACTGGCGGCCTCAGAGGCATCCGCGTCCTGTCCCTCGAAGGCGATGAACACGAGTGCTCCGGACCCTGATGGAAGAAAAGTCATGCTTCAAGATTACGCTGGAATCATGATGAATCCTGCCGCAGTCCTCTGGGACATGGACGGAACGCTGGTTGATACGGAACCGTATTGGATCAGGGCCGAGACCGAACTGATGAACGCGCACGGCATTGACTGGAGCGAAGAGCAGGGCTTGGAGTTCGTGGGCAATGATCTTCTCACTTCTGCTGCGATGATGCAGGACGCGGGACTCGACCTTCCGGCCGCGGTCATCGTCGACACGCTCCTCGACAAGGTCGTCGCGAAGATCGAGGAAGCAGTGCCGTTTCGCCCCGGAGCTCTCGAGTTCCTCGATGCGATCGTCACTGCCGGCATTCCCTGCGTGATGGTCACGATGTCCTACCGGCGACTTGCCGAGGCGGTCATCTGCGCATGTCCGGACGGCAGCTTCGTCGATCTCATCTCCGGCGACGAGGTCACCGCCGGCAAACCCGATCCAGAGCCCTATCTCAAGGGAGCGGCGCTGCTTGGCCTCGACCCGGGAGCCTGCGTGGCACTCGAAGACTCGAAGCCAGGTCTCGCCAGCGCAGAAGCAGCAGGCACCATCGCAATCGGTATTCCCCATCTGGTTCAGCTCGAGGAGCGCCCCGGCCGGATCCTGTGGTCAAGCCTCGAGGGGCGCAGTGTTGCCGACCTCAGGGAGCTCACGTCCCGACAATCCGTGTGATCTCCGGCGTCGGCGGGGGAGTGTTGCCCCACGCGGGGCACAACGGTTTGAAGGTGCACCAATTGCACAGCGGAGACTTCTTCGGACGCCAGCGGTCTGCCTCGGCGGAAGCGATGATGTCCTTCCAGATCGACTCGATCTCGAACTGGGTGCGTTCGATGTCACTCATCGTGGGATGGGACTTGAGGATGCTCTGCGACCCCAAATACATGAGCTGGAGCGTGTGCACGAGCTCACCCGTCAGGCGATACTCGACGAGGGCGTAGAAGCCCATCTGGAAGTTCGCCTCTCGACCGTACTGGGGCTTGGGCTGTTTGCCCGTCTTGTAGTCGACCAGACGCTTCTCACCGCCGGGGGCGACATCCACCCGGTCGATGAAGCCACGCAACTCGAGGCCATTGTCGAGTTGCGTGCGGACGTACTTCTCCGTCTCATCCGGTTCGAGGTGCTCGGGGAATTCGAGTGTGAAGTAGGCGCGCAGCAGGTTGCCGGCTGTTGTGAAGAATGTCTCCTTCTCGCTCTCCTCGCCGAAGATCGCGAGCACATCGGGATCTTTGTCGACGAGTTCGTCCCAACTGGGACGCAGCAGTGACTCGGCGACATCCTGGGTCCGCTGCGCAGCCGGCAAGGCGAAGAGCTTCTCAAGCACAGAATGGACGAGCGTCCCTCTGAAAGCGGCCTGCGACGGCGGTTCCGGAAGCTTGTCGATGCTGCGGAAACGAAATTTCAAGGGACATTGTACGAAGTCGTTGGCCCGTGAGGGCGAAAGACTGATCAACTCGGCCATGTCACCACTGTAACGACTTGGCCTGACACGACGCGCCTGAACGCGACCGAGACCTTGTCGCTGTTAGGCTGAGCAGACCCGACCCCAAGCAAGAGGAACTCCTTCGATGGCCGCGAAAAATCACCAGACTGGTGCCTCTTCGGGCTTACACCTGGGGACCGTTCTCGGCGCCCCGGTGATCCTGGCCTGGTCATGGTTCCTCGCCGCCATCGTGATCACGATCCTGTTCGCTCCGTGGGTGAACAATGTCCGGCCCGACCTCGGTGTCTGGGCCTGGTTCGTCGCATTCGCGTATGCGGTTCTGCTGTTCGGTTCGGTCTTCCTCCACGAGCTTGCGCACGGTGTCGCCGGACAGTTCTATGGACTCAAGGTCGCCGCGATCGAACTCAATATCTGGGGCGGATTCACCAGGTTCGAACCGCAGGTCGAGAATCCGCGAGACAAGGCGGCGCTCACCAGTTTCGTCATCTCCATCGTCGGTCCGATCGTCAACATCGTTCTGGCACTGTTGGGCTGGTGGTGTCTGAGCGCGGTCTCGCCAACCTCGGTTCCGTGGCTTCTGCTCATTGCGGTGACTTTCGCGAACGTCGCACTCGGCGCCATCAACCTCCTCCCCGGCATTCCGCTGGACGGCGGGTGGGCGCTGCAGGCACTGATGTGGCGCCTGACCGGTTCGCAGTACCTGGGAACGATCGTCGCCAGCTGGGTTGGTCGAGTCATCGCCGTCGGTTTCATCGGCTGGTCGGTCATCACGCCGTTGTTGGCAGGTGAGCGCCCGGACCCGCTGACCGTGGCGTGGATGTCGTTGATCGCCATCATGCTGTGGTTCTCCGCAGGAGACGCTGCGACCCATGCGAAGCGGGCCCGGAAGATGGAGACCTACGACCTGTCGCAGGTCATCCAGCCCGCCATCGCAGCAACCTGGGACGCGGACCTTGCAGACACACTCGACTATGCCAACACGCTGGGCAACGCAAAAGAACGCACCCTCATCGTAGTCCTCGACCAGAAGGGCCTGCCCTACGGGCTCGTCGACAGGCATGCAGCGGCAGGTCGCCTGGCAGAGTCGCTTGACCAGGTCCCGGCAGGCGAGGTCGCCCGGCCTCTGGCCGGATGGATCGGAGTCCCGAGGGACATCACCGCCCCACACCTGCTCGAGTCACTGACCCACCGGCCCAAAGCGCAGTTCAGCCTGGTCATGGACGAGAACACCCTTGTCGGTGTGATCGACCTGCAGGAATTCTTCGACGAGCTTCTCGCAGCCTGAACCAGGTGTGCTGAGACTCTTCTCATCAGCGTAGAGTGGATGCATCATGACTGAGCCAAGCCATACCGGACCCGACCGGGCACTGAAAACCGGCGAGAAGATTCAGCTCACCGATCCCAAGGGCCGAATGCACACGATCGTGCTGGCTCCAGGGGAGCTGTTCCACACGCACAAGGGACTCATCGAACACGATGCCATCATCGGTCGCCCCGAGGGAATCATCGTGTCGAACACCGGGGGCATCGACTTCCAGGTCTTCCGTCCGCGCTATGAGGACTTCGTTCTGTCCATGCCCCGCGGGGCTGCGGTCGTCTATCCCAAGGACTCCGGACTCATCGTCACCCTCGGTGACATCTTCCCCGGTGCAACGGTCGTCGAAGCCGGCGTCGGCTCCGGGGCACTGTCCATGGCTCTGCTGCGGGCAGTCGGCCCCACCGGAACCCTGCACTCCTTCGAACTCCGCGAGGAGTTCGCCACCATCGCAGCCGGGAACATCGCCGACTTCTTCGATGGTCGGCCCGACAACTGGTCAATCACCGTGGGAGATCTCTCCGACGAACTGCCGCGCGCCTACGAGGCCGGCACTGTCGACCGCGTCGTCCTCGACATGCTCACACCGTGGAACACGCTGGAGGCAGTCAGCACAGCACTGGCGCCCGGAGGCGTCGTCATCGCCTACGTAGCCACCGTTCCGCAGCTCTCTCGCTTCGTCGAAGCACTGCGCGCCACGGAAAGCTTCAGTGAACCCCAGTCGATGGAGGCCATGGTCAGAGGCTGGCACGTCGAAGGACTCGCTGTTCGTCCCGACCACCGGATGATCGCCCACACCGGCTTCCTGGTCATCGCCCGACGCATGGCTCCCGGAGTGGCCCCGTTGGAGAAGAAGAAGCGCCCCCAGGGCTCTCCGGCATCGACCGAAGACGTGGATGCGTGGACGAAGCCGGAAGTCACCGACGAAGCCGTCGGGGCCAGAGTAGCTCAGGGAAAGAAACTGCGCCGCGTCATGCGCGAGGCAGGAAAACGCCTGGACCAAGAAGCGTCGACCTCGGAGTCGGACAAGGCGACCCCAGAGTCGAACACCCAAGCGTCGAACACCCCAGGGTCGAAGGAGGACCAATGACCGAAACCACGACCGAAGTCAAGCGACTGCGCGAGGACAGTGCGTCATTGCGCCAACAGCTCTTCAGCGCCGGAAAACGCAATGAGGCTCTGTCGAAGACCCTGCGCACGGCTCGCGACGAGCTGAACAGGATCAAGGAAGAGGCGCGTCGACTGACAGAGCCGCCCAACAACTGGGGCACGCTCGTGGCTCTCGGTGATTCCGGGCTGACCGCCGACGTCATCGTCGGCGGCCGCCGCATGCGCGTCGCCGTCGGCCCCGAGGTGGAGCCGGCGCAGCTGCGCGCCGGCACCGACGTGCTCCTCTCGGAAGGCCTCGTCATCATCGGGACCGGTTCCTTCGCCCCGGTCGGCTCTGTTGTCAATGTGCGCGAGTTCGTCGACGACACACGGATCCTCGTGGGCGCCCCCGGCGACGACGAGCAGGTCTTCATTCTCGGCGAGGAACTCGTCGATGCCGGCCTGCGCGTCGGTGATGCAGTCGTCGTCGATACCCGCACGCACTATGCTCTTCAAGTCGTTGAGAAGCCGGAGGTCTCTTCGCTGCTGCTCGAAGAGGTACCGGACATCACTTACTCCGACATCGGCGGGCTGGCCGATCAGATCGGCCAGATCAAGGACGCAGTGGAACTGCCCTTCGAACATCCGCAGCTCTACACCGAGCACGGGCTCAAACCACCGAAGGGCATCCTGCTCTACGGCCCTCCCGGTTGTGGCAAGACGCTGATCGCGAAGGCCGTGGCCAACTCCTTGGCCGACCGGACCGGTGCCGGTCAGTCCCGCAAAACCTACTTCCTCAACATCAAGGGACCCGAGCTGCTCGACAAGTACGTCGGCGAGACCGAGCGTCAGCTCCGACTCATCTTCGCCCGGGCCAGGGAGAAGGCTTCGGCCGGGTTCCCCGTTGTCGTCTTCTTCGACGAGATGGAGTCTCTGTTCCGCACTCGCGGTACGGGCAAGTCCTCGGATGTGGAGACGACCATCGTCCCGCAGCTGCTGACCGAGATCGACGGTGTCGAGCAGCTCGACAACGTGATCGTCATCGGCGCATCGAACCGCGAGGACCTCATCGACCCCGCAATCCTGCGCCCGGGTCGCCTCGATGTCAAGATCCGCATCGAACGTCCTGATGCTGATGCGGCTCGGGACATCTTCGAGAAGTACCTCACTGCCGAACTGCCGTTGCACCCGAGCGTGCTGACCGGTCATGAGACACCTGCTGAGGCGGTTGGCGCCTTGATCTCGTACTGTGTCGACCGTATGTATGCACTGTCACCGGAGAACGAATTCGTCGAGGTCACCTATGCCGATGGTGCGAAGGAAGTCCTCCACTTCGCGGACTTCGCCTCCGGAGCCATGATCCACAACATCGTGGACCGGGCCAAGAAGGGCGCGATCAAATCGCTGTTGGAAACCGGCGAACGCGGTCTGGCACCGAAGCACTTCGAAGAGGCCATCGCCGAGGAATTCAGCGAGCACGAGGATCTGCCCAATACGACGAACCCCGACGAGTGGGCGCGAATCTCCGGTCGCAAGGGAGAGCGGGTGACACATCTGCGGATGATGCACCTGGATACTACCCGAGGTGCTCCTGCGCTTCCGCTCGAGACGGATATCGCCGAGGTGTACCCGAACTCAGACCTGGTCTGAGTCGAATCAGCGGCGGCGCCGGCGAGGGCTGGTGCCGCCACCTGTCACGGCCGTGGCGATGATGCGCCAACCGACCAGAGTGATGAGGTTGAGGCTCGTGGCCACGATCATGAAGCTGACAGGCACCTGACCCGGATCGCCACCGGCCCCGGTCACGCCGCGGATGACGAGACCGATCAGGACGGTGATCGCCCACACCGATGTTCCCGTCGCCAACGGAGCGATCGGACGGTCCCAGACCGCCGAGAGCAGCCAGGCGATCCCGAGCCCGGCCAGGAATGGCCACGCTGTGGTCAGAAGCCCCTGGGGGTCGAAATTATGAGAATGTGTGTAATGACCGATGATGGTGAACAGGACAACCAGGACGAGGTCGACGATCAACGCGATCGGCAGATGAGATTTCTTTGCAGCCACGTCCCCGAGTCTAAACGTTAGAGGGAGTTCAGATGCTCAGTGTCCACCGTGTGATGGGATCCGAAACCGAGTTCGGACTGAGCCAGCCGGGCAATCCGGGCGCGAATCCGATGCGTGACTCGGCGCGTGTCGTCGACGCCTATGCGGGACCGCGCGGACTGAAGTCATCACAGAACTTCTGGGACTTCGCCACCGAATCGCCTCTCGCCGACGCACGCGGCTTCTTCATGAACGTCGCCGACGCAGACATCTCCCAGCTCACCCACATGCCCCAGGAGTCCGTCGAAGCACAGTACCTGGCCAATGTTGTGACAGAGAACGGTGCCCGCTACTACGTGGACCATGCCCACCCCGAATACTCGTCACCCGAGGTGCGGACTCCGCGTGATCTCGTCACCTACGATCGTGCGGGAGACCTGGTGGCGTTGGCCTCGGTGCGCAGCCTCGAAGCAACGGATGAACCTGTCAACCTCTACAAGAACAACTCCGATTCGAAGGGATCCTCTTACGGCACCCACGAGAACTACCTCGTCGACCGTGCAGTGGATTTCGACGCCCTCGTCGCCGGACTGATCCCATTCTTCGTCAGCAGGCAGATCCTCTGCGGATCCGGACGGGTGGGCATCGGACGCGAAGGTGAGACCGCGGGCTTCCAGATCTCCTCGCGTGCTGATTTCTTCGAAGCGGAGGTGGGTCTGGAGACCACCTTGCGCAGGCCGATCGTCAACACCCGTGACGAACCCCACGCCGATCCGGCCAAATATCGCCGGCTGCACGTGATCATCGGCGATGCCACGATGGCCGAACCTGCCACCCTGGTCAGATTCGGGTCGACTTCACTGGTGCTCGGTCTCATCGAGGCAGGACTCGTCCCCAAGCTTGAACTCGCCGACCCGATGCAGGCACTGTGGGACGTCAGCCACGATCTGAGCCTGAGCCAGAAGCTGCCCATGTCCGACGGCACCTCGATGACTGCTCTGGAGATCCAGAACACCTACTACTCAGCCTGCCTCGAACACGCCGGCGAAGACGCGGACACCACCGAGGTTCTCAGCGAATGGGACAGACTCCTCGACGGTCTGGCCACCGACCCCCGCAGCCTTTCCGACTCCATCGACTGGATCGCCAAATGGGTGCTGCTCGAAGGGTACCGGCAGAAGGAGAACCTTGCCTGGGACCACCCGAAGCTCGCGCTCATCGACGTCCAATATCACGACGTTCGACCGGAGAAGGGCCTGTTCTACAAACTTGAGAAGGCCGGACGTATCCGACGCCTGACGACCGACGGTGAGGTCGAGAAGGCCGTGGTCTCCGCGCCCGACGGGACCCGGGCCTATCTCAGATCCCTGGCCGTGACCCGGTTCTCGGACTCACTGGTCGCAGCAAGCTGGGACTCGCTCGTCCTCGACGCCGGGGAGTACGGAATCGTGCGCCTGCCGATGAGCGAACCGCTCAAGGGCAACCGCGAACTCCTCGAAGACAGACTGGCGCAAGTGCATGACACACAGGCACTGCTGCAGGCGCTGGGAGTGGATAGACTGAAAACGACGAACGATGAAAGAGGTGCGAAATGAGTTCGCAGGAACAGGTTCAGAAAGACCATGCGTCCGGCGGGGGAGAACCACCCGTCGAACCGCCGGAGGCCGTGCAGGGCCAGATCAACACCCAGAATGTGGATTCGATCCTCGATGAGATCGACGGGGTCCTCGAATCGAACGCAGAGGAATTCGTGCGCAACTTCGTCCAGAAGGGCGGCCAATGAGATGTCAGGATTCTCTCCTGCATTTCTGAGTTCGACGAGCAATTCGTTCGTCGAACTCGCCCGGGCTGTGGCACCAGAAGCGCTGCCCACCACAGCCGGGCATGACTTGGGGCACCAGGTCCCGGAGGGCACGACGATCATCTGCTTCCGCACCGCCGCGGGAATCCTCATGGCAGGAGACCGACGCGCGACGATCGGGAACATGATCGCCTCCCACTCCATGGAGAAGGTGCGACCAGCCGACGACTTCTCGGTCATCGGCATCGCCGGTACTGCAGGGCTGGCACTCGACCTCATCCGCCTGTACCAACTCGAACTCGAACACTACGAGAAGATCGAAGGCGCCCGGCTGTCCCTAGGCGGCAAGGCCAACCGTCTGGCATCGATGCTGCGCGGAAACCTGAGCCTGGCCATGCAGGGGCTATCTGTTGTTCCGCTCTTCGCCGGAGTCGACGAAGCGACTCCTGCCGGGCAGATCTTCAGCTTCGACGTCACCGGCGGCAAATACGAGGAGCATCGATTCCATTCGATCGGCTCCGGATCCGGCTTCGCCCGTGGGGCTCTGAAGAAGCTGTGGCAGCCCGGCCTCGACACCGATTCAGCGATCTCGGTGGCCGTTGAAGCCCTGTTCGATGCCTCCGATGATGATTCAGCCACCGGCGGCCCCGACTTCGTCAGGCAGATCGCCCCGACGATCTTCACCGTCGACCTGGACCACGGCGTCGTCGAGATCCCCTCGGCCGACGTGATGTCGGTTGCCACCGCGGTCGTTGACCGTCGGACCAGGAAGGCGCAGTCATGAATGAGGCAACCTCATGAGCCAGGTACCGTTCTACGTCTCACCCGAACAGCTGATGAAGGATCGCGCCGACTTCGCCCGTAAAGGCATTGCCCGGGGGCGGTCCGTCGTGGTTCTGCGCTACGACGAAGGCATCCTCCTCCTGGCGGAGAACCCTTCACCGACGTTGCACAAGATTGCTGAGATCTACGACCGCATCGGCTTTGCCGCCGTTGGCAAGTACAACGAATTCGAGACGATGCGCCAAGCCGGTGTGAGGTACGCGGACCTGCGCGGGTACTCCTACCATCGCAGTGATGTCACGGCGCGGGGTCTGACCAACGCGTACGCTCAGACGCTGGCCGGGGTCTTCACCACCGAGTCAAAGCCCTTCGAGGTCGAACTCGTCGTCGCTGAACTCGGACTCACCGCTGACACCGATCAGCTCTACCGGCTCAGCTACGACGGGTCAGTCATCGATGAGACCGAACACGTTGCGATTGGGGGACAGGCCGACGACATCACCGCAACGCTGAAGGGCCTGCACACCTCTGCGCTGCCCCTGCGAGAGGTCTTAGACCATGGTGTGCGTGCTCTTGCCACCGCAAGCTCCGGCACGCTGACGCCCCAGGACCTCGAAGCAGCTGTGCTCGACCGGAATGCGAGCGGTCACCGTACTTTCAAACGACTCAGCAACGCCATGATGGCGCAGCTGCGGGAGGACTGATGGCCAGAATCTACGGCCTCGAGACCGAATACGGCCTCGCCCATTCGGCAGGCGAAGGCGACCGACGTATCGGCCCGGAGGAGATCGCTCGCTATCTGTTCCGACCCATCGTCGAATGGGGACGCTCCTCCAACGTGTTCCTGCCCAACGGCTCCCGGCTCTACCTCGACGTCGGTTCCCACCCGGAATACGCCACCGCAGAATGCGATAACCTCAGCGATCTGCTCACACAGGATCGAGCGGGCGAGTCCCTGATGATCGATCTGCTGAATCGGGCACAGTCGAGCATCGAGGCCGATGGGCTCGGCGGTCGAATCCACATGGTCAAGAACAACACGGACGCGGCCGGGAACTCCTACGGCTCCCATGAGAACTTCCTCATCCGCCGCAATCTCGACTTCAACCGTCTGACCACAGTGCTGCTTCCCTTCCTCGTCTCCCGTCAGCTGCTGGTGGGTGCCGGCGCCATCATCCCCGCACAGTCCTCATTCCACCCCGACGTCGAGGCGAACCGGTCGGACATGATGTTCGGTCTCTCGGCTCGTTCGGATGTGATGTGGGAAGGATTGTCGTCGGCCACGACACGTTCACGCCCGATCATCAACGCTCGAGACGAACCGCACGCGGACGCAGAGAAGTACCGTCGTCTCCATGTCATCGTCGGCGATTCCTCGATGTCGACAGCCACCTCGGCGCTCAAGATCGGCTCGGCGGTGCTCATGCTCGACCTCATCGAACAGGGCGCACGGATCCCCGAACACGGTCTGCGCCACCCCGTGCGCGACATCCGTCTCGTCGCCAGAGACCTCACCGGTTCGGTGAAGCTCGAGCGCACGGACGGGACGACGATCACACCGCTGAACCTGCTCACGGACTACCGCGACCGTGCTCAAGTTCTCGTGAACAAGGGCGACCACAGCCTCGGCGACGATGGGATGGCCGAATATGTCATCGACCTGTGGACCCGAATGCTCGAAGCGATTGCAGCTCAAGACTTCTCCGCCGTCGACCGCGAGATCGACTGGGTGATGAAGAAGACGCTCATCGATCGGGCGATGGCCCGCGGCATCGACGCCGTCACGGATCCGCGGATCTCTCGCCTCGACATCGCCTATCACGACATCACGCCCGACACCGGGCTGTTTCCCAAGCTGGAACGGGCCGGGTTGGCGAAGAACCTGGTCTCTCCCGAAGCACGGGAAAAGGCGAAGGATGTGCCACCGGCGACCACTCGCGCAGCCATCCGCGGCGAATTCGTCCGTGCCGCTCATGCCGCGCGCCGCGACTACACCGTCGACTGGGTGCATCTGCGCCTCAACGACGAATCCGGCCGTGCCGTGGCGCTGAAGAACCCCTTCGAGCCCACACACCCACAGGCTGAAGCGCTCATCGCGGGCCTGTAAGATCTCAGTGATCTGGTCTTGAACGAAAGGAACCACGTGCGCACCAAAGTGCTCGCCGTCATCGCGGCCGCCACACTGCTGCTGTCCGCCTGCGGACAGGGCGAGGAGGCGGAAAACACGACAAGTGCCCCGCCATCCGTTTCGGCCGAGGACGCGAAGTCGACCAGTCTCGACGACATCACGGTCGAAGGCAAGATGGGCGAGAAGCCGAAGGTCAGCTTCGACGCGCCCCTGGTCGTGGACAAGACCGGAAAGTCCGTCATCAGCCAAGGCAAGGGCGATAAGGTCGCCGACGGTGAACAGGTCACCGCACAGATGACCCTGGTCTCAGGCACCACCGGCAAGCAGATCGAATCGAGCTACGATTCGAAGTCACCGGCCGGATTCCCGATGGACAAGAGCCAGATCTCGGAGGAGCTCTACAACGCGCTACTGGACACGAAGGTCGGATCGCGCGTGCTCATGTCGCTCAACGGCAGTGCGCAGCAGGGCCAGCCCGCACAGACTCTCGTCTACGTCATCGACATTGAGAAGACCACGAAGCCCCTGACCCGTGCCGAAGGCAAGAAGGTCGACCAGTCGAAGAACCCCGTGAAGGTGACGTTGGCCGACAACGGTGAGCCGTCGATTTCGAAGCCGAAGGGCAAGGCCCCGAAGGAACTCGAAACGTATACGACGATTGAGGGCGAGGGCCCGAAGGTCAAGGAAGGCCAGAGTGTGGCCGTGCATTACTCCGGTTGGCTCTGGGACGACAATTCGAAGTACTTCGACTCGAGCTGGCAGGATGGGCGCGGACCCTTCGCCGTCGATCCCGTCGGTCAGGCCCAGGTCATCGACGGATGGAACGAAGGCCTTGTCGGAGCGAAGGTCGGCAGCCAGATCGTCCTCGTGGTTCCCCCCGACAAGGGATACGGCGAACAGGGCAGAGACGGCATTCCTGCGAATTCCACTCTCGTGTTCGTCATCGACATTCTTTCGGCTGTCGGGTAGTCGTCTGAACCACAACGTATTTTAAGTCTCTTTGAAAGGACCAACCATGAGCAAGCAGAAACCAGTCGTCGACTTCCCCGGAACTGAAGCTCCGACCCAACTCGTCATCATCGATGACATCATCGGAGACGGCGCCGAGGCGGGCCCCGGCCATACCGTGAGTGTGAACTACGTGGGCATCGCCCATTCAACCGGTGAAGAGTTCGACGCCTCCTACAACCGCGGCACCCCGCTCGAATTCCGCCTCGGCTCCGGCATGGTCATCTCCGGCTGGGACCAGGGCATCCAGGGCATGAAGGTCGGCGGCAGGCGCACCCTGCAGATCCCACCGCACCTGGCCTACGGGGACCAGGGCGCCGGCGGCGTCATCCAGCCCGGCGAGTCCCTGATCTTCGTCTGCGATCTGGAGAACGTGCGCTGAGACGCCAGGAATGAAACGGTGCCGAGACTCAGAGCTCGGCAGCCAACCTGCCCGCCGCGGCTGCAGCAAGAAACGCTGCTGCATCGGCGGGCAGTTTTCGTCCCATCGTCGACAGGCCCACCGGCGAGGACTTGAGCCCTGCCCACAGACCTTCCACGCTGACAGTGACTTGATCATGCATGTGCAGCATCGGCAGCTGTGCGGCGACGACCTCGGACATGACGGCGGGGTCGATCTCCATCTCACGACGGTCCGCCTCGGCGAGGGTGGAGAAGTCCGGGACCGGAATCGTCATTCCGGGGCGGGCGACCTCGATCAGAGACGTCAGAGAATGGTGGGAGATGCCGAAATGCCTGCCGCGGGCATCGGCATTGGACATGCGCAGGACACCCACCGGGCTCCCACCCAGCAGAGCGGCCGCATTGAGATGCTCACCGGTGACGAGACCCGAAAATCCATACTTGGTTCCGGTCCCCAGATTTCCCGGACCCTGCGCGACGATGGCGATATCGGCACCGAGGACATGTTTGGCGGCGAGCAGGCCCGTGTGAATCGTCACAGCCTCAAGATCGGCGCCCCAGGATTGGCCGGTGCTGATGGTTCCGTGCAGCCACCCTGCGTCCTTCAGCCCGGCCGCAGCCTGGGAGAAGCTGGCTGGCAGTGCCGCACCGTCGCTGATGACATAGGCGATGCGAAGCTCGGGATCCACCGCACGGATGCCGGCGATGATGGCTGGCAGAGCCGAATGCAGATCTGCGGCGAGCACAGGCATCCCACTCAGGGATTCTTCCCTGGCGAGGGTCTCATGATGCTCCGATTCCTGATCGTCGACACCGAGGACCATCGTCTGCAGGGGGGAGTAACGGTCCTTGACCAAATGACCTGGGCCCTCGGGTGGATCGGCCGGCAGAGCATCGGGCAGTGCCACGATCAGACCGAAGCCACCTGTGCCCAGGCGTTTGGCCAGGGCCGAGACGTTGAGCAGGACACTATCCCCGACCTGCGGATGCCCGACGGCCTCTGTATAGGCGACCGCCTTGACGTGGGTGATCGTCGTGCCCGGCAGCACCTGGTCAATATCGGCCTCGACCTCTGTGTATCCTGGCCGGGTGGAGCGAATCGTGGTCACGGTTCCTCTGCGCCAATGAATCATGGTCCTAAGACTATCGCCCGCATTAGGTTACGGTGGAATTGTGAATACGCCCCGCCCCAGCAGACAGAGGCAGCAGACCGAACGTCTGATGAACCTGCTGATCGCTCTGAGAGCCGCCCGCGGATGGGTCTCGCGAAAGACTCTGATGAGCGCCATCGACGGATATGCGGGCCTCGACGACATCGCCTTCGACCGCAAGTTCTCCCGTGACAAGGAACTTCTGCGGCACATGGGAATCACGATCGCCACCCGGGCCGAACACGACGCGTACTCGGATACGGGGGAGACCGGGTATCGGATCTCTGCCGATGACTATGCCATGGACGACGTCGAGCTCACCCCCTCCGAGGCCGCCGCAGTGGCAGTGGCTGCGCAGTTCTGGTCTGACACCGAACTCGGCGAGTCCAGCTCCCAGGCGCTGACGAAGCTGCGTGCTCTGGGCATTGACCTCACCAAGGCAGGACCCGGGCACGTTGAGGCCAACCAGGGTCCCGCCGCACGGAAGTTGGGCAGTGCCAACTTCGCGACCGCCCTCCACCACATCAACGCCCGCGAGGCGATCAGCTTCAAATACCACAAGCCCGGCCAGAGCCCGCGCAGGGTCAAGCTCGAACCTTACGCACTGCTCAGCCGCGGCGACCGAGTCTACCTGCTGGGACATGACATCGACCGTGATGCCGAACGCACTTTCCGACTTTCCCGGGTCGAGGGCAAGCTGACGAAGCTCGGCGGACGGGACCCCGGAGACTATGATTTCCCCGCCGATTTCGCTCCGCATGTGGCTTTGAACTCGAGCACAGAGATGGCGGTCGTCGCCGAGGCGAAGCTTCGGATCCGTGCCCATCGGGCTGATCCGCTGCGCCGGCGGCAGATCCGCACCGAGGACGATGCCATCATCGTCGAGTACACGGATGCGGCCTCCCTGGCCGCAGAGATCGTGAGCTTCGGCAACGTTGTCGAAGTCCTCTCGCCATCGGAGCTGGTTCAGGCTGTCGAGGACCGACGCCAGACGGTCAGGGAGTCCCTCGAACGACTCGGAGGTCGCAATGTCCTCAGCGCGTGAACGACTCACCCGGCTGCTCAGCCTGGTTCCCTACCTCGACGCCCATCCGGGGGCAGATCTCGAGGAGACTGCGGCCTATTTCACCATCGACTCGGACACCCTCATCGATGACCTGCAGCTCCTCTTCGTGACCGGTCGACCCGGTCACATGCCCGATGACCTCATCGACGCCAGCTGGGAAGGTGGAAAGGTCTACATCTCCAATGCTGAGGAGGTCTCCGTCCCCGTGAGACTCAGCGCGGAGGAGGCCGGTGTTCTCGTCCTGGCCCTCGAACTCATCGACACCCTGCCAGGACTCGACACCGAGGCTGTGCGAACGGCGGCGCAGAAGCTGAGACTTGCCGCGGGAGAGAATCTCCGCACCCCGGTCGAGGTCAGCCCGATCCCCGCGAACGAGGAGCTCATGGCGTTCCTCAAGCACGCGATCGACTCGGAAGCCGCGGTCCAGATCGATTACTATGTCGGTTCCCGAGACGAACTGACACGCCGGATCATTGCTCCCAGCAAGCTGGTTCCCGGCGCGGACTGGTACCTGGATGCTTGGTGCTATGCCGCGCAGGCTCCACGCCGGTTCGCTCTGAGCAGCATTCGCTCCTGGACCCCGGCGGCACATCCGCCGCTGGCCGTGAGCAATACGCAGTCGAGTGCGCGAGAAGTCACCATGACGCTGTCGCCTGCCGGCGCATGGCTCGCGGATGAACTCGAGTTGAGGCAGCGTGAATACTTCGCCAATGGTGAACCAAGTGTTCGAATCAGATTCCTGGTGCACTCCGTGGACTGGTTGAGTAGATTCCTACTGTGTCATGCCGACGTCATCACTGATATCGACGACAGTGAAGCGGTGGAAGCCGCGCTGACGCGGCTGGACTGAGACCAGGCTTCGCGCTCCGGCTCTGCCGTGCGGCGAGGATGAAAGGCACAGCCACACAGCGTAGAATCTTTTCGAGCAGACAATAGTCAAGGAGTCCCCATGAAACCGAGTTTCGTGCAGATCGCGATCGTGATCCTCATCATCGTGATCATTTTCGGCGCACCCAAGCTGCCGGCGCTGGCCAGGAGCCTGGGTCAGTCAATGAAGATCTTCAAATCTGAGGTCAAGGATCTCCGTGATGACGATGAGCCCAAGAAGACCGAACCGGGTGAGTTGGGCCGCGAGACAGCCGAGAACGACACTTCGTCGACCGCCGAGGCTGCCCGAAAGCCTGAGCAGCCTGCGCAGGAAAAGCAGGATCCGCAGTCTCACGAGAAGTGAAAGAGCAGAACGACCGGCGATCGTCTTCGGCACGTAAGAAGAACCCCGAGCGGAAGATGCCCGTCGTCGGGCATCTCATCGAACTCCGAAACCGTTCCCTGGTCGCGGTGATCGCGATCGTCCTCGGTGCCGTCGCCGGCTGGTTCCTCTACGATCCTGTCCTCGACATCCTGCAGGAACCGATCCGCAGCATCCGGGCTTCGGGCGACCGAACGGCTGAGATCAACTTCGCCGGAGTCGCTTCACCGTTCGATCTGAAGATCAAACTGTCATTCTTCATCGGCATCTTCCTGTCCTGCCCGATCTGGCTCTATGAAGTCTGGGCATTCATCGTTCCGGGGCTGACGAAGAAGGAGAAGCTCTACTCGTTCGGTTTCCTCGGCGCAGCCATTCCGCTGTTCCTCGCGGGATCGACGATGGCCTTCTTCGCCCTTCCCAACGCTGTCAAGGCATTGACGTCATTCACCCCAGAAGGCGGCACGAACATCATCCCGGCACAGGACTATCTGAGCTTCGTGATGGTCATCATCGTTGTCTTCGGTCTGGCGTTCGTCCTTCCGGTGCTCATGGTCGGGCTCAACATGATGGGGATCCTCTCGGCCGTGAGGATCCAGAAATCTTGGCGGGTGATCGTGATGATCGTGTTCCTGTTCGCCGCTATTGCCACCCCCACTCCCGACGCGCTGTCTATGTTCTTCCTCGTGATTCCGATGATGACGCTGTTCTGTGCGGCGTGGGTGATCTGCGTGATCAGCGACCGGAGACGCAAGAAGCGACTCATCGCCCAGGGCCTGTGGGTCGACCCCGACGAACCGATTGACTGAGAGAAGCATGACTGAATCCATGAGCCCTATCGAACCCTCGGCAGACACCGAGGCACTGAGTCCCTCGGCGGCCTATGCCGACTATCGAGACAGGGCGGAGAAGGCACAGACTCCCTTGGGGCGGTTCGCCGCCAGGACCGGCTTCGAGCTCGACGACTTCCAACTCGAGGCCTGCACTCAGCTGCAGGAGGGCAAAGACGTCCTCGTCACGGCCCCCACCGGTGCCGGTAAGACTCTGATTGCGGAATTCGCTGTCGAGCTGGCCAGGGACGAAGGAAAACGGGTCTTCTACACCACGCCGATCAAGGCACTGAGCAACCAGAAGTTCAACGACCTCATGGATGTCCACGGTGTCGAAAACGTCGGTCTGCTCACTGGTGACACCTCGATCCGGCGCGATGCGCCGATCATCGTCATGACCACAGAAGTCCTGCGCAACATGCTGTACAACGATCTGTCGGGACTGGCCGACCTCGGGTTCGTCGTCCTCGACGAGGTTCACTACCTCGCTGATCGTTTCCGCGGTCCAGTGTGGGAAGAAGTCATCATCCACCTGCCGGACCGGGTGCAGATGGTGTCGCTGTCCGCGACCGTATCCAACGTCGAAGAGTTCGGCGCCTGGCTGCGTGAGGTGCGCGGACCCACAACCGTCGTGTCCACCTCTCATCGCCCCGTGCCGTTGGTCAACCATGTCCTCGTCGGCCATCGCATGTACGATCTGTTCACCCACCACGACTCCGACCGGATTGATCCTGCTCTCAACCATGCGACCCGGACCCATGGTGGGCCCCGCTCGAAGCGCGAACGAGCCACTCGTGCCCGATTCCGCAGGCCCAGCCGCACCCAGGTCGTGTCCTCTCTGGCCGAGACCGGGATGCTGCCGGCGATCATGTTCATCTTCTCCCGCAATGCCTGTGACGAGGCGGTGGAACAGTACCTCGCCTCTGGCTTCGACCTGAACTCCCGCGAAGAGAAAGTCATCGTCAATGCGGCACTCGAAAAGCTGCACGATGAGCTCGCCAGCGAGGATCTGGGCATTCTCGGATTCCACTCGTTCCGGGAAGGTCTCCTGCTTGGAGTCGCCGCCCACCACGCGGGGATGATCCCGCAGTTCAAACAGCTCGTCGAGGAGCTATTCTCTCAAGGCATCATCAAGGTCGTCTTCGCCACGGAGACCCTGGCGCTGGGCATCAACATGCCTGCACGCACGGTCGTCCTTGAAAAGCTCGTGAAGTTCAACGGTGAGGCTCACGTCTCGATCACGCCGGGGGAGTACACCCAGCTGACCGGACGCGCCGGGCGCCGTGGCATCGACCAGATCGGCCACGCCGTTGTCATCTGGCACCCCAGCTTCGAAGTCAACGAGATCGCAGGGCTCGCCTCCAACCGCTCCTACTCGCTCAACTCTGCGTTCGGACCCACCTACAATATGACGGCGAATCTGCTCTCGCGGATGAGCTCCGCGGAAGCTGCGAAGGTCCTTGAGACCTCGTTCGCACAGTTCCAGGCCGACAAGGCCGTCGTAGGACTGGCGAAGAAGGTGCGGAAGAACGAAGCGACGATCGGAGCCTACGAGAAGTCGATGCAGTGCGAACTCGGAGACTTCGCCGAGTATGCGCGTCTGCGACAGGCCATCAGTGATACCGAGAAGCAGGAGACTCGCACCAAGTCGAAGAACCGGCAACGTGAGATCCTTGAGTCGCTGAGTACGCTCAAGGTCGGCGATATCGTCACCCTGCCCGCGAAGCGAGTTGAGGGCACTGCTGTCATCATCGCGCCCATGAGCTCCCGCGACGGAAGTTCACGGCTGCCGACGGTGCTGACCGAGCAGGGCAAAGTCTGGCACCTGCGACCCCACGAGGTGACCGAACCGCTGGCAGCACAGGGCCGGGTCCGTGTGCCGAAGAAGTTCAACCACAGGCAGGCGGGGGATCGCCGGCAGCTGCTGGGTATCCTCAACGATGCCAAATACGAGGGCAAGGTCGATTCCCAGGCACAGTGGGAATCCTCATCCGGTGCCTCTGGCGTCAGCTCGAGCGTGGCGGAGATGACTGAGCAGCTGCGAGCCCATCCCTGCCACGAGTGCCCGGACCGTGAGATGCACGCCAGGTGGGCCAACCGAGCGGCCAAGCTGGTCAAGGAGAACGATTCGCTCATCGCCCGGATTGAGGGCCGAACGACGTCGATCGCGCTGGTCTTCGAACGCGTTCAAGACGTGCTGCGCACCCTTGGTTTCGATCCCGAGCGCTCCGATATGCTGCGACGGATCTACGGGGAGCGTGATCTGCTCGTGGCGCTGACCATCCGCGGGGGCCTGTGGGACAATCTCGTCGAACCCGAACTCGCGGCATTCGCCTCATGCTTCGTCTTCCAGTCCCGGCGCGGTGACACCCTCCATCCGGAACGCGCCCCGAGCCGCGATCTCAAGGTCAACGGTGATGAGGCAGTGACGATCTGGCGCAAGCTGTTCCAACTTGAGGAGCAGCACGCCCTGTCGACGACGCAGGAACCCGACCGGGGACTGTTCAAACCGATGTACCGCTGGACCGAAGGCAAGAACCTCGCCGACTCTCTGCGCGGCACAGATATCGCTGCCGGGGACTTCGTGCGTTGGGCCAAGCAGAGCCTTGACCTGCTCGGTCAGGTCGCCGAGGTGGCCGAACCGGACACTGCAGTGCGCATCCGTCGCACAATCGAAGCGATCCGCCGCGGAGTCGTCGCCGACTCCTGACCGCCAGGTTCCCGACCTCAACGGTGGGGCATGAACCTCAGCGATGGGCCCGCCTTCCCAGATGGAGGCGGACCCAGATGCGTCTCAGCGCTTGACCTTCTTGACGATGTTCTCGATGTCGGAGCCGAACGCGCTCTCCGTGGTCAGGTAGGTCCACGTTGACGACGGTCGTTTGAGCCCGTGCGATTCCAGGTCGATTCCGGTATCCGTGAACTCTGCCTCTTCGACCGTCGACGCCGAATCCTCGATGACGTCGGACCAGAACGAGGAGAAGATGCGGATCGACTCCGTGTTGAATGCCTCATGCGGTTTTTCACGTGCGAAGGTGCGCAGATGGATGCCCTCACGCAGATCGTTGAGGAAAGCGAGGTGGTCGACCCAACGTGCGTCGAGATGGAACAGCATCACTTCGCGCAGCGTCGCGTCGACGAGCTCCTGCGAATGCTCGTCCGCCAGATCCTTCGCCACATCGCCGAGGCGCTCCTTGAGTTCGTTGATGGCCTCATCATCGTCACACAGCTCCCGGCGTCGGGTGAGGACGAGGTCGCGCTGCTTGGCCATGAGCTCGTTGAACTTCCAGGTGTCGCGGTGCAGTGCCGTGTTCTGACCTTCAGCAACGCGCTGAGCGTGCTCGACGAGACCCAGCGCCCGCTTTGACTCGATCCAGCCGGTCTCGTCTCCCTCGGAGACGAACCGTTGGATCTCGGGCACACGTGTCAACAGCTCATCTTCGAGGCTGGTGAAGAACACTGACGTTCCCGGATCACCCTGGCGTCCGGCACGGCCACGCAACTGGTCATCAAGACGCGAGGACAGGTAGCGCCCGGCGCCGATGACCAGCAGGCCTCCGGCATCGGCGACGCTGTCATCGGCCAGGCGGATATCTGTACCGCGCCCGGCCATCTGGGTCGACACTGTGACAGCTCCAGGGGCGCCGGCAGCCGCGATGACATCAGCTTCGAGCGAATCGTCCTTGGCATTGAGAACCGTCACGTCGATGCCGCGTTCGATCAGTCGTGCCGCCAGCGATTCACTTTCAGCCACTGACGAAGTGCCGATGAGCACGGGACGATCCTTGGCATGGTTCTCGGCGACCTCGTCGACGATCGCGCGTTCCTTCGACTCCTGATACGTGTAGAGCCGGTCGGGTTCGTCGTTGCGGATGACAGGCAAATGCGTGTCGACAGGGACGATCTCAAGGTTGTAGAACTCGCGCAGGTCATCTCCGACCGCCAGCGCGGTTCCCGTCATTCCGCAGACGGTCTCGTAGCCGTGGATGAGCTCTTCGACGGTCATCTGGTCGAGGATCTCGCCGCTTTCAGTGGTTCCCACGCCCTCTTTGGCCTCAACTGCTGCCTGCAGTCCGTCAGGCCAGCGCTGCAGTTCGGCCACGCGCCCACGTGAGGCTGAGATGAGTTTGACCCGGCCGTCGACGACAAGATAATCGACATCACGTTTGACCAAGGACCTCGCATACAGGGCCAGGTTGACGGCGGCGAGATTGGACGCGTCTTCTCCGAAGAGCTCGACTTCGAGTTCGGCTTCGACGCGGTTGATGCCTCCGTCGGTGAGGGAGACGGCTTGGTGATCCGGACTGATTTCGTAATCGACGTCGGGGTGCAGCGTCTCGACGAGTGCCGCGATCTGAGCGTTGGCGTCTTCGACGCTGGCCGATCCGGCGAGGACGAGCGGGACACGTGCCTCGTCGATGAGCACCGAGTCGGCTTCGTCGACGATGACGACGTCACGACCTGGGACGCGAATCTGGTCGTCGTCGGTGACGAAACGGTCGCGCAGTACGTCGAAGCCGACCTCGGTCACGGAAGCGTAGAGAACCTCAGCACCATAGGCTTCGCGCCGCTCGGCCTCACTCTGAGTGCCGGAGATCGACGCTGACGTCACACCAAGGAGCTCGAAGAGAGGCTTCATCCAGGTGCGGTCGCGGACAGCGAGGTAGTCGTTGACGCTGACTACGTGGACTCGGCGACCCTGCAGAGCGTATCCGGCGGCGGCGAGAGCACCGACGAGGGTCTTCCCCTCACCGGTGGCCATCTGCACGATATTCGCCTGCAACAGTCCGACGAGGCCCTTGATCTGCGTATCATAGGCGCGCTCGTCGAGTGATCGCTCGGCTGCCTCGCGGGCCAGTGCACAGTAGCGAACGAGATTCTCCTGCACAGGGCCGGAGGTGAAGATGTCGGCTGCGGCCTCTGTCAGCCCTTTATCATCCAGCTCCGCGTACTCACGACTCGCGGCCGTCATATCGTCGGCGGCCCTGTCGAACCATCCCGTGGCTTTGTCGGCCTGTGCACCGGGTCGGTTGAGCAGTCGTGAAAAGAATCCCATTATCGTCCTTCGTCGAGTGATGGTCGCAGTTGATTCTATCGTTCAGGCCATGGGCCAGGAGCCATCGACGACGGCTTCGGCGTTGCCCTTTCTGCGCAACCAAGACTGCAGGTCAGCGGCCTGGGCACGTTTCCATTCGCCTTGGGCAGACATGATTTCGGCCCGAGTGAGATTCGCAATTTCTTCCGAGCTCTCGGCTAACGCTCGGGAAATGTCCAGGGCGGCAAGAGCATCCGCGGCGGCATCATGGGCGTCGAGCAGGGTGACCTTCCACCGTTTGGCTGTCTCGGTCAGGGTCCTCTTGCCCCGTCGGAACTGCTCGACTCGCTTGTCCAGGACAAAGGTATCGACGATCGTCGGCAGCAGCGCTGGGAGGTCGATGTGGGGCTGATGGCGTGTGACTTCGGCCGCCAAGACGCTGAGGTCGTAGACGATATTGTGGCCAACGACGACGGCGCCTTCCGATGTGAGATCGGCCAGGACCGTACAGAGCTCGACCACCACGTCTGCCACTGGGTCACCGTTGGCTTGGGCGAATTCGGTGGAGATTCCGTGAACGGCCCGGGCTGGTTCGGGTATGTCGACCCCGGGATCGGCCAGCCAGGTGCGTGAGCTCTCGGCGGACTCGACGAATGCTGCGGTCACGATCCTGGCAGTCGATGGGTCGACACCGGTCGTCTCGAGATCGAAACCGACCAGCCTCGACTGTGACCACAGTTCAGCAGAGGCTTGGCCCGGAATCGGCGCGGCTGGAGATTGCGCAGCAGACACCCGGGCATCAGGAGCAGCTGCGCTTGCGCCGGTGGGCATCACGGAGGGTTGTGGCGGTGTATTGGCACCGGAGTCTCTGTCGGCACTGCCGAGAGCAGAGATGAGGTTGTCGACCGAGCGGCGGATGTTCTGGCCATGGGCTGCCGCCTCCACCGCAGTGCGATCGATCTCACGTGGCACGGAGTCGAGGTCGAGTCCATGAGCCACATCGGTCAGGCACCGCATGACCTCGATGGTCTTGTGGAGCGTCTCCTCTTCTTCGATCAGGGTGGCCGATCGTTTGGGGCTGAGACCCCCGGTCTTCACACCGGCCTTCGCGGCCTTGAAGATCGATTCGAGGGAACCGAAGTTCGACAGCAGTGTCGCCGCGGTCTTCTCTCCGATCCCCGGTGCTCCTGGCAGTCCGTCCGAGGGGTCGCCGCGCATGGCGGCGAGCTCACGGTACCGGGTTCCATCGGGCACGCCATAGGCCTCGAGCAGATCGGTTTGGGTGATGGCCTCCCATTCTCCACCCTTGCGCGGTCGAAGCACACTGACATCTGTGGCGTTATCGATGAGTGCAAGCAGGTCACGGTCGGGGGAGACGATGACCACAGGGGTGCGTGATTGGGCGGCCATGGTCGCGATCACATCGTCGGCCTCGGTGCCGTCCACCTCGGCGATGGGGATTCCTGCGGCACGAAGGACGCGGGTCATGATCGGCAGCTGCACAGCCAGTTCGGGAGGGATCTCAGTGCCTGCCTCCGCGTCTTTGACCCGAGCGGCCTTGTATTCGGGCATGATCGCTGTGCGGAAGGCCGGTCGCCAATCGGCGTCCAAGGTCGCCACGACTCGCGGGGAGTCGAAGCGGCGGATCATCTGCGCAATCGCATCGAGGACGCCGCGCACGGCGTTGACCGGCTGGCCTTCGTCGTTGACGATCGAATCGGGGACCGAATAGAAGGCACGGTAGTAAAGGGAGGGCGTGTCGATCAGAACCAAGGGCTTCACACTCGATGACGATACCCGACACCGCTGACTCGAGTGCAAAGACGTGGACTCAGAGGTGTAGCCTGTCGGCTGTGACTATGTACTTTGGTGGAGATGTATACAGCAGTGTCGACCCTTTTGCGACTGCCTTGGGCACGAAGGACGGGACGGTCTCGTTCATCGGCTCGGATGAGGCCGCACTCGCATCGGAGCCGAACGCAATCAACCTCGACGGGGACTTTCTCACCCCAGGTTTCGTTCATGGGGGACTGGTTCTTCACGAGGGCGCTCCCGACGGTGACCGGCTCATCGAGTCCGGATTCACCCACGTGCACGTCCTCGGCACCGCCGAGGCTGTGCGGGACTTCCGGGCACGTGCACCGAAGGGGCTGAGGATCATCGCATATCCCCAGCTCAGCTCCGAGACCGCTCCAGCGACGGACCCGGCCACGGACAGAGCCAGCATCGCAGCAGCCGACTTCCTTGGCCTCGAGACGATGCCCGAGACTTCCCTATACATCGATGTCGAGTCGAACCAGCGCCTCGGCGAGGTCCTGGACCGCGTCCACGACCATGCTGCACTGGCCCAGCGCAACGGATATCGCCTGCTGCTGAACTTCAGTGTCAACGAGGAGTTCGTCACGCCGCTGGGGTCCTCTGGCATCGCGATGACTCTCGACCCCGCGCAGCCGCAACCTCTGGCGCAGCTGCTGTCGGCGGGTGCTCAAGTGTCGTGGACCGACTCACAGGACTCACCGTGGGCCACCGTGCGCTCGGCCGTTGTCGGTGACAGGGGAATCGGAGCACGAGCGGCATTCAACGCAGCCACCCGGTTCGCTCACCGGGCCGCCGGCAACCCGGACGGTGGGGTCCTCGCACCTGGAGCCGACGCGGACTTCGTCCGTTGGCAGGTCGAACGGCTCGTCGTTCAGGTTGCAGATGCACGCGTTGCCGCGTGGAGCACCGATCCGCGCTCGGGCACCCCTGGCCTGCCAGAACTCTCACCCGACGTGCCCCTGCCGACGCGCATCGCACTCAGCGAAGACGCGTAGAACCCGGCGCCCCGGCGAATTCGGCAACTGATCGAGAGAATCAAGACGACACGCCGAGGGCAAAGTATTTTAGTCATTCTGCCTTGCGTCTGACCTGGAGATTTGAACATAACTCCAGGTCAGAGGGATTTTGCAAAGAGTGTGAGAGCCACTAGATTCGTTGTTGGCATTCCACAGCAGCTGGGATGGAGCCGGCACTCTCGTCATTAGATAACTCGTTTCCCAACGTGGTCCGAAGGCGAGAGTGTCGGCTCATATTTTCCCCACGCCGCGGCGTATCGTAGTGGCCGTGGTTTCTAAGACTTTGGTGGTCATTCCCACCTATAACGAACGACTCGCTCTACCGGTGACACTGTCCGGGCTGTTCGAGGTTCAGCCCGAAGTCGACGTTCTCGTCGTCGACGACGGCTCGCCCGACGGCACCGGTGACTGGGTCGATGAGCAGGCACGCACCGATAAGCGTCTGCACGTTCTGCACCGCAGTGAGAAGTCCGGTCTGGGGATGGCTTACATCGCCGGATTCGAATGGGCGCTGGAGCGCGACTACGACATCATCTGCGAGTTCGACGCCGATGGATCTCACCGTCCACTGGACCTCGGGCAGCTTCTGGCCGTCGCCCAGGCTGGTCATGCCGACCTCGTCATCGGCTCGAGGTGGGTCCGCGGCGGGGCCATTGTGGACTGGCCTCGCTCACGATTCTTCCTCTCCCGCGCAGCCAACATCTACGTCAACGCAGCGATGGGTCTCGGGGTCAAGGATGCGACAGCAGGATTTCGTGCGTATTCGCGGGAGGTTCTGGAGAACCTCGACCTCTCGGGAGTGCAGTCGCAGGGGTACTGCTTCCAGATCGACATGACCTACCGCACTGTCGAAGCCGGATTTCGCGTGGCCGAGGTTCCCATCGTCTTTGTCGAACGCGAACTGGGCGAGTCTAAGATGAGCGGATCAATCATCTCCGAGGCGTTCACCAAGGTGGCCGGCTGGGGGCTGACCCGCCGCAGGCGACAGGCTCGAGGTGCATTCGAGCACCTCACTGCTCGCAGTCCGACTGCCTGAGGACCTCGGCTGCACGGGCGCTGCTCGACGGCAGAGAGCGCGAAGAGCGCTCAGGGGCAGACAGGAAGGCGGGGCGCAGGTCCGATGACCTGCGCCCCGCGTCTATGTTCAGGTTTGCTCGTGTAAGTCAGTGCAGAGGCGATCAGGCCTGTGCGGGAACCTCACCACGGCGAACAGCGAGTCGCTCATCGAGGAGAACCTGAAGTTCGTCGAAGGAGCGGCGCTCGAGCAACATGTCCCAGTGGGACCGCACGTGCTTGCCCGGCTCACCATCGGGTTCGTTCACGCCGACACGGTTGCCGACGCCGTGGATGCCCGAATCCCAGGTGGAGGGAACTTCGGCTTCGATCGAGAAGGGGACCTTGAACCTAGTCCCATCCTCGCATTCGAATTCGACCATCTGGCGAGGTGCCGGTTCGACGCCCTCTTCCGTTTCCAGGCTGCGTGAGCCCAACTGTGTTCCGCGGAGACTGCGTTCGCTCATATCTCATTCACCTTCCGACTCGACTGCAGACGTCTCATACGTTGGAACAGTCTACCGTGTGCGCCTATTCCCAGCACTCAGGTCCACGCCGTGAGCTCGTGCAGTCCCACTGAAACATCGTCCGTGACGATCCCATCAACGTCGAGGTCGAGGAGTATTCGCATGGAAGCGGCGTCGTTGATGGTCCACACATGCACCTGCAGACCCGAATGGTGAGCGCGAGACACGAAATCTTCGGTGACGACGGGTACGCCCTTGAACGACATCGGCACCTGCAGGGCATCGAGGTCGACAGGCAGGGGACAGGGTCCGGAATCCGCCACGCCGGGCAGGCCTCCCGCCGCAAACAGAGCTGACTCCAGCACCCCGGCCGATGACCGAACCCCGGGCAGAGCTTCTCGCAGTCTGCGCAGGGTCGACGAGGAGAACGAGGCGAGCCGGATTCGTTCTTCAGCGCCGAGGCTGCGGATGGCGCGGATCATCGGCGCGATGCTGTGGGCGGCCTTGACATCGATGTTCCACGCCGTGTCCGGGAGTGATTCGAAGAGAGCAGTCAGTCGAGGCAGTCGTCCTCCTGCGAGGAGTTCGATGGAGTCGAGCTCCCTGGCGTTGAGATCGCGGATGCGATGTGAGCGGTCGGCGATGCGGGTGAGATCGGCATCATGAGCTGCGAACAGGACCCCGTCGGCGGACGCATGGACGTCGGTTTCCATCCAGCGCACACCTGCCCGATGGGCGGTGGTGAAGGCTTCGAGGGTGTTCTCACTCATGCCGGGCCACTGCCCGCCTCTGTGGGCGATGATTTCTGCCTGAGAATTCATGGTTCAATCCTATGTTGCTGTTGACCTCGCGGTCGGGGTCGACAACTATGGAGGCATGAGCCGAACACAAGATCCGATCGAACCCGATTACGTCATCGATTCCACTAAGAGGACACCGACCGAAAAGGTGCGTTCGGCAGCCACCAGGGCCTACGATGCGGCCAGCAGCAGTGTTAAGAACGCTCGCGAGGCAACATCGGGTTCCCGCCTCATTGAGACGACTGAGGCCAACGTGAAGAAGGCTCTGGGCAACGTCTCCCACGCGATCGACGATGCCGTACGCAGCGGCAAGGTCGAACGTGCTTTCGACAAGGCCCAAGAATCGGTGACGACCGGCGCAGACGGCGTGCGCCGACTGGTGACGCGCAAGTCGAAGTGACCCGACACTCACCACTGCGGCACGTTCATCGAGCGTGCCGCATTGCTTTTGTAACAGTTCCTTAATTAGACTGCCCTCAGGTAACGATCCGATAACTTGGAGTCGGTGTTGAGGTGCGCTCGATCATTGAGACTCCTGGTTGCCGAGAACACCAGCCAATGATTACGAGGACTGACTGTGGGAAAACATTCTTCACCCCGTTCGGCAACGACGGGCTCGCTCTTCTCTGCGTTCAAAGCGCCGAAAAAGAAGTCCGCACGGCATTCGCCGCAACGAGACCAGAGCGTGACGAACACTGCAGGGGGAGTGCTGGCCTCGGCGCGCTCACGCCCGGTGCTTTCCGCATTCATCGTACCCACGGTAGCGACCGCCGCTGTCGTCGCCTCCAGCCTGGCGATGGTCCCCGACAGCGCAAGTGGCGACCAACAGGTCGTTGCTGAGACACCTGTCGTTGCCGCAGCCGAAGTGACGCAGTCCCCGGACGAGTTCCTGGCCAAAGCGAAGAAGCAGGCCAAAGAGAAGCCGGACAAGATCTCCCTGGAGTCCAAGACCGAAACACCGAGCCCAACGCCGTCCGAGTCCAAGGACTCAACGAGCAAGGACGCAACGAGCAAGGATTCAACCACGGGCGGCTCAGGCTCAAAGAAGTCGACGCCCGATGACAGCGACGGCCCGTCGAAGTCCGGAAACTCCGCAGGTCAGTCCGGTTCCTGCCCGATGTCCTACTACGGTGGAGGAGACGGGTTCGACGGCCAGCAGACTGCCAATGGAGAGATCTTCGACACCAACAAGCTGACCGCGGCGCATAAGACCCTGCCGTTCGGTTCGAAGGTCAAGATCACCAACACAGCCAACGGAAAGTCTGTGACGGTGCGCATCAATGACCGTGGCCCGTACCACGGAAGCCGCTGCATCGACCTGTCCAAGGCGGCCATGGAAGCGGTCGGCGGAGTCGGCGCCGGGCAGATCACCGGCAAGTACGAGGTTCAGTGAGCGACACGCTCGGACGTCAGAGGCCGTTGCACACTGCTGCCTGACGCGCTCGTTCGTGCAGTGCCACACGAATTTCGCGTGGTGATATCACCTCGACTCCCGGTACCGTGATCAACTGAGACACAGCGACTGCCGGTGGCTCCATCGGAAGGTCGATCACGTATCTTCCCTCCACCTTGGCGCCGGACTCGATCGCCTCGTCTGTGACTCGACCGGGAATCGCACGTCGCAGATCACCGAGGCTGTCGCTGGGAATCCGCAGCTTCACCGTCGCAGATCGGATCGATCGATCGAATTCGATCTGAGATCTCGTCCAATAATCGCCGAGGTGGAAGCCCTCCGGCCGTGAGATCGAGACGTAGCGCAGTCTGATCTCAGCGATGCGCGAGACCCGGTAGGTCCGTGGCCTGCCACCAGGGGGCTGCGCTGCCAAATACCATCGCCCTGCCTTGACGACGAGCCCCAACGGTATGACGGTGCGAACCAGCGACCCGGCACCGCTTGCGTAGTCGAATCGCAGTCCACGGTGCGAACGCAGAGCAGCTACGATGACCGAAAGCTCCTCCGGGCGCTCGTATGTCATAAACCAATCCGGCCCGTCGACGAGCACATCCGATGAGAAGACGGAATCCGTCTCGGACAGGATCTTCTCCCGTGCCGTCGCCAGCTCCGCGGAGAACCCGAGGTCAGCCGCCGCGAGACCTCCGATGATTACGGAATCAAGCTCATCACGAGTCATCCCCGACAGGGGAGTGGTCCAGGAGCCGAGCAAACTGATGCCGCCACCCGGGCCGGACTCCGTCACCACGGGGACACCCATACGAGACAGATCACCAAGGTCGCGATAGACAGTGCGCTGAGTGACCTCGAGACGGTTAGCCAGACTCTCAGCAGTGATCGGCACACTCCGCGCACCGAGGATGACGATCTCTGACACCAGCCGTGCTGCCTTCATGCCCACCAAGAATAGTTGCGGTCACTGACATAACGTGTCAGTGATTGCACGAGAAGGTATCACCATGACTTCTCACAACGGGTCGACGGCACCCGAGTTCGCTCCTTTCGTCTACCGTTCACTCGACGGCAGGGTCGCGCTTGTCGCCGGTGCGACGCGCGGTGCCGGACGCGCCATTGCCCGGGATCTGGCCAGAGCGGGCGCCTTCGTGTATTGCACAGGACGATCCACCTCGGCGCGGCCCTCCGACTACGGTCGGGACGAGACCATCGAGGGCACTGCGAAAAGCATTCGGGAAGAGAGCGGCCACGCTGAGGCGCTCGTCTGCGATCACCTGCACCCGGCGATGATCGGCGAGGTGGTCCGGAGAATCGATGAGCAGCACGGGCGACTCGATATTCTGGTCAACGACATCGGGGGAGAGGCCTATGTCTCCTGGGACGAGAAGTTCTGGGACACGGATTTCGAGTCGGGAATGAGGCTGGTGAACGCAGGACTGCTCACACATCTGAACACGGCGCACGCCGGCCTGCCCCTGTTGACTCGCAGATCAGGCGGCCTGCACATCGAGATCACCGACGGAACACCCGAGTTCAATGACGCCCGCTATCGGGACAGCATCTATCTCGACCTGACGAAGACCGCTGTGAGCAGACTGGCATTCGGTCTTGGCCACGAACTGGCCGACTCGGCCTGCACTGCGGTGGCGATCACTCCCGGCTGGCTGAGATCCGAGATGATGCTCGACCTCTTCGACACGAGTGAGCAGACCTGGATGAGGGATTCGCTGGATGTGGCTCGTGAGCTGCCGCCTGCAGATTTCGCGATCTCGGAATCTCCGCACTTTCTGGGCCGGACGGTCGTAGCACTGGCATCAGACCCTGAATACCACCGGTTCAACACAACAGCACTGAGTACCCGCGAACTGGGCAATATTTATGACATTGACGATATCGATGGTTCCCGACCCGATTCCTGGGCGTTCGTGGCAGCCAAAGAGGCCGACTCGGGCGTGAACGCACGTGACTACCGATGAAACCGATTTCGCACCGCCGCAGACAATCCCGACCGCGCCTTGGCAGACCGATGTTGCCTGGATACTGTGAGCACAACAGCGGAACTTTCAAAGGAGTGCAGAATGTCGGATCCACAATGCGATGTGGTCATCGTCGGAGCCGGACCGACGGGCCTGAGCGCGGCCCGGACGCTGCAGGCAGCAGGCAAAGACGTTGTCGTCCTCGAAGCCAGGGACCGGGTCGGTGGTCGGACATGGACCGACCATATCGACGGCCAGATGTACGAAATCGGTGGCCAGTGGATCTCACCGGACCAAACGGCACTCCTGCAACTCGTCGCTGAGCTGGGTAAAGAAACCTACCAGCGCTACCGGGAGGGCGACAGCGTCTATATCGCACCCGACGGCACACGCACCGTCTACAGCGGTGACATGTTCCCGGTGGGGGAGTCCACACAAGCAGAGATGGAACGCCTGATCGCCCAGCTGGACGAGCTCGCCGCCCGCATCGGACCCACCGCCCCATGGGACGCCGAAGACGCCGCAGAACTCGATTCGGTGTCCTTCCACCATTGGCTCCGCAGCCAATCGGACGATGAGATTGCATGCGCGAACATCGGCATGTTCATTGCCGGGGGAATGCTGACGAAGCCCGCCACCACCTTCTCCGCACTGCAGGCGATCCTCATGGCCGCCTCGGCGGGATCATTCACTCATCTCGTGGATGACCATTTCATTCTCGACCGTCGCGTCGTGGGAGGAATGCAGTCGGTCTCCGAGCAGATGGCAGCCGAACTCGGCGAGGACGTCGTTCACCTGAACAGCCCCGTTCGCACTATCGAGTGGACTGAGGATTCCGTAACCGTGGGCACCGATGCGATGAACGTGTCAGCGAATCGTGTCATTGTGGCCGTCCCACCGAACCTGTACTCACGCATCAGCTACACCCCGCACCTGCCGCGCCTGCAGCAGGTCTTCCATCAGCATCAGTCGATGGGCCTCGTGATCAAGGTCCACGCCACGTATCAGACACCGTTCTGGCGCGAAGACGGCCTGTGCGGAACCGGATTCGGTGCTGGGCAGATCGTGCAAGAGGTCTACGACAACACGAACCACGGTGAGGAACAGGGGACCCTCGTGGGGTTCATCTCCGACGTCAACGCCGATGCCATGTTCGCCCTCGACGAGGACACTCGCAAACAGCGCATTCTCGAATCACTCGCAGATTTCCTGGGCCCACGGGCTTTGGAGCCCGAGGTGTTCTACCTTTCTGACTTCGGAGCCGAGGAATGGACTCGAGGCGCCTATGCGACAAGCTACGACCTTGGGGGACTGCACCGGTGGGGGCGGTTCCAAAACGATCCTGTCGGTCCCATTCATTTCGCGAGTTCGGACATCGCAGCACAGGGGTACCAGCACGTCGACGGTGCGATCAGGATCGGGCAGGACACCGCAGCAAAGATCCTGAGCACCTGAAATTCACCTGAAATGCACCTGAAAGGTTGAGCTGATGACCTCGGCAACTTCACCTCCCGGCTCGGAAGGAAGTCCGTCTGCTGGCTCCGGCTCGGGCCTGAGCTCCAAGGGGCTGTCCGCGGGCAAGATCGGCGCCATAGGCGGTGCCATCATCGGCATCTCATGTATCGCTCCTGCCTACACGCTGACCTCGGGTCTGGGGCCAACGATCTCGCAGGTCGGAGTCCACACCCCGGCGATTCTGCTCATCGGCTTCGTTCCGATGCTGCTCGTTGTCTTCGGCTACCGCGAACTCAACACTGCCATGCCCGATTCCGGCACCACCTTCACCTGGGCGACCCGTGCCTTCGGACCCTGGCTCGGGTGGATGGGAGGTTGGGGGCTGATCTCAGCTACAGTCCTGGTGTTGTCGAACCTGGCCGCCGTGGCCGTGGATTTTCTGTTTCTGCTGCTGGCTCAGATCTTCGGCGACCCCGGGATCGCCGACCTGACGCGAGTGCTGTGGATCAACATTCCCGTCACCATCATTCTGACTGCGGCCGCCGCGTGGATCTCCTACCGCGGAGTCGAAGCCACCCAGAAGATCCAGGTCTGGCTTGTCGCGTTCCAGGTCCTTGCCCTCGGCTGGTTCGTCATTGCGGCATTCGTCCACGTGTCCAACGGCACCGCCTTCGATCCGACACCGGTCGAACTCGGTTGGTTCAACCCCGCCGCCGCCGGTGATTTCTCCACGGTCGCAGCGGCAGTGTCCCTGTCGATCTTCCTCTTCTGGGGCTGGGACACCGTCATCACCATGAACGAAGAGGCGAAGGGCCCGGAGAAAACTCCCGGCCGGGCCGCGATGCTCACGATCGTCGCCATCGTCATCATCTACCTCGCCTGCACCGTCGCCGTCATCTCCTTCGCCGGAGTCGGCACAGGCGGATTGGGCGCAGGGAACCCGGAGAACCAGGAATCCATCTTCGCAGCCCTCGCGGGACCTGTGATGGGACCCTTCGCCGTGCTCGTCTCGATCGCCGTCCTCTCGAGCTCAGTGGCGTCGCTGCAGTCGACGATGGTCTCACCCTCTCGCACGATCCTGGCCATGGGCCACTACGGAGCACTGCCGAAGAAGTACGGCAACATCTCACCCCGGTACAAGTCGCCATCGGTGGCCACAGTCACCTCGGCGGGGGCTGCGATCAGCTTCTACGTAGTCATGCGGCTGCTGTCGGAGAACGCACTGTGGGACACGATCACCGCACTGGGTCTCATGGTCTGCTTCTACTACGGCATAACCGGCCTGGCCTGCATCTGGTATTTCCGCCGGTCACTGTTCACGGGGGTGAAGAGCTTCTTCTTCAGGTTCCTGTTCCCGCTGGTCGGGGGAGTGACCCTGCTGGTGATCTTCGTGACCACCGCGATCGACTCCCTTGCTCCCGACTACGGTTCAGGATCCTCGGTCTTCGGCATCGGACTGGTCTTCGTGTTGGGCATCGGAGTCCTGCTCCTGGGCGTAATCATCATGATCATCCAATCCCGCATGAGTCCCGGGTACTTCCGTGGGGAGACCCTGACCCAGGGAGTCCACGAAGGGTGAACGCGTCCAGGAGCGACCAGGTGCCTGTCCAGCAGCTGGTTCTCCTGCGATGCGTGCGCGACCGGATCGACAGAGAATTCGATCGTCTGTTTAAGAGGTCCATGGCCCAGTTCCGTCGGCGTAACCTGCCGATCACGGATATCAGCTTCCCAGTCGGATTCTCATCTTTGGGCACTTTAAGCACCTGATTGCGCGAACTCGGGGGACTCTCGCCCTCTCGTTGTCGTGGCGGTGGCACCGAAGGAGATCACGACCTGTCCACGTTCATCAATCAGAATGAGCTTCGGCCCGTCAGGAATCGAGAAATTCCACCCTGTGTCCAGACGGCAAGCGAGAGGTCCTCGTCATCGTGCACTACCGGGCTGTCATGGCCCACGTCGATCGCTTCATCGACCGCGGGCCCGGCACAGGCCACGACGGTGAGCGAATCGTCGGCGAGGGGATCCCGTCGGCGGGGGAGTCAAACGCAGTCATGGAGCCGAACTCAGGAGCCGCGCGTTCAGTTCGCGTTGTGACTTCTGGGAGTCGATTCTGAGCGCTGAGGCGTGGTTTTCCGGTTCACTAGCGATGTCAGATCCACTACGGTATATAACGGCTCGGTAACGACCGAGTTGCAGAACCGAAATGCAGTCGTATTACGGAGATGACACAGTGAACCTCTACAGCACAAGCCTCCGCAAGGTCGCACTCGTCGCAGGAGCCGGCGCGGTCGCCGCCGCCGGACTGACGGGAGTGAGCGGCCCGGCCCAGGCCTCCACTGGGACTCAGTCCTCGGATGGCGTCTGGGACAAGGTCGCCGAGTGCGAGTCCGGCGGTGACTGGCACATCAACACCGGCAATGGCTACTACGGTGGTCTGCAGTTCTCGAAGCAGACCTGGAAGGCGTTCGGCGGTGAGGGTATGCCTCACAAGGCCAGCAAGGCTGAGCAGATCGACGTTGCACAGAAGACTCTCAAGGAGCAGGGGCCGGGCGCCTGGCCGGTCTGCGGTGAAGAAGCTGGTCTGACGAAGGCCAATGGCGCCGCAGACGACGGTGACGGGTCCAAGGACGACAGCGGATCCAAGGATGACGGCAAGGTCGGACTCGGCGGCAGCTGAGTCGACCGCTGGCGCAGACGCAGTTCGCTGACACTCGTTCAGCACTGACACGTTGCGCACAGTGACGGCCGCGGATGGCACACGAGCCACCCGCGGCCGTTGCCATAGGTGCTCCATGAATCTGATCTGCAGGATATGAGTTCGAGTAGTCGGACATGTGCGCTGTGTGCTCACTCTGCTGACTTATATGCGTAACGCCGATAATATACATTATGTTAAGTAATGGTATTTGCCACCCCTCCCGGCTCGGCATCGTCCCGACCTGATCTGATCTTCTTCGTATCTTCTTTGTAGACTTGCGCCTCTGGCTCACGCGCTGACCGCGCCTCGCGATCGGATTCCCGTGGCGGCTGGGTGAACAGCTCGTGAGCCGATTACCAATTTTAACGAACGTTCACTACGACGTATCTGATCGGCCCGGATGAAGCATCATGGCCTCGTCCAGGCTCAGCTCTTTCGAAGTCGGCCTCGGACACAGTCCGCTCCAGTCTGGATACATGCTGGACAGTCCCCCGACAGCCAGGTCATCGGCCACCCCTATGTGGCGGCAACACGGCGTTGACAGCGGCTCCACGCCCGGAGATGTTCAGCACTCGCTGAGCGCGTGAGGCGTGAGCACGTTCACCAGCACCGACGCCCGGCTGCGGAGGTGCATAGCCCCCAGCAGAACCCAGTTGCACAATCAGCTTACCCAGTCGCCTGTCAATGAACTCAGCGAGCTCATCATCGATCGGCCACTCATCGCCGGTGCCTACAGAGAGATCGGCAGCATGGAGGGCCAGTTCGAGGATGCGCATCTTCACAAGTTGGTGTCCGGATATCGGCCCGATCCGGTGGGGAACTTCGGCGTTGAGGTCACACTCCCCCGCCATCCTTCGGAACGCCTGTTCATGCGTCCAGAACGATTCAAGTCGATCCTCGCCGAGGTGGTTCTGCCCCCGTGTGGCCTCCACCTCAGCAGGTGGGGCCTGAGCAAGCAGTGCCTCATAACGCAATCCCCCGCCGATGAGATGGTTGATCAGCTGCTCATTGCTCCACTCCAGACATCCGCTCGACGAGTCAAGGTCCGCTTCGGAGACTCGTGACAGTGCGATTGCCCAGCAGATCTCTGCCCGGTCGAGATAGCTGTAGATGCGCGGGTGATCCATTGTTCGCCGTCGTCCTTCACGTTGATGATGTCCTCTTGACGATACTCATCGAATTCGATGATGGTCAGCATTGAGAAGTCTGTTCTCGCCAATCGGGAAGTCTCTTCAAAGAACGTCCATCAGGGCCCGTCTCGGGTTATGTTACGAAGACTAGTGAGTCGGACCCCAACGAGGTGGGTCGGTCGCTGTGAGCTACTCCGACAAGGAAGTGAGGAGCCTGGCTATGTTGATGGCAAGTGAATCGGCCGACTATCTCGGTCTTGCAAATGCCCCGGTGCTCTGGATTCTGGCGCTGGCGGTCATGTGCGTGGTCGTGGTGCAGTCGCTGATCTACATGAGCGCTGTGAAGAAGAATGCTGAATCAGCGGGCATGAGCCAGAAGGAGGTCAGGACGGCCTTCCGGGCCGGCGGTGTTGCCGCCATCGGGCCGTCACTGTCCGTGGTTCTCGTCGCAATTGCACTGCTCCCGCTCTTCGGCACTCCCCCGGTGATCGTGCGCGTCGGACTCATCGGCTCGGCAGCCACCGAGGTCGCGTCGGCTTCGATTGCGGCAGGCACCATGGGAGCGAACCTCGGGGATGAAACCTTCACCCGCGGGGTATTCATCGTGTCGCTGATGGCCATGAGCCTCTCGGGTGCGGGATGGATGATCTCCACACTGATCCTGACGCCGGTCTTCAAGCGCAGCACCAATAAGCTCGAGAAGGTCAATCCGGCTCTGATGTCGATCATTCCCGGCGCAGCCTTGCTTGCAGCGTTCGCAGCTCTGACCTTTCGGGAGATCCCCAAATCACCGACGCACGTCATCGCCGTTCTCGTCTCCGCAGTGGTGATGTCGATCTGTCTCTTCCTCGCACACATTTTGAAGATGCCATGGCTGAAGGAATGGGGCCTGGGCATCTCTCTGCTGGGGGGACTCATCGCGGCCTACTTCGCCCACTATGCCGGCCTCGGAATCCCGGAAGCCTGAGGAGAAAACCATGTCGAACATCATCACATCACCCTCGCATGAGGCCTTCGAGCGAACCACCACGAAGTGGGGATCGATCACGCTGTTCATCGCGTTCCTCATCGCCACCTCGGTGCCCTTCTATCTTCTCTTCGTCGCTCATGCCGACGTCGATTTCGGCGATATCCTCAAGGCCTTCCTCGCGGTCTTCGCCGTCTACGGTGTGTTCTACATCGTCGAGCCCCTGACCTACTTCCCGATCCTCGGTCCTGCCGGCATGTACCAGGCCTTTCTCATCGGCAACGTCGCAAACAAGCTCCTGCCCTCGGCGATCGTCGCCCAGGGCACGCTCGGAGTGAAACCTGGCACGCGGAAGGGAGAGTATGCGGCAACGATGGCCATCTGCGGAGCAGCGCTGATCCATGTGGCGTCCATGGTCCTCTTCGTCGGTATCCTCGGCACCTGGCTCGTGGCGATCATTCCCGAACCTGTGACGCTGGTCGCAAAGCTCTATATCCTGCCGGCGATCCTCGGAGGCGTCACGGTCCAGCTCATCGTTTCGCTCAAACAGGTCAAGTCGAGCATCATTGCCCTCGGCCTTGCTGCCGTGGTCATTCTCATCCTCATCCCACTGGTTCCCGTGCTTGCCCCAGGCGATGTGGCCATCGTGGTCCTACTGACAATCGTGATCACCTGGTTCACTCGCAACAAGGCCCTCACATACACGAAGGGAACGGGCGGCGCCGACAGCGTCGGAATCAACTGAGGATCGGCTCACTCACCAGGTTCGCGTACCTGGGATCATCGAAGACACTCATCATGAAAGGACATCATGTCGCTCAACACCACCCTCCGTGACGCCATCTCCGCCAACCTCGCTCAGACGGTTGCTGACTACAAGGACTTCCACCGCAGCCCCGAACTGTCCATGCAGGAGACCCAGACTGCCGCGACCATCGCCGCCAACCTCGAAGGGCTCGGCCTTGAAGCTCAAACCTTCGGCGGAACCGGAGTCGTCGGCGTCATAGAAAACGGTCAGGGGCCAGTTGTGGCCTACCGTGCCGACATCGACGGTCTGCCGATTTCCGAAGACACCGGTTACGACTACGCGTCGACCGCAGAGGGAACTCTCCCCGACGGAACGACATCGAAGGTGATGCACGGCTGCGGTCACGACACGCACATCACAGTGGGGCTCTACCTTGCCCGCTATCTGGTCGAGCACAAGGATCTGTGGTCTGGGACCGTGATCATGCTCTTCCAACCGGGCGAGGAAACCGGAGCAGGAGCGCGAGCGATGCTCGATGACGGACTCTGGGATTCGATCGTCAAGCCAGAGGTCATCTACGGCCAGCACGTGTGGCCCGGCAAGGCCGGACACATCTACGTGGCCAAGGGAACCGCGATGGCGATGTCCGACTGCCTCAAGGTCACGGTCAGGGGCAAACAGGCCCACGGTTCGCAGCCCGAGAGCTCAGTCGACCCGATCGTCCTCGGCGCCTATATGATCACTCGCCTCCAGAGCATCGTGTCGCGAGAGATCTCTGGTCGCGACATGGCCGTGGTCACAGTGGGGACATTCCACGGCGGGCTGAAGGAGAACATCATTCCAGACTCCGCCGAATTCAAACTCAATATCCGCACCTTCAACGAGGACGTCCGCGCCGTCGTCCTCGACCGCGTCGAACGGATCATCGTGGCAGAGGCTGCGGCATCCGGAGCCCCAGAGCCCATCATCGAAGAGATGTACCGCTTCCCGCGCTGTTACAACGATCCGGCAGCCACAGACCAGTTCCTCGACGTGCTCGGAGCCGAGCTCGGGGAGGACCAGGTTCACCTGGACCAAGCTGTGACGGGCAGCGAGGACTTCGGAGCATTCGGCGACGACATCGACGTGCCCTACGTCTACTGGTTCTTCGGAGGGTACTCCCCTGCCAAATTCGACGGTGAGGAACCACCTGCAGGAAATCACTCACCGTTCTTCGCCCCCGACGATGTCGAAACCACTCTGGAGACCGGCATTCGCGCGGCGCTGACCGCTGTTCTCGGCACAGTCGGGAAGTGAGACGATGAGCGAGGAATTGCGCTGGCTGTCCACCCGTGAACTGGCAGCCAAGATCGCAACGAAAGAGATCTCGGCCCGGGAGGCGCTCAGCGATCACCTGTCCCGCATCGATTCCGTCAATCCGGCAATCAACGCGGTCGTCACCCGCGATGACGAAGCCGCACTCGTGCGAGCAGGGGCTGCGGACGAGGCGGTGGCAAGGGGAGAGCAGATCGGACCGCTCCACGGAGTGCCGATGACCCATAAGGACACCCACGACACCGCGGGCCTGCGCACCACCTGGGGCTCGCCCATCATGGCCGATCGTGTTCCGGACACCGACTCGCTGATCATCTCCCGTCTCAAAGCGGCCGGAGTCAACACGACGGGCAAGACGAATGTTCCGGAATTCGCAGCAGGCTCGCACACCTTCAACCCGGTCTTCGGCACCACTGTCAATCCCTATGACACTTCCAAATCTGCTTCGGGTTCCTCCGGCGGGGTCGGCGCTGTCCTCGCCGCCGGTATCCAAGCCTCCGGAGATGGTTCGGACATGGGTGGGTCGTTGCGCTCCCCCGCGTCGTTCAACAATGTCGTGGGCTTCCGTCCGTCGAACGGGCGAATTCCGCATACTCTTCCCGGCAGCCCGTTCACCTGGCTGGCGCAGAGCGGCTTTATGGCGCGGACAGTATCCGACGTGGCGCTGACGATGAGCGCGACGGCTGGGCCAGAACGCGGTGGCCCTCGTTCGATAGGCGAATCTGGCAGCGTCTTCGATCTCCCCGAATTCGGTCTGGAAGCCGAGGCTGAGCCCGATCTGCACGGCGTGACGATCGGGTTCAGCCCAGACCTGGACGGACTGCTTCCCGTTGAGAGCGAAGTGCATGAGATCGTGGCAGGCACGGCGAACGTCTTCTCCTCGCTCGGGGCGGGTGTCGTTGACTCGATCCCCAACCTCGGCGATGCCGATGAGGTCTTCAATGTCCGGCGCGCTCTTGACTTCCTCTACTCCTGGGGGCCTCTGCTCGAGAAGCACCCGGATCAGATCAAAGACTCTGTGGTCTGGAACATCGAGATGGGGCTCAAGCTCACAGGCGCCGAGGTGGTCTCCGCCGACCGTGCACGTGCTCGTCTGCATGGAGAGATTGAGCGGTTCTTCGGGAAGCACGACCTCTTGGTGCTCACCACCTGCCAAGTGCTCCCGTTCGACGCGACGATCGAATATCCCACGGAGATCAACGGGGTCGGACTCGAGAACTATCTCGATTGGATGCGAGCCCTGTGCCTGATCTCAGCCACAGGGTGTCCTGCGATCTCTGTGCCAGCTGGCTTCTCGAAGTCAGGACTGCCGGTGGGAGTTCAGCTCGTGGCAAAGCCGGGCGCAGACGTGGATCTGTTGCGCATGGCCCATGCCTTCGAAGCAGCGACACAGGTCCATCGTCGCCATCCTCAGATCTCCGCGTCGATGCCCTGATCCCGTGCGATCTGGGAGATCTCATTGGCCAAATCGATGTCCTTGTCCGTGATCGACCCGGCATCATGGCTGGTCAGAGAGATGTCCACGTGCGGGAACCGCAGGTCTACATCCGGGTGGTGGCCTGCGGCTTCCGCGGCGTCGGCGATCGCGTTGATGAACCTCACCCCGCTGACGAAGGATCCCGTCAGGAATCGTGCGTGGAGCGCGTCGTCGGCCGATTGCCATTGCGTGAGTTCGTCGATTCGATCCTGCATGAAACCAGCTTCGCACTGTGGCTGCGAGGTGTCCATAGTCACAGCATCGACAAACACGCCCAATCCGCTGGATCAGGTATGCCATGCCTCAGCATTGTTTGCCGAGCCTTCCCACACTGGAACCATTCTAGAAAAGGTGTCAGGCTATTGGGCATGAGGACGGAACGAATCCGTCTCGTATCGCGAAGGAGAAACATATGCAGTTGAGCCCCGCTATGCAGAAGGTCCTCGGCGAGCAGGTCACCCTCGAGCTCGAAGCGTCGATGGTCTACCTGCAACTGTCCATCCAGCTCGACGATCTGGACCTTCCCGGAATGACACGCTGGATGCGTGCACAGTCCGAGGAGGAACAGGTCCACGCCGCGAAATTCATCCAGCACTGCCAGGATCGCGACTTCGCTCCTCAGATCGGTGACATCGCTGCCCCGAAGGTCTCCGGCTCGCAGCCCGTCGACTACTTCAAGGCAGCCCTGGCCCACGAGGAGAAGGTCTCCGAGTCGATCCGCAATCTCTACCGCACCGCGCAGTCGGAAGGCGACCTCGACGTCCTGCCGCTCCTGCACTGGTTCATCGACGAGCAGGTCGAAGAGGAATCAACCATCTCCGAGATCATCGGTCGTCTGGAGCACGTTGGAGACAGCGGATCAGGACTGCTCCGGATCGATTCCGAGCTCGGATCACGTCACCCTGAGATCAAGCCTGACAGCGAGTGATCGACAGATCATGATCTCCGACCAGTGACCACCGGTCACAGACGGACCCACAGCGAGCGGCCGAACCCCACATAGGGCTCGGCCGCTCGCTGCTCTCAGTACTCGACCGTCACCTCAGGCTCCGAGTGCAGCCTGGGAGACGAGCAAGACCACGGGAAGCGTCAGAAGCATGAGAATGGTCTGGACCGCGATGAGGGCCGCCATCAGTTCCGAATTTCCACCCAACTGGCGCGCCATGACATAGCCGGAGCTTGCCGTGGCGATCGACTGGAAGATCATAGCGACCAGGGCAGGTGTGGTGGGCACCTCGAGCAGGATGAGGGCGAGCAAGGTCAGCGCAGGCAGAACGATGAGCTTGGTGACGGTGGAATAGACCATTGCGGCGACATGGGCACGCAACGGAAACCGGCGCAGGCCCGCCCCGACGCACAGAAGTCCGATCGGCAGAGCCGCAGCGGCCAGCGGAGACAGCACCGAGTCGAGGACACCCGGGACCTGAGCCCCGGTGAGATTGAACAGTCCCCCGGCCGCGCAGCCGATGACCAGCGGATTCGTCACGACCACACGCAGGAGCGCGACAACGGAACTGGGTCCGGTACGCAGAAACTCGAATCCGAGACTGGATACGATATTCACAGTGGGCACGAGGACGGCCGCGACGATAGCGGCCAGGGCACTGCCCTCGGTCCCGAACAGGCTCGCCGATATCGACAGACCGATATACGTATTGAACCGGATTCCGCCCTGCAGCACCGAGGTGTAGGACGGAAGGTCGCGGGCGACGAACTGGCGCAGCACAATGATGAACGTCGACACGATCACCGTCGGGCCGATAAGGCCCACAGCCAGTCGCCCGAGCGGAACATGTGCCACGCTGACCTCGACGATCGAGGAGAACAACAGCACCGGCAACAAGATGTAGTAGGCCAGCTTCTCCGCCCCCGACCAGAATTCGGCAGACGTGAAACCTGGGAGTCGTTTGAGTCCGCTGCCGCCGATAATCAGAGCAGCGACGGGAACCAGGGCGAGGAGGACTGGAACAAGACTCACGAGACTGAGAATTTCATGAGATCGGAATCATTTCAAAGTTGAGTGTGTTTGACTCAATGTAACGACCTAGCGAAAGGAAGCTCATGGCTACACGTTTTGACCCCATCCGTGACCTCGATCGATTCTTCTCGGAAGTGACTCGCACCCCGAACTCCACTTCGCTTCCCATGGATCTCTATCGCGACGGAGAGGTCTTCGTCGCACGCATCGACATGCCGGGTGTGGATCCGTCCAGCATCGATGTCGATGTTGAGGATCGCACGTTGACCGTGCGCGCTCAGCGACAATCCGAGGTTGCGGACAAGGATGTGAAATGGCTGACCCGGGAACGTACGACCGGGACCTACGCACGCCAACTCACGCTGGGCAATAGGGTCGCACTCGACCGGATCCAGGCTGACTACCAGGACGGTGTGCTGTCGCTGACGATCCCCGTGGCAGAGGAAGCTCGGCCACGCAAGATCAACGTCTCACACTCCACCCCGACCAGAGTCACCGAGGTTGTCGAAACCTCCCCAGCACAGGGTGAGGATCCGGCTGGCGCCTGATCGACAGACTCAAGCCTTGGAAGTGGGCCGCACCGGAGGGTGCGGCCCACTTCTTTTGGCTGGACGCGGGTGCGCTCTAGCGATTCGCGCTCTCTCAGCCGTCGAACTTGAGACCATAGGCCAGGCACATGTACGGAAGCTCCAGCTCCCCGTCGACGGGATGTTCGAGAGAGAAGAATTCGCGCAGATTCGACTCGACCCGTGTCCTGGTCCTCTGGTTCGAGCGCAGCCAATAGGAACGGGTCCTGGCCAGATCAACGATGCCTGCAACGGTGAGCGGTGTGGTGAATTCGACCAGATCATGGTCGACGAGATCGAAGCCTGCCGGGCGCGGACAGTACGCGGGACGGTGCACGTCGCCAGCATGCATGATACGGCTCAGACGCAGCACCCAGTCGATGCGCACATCGAGCTGATTGATGAGGATGATCAGATGACCTCCCGGCCGGAGAATTCGGGCAATCTCAGCCGCAGCCGCGGCTTCGTCGAACCAGTGCCAGGCCTGTGCAACCGTCACGACATCGACACAGGACTCCGGCAGGCCCGTATCCTCGGCGCTGCCCACGAGACTTCGCGCAGGATTGTTCGCCAGCGACATGTCGTCGGGATCGATGGCGATGACGTTCGCACCGCGGTCGAGCAGCGCAGTGCTGAGGATGCCTGTCCCAGCGCCCAGGTCACAGACATCGAGATCATTCCAGCCTCTGCTCACCAGGTTGATGGCAGCATCGGGATAGCGTGGACGTACTTCGTCGTAGAGGCCAGCCATCCTGCCGAAGCTGCGCCCATGAGCTGCTTGCGCACGTGGTTTCACAGTTCGCCCACCCTGACTCCTGAAGTTGATCGATCGGGGTCAACTCTAACTCGTCGTCAGATTCCCTCTCGTCTGTGGTTCCCGCCCCCCACTGCGGCCCGGAAGTGACTAGGATGGTTGCACCGGTCAAACAACAGTGACAAGGAGCATCGATGTCCCACATGTCCGAGCTGCAGGCTGAGCTGGAGAACGCTTCTGGCGCCTATGAGGAATTCGCTTCCCGCGGGTTGAAACTTGATATCACCCGAGGCAAGCCGGCAAGCGCGCAACTCGACCTGTCGGCAGATCTTCTGAACGCAGTGACAGGTGGCGATGTCATGACTCCGGGCGGTGTCGATTCCCGCAACTATGGAGGGCTGGACGGAATCGTCGAGCTGCGCGAACTCTTCGCCCCGCTGCTCAAGGTCCCCTCGGACCAGTTGCTGGCCGGCGGAAACGCCTCGCTGACTCTCATGGCCCAGGCTCTGACCTTCGCTCTCCTGCACGGAACTGTCGCTGACCCACGACCCTGGGGCCAGAGTCCGCACAAACTCATCTGTCCGGTCCCCGGCTACGACCGACATTTCACCCTGGCCGAGTCTCTGGGTTTCGAACTCCTCAGCATCCCCATGGATTCCGAAGGTCCAGTCGTCGCCGAGGCACAGCGTCTGGCGCAGGACGAGACGGTCAAGGGAATGTGGCTGGTACCCATGTACTCCAACCCGACAGGCATCACGATCACGCAGAAACGAGCCCGTGAACTCGCTGCGATGCCAGCAGCGGCCCCTGACTTCACTCTGCTGTGGGACAACGCCTACGGGCTCCACCACCTCCGCGATGAGCATCCCGAAGCCCTCGACATCCTCAGCATCTGCGCCGAAGCAGGACACCCGGAACGCCCATGGATCTTCGCGTCAACGTCGAAGATCACCCATGCCGGAGCGGGAGTGTCCTTCTTGGGTGCAGGCCCGGAGACCAGCGACTGGATCCGGGCGAATCTGGCGAAGATTTCGATCGGTCCCGATAAGGTCAACCAGCTGCGTCACCTGCGCTTCTTCTCCGACCCGGCGGGCGTCGAGGACCACATGCGCCAGCATGCGAAGATCATCGCACCGAAATTCGATGCGGTGCTGAACACTTTGGAGCGGGAGTTGGGCGGCAAGGGCCTGGCTCAGTGGACTCAGCCCGACGGCGGATACTTCATCACCCTGACCACCTTGGAAGACACGGCGGAGCGGATCGTGAAATTGGCCGCCGAGGCTGGGGTCAAGTTGACGCCGGCCGGTGCCACCCATCCCTACGGTGTCGATCCCCACAACAACGTCATCCGCATCGCTCCGACCATGCCCACCGTCGAGGACGTCGAATTGGCGGCACAGGGTCTCGTCGCCTGTGTGAAGCTCGCCAGCTACGAGAAGCTCTTGGCTGGCTGAGGCGAGCTGCCGCCGCGTCGTCTGCGCGCTGTCGGCACGTCTGATCCAAAAGAACTCCTGGTCGGTTGTTGAAACCGACCAGGAGTTCTTTCGCTGCGCTGTCAGCGCTTGTGCTGTGCTGTCAGTGCTGAGCCTCAGTACTCGTAGAAGCCGCGACCTGACTTGACGCCCAGCAGACCGGCATCAACCATGCGTGAGAGGAGCACCGGTGGCTTGGCGGCAGGATCGCCGGTTTCGGAGTAGATGCTCTCTGCCGCGTACAGGCAGGTATCGAGACCGACCAGGTCGACCAGTTTGATCGGCCCCATAGGGTGCGCGCAACCGCCCACCATTCCCGCGTCGATGTCTTCCTTGGTCGCGAACCCGGACTCGAGCATACGGATCGCGCTGCACAGGTATGGGATGAGCAAAGCGTTGACGATGAATCCGGGACGATCCTCGGCTTGGATCGGATTCTTGCCCAGCACCTCGGCGACGAACTCCGTGACCGTGTCACGAACCGAATCGGATGTGAGGACGGAAGAGACGATCTCAACGAGTGGCTGGACCGGGGCCGGGTTGAAGAAATGAACCCCGAGAACCCGCTCGGGACGTGAGGTCGACTGTGCGAACCGGATGATCGGCATCGATGACGTATTCGAGGCGAGGATCGCATCGGGATCAGTCACGACTTCGTCGAGTTCGGCGAAGATCGACTTCTTGATGTCCTCGTTCTCGCTCGCGGCCTCGATGACCAGCTGACGATCGGCGAGGTCGCCGATGTCGGTGGTGAATCGCAGCCTGCCCAGGGCCGCATCACGAGCTTCGGAATCGAGTTTTCCCTTCTCGACCGCACGAGCCAGGGACTTCTCGATGCGCGCACGCCCCGCTGCTGAGGCCTCGTCGTTGATCTCACGAACGATGACGTTGAGACCCGACTTCGCAAGCACTTCGGCGATACCGGCTCCCATGAGTCCACTTCCGATGACTGCGGTGCGTTCAATGCTCATCTGCTGCTCCTTCTGTTGAGGTGTCTGTTCGTCATGTGTGTCACGGCTGTCTGGCAAGGAACCAGTCGGACCCGCGGATGGCCTTCATCGCCTCTCGCCGACGTTCCTTGGGCAGGGTCTGAACGTAGACCTGACCGTCGAGGTGAGCGACCTCGTGCTGGAGCATCTGGGCGAAGACCTCCGTGCCGGAGATCTCCACCGGTGAGTTCTCCGCGTCTACACCGCGCACACGAGCAAACTCGTAGCGCAGCGTGGGGAAGAACAGGCCCGGAACTGAGAGACAGCCTTCCTCGATGTCGCGCAGCTCTCCACCGACCTCGACGACCTCCGGGTTGATGACATACCCAGTGCGGCCGTCGAGGTCATAGCCGAATGCCCGCACGCCCACACCGATCTGCGGAGCTGCCACAGCGGCCCGCCCCTCCGGCAGAGACGTGTCCACGAGGTCTTGGGCCAAGGCCTTGAGCCCGTCGTCGAAGACGGTGACCGGTGCACATGGACTGCGCAGCACTGGATCACCCCACAGGCGAATGTCGCGCTCAGCCACCAATGACCACGACGAGGTCGCCGCCTTCGAGCTGCTGGACGTTGCCGATGGCGATCCGCGAGACAGTACCGGCCGTCTGAGTCGTGATAGAGGCTTCCATCTTCATGGCCTCGATCGTCGCGACTGTTGCGCCGGCCTCGACCCGCTGCCCCTCTTCGACCTGCAGTGTGACAACGCCTGCGAACGGGCTGGCCACGTGACCGGAGTTCGACGGGTCGGCCTTCTCCGCTGTCTTGACGTCGCTTTCGACCGCGCGATCACGAACCTGCAGCGGGCGCAGCTGACCGTTGAGGGTGAACATCACCGAGCGCATGCCGCGCTCGTCTGTGCCGCTGATGGCCTGCACCCCGATGAGGAGGTCCTTGCCCTTCGACAGTTCAACCGCATGCTCCTCCCCCGCAGTCAGACCGTAGAGGTATTCCGAGGTCTCGACGACGGACAGGTCACCGTAGTCGGCGCGCATCTGCTCGAATTCCTTGGTCGGTCCAGGGAACAGGAGCGAATTGAGCTTGGCCTGACGTGCGGTGCCCGGCGTCTCCAATGCCGTTGCATCCTCGGGTGCGAGATCCTCGGACACAGCCTTGTGTGTGCGCCCTGCCAGAGCCTTCGTGCGGAACGGCTCGGGCCATCCGCCTGGAGGATCTCCGAGGTCGCCGCTGAGGAAGCCGATCACCGAGTCCGGAATGTCGAACCTGTCCGGATTCTCTGCGAACTCCTTAGGGTCGACGCCGGCTCCCACGAGGTGAAGTGCGAGGTCACCGACCACCTTCGACGAGGGTGTGACCTTGACGAGGTGGCCGAGGATCGCATCAGCTGCAGCGTACATCCGTTCGATCTCTTCGAACCGCTCTCCCAGGCCCAGCGCCACGGCCTGCTGGCGCAGATTGGACAGCTGCCCGCCGGGGATCTCGTGCCGATAGACACGTCCGGTCGGTCCGGCCAGTCCGGATTCGAAGGGTGCATAGACCTTACGGACAGACTCCCAGTACGGTTCGAGATCGCTGACAGCGTTGAGACTGATCTGGGTGTCGCGTTCGGTGTTCTCGAACGCTGCCACCAGAGCGGACAGGCTCGGCTGGCTGGTGGTGCCGGCCATGGCGGCGGATGCCGCGTCGACTGCGTCGGCACCGGCTGCCGCAGCAGCGCAGAGAGTGGCCAACTGACCACCGGCAGTGTCGTGTGTGTGAACGTGGACGGGCAGGTCGAAGTTCTCCCGCAGCGCCGTGACGAGTTTCGTCGCAGCAGCAGGGCGCAGGAGCCCGGCCATGTCCTTGATCGCGAGCACATGGGCCCCGGCTCCGACGATCTGTTCGGCGAGCTTCAGATAGTAGTCGAGCGTGTAGAGCTCTTCTCGCGGATCGAGGATGTCGGAGGTGTAGCACAGGGCAACCTCGGCGACCGTGGTGTTCGTGGCACGAACTGCTTCGATGGCCGGGCGCATCTGTTCGACGTCGTTGAGTGCGTCGAAGATGCGGAAGATGTCGATGCCGGTCCGGGCCGCCTCATCGACGAAGGCATCGGTGACCTGGGTTGGGTACGGAGTGTAGCCGACGGTGTTGCGACCGCGCAGAAGCATCTGGAGGTTGATGTTGGGCACGGCGGAGCGCAGTGCGGCCAGTCGCTCCCAGGGGTCCTCACCGAGGAAGCGCAGCGCAACATCATATGTCGCACCGCCCCAGGCTTCGATGCTGAGCAGCTCAGGCGTCATCCGGGAGACGTGTCCGGCGACGGCCAGCAGGTCACGGGTGCGCACGCGGGTGGCGAGCAGAGATTGGTGAGCGTCACGGAACGTGGTGTCAGTGACAGCCAACGGAGTCTGGTTCCGCAGCGCCTGGGCAAAGTCGGCAGGACCGACCTCGAGGAGTCGATTGCGGCTTCCCGGCGTCGGATCTGTGCCGAGATCGATGTCGGGAAGCTTCTCTCCCGGGCGGATGCGCACGCTGGGCTCGCCATTGGGACGGTTGACGGTGACGTCGGCCAGATAGTCGAGGATCTTTGAACCGCGATCCGCGCTGACGCGAGCGTCGAGCAGATGTGGGCGTTCTTCGATGAATGAGGTTGCGAGGTCTCCAGCGATGAATGACTCATCTTCGAGCACAGCCCGCAGGAAGCCGATGTTCGACGATACGCCGCGGATTCGGAACTCGGCCAAGGCGCGTCGTGCGCGAGAGATCGCCTGCTCGAAGTCACGACCACGGCAGGTGAGTTTGACCAGCATCGAGTCGAAGTGCGCGCTGACTGCGGCACCAGCGTGGACGGTTCCTCCATCGAGTCGGACACCGGCGCCACCGGCAGAGCGGTACGCAGTGATGGTTCCCGTGTCGGGACGGAAAGCGTTCGCGGGGTCCTCGGTGGTGATGCGGCACTGGAGGGCAGCACCCTTGATCCGCATGTCGTCCTGAGTCAGGCCGATCTCCGCCAGAGTCTCTCCGGAAGCGACGCGCATCTGGGAGGCGACCAGATCGACGTCCGTGATCTCCTCTGTGACCGTGTGCTCAACCTGGATGCGCGGGTTCATCTCGATGAAGACGTGCTGACCCTTGCGTGGTCCATCGGTCTCGAGGAGGAACTCAACGGTTCCAGCGTTCTGGTAGCCCAAAGCCGCAGCGAATTTCAGGGCATCTGCGTGAAGTGCGGCGGCGATAGCCGGATCCAGATTTGGAGCAGGTGCGATTTCGACGACCTTCTGGTGACGACGCTGCACGGAGCAGTCGCGTTCGAAGAGGTGAATCGCGTTCGAGTCATTGTCGGCAAGGACCTGCACTTCGATGTGCCGCGGACGCTGCACAGCCTGTTCGATGAATACAGTGGGATCTCCGAAGGCTCCCTCAGCTTCGCGCATAGCGGCCTTGAGTGCGTCCTCCAACTCTGAGGATTGCGCAACCCGGCGCATACCGCGCCCGCCGCCGCCGGCCACAGCCTTGACGAAGAGGGGGTATTCCATGGATTCCGCATCGGCCAGCAACTGAGCGATGTCGGCAGAGGGACGGGTCGAGTCGAGTACGGGAATCCCGGCATTGCGTGCGGCCGTCAGGGCCTGCACCTTATTGCCGGCAAGTTCAAGCACATCGGCCTTGGGGCCGATGAAGATGATTCCTGCCTCATGGCAGGCTCGGGCCAGGTCGGGGTTCTCCGACAGGAAGCCGTAGCCGGGGTAGATGGCGTCGGCTCCGCATTCCTTGGCAACGCGCAACATCTCTTCGACGCTGAGGTAGGCACGAACAGGGTGCCCTTCTTCGCCGATCATATAGGCCTCGTCGGCCTTCATGCGGTGTTCGGAGTTCCGATCCTCATACGGGAAAACAGCGACAGTGGAGGCACCGAGCTCGTACGCTGCACGGAACGCGCGAACGGCGATCTCTCCACGATTTGCCACAAGAACTTTAGAGAACATCTGTGTCTCTCACTTCTGTATCGATCGCCTAGAGGCGATAGTCGACGGGCTGTCGAGGAACTACTCTACTCAGTGACGCAGAGCACTCGAATACAGGGGGTCTCATTTTGATCCCGCTGCCACGCCCGGCGTGGTCGTGACTGCTCAGACCGGCTGGATACGTTAACGTAGGAGGGTGCTTGTCCTAAGTATCAGCAGCCTCAAAGGCGGAGTCGGTAAGACGTCCGTGACACTCGGTCTTGCCTCGGCCGCATACAACCGGGGAATTCCGACCTTGGTCGTCGACATGGATCCGCAAGCGGACTCCTCGACCGGCCTCGATGTCCCGACGTCGACGCGTGTCGATATCGCCGATGTGCTTGCTGCTCCCAAGTCCCAGAAAATCCTGTCCGAGGCGATCATCCCCTCCGGGTGGGTGGGCGACGAGCTCGGACACCTCGACGTGATCTCCGGCTCTCCCCGAGCTGCGGAATTCGATCGCCCCTCGCTGTCAGAGAGGTATCTGCGGCGTCTTGAAGACGCACTGAGTCGCGTCGCCAAGGGGTATCGGCTGGTTCTCATCGACTGTCCACCGAGCCTCAACGGGCTCACACGGACCGCGTGGACGGCCAGCAGTCGGGTTGCAGTGGTGACGGAGCCCAGCCTATTCTCCGTGGCGGCTGCGGATCGCGCTCTCCGGGCAGCAGACGAACTGCGCCAACGAGGAACCTCAGACATCCAACCACTGGGTCTTGTGGTCAACCGCGTGCGCGCGGGTTCGCACGAACACGACTATCGCATCAGCGAGATGCGAGAGATGTTCGGACCCTTAGTGCTCAATCCGCCATTGGCTGAACGTGCCGTGATGCAGCAGGCCCAAGGTTCGGCCCGTCCCATCCACTCTTGGCCCGGAAAACCGGCAGAAAAAGTGGCAACATCATTCGATTCACTGCTGGAACGCGCTCTCCGCTCGGAGAACATCCGTCCGCGCAAGACCCCGGATCAGTAGGCATCCAGCGACACGCCCAGTGTCAGCGGACTGGGCTTCCACGCGACATGTCGCATCTTTCGTGACGCGCTGCAGTTGAGATGCGGCACTTCGCAGTTGAGTTCAAGTTCAGACCCATGCTGGCTCGGTTGCGTCCCTCCTGCGCCTCCTCTCGGTCGCCATAGGCCACTGGATCCACCCGTGTGCGGCTGTTGACTGTGTTGCGATACCGGCTTGCTTGGAGATACCGCGATGGCTCGCTGCAAGGCCTGGATGCTGTTGATGAATATGAGTGTGGCCCGTCCTCACGGACGGGCCACACTCATCAATCCCCCATGGTGTCCCGCTCAGGGACTGCCCGGCGTCCGGGCGATAAGCTGTTCAGCCGAGTCTCTGCGCTCTTCGCTGTGCGAGTTCATCCATTTCGACCACGGCAGAATCATCTTCGGGAAGACGTTCGCTCGGCAATTCGGAGAGGCTTCCTTCTACTTCGTTCCAGACACGACCGACGGCGATGCCGAAGACGCCCTGTCCGCCCTGCAGGAGATCGACGACCTCATCGGGAGAGGTGCATTCGAAGACGCTGGCTCCATCTGACATCAGGGTGATCTGTGAGAGATCCCGGACTCCGCGCGACCGCAGGTGGTCGACCGCAGTGCGGATCGACTGCAGTCCGACGCCGGTGTCGAGGAGCCGCTTGACGATCTTGAGAACAAGGATGTCACGGAAGCTGTAGAGCCGCTGACTGCCTGATCCCGTTGCGTTGCGAATCGACGGGGTCACCAGGTCGGTGCGTGCCCAATAGTCGAGCCGGCGATAGCTGATGCCGACGACCTTGCACACGGTCGGACCACGGTAGCCGGCCTCTTCATCGAGGACGGGCAGATCGTCGTCGAACAACAGTCCTTGGGCGGCTGGTGGTATTGGCGTCGGCTCGACGCTTTCATGACTTGAGCGGTTCACACCGACTCCTCCTTATAGTCCCTGGGGGAAGCGAGCTCGCTTTGAAGGGCAGAGAACATAACCATTCTAGCTCTCTTCTCAGCGAACCTACAGTGGGATTCAACATCTCCAAGCTATTCTTCCGGGCCCTTCAGGACAAACACCTCAAGGTAACGATTTACGCGTGTCGCCGTTATCGCAGTATTCGAACACTTGATCCGCGGTCAGACACAGGGATCGAAGCCCCGTTGGGTACCCGCTCAGTCGGTCTCAGACTGCGCTTGGTCGTCCTTGGCGCCTGTGGATCCCTGTGGCTTTTCATCCTCGGGCTTCCGGTCCTCCGCTTTCTTGGGTTTGGAGCTGGTGAGGAGCTTGGTTTTGACGGTTGACGCGTATTTGTCGACGTACTCCTGACCGGATAGCCGCAAGATCTCGTACATGATCTCATCGGTGACGGAGCGCAGAAGGAACCTGTCGGTTGGAAGCCCCTCGTACTTGGAGAAGTCCATGGCGGACCCGAACACTATCCCGACACGTCGAAATTTTGGGATCAGACGGCCAGGGGGCTGGATTTGGTCGGTGCCGATGATCGCGACGGGAATCACTGGGGCACCGGACTCGAGGACCAGGCGGGCGATTCCAGTGCGGCCGCGGTAGAGCTTGCCGTCCGGTGATCGTGTGCCCTCCGGATAGATGCCCAGAGAGTTCCCTTCCCGCAGCACCTTGAGGCCGGATTCCAGAGAGGCCTGCGAACCGGAACCCCCAGCTCTGTCCATCGGCAGCTGATTGTTGAGTTTGAAGAACCAGCGAGTGACGGCACCCTTGAGGCCGCGCCCGGTGAAATAGTCCTTCTTCGCCAGGTAGACGACGGGTCGGGGGGCGAGCAGGGGTACGAAGATCGAATCCATGAAGTGGTTGTGGTTTCCCGCGATGATCGCGGGGCCGTCGGACGGGAGATTGTCCAAACCGCGCACCCAGGGGCGGAAGAGAATCCGCAGAATGGGTCCGGCCACGACTCGTTTGAGAAACCAGTAGAACACGAGCACCCTTCCCTGTCACGACTCTTTGTCGTCCTCGGACATCATATATCGACACCATCACCGCACATTCATGCCATGCTGAAGCTATGGAGATCGACTACTCACCACAACCGGTGCCGACTGCACCTTACCGGCAGATTGCTCCGGACTCAGCGTCTGCTGTGCTGTTTCTCCATGGGATCACCGGTTCTCCGGCCGCGTGGTTCCCCATCGCTCGGGGATTGAGTCATCACGGAATCAGCGTCAGCGTGCCGCTGCTTCCCGGACACGGCACTCGATGGCAGGACCTCAATGCCACGACCTGGTCCGACTGGCTCGACGCCGCGAATACTGAACTTAAGACACTCTCTCGAACCCACTCCCGGGTAGTCGTGGCCGGCCTGTCAATGGGCGGTGCACTGGCATTGGCACTGGGTGCCAGCGATTCGCCTCCCGACGAGCTCGTCCTCGTCAATCCGGCCCTCTACATCGATTCCCCGCTGACACCGATTCTGCCCGTTCTCAAACACGTTGTCGCCTCTGTGCCGGCGATCGGCGGAGACATCGCGCATCCGGACCGCTGTGAATATGCTTACGACCGCACACCTGTGGCCGCCATCGCCTCGTTCGCTTCGGCACAGAGAACTCTTCGCGAAGACCTCTGGCGGATCGAATGCCCGGTCACACTCTTCGTCTCCGGTCGCGATGGCGTGGTCGGTCCGCGAACCCTCCGGACCTTGCGGTCACGTCTGCCCCAGCGGCCGACGATCCTGTCCCTGCGGCGGTCCAAGCATGTAGCCACCCTTGACGTTGACGCGGACATCATCGCCGAGGCGATCCTTGAGAAGGCGACATCCGCCGATCGCGTAACGCCGCGAACCCCCGACGCCGGGGAATAGAGACACTAAGAAGATTGCTGAGAGAGGACATGGACGACGAGGAGAACGAGGACTGGCGCGACGAAGTTCCCGAGTCCGAGCGGCTCGGTGACTCCTCGCGCATCAGTGACAGTCACTGGGAAGATCTCGTCAATCAGATTGCCGAGCCCAGCGCGATGATGGGAGATATGCCGGTCGATGAGGTCAGAGAGAGACTCGAAGAAGAAGAAGGGTGGGAACCCGGGCCAGCTGAGCCGATCGGCTGGCGCACTGCCTCGCCGACTCTGATGCTCTCTGTGATCGCGACGTTCGGCGCTGTCCTGCTGTTGGTTCTCGGCGCGATCTTCTTCCGACCGCTGCCCGGCTGGTTCCTGCTGGTCGGCATCGCTGTCGGCCTCGGTGGGGCGGTCGGACTGTTCTTTCATCTCCCGACGAACCATTCGTCTGACGGGGGCAACGGTGCCTCTGTCTGATCCCGGAGTCGAACCTCGGACCGGTTTCTGTGTCAGGGGAGAGTGAAAGACTGGGGCACATGCCCACCCCATTCGACCGAGCTCCGACAGCTAGCGCCTCTAAGCAGCTGTCGTTCGACAGCCTCGGCACTCCACTCCACGAGATCACATTCGTCATCGTCGACCTGGAGACAACCGGCACAACGGCCGGTAAGTCGGAGATCACGGAGATCGGCGCGGTCAAGACCCGCGGCGGTGAGATCCTCGGAGAATTCCAATCTCTGGTCAAACCTGAGGAATCGGTGATCAGCCCGTTCGTGGCACGTCTGACCGGCATCACTCATGCCATGGTCGATGATGCTCCCTCCATTCGCTCAGTGCTGCCAAGCTTCCTGGAGTTCTCCATCGGTGCAGTGTTGGTTGCGCACAACGCTCCCTTCGACATCGGATTCCTCCGCTCAGCCTGCGAAAAGCTCGACTACCACTGGCCCCAGCCGACTGTCCTCGACACCGTCACCCTGTCTCGACGAGTGGTGAGTCGCGATGAGGTCCGCAACCACAAGCTGTCGACGCTCGCTGCTCACTTCGGGACCGAGGTCTCTCCCGACCACAGGGCACTCTCCGATGCCAAAGCCACGGGAGAGGTACTGCATCGGGTGCTCGAGCGGTTCGGCGGCTATGGCATCACGACTCTCGAAGAACTGGCCACGGTTCGCCAGGCCGGGTGGGCGAAGCGCCAGGCTAAATCGCATCTGGCCAAGGGAGTTCCGTCCGCACCGGGCGTCTACATGTTCCTCGATGGAACTCGACGAGTCCTCTACATCGGCAAATCGGGCAACATGGCACGCCGAGTCCGCGGGTACTTCAACGCTTCGGAGAACCGCGGCCGGATGGCTGAGATGATCACAGCAGCCCAGGAAGTCAGCTGCCTGCCGTGCGCGCACGCGCTTGAGGCCGAGGTCAGAGAGATTCGTCTGATCGGAGAGCTCGCCCCGCCGTACAACCGTCGTTCGAAGAACCCTGAACGCAATTCCTGGATCGTGCTCAGCGATGAAGCATATCCCCGTCTGTCGGTCGTTCGGTCGAACACAGCATTGGAGAAGTCACCCGCAACGCCAATGGGCCCGTTCCGGTCACGTAAGACAGCCCAGGCGGTGAAGGAGCTTCTCGACACTCTCTACCCGGTCAAACGGTGCACGGCGAAGATCACGCCCGCCAACCTCAGTTCGCATCGTCCGTGTGTGAGTTCTCAGGTCGGTCAGTGCGGAGGACCCTGCGCGGGGGTGAGAGACAGACAGGCCTACCTGACCGACATCACCGGGCTGATCACGGTCATGGACGGGGACTTTTCATCGCTGCGCAGTCTGTCGACACAGCGAATGTCCCGATTGGCCACCGAAGCCAGGTACGAGACAGCCGGCGAGGTGCGCGATGCCATGCGTGCGAGCCTCTCAAACGCAGCACGGGCCGAGTCAGTTCGTGCACTGCGGGAAATACCTGAGATCCTCGCGTACACTCCAGGACCGGAGGGCGGACTCGATCTCGCGGTCATCCGACACGGGAAGTTGGCCGCCGCCACACACACCCGTGGCTCGGGGGACGTCGACGAGGCCTTCGCCGCCATCCGCGCGACTGCGGAATGGGTCCCTGCACCAGGGAAACTTCCGGTAACCTCCGACTCTCTGCCCGAAGAGACGCGTCTCCTGTCCCAATGGCTGCAGTCAGCGACCCTGACCTCGATGCAGGGAGCTTGGGCGCTCCCCCGTACCGGGGCCAACTTTCACGCGCAGGAATCAGGGACGGTTCGTCTCGGCGACCCTGTGTGAGACCTCAATCAGCTGACTAAGCTTCTGTGCACCGAGACCGGCATCGACTGTCTCCTCTGCAATGACCAGCTTCGCCGCCATCCGCTCCGTCAGGCTACCCACCCCCGACTCATCGGCCGCGACTAGCGCCGCTGCTGTATTGATGAGCACGATGTCGCGTACCGGTGACTTCTCTCCGTTGAGCACCGATCGGGTGATCTCAGCATTCTGTTCAGGGCCGCCACCGCGCAGATCGTTCTTTGTGACACGTTCAAGGCCCAGGTCCTGGGCATCGAAGGTCATGTGTTCGACCTCACCGTGACGAATCTCCCACACATCATTGACGTCGGTGTTGCTCAATTCATCCAGCCCATCCCGCGAACGGAACACGAGCGCCTGGTGACCACGCTTGGCCAAGGTTCCGACGACCAGGGGTGCCATCTGAGCATCAGCGACACCGATCGCGGTATGACGAGCGCGGGCCGGATTTGTCAGCGGTCCGAGGATATTGAATGCGGTCGGCACATTGATCTGACGTCGAACTGCCGCCACGAACTGCATCGACGGATGGAAGACGTTGGCAAAGCAGAACGCCAGGCCGACCTCCTTCGCGATGATCCCAGTCTGTTCCGGCGTAATGTCGAAGCGAACACCGAGAGCCTCGAGCACATCGGCGGAGCCAGAGGCAGAGGAAGTCGCACGGTTGCCATGCTTGACGACACGCTGCCCGCTCGCGGAGATGATCATCGCCGCGGTTGAGGAGATGTTGGCAGTCTTTGCCCGATCGCCACCGGTGCCGACGATGTCAACAGAATCCTCGAGACCCGGCAACTGCACGGCGTGGTCCATCATGGCGGAGACCAAACCGGCTATTTCGGCAACAGTCTCACCCTTCGTGTGATGTGCCACGAGAAATGCGGCCATTGTCACATCGGGGGTCTGTCCCGACATGATCTGGTCCATTGCCCACGCTGCGGCAGACTCGCCGAGATCCTGCTGGTGCATGAGTGTCATGAGCAGATCGGGCCAGCTGTAGGAGGCGCCCTCGGATGTGGTTCGGAGCCCGGAATCCTGTGTTTCCGGGCCTGTCGTACGCGGTGTCTCCGTCATCCGAATGAACTCTCCTTAGGAACTTCCACCACCTCTGACTACGAGATGGAACTTACCTGCGGAATCCTATCCTGTCTTCGACACGCGGGGGCAAGGTGATCCCGATACGAGATTCCGGCACCAAATCAAGGTTTTCGCTACACGGTGTAGAAAAATATTCACCGAAAGCTGGGTAAAAGATGAAAACTCACCCCGAGACGAGTAATAATGGGGTTGTGTCAACTGCCACTGCATCTCAAACAGCGCCAGCACATCCGGTTGTCAATCGTCCGAATGTGACCACGGTGGGCTTCATCGTGTTCCTCGCGAGCGACCTGATGTTCTTTGCCGCGCTCTTCGCCATGTACTTCACCATTCGATCCGTCGTACCGGAATTATGGGAGACCCAGACAGAGGTCCTCGACATTCCATACGCGCTCGGCAACACGCTCATTTTGGTGTCGTCTTCATTCACCTGCCAGCTGGGCGTCTTCGCAGCAGAAAGGTTCCGGCCGCGCCGCACAGGCTCTCTGTTCAACATCGCCAAATGGGGAATGGTCGAGTGGTTCTACCTCACCTTCCTCCTGGGTGCGATCTTCGTCTCCGGTCAGGTGATGGAATACGCCACTCTGGTCAGCGAGGGGATCGCCATCAACACAGATGGCTATGGCTCCGTCTTCTACCTGACCACCGGGTTCCACGGTATTCACGTGACCATCGGACTCATCTGCTTCCTGCTTGTGATCGGACGAGCATATGGAGCCAAGAAGTTCGGTCATCATGAGGCCACATTCGCGATTTGCGTGTCCTACTACTGGCACTTCGTCGACGTCGTCTGGGTGGGTCTCTTCGGAGTCATCTACCTCCTCCAGTAGTCGGCTCGAGATGCTCGGCCATTCGGACTCACAACATTCAAAGCAAAGGACGATCACGTGAAGCTTTTAGCAGATCGCCGCAGGCATCCAATGGCACTGGTTGTGCTGCTCTTGGTGGGCCTGCTGATGACTGGTGGAGCCTACGCACTCTTCACTCAGACCTCGAGTGCCAAGGCAGATACTGCCAGCGCATCGGATGTCGACGAAGGCAAGAAGCTCTTCGCCGCGAACTGTGCAACATGCCACGGTCTCAGCGGCGAGGGATCGAAGGCTGGGCCGGGTCTCATCGGTGTCGGAGCCGCGGCCGTCGACTTCCAGGTCGGAACCGGACGTATGCCGCTGCAGGCCAATGGCCCGCAGGCGCGGACCAAGGAACCTCAGTTCGATGAGGACCAGACTGCTCAGCTTGCCGCCTATGTCGCCTCGCTGGGCCCTGGGCCCGCGGTTCCTGCGGACGAAAACATCGACGCGTCCAAGGGCGATCCTGCAGCAGGTGGCGGACTCTTCCGCACCAACTGCGCCATGTGCCACAACGTGGTCGGCGCCGGCGGTGCTCTCACACGAGGCAAATACGCTCCAAACCTGTCGGATGTCTCCGAGAAGCATCTTTACGAAGCGATGCAGACCGGCCCGCAGAATATGCCAATCTTCAACGACGCGAACCTGACTCCTGAAGACAAGCGCGACGTGCTCGCCTATGTCAAAGAGGTCTCAGATACTCCCTCACCGGGTGGCTTCAAGCTGGGCTCCCTGGGGCCTGTGGCTGAAGGACTCTTCATCTGGTTCTTCGGACTCAGCGCGGTCATCGGACTGACAGTATGGCTGTCATCCAGGGCAAAGTGAGTCAGTCAATGTCGTTCAGTAACCACCACGAGAAAAGACGGGGAATTCAATGACCTCGAAAGACCACTTCGGCGGCGGCAGCCAGCTCGAGGAGTTGAATGGGTTCACGAACCCGGGGCTGCCGGAACACAAGCCCCGGATCGCTGACCGAGATCCGAAAGCCGCGAAGGTCGCCGAACGCCAGGTGGCGTTGTGGTTCGTCCTGTCCATGGTCGGAACCATCTGGTTCATCGTCGCCTATTTCCTGTTCACCCCTGGCGAGACGATGGCGAGCATTCGTCTCCACAACACCTCTATCGGCCTTGGTGCCGCGGTAGCGATGTTCTCCATCGGCTTCGGCGCTGTCCTCTGGGCGAAGAACCTCATGAGCGATCATGAGGGAATCGATGAGCGTCACGACATCGGAGGCAGTGAAGAGGACCAGGCTGTTGCCCTCGAGATCCTGCACCAGGCGAAGGAGGAGTCGGGAATCGCTCGACGTCCTCTTCTGCGCAATACACTCATCGCGGCACTGGCCATCGCTCCCCTGCCTGCAGTCCTTGTCTTCCGCGACCTGGGGCCGCTGCCTGGGGACAAGATGTTCCACACACTCTGGGATAAAGGCGTTCGACTGATCCAGGATCCGGGCGGCATTCCATCGATGGAATCCGAACGCCCGATCAAGGCAGACGACGTCACCATCGGTTCGGCCTATCACGTGCTGCCATCCGGCATCGGCGATGAAGAGAACGCTGAGCACCCGCTGAATGAGAAGGCCAAAGCTGCCGTTCTCCTCATGCGCATCAATCCCAACGAACTCAAAGAGGATCCGGATCGCAAAGGCTGGTCACACGACGGTATCGTCGCGTACTCCAAGATTTGCACCCATGTCGGTTGCCCCGTCGCACTGTATGAGCACCAGACACACCATCTGCTCTGCCCTTGCCACCAGTCGACCTTCGATGTGACCGAACACTGCAAGGTCATCTTCGGCCCGGCCAAACGTCCACTTCCGCAGCTGCCCATCTCGGTCGACAGCGACGGCTACCTGGTCGCACAGTCGGACTTCCCTGAGCCCGTCGGACCTACGTTCTGGGAGATCAATCACCCATGAGTACTACACAACCCACAACCACCATCGGGAAGGCCGCGAACTTCGCCGAAACGCGCGTCGGGGCTTCGGTCCTCGTTCGCGAGTTCGGACGGAAGATCTTTCCTTCCCACTGGTCGTTCATGCTCGGCGAGGTCGCTCTCTACAGCTTCGTCATCGTTATCCTCTCCGGAACGTTCCTGACCTTCTTCTTCACCCCGGCAATGGGTGAGATGCACTACCAAGGTCCCTGGGCGCCGCTGCGCGGAGTCGAGATCTCAGAGGCATACAATTCGACCTTGGCGATCTCATTCGAGATACGCGGTGGTCTGTTCATCCGCCAGATGCACCACTGGGGCGCATTGCTGTTCGTTGCCGCACTCAGCATCCACATGTTGCGAGTGTTCTTCACTGGTGCGTTCCGGCGCCCTCGCGAGCTCAACTGGATCGTCGGTGTGCTTCTGGTCATCATGGGTATGGCGGCAGGTTTCACCGGCTACTCACTGCCCGATGATCTGCTCTCGGGCAACGGTCTGAGGATCATTGACGGAATCGTCAAATCACTGCCCCTAGTCGGAACGTATCTCTCGTTCTTCATCTTCGGCGGCGAGTTCCCCGGCACCGATATCGTCGCTCGGCTCTACTCGCTTCACATTATGATCGTCCCTGCGCTGCTGATCGCTTTGATAGGCATCCACCTGGTGTTCGTCGTCGTGCACAAGCACACGCAGTACCCCGGTGCAGGCAACACCGAGAAGAACGTGGTGGGCGAGCCTGTTCTGCCGACCTTCGCGGCCAAGGGCGGAGGGTTCTTCTTCCTGATCTTCGGTCTGGTGTCGCTGATTTCAGCCTTGTTCACGATCAACCCGATCTGGAACTACGGACCCTACGACCCATCACCAGTGTCTGCAGGCACGCAGCCCGACTGGTACATCGGTTGGGCAGACGGCTTCCTGCGCATCGTTCCAGGCTGGCTCGAGTTCTACATCGCCGGTTGGCCGATCTCATTGAATATCAACAGCGCGGTCGTTGTCATGGGCGGCGTCTTCGGAGCCATGTTCATCTATCCGTTCTTCGAGTCGTGGCTGCTCAAGGACAAGCGTGAACACCACATCCTCGATCGCCCGCGCAACAATCCCACCCGTACTGCCATCGGTGTTGCAGGAATCATCTTCTACTGCAACATGTGGGCCGCAGCCTCGGGCGATATCGTTGCCGTGTTCTTCCAGATGTCACTCAACGACATGATCTATATATTCCGTATCCTCTTCTTCGTTGGGCCGATCATCGGCTACATCATTACGAAGCGGATGTGCATCGGTCTGCAGCGCAAGGATCGTGAGATCGCACTGCACGGACGGGAGACGGCCAACATCATCCGGCTCCCCCATGGCGAGTTCCTTGAGCGTCACGAAGCTCTGCCTCCCCACAAACTGTGGAAGCTGACAGCATTCGAGTCGCCTTCGCACACGCCGGCGGAACCGAATGCGGACGGGAAGATCACCGGACTCGAGAAGTTCCGTGCGAAGCTGTCCAAGTTCTTCTTCGAAGACCGTGTTTCGCCGGTGACGAAGCGGGAGCTCGATGCATCGCATCACGACCATGATTCGGTTGAGTCCAACACCCACAACCAGATCGGTTACTGATATAGCCGGAGTTCACGATTCGCCATCCTAGCGAATCGGACGGCACGAATGAGGGGCCCAGCATTACTGCTGGGCCCCTCATTCGTGCCGTCATCGATCTTGTCCGCACCCTTCACCTTTGATGATTGGGGGGGATTTGTCAACGGGTGAGTCAACGACTGAGGTGGTCGCTGCGCGAGAGGCCGAAGGGACGAGACTTCGGGCATGTCGCTAGCGCGCGGGTCCGACACCCCACTGCCGCAACTCTCCAGTTCCAGACTGACGCCCTCCCCTTTGGCGGCTCTGCGCAAACGAGAGTGTATGTCGTTGATCAGGTGGGCCGACTCTTGGATGATGGTTGGGTGAGCGCAAGATTTCGTGCACGCCGACAATTGGCCGATCGAGTCGTACGAAGTGCTGCTGACTGGGCTGCGGCCGGCCAGGACATTCACGGCACATCGTAAATGAGAGTGTAGAACCGGTCTGAAACCACCGGACTCAAGTAGGCACCTCGCGATGTAATGAGTCAGGTTACGAAACCCGAGTGCCGATCCTCGAAGGTGCTCGAGGCGACCATTGATCGATTCGGTGGGCCCATTCGACGTTCCGGGCCTCGTGAAGAACGCCAATACATCCGCTGCGCGTCGCTTCAGCGTCCTCCCCAACCGTCTCAACTCAATCAACCCGGCAAGCAGTCCTGCCGACAAGACATCGATGAAAGCCTGCAAGAGCCTCTTGCCTTCGCTACGGTCCTCGGCCCGGTAAGCAGCCACGATGTCTTGGTAGATGGCCCAGGTGACTTCGACTTCGGTGAGGTTCGCATCAGCGAAGAGACTGGCGATCCGTTCTTGTTGTCGTCTCGTGAGCAGGTCCGTGCCCGTGTGCAGCGTCCTCCTTGCCCGATACAACGGATCCGCAGCTCGTCCACGATGTCCAGTTGTCTCCTGTTTGACTGCGGCCGTATGGTTTTGTGAGACAGGTTTTAAGGAGTCCTCACAAACATGACTACCACCAGGAAGAAGTACACCCGGAAGTTCAAGGACGAAGCCGTCGAGCTCTTCCTCGCCGACCCGGGCAGCCCCTGGCAACGAGGAACGAATGAAAACACCAACGGGCTGACGCGACAATTCCTGCCGAAGAAGACCGACCTCGGGGCCTACGACCAATCAGCTCTCGACGTCATTGCCCATGAGCTCAACACCCGACCCCGAAAGTGTTTGAGCTTCCGAACACCGCTCGAGGCCCAGCACGACCTCACCACCCGAAAACCAGAGGTGTTGCCTTGACGATTTGAATCTAAGTCGGCTTTTTTCGCGGCGGAGCTCGACCGCCCATCCAAGTAGTCGTCGATTTCATCGACAACAACCGCGACGAGTTCGGAGTCGAGCCAATCGTGCGCGCCCTTTCAGGGACTGCTGCACGGATTGCTGTGAGCTCGTATTACGCGTACAAATTACGCCAGCCTTCAGCCCGTGCTGTCCGGGACCGGGAGCTCAAGACCGCCATCCGGGACGTCTACGAGGCGAACTATTCCTGTTACGGGGTGCGGAAGATGTGGAAGGCGATCAACCGCGAGTATGCGGACCGGTTCGGGAATATCGCTCGGTGCACGATCGAGCGGTTGATGCACCAGCTGGGCATTGACGGGGTTCGTCGTCGGCGGAAGCGTCCGAAGACAGCCTCGGCCAGGGCCGAGGAGTGCCCGGAGGATCTCGTCGAACGCGAGTTCACAGCTGAGGGTCCGAACTGTCTCTGGGTCGCCGACATCACCTATATTCCAACCCAGGCTGGGTGGGTATACACAACGTTCATTCTCGACGTCTTCCACCGCGAGATCGTGGGCTGGCAGGTGACGAATCATATGCGTGAGTCGCTGGCCAGGGACGCGTTGACGATGGCTCTGGCAGCGAAGTTCCGGGCCGGCGAAGACGTGTCCGGGCTTGTCCACCACTCGGATCGCGGAGTCCAATTCAGGTCGATTCGCTATGGCGAGACTCTGGCAGAATCCGAGATCGTGGCGTCGGTGGGGTCACGCGGGGACTCATACGATAATGCCATGGCTGAAGCACTGAATTCAGTCTACAAAGCGGAACTGATCGACCGTCGCGAATGGTCGGGGTTGATCGAGGTGATGGCAGCGACATCGAAATGGATCGGGTGGTACAACCGGCAACGACTGCATTCGGCGATCGGATATCGACCTCCGTTCGAGGTCCAAGCTGAGTGGACCAACCAGGGTGCGACCGCGAGCGTAGCTGCATAGAAAACCAGGAAAAACAGCCTCTATGAAACCCGGTGCTTGACAGTGTCCTGACGCCACACGTGGCCACATTCGAGGCACTTGTAGCGACGCAGGCGGATATGCAGTGTCGTTGGCCTGTGGCCGAAGGGTTCGTGGGCCAGGCGACGCAGGACGGTGTCGCGGACTTCGCCGTGGCCGCCACATCGCCGGCACCATTCATCGGTGGAGTTCGGTCGGCATTTCAGCACCGCTTTGTGGGCGGTGATGTGTTGGCCGGTGCAGGTCAGGTCAAGGGTGTCGAGGCGGGCGAATGTCGTGAGGTCAGGGGTTGAGAATATAGGGTTGTCCACGTCGAGGTCTTTCGGATGGAGTGTGTGAGAACTTCCATCATCGGGAGACCTCGACGTCTATCCGGGTAGCGACTCGCTCGGTTTGAAATTCATCGGCCTACACTCTCGTTTGCGAAGAGCCCCTTTGGCCTGACTCATCTTATCAACGCGAGTTGATGGTGTCACAGCCCTCAACGTGGCTCAACGTGGAGGCACTATCGTGGACCGTCTCACCCAAGTCTGCGATGAGGATAGCTGCCGCCTGGTGGACAGTAACTCCAGCCCAATTGTTGTGGACCAACGGCTCCAGCGACGTCGGCCCCGCTCATACGCCGATAGACCGAGAGACGAACATGCGATTCCTGATTCGATCCCTCGCAACCAAGCTCATGGTGGGGATGAAGGGCAAAAGCTATGGCCGCCGCTGAATCGGTTCCGTGAGTTTCACGAAGGAGAGTCTGGCGGACAGACACCACGTCAATCGCGAACGACCCACAAGTCCTCCGCCGGGTGAAGACAGGCCCCTCGGCGTAAAACGGGCTCAAAGAAGCTTTAAGGCGGCTATGAGGGCCCTCTGCCTTGTCCCTCAGGCCAATACAATGACCATTGATGTCGGGCGCGTATGCCAAGCCGCGGCGAGTAGGACTGTCAGCGATCCTGCGCGGGCATGTTCGCGGAAAGCGGGCGGCATCGTCAGCGGGTGCTGGCAGGCAGATATCTACCCGGCAACCAGGTTGGTGGTGTGCTGTCCTTACCCAAGTCGCGAGGAACCTCGGACGGCTGTGGACTGAGGGGTGAGGGAGGCCGCGGCCCGGGCACACAAGCGCCTTCGGGTGCCGCGCGGAGTTGCACCCCGCGTCGCTCGCCAGCGACCTGCCACGAACGTCGAATACGTGCATCGCTCCCAGACCTGAAGACACTGATGGCCCGGACTCATTTGAGTCCGGGCCATCGGCGCTATCTGTTAACAGTGTTCGCTCTGCAACGAATCAGTGGGCGTGGTCCCCACGATCGTGTTCGTACGAAAGTCCGACGAGAGAGACGAGTCCGAGTACGGCACCGAAGGGGAAGATCCACCAGCCCATGGCGATTCCGTAGAAGGCCACAGCGGCCGACCCGGCGCAGGCGATCGGCCACCAGCTCCATGGGCTGAAGAAACCGTAGTCTGCGTCGGCATCGGAGATCTCTGCCTGCTCGGAATCCTGTGGCTGACGTCCGACCCGACGGTCGGTCAGCCACAGGTAGACACCGATCATGCCGGACATGACTCCGGTGAGAAGCAGGGCAGGGAATCCGACCATCTCAGTGAAATCCGTGAAGAAGCCGTAGACAACAGCCACAATGACGAAGAACACTGCGTTGACCAGGAAAAGCGTGATCGACGACTTCACTTGACGTTACCTCCGGCGAGTTGCGGTTCAGTGGTGCCGTGCCCGGCGTATTCGAGCAGCTCCGGATGGTTCACATCAAAGGCCGGACGCTCTGAACGGATGCGAGGCAACGAAGTGAAGTTGTGGCGCGGGGGTGGGCAGGAAGTCGCCCACTCCAGCGAACCGCCATAACCCCACGGATCATCGACCGTGACCTTCGGCGCATTGCGGGCGGTGATCCACACGTTCCAGAAGAACGGAACCATCGACAGACCCAGCAGCATCGCACCGACAGTGGACACCTGGTTCATCCACGTGAAGCCATCCTGGGGAAGGTAGTCCGCGTAGCGACGTGGCATACCGTCGACTCCCAGCCAGTGCTGGACGAGGAACGTGCCGTGGAAGCCGATGAACAGCATCCAGAAGTGGATGTGTCCCAACTTCTCGTTGAGCATCTTCCCGGTCCACTTCGGCCACCAGAAGTAGAAGCCGGCGAACATCGCGAAGACAACCGTGCCGAAGATCACGTAGTGGAAGTGGGCGACGACGAAGTAGGTGTCCGAGACCTGCTGGTCAAGGGCAGGGCTGGCCAGGATGACACCGGTGAGACCACCGAAGAGGAATGTGACGAGGAACCCGATGGACCAGACCATCGGAGTCTCGAAGGTGATCGACCCACGCCACATCGTGCCCACCCAGTTGAAGAACTTCACACCCGTGGGAATCGCGATGAGCATCGTCATGAACGCAAAGAAGGGGAGGGCGACAACACCGGTGACGTACATGTGGTGGGCCCACACAGTCACCGACAGCGCTGCAATCGCAATCGTTGCGAAGACCAGTTCCTTGTAACCGAAGACAGGCTTACGGCTGAAGACAGGGAAGATCTCGGTCACGATGCCGAAGAACGGCAATGCGATGACATAAACCTCGGGGTGACCGAAGAACCAGAACAAGTGCTGCCACAGGACTGGTCCCCCGTTGCCGGGACTGAAGACATGGGATCCCAATATTCGGTCAGCGCCCAACACCAGAAGAGCTGCTGCCAGAGGCTGGAAGGCCATGAGGACCAGAATTCCGGTGATGAGTGTGTTCCAGGTGAAGATCGGCATGCGGAACATGGTCATACCAGGAGCACGCATCGTGATGACGGTGGTGATGAAGTTGACAGAGCCGAGAATCGTGCCGATTCCCTGCAACGCCAAGCCGAGAACCCAGAGGTTGCCGCCAGCGCCTGGAGTGAACGTGGTGTTGCTCAGCGGCGCGTACGCAGTCCATCCGAACGAGGCTGCACCCTGGGGGGTGAGGAAGCCGGAGATGGCGATCAGCGAACCGAAGAGGTACATCCAGAAGGCAAACGCGTTCAGACGTGGGAACGCCACGTCGGGAGCACCGATCTGCAGGGGCATGATGACGTTGGCGAAGCCCGAGAAGAGTGGTGTCGCGAACATCAGCAGCATCAAGGTGCCGTGCATCGTGAACAGCTGGTTGTACTGTTCCTTCGTCTCAATGATCTGCATACCGGGATCGAAGAGCTCGAGACGGATGATGAGCGCCATGACGCCGCCGACGCAGAAGAAGAAGAACGAGGCGATCAGGTACATGTACCCGATCGTCTTATGGTCAGTCGACGTGATCCAGTCGACGATGATCTTGCCCTTGCTCCGCGGAACAACAGGGGCGTCAAGGACCGACTGGTTCATCGTTGCGGTCATTTTTCAGCACCTTCTTTCGGGTACCAGTTGCGATCGTATTCAGGACCGAGCTGACCAGTGTTGCCGTCGTCGGCGAGAGACTTGGTGTAGTCGTCGAACTCGGCCTTGGACACGACCTTCACATTGAAGAGCATCTCCGAGTGGTACTCACCACACAGCTCGGCACACTTGCCCACGTACTCGCCTTCTTTCTCGGCGCGCAGATGCAGACTCTGGTCATGACCAGGAATCATGTCGCGCTTCTCGAGGAAGGCGGGGACCCAGAACGAGTGGATGACATCGCGTGAACGCAGTCTGATCTCGAGGTCGGTGTCGACCGGGAGGTAGAGGGTCGGTGCCTTCTCCCCCGGCTTCTCAGAGCCGTCGAGGTGGACCTGCGTTCCCGCGAAGTACACGTCTTGATTGACGTAGTTGAAGTCCCATGCCCATTGCTTTGCGGCGACTTCGATGACCTGTTCACCGGGAGTGGTGTCGTCGGTGGTCTTGTCCATTACCTGGACGCTCTGGAAGAAAAATCCGAGGACCAGGATGACTGGAGTGACCGTGAACAGGATTTCGATCGGCATACTGTAGCGCAGCTGCACAGGCAGTCCGCGATCGTTCTTGCGGCGGCGGTAGGCGATCATCGCCCACAGAATGAGGCCCCACACGATCAGCCCCACGATCAGCAGGGCGATCCATGCACCGTTCCACAGTGAGGTGTATGCCTCGGTGTGGTTGGTGGCGCCCTTCGATTCGGCGGGGAAGAATCCTGTGGAGATCTGCTCTTTCGTGCAGCCGGACAGCAACGCCAGTACAGCGACGGCGCCCAGAGTGCCGAGCCGCTTCGCCCAGGACCTTCCCGGTCCTGCCTGATTCGGAGAATCCACGTGCAGCCTTTCACAACCGTATTCGTCCTCCGGTTTTCGGAAGGGACGAATTCTTACTATGTCAGTTACCAGAGTACCGCTACAGGCGGTAGAAATTCACATGCAAATGATCATTTGTTGAGAATAACCTGACAACGATCCCCGCGGAGAGCGGAATCTAGCCGAGACAAGTAGTCGAGACCGCTGATCTCCGACACGCCGAGGCTTGCAAGGTGTGATGTCTGCCACTGTGTATCAATGAGCCATTCAGTCGTGTCGGCAACGGCGCCGACCGAGGTGGGAGGAGTTGGGGGCGTGGTTTCGTCGAACAGGGAGACCAGGTGGACGAGCGCGGCTTTGGAGGCATCGCGCTGGGTGTGAAACATCGATTCTCCGGCGAAGAACGAGCCTATGGCAACGCCGTAGAGTCCCCCGACGAGGACGCCCTCGGATCTGACCTCGACAGAATGCGCCCACCCATCCGCGTGGAGGCCGAGGTAAAGGCGAATGATGTCTTCGGTGATCCAGTTGCCGGGCCTGTTGGGATCCGCGCAGGCGCGGATGACCTGTTCGAAATCCCTGTCGACGCTGCATTCGAAGCGGTGCATCGATTTACGCAGGCTCTTGCTGACTTTGAGGTCTCGCGGGAGAAGTACACCGCGACGTCGCGGGGCCCACCACCCCATGCGTCCGGTTCCGCCGCTGCCGATGCCCATGGGGAAGAGTCCAGCCCGATACGAAGAGAGGACCTGGGACTGCGTTGCCGTGTATGACACGGCGCGCAGATCCTCCAGGTCCATCTCGGTGACTTTCAGGTGTGCTTCTAGCGGGCGGACATCAGTGGAACGAGTCGCCGCAGGCGCAGGAACCGCCAGCGTTCGGGTTGTCGATCGTGAAGCCCTGCTTCTCGATGGTGTCTGCGAAGTCGATGGTCGAGCCGCCGAGGTAGGGCACGCTCATCCGGTCGACGATGACTTCGACGCCGTCGAAGTCGCGTACGGCATCACCGTCAAGCTGACGCTCGTCGAAGTACAGCTGATAGATCAGACCAGAGCAGCCGCCGGGCTGAACGGCCACACGCAGACGCAGGTCATCGCGACCTTCCTGCTGCAACAGGCTGCGCACCTTATCAGCTGCCGTGCTCGACAGTTCAACCTCGTGCGTGGCCATTGCTTCGTTCGTCACAGTCATGGTTACTCCTCATTTCGATCCTGCCTGTCTCCAGGCTACACCGCGGACAACGTTCTAGGCGGTGGCCCTATTCCCAAGTCGTTCTCAGTTGAGTGCCAGTTTCTGCAGAAGGAGCGCCTCAGCGACGATAGCCGCCTTGAAATCGGGCAGATACAACGATTCGTTTGCGCTGTGTGCCCTGGCATCCGGGTCTTCGACTCCGGTAACCAGAATCGATGCCTGAGGGAACGCTTCGAGGAGATCGGCGATGAACGGGATCGAGCCGCCGATGCCCATGGTCACGGACTCCTGCCCCCATGCTTCGGTGAGGGCACGTTGCGCGATCTGCACTACAGGGTCGTTCATATCGGCCTGCCACGGGCTGCCGCCTTCCGTGTCCCCCATCGTCAGGGTGGCGCCGAAGGGAAGATTGTCGCGCAGATGATCTTCGACGGCCTTGACGGCGTTGTCGGGCGTGTCTCCGGGTGCCAAGCGGATCGACAGTTTTGCTCGCAGATTCGACTGGAGTGTGTTCGAAGAGACGTCGACATCGGGGATGTCGAGTCCGATGACCGTGATTGACGGCTGGGTCCACAGGCGTGAAGCCAGGGACCCTGAGCCGATAAGTGAACTCGAGTCAAGAATTCCGGAGTCGGCGCGAATTGTCGACTCTTCGTAGTCGATAGTGCTCTCAGTCTGCGACTTGAGACCACGGACGGCAACGGAGCCGTTCTCATCGTGGAGGCTGCCCAGCACCCGTGTCATCGCCAGCATCGCGTCGGGGACGACCCCGCCGTACATTCCCGAATGCACCGCGTGACCAAGCGTGGAGATGTCGAATTCGATGGCGCACATGCCGCGCAGGCTCGTGGTCAGAGCTGGTGTGCCGGCAGCCCAGTTGCCGGAATCGGCGACGACGATGACGTCGGCTGCAAGCTTGTCCTGGTAAGTCTCGAGGAAGTTGCGGAAGCTTGGGCTGCCGGCCTCTTCCTCCCCTTCGATGAAGAGAGTCACCCCCACGCCGAGGCGGTCTGCCAGGAGGCGCAGCGCGGTGAGGTGGACCATGATGCCGGCTTTGTCGTCGGCGGCCCCACGACCGTAGAGACGGTCCCCGGTTCGGGTCGCAACGAAGGGGTCGGTGTTCCAGGCTTCAGGCTTGCCCGGGGGCTGAACGTCGTGGTGTGCGTAGAGCAGCACGGTGCCAGCCCCTGCGGGAGCTGGCACCGAGGCGACGACGGCCGGGTAGCCTTCGGTTCCGTCCTCCTGGGCTGCGGTCAGGATGTCGGCATCGAGTCCCAGGCCGCGGGCGAGGTCCGCGACGGCTTCGGCGCTGGACCGAACGTTCGCGGGATCGAAGCTCGGCCAGGCGACCGAGGGGATCGCTACGAGATCGGTCAGCTGGTCGATGACCTCGTCGAAAATAGTGTCGAGTTCAGCATGCAATTGTGCACTGTCAAGTGCAGAAGTCGATTCGCTCATTCTCCAAAGGTAGTATTCATTAGGTGTTCGGAAGCAAAAAATCTCATGAGGATGCGCAATCCTCCGACAATCGACCGGTGAACGATGACGGTTCACGCCCCGACGCTGTCTCGCAGCGTGAGGCTGAACAGAAGAAAGGACGGCCGACGCCCAAACGCAGTCAGCAGGAATCGGTGCGCAAGCAGCCGCTGGTTTCGAAGGATCGCAAGGTGGCGAACCAGCGTGCCAAGGAACAGACGCGCAAGGACCGCGATCGTGCCCGGATGGGCATGATGAATGGCGAAGAGCAGTACCTCACGCGCCGCGACAAAGGCCCACAGCGCCGCTACGTTCGTGACTATATCGATGCCCGCTTCTCTATCGGAGAGCTGTTCATCCCCGCTGCGATTCTGATCCTGGTTGTGGCATTCACGCAGCCGGTCGCCATTCAGCAGTACTTCACCTACGCAGTCTGGGGTCTGCTGGCCCTGGTCATCCTCGACGGCGTCATCGTCAACTACATCCTCAAGGGACGGTTGAAAGCCAAGTTCGGTACCGTCGAACGAGGCCTGGCGCTCTACGCGATCATGCGCAGCGTCCAGATTCGTCCGCTGCGCATGCCGAAACCTCAGGTCAAGCGCCGCCAGTACCCCGAGTGAGCAGAGTCCGCGCACGCCGTGCACGAAGGATTCGTCCGGGCCAGAACGGTCCGGAGTAGATCATCTCCGAATAGGACTGAACCAGGTCAGCGCCCGCCGCAAGTCGGGCGCTGATGTCATTGGCGTCCGAGATTCCGCCGACAGAGATGATGCTCAGGTTCTCGCCGACGGTGGCCTTGACCAGCCGCAGCACTTCCAGCGACCGATGTGCCAAAGGTCGGCCCGAGATGCCTCCGGCCTGCCCGCCAGCGAAGTCAGCCTCACGACCACTCAGCACTGTTCGATCGATCGTGGTGTTGGTGGTGATGAGGCCATCAACACCCGAACGCACGGCGAGTTCACAGATCTCAACGACATCCTCGTCATTGAGGTCGGGTGCGATCTTGACCAGCAGCGGCACATGGCCGAGCGTGGAACGAGGAGCCGCAACCACCTCGGCGGCGGCAGAACGAACTGCGTCGATAATGGGTTCGAGGCTCGACACGGACTGCAGGTCACGCAGACCCGGAGTGTTCGGTGAGCTGACATTGATGACGAGGTAGTCAGCCAGAGGCGCACAGAACCGAGCTGAACTCGCGTAGTCCTCGACTGCATCGGCAGCGTCGACGACCTTGGTCTTGCCGATGTTGATCCCGATGATCGGTCGCTGCGCGGAGGGCAGAGAGGAAATGGATTTCCGCTGCCTGCCGATGTTGAAAGCAGCCTGCCGGGCACCCTGGTTGTTGAAGCCCATCCGATTGAGCAGCGCAAGATTGTCGCGGAGGCGAAACAGTCGCGGCTTGTCGTTGCCGGGCTGAGCATGAGCGGTGATCGTGCCGACCTCGATGTGGCCGAAGCCCATCGTCGAGAGAGCGCGAATCCCCTCCCCATTCTTATCGAAGCCGGCCGCGAGCCCGAGCCGGTTGGGGAACCGCAGGCCCAGCACATCCACCTCATTGCGGGTGCCGTGGGCCAAGACCAGACGGAGCAGACGGCTTAGACCTGGGATGGCATCGAGGATTCTCAGAGCGGTGAACGACACATGATGTGCTCGTTCGGCGTCCATGGGGGCGAAGCAGAGTTTAAAGATAAGTGAGTACACACCCTCCAGAATATGTCAGGAGACAGACTGGCCGAAGAACGGCGCGGTTCTCTGACATCAGGAATTCATTCAGATCCCTGCTCAGAATGGTCACCGTTTATCCATCCCTCGTGAAATGGCATTAGGATCGATTCAACGTTCAAAGACGATGAAAGGGAATCTATGCCCAGTGCATCCACACCCACCAGCTACTCTTCGACCGCACTCGTGAAAGCCACCGCTTCCGTTCTGGTGCTGGGAGTCGCTGACGACAAGGTCCTCGGCCTCGACACTGCGAAATACGCTCGCACCGCTGTGGAGGGTGTGGTCCGCGCCATCGAATTCACCGGCAAGGCCGGATCCACGGCACGTGTTGCCGCGCCGAAGGGGTTCTCCGCCTCGAGCATCCTCCTGGTCGGACTCGGCGCCTTCGACTCCGCAGCACGCGGCACTGACGCCGCAGCGAAGTCGCACGAGGTTCTCCGCCGCGCCGCAGGCAACGCTCTGCGTGCCCTCGACGGTGTGGACTCGATTGCTGTGGGCCTGCCGGCCGTTACCTCCGGGGATGTCGAAGCCGTCACCATCGGTGCAGGACTCGGCGCCTACCGGTTCATCGAATACCGGAGCCAGGACGCAGACAAGGTGCCCGGTGCAGTCACCGTCCTCGGACCCAAGAGCAAAGAGCACGCAGCCGCACACTCCAGCGGCGCGATCATCGCCGCAGCGACGAACCGAGCCCGCGACCTCGTCAACACTCCTCCGCTCGACCTCTACCCGGAGTCCTTCGCCCAACGCGTCAAGGATCAGGGCAAGGAGCGTAAACTCAAGGTCAGCGTGCTCGGGGAAAAAGAGCTTCAGGCTGGTGGATACGGTGGACTCGTGGGCGTCGGTCAGGGTTCGACCCGCGGACCGCGCCTGGTCAAGGTCGAATACTCCCCCAAAGGCGCCGAACGCCACGTGAGCTTCGTGGGCAAGGGCATCACCTTCGACTCCGGCGGCATCTCCCTCAAGCCCGCAGCGAGCATGGAGGATATGAAGTCCGATATGGCCGGTGCGGCAGCCGTGGTCCAGGCCCTGTTCGCTATCGCAGACCTCAAACTGCCCGTCCGTGCGACTGCCTGGCTGCCCTTGGCCGAGAACATGCCGGGATCATCGGCCCAGCGCCCCAGCGATGTGCTGCACATGCGCAGCGGCAAGACCGTCGAAGTCACCAATACCGATGCCGAAGGCCGATTGGTCCTCGCCGACGCACTGGCTGACGCTGATGCGGAGAATCCTGACCTGCTCATAGACGTGGCCACTCTGACGGGTGCGCAGGTCGTCGCCTTGGGCAATCGGACGTCCGGAGTCATGGGCGCTGAGATGGCACGCAATCTCATCACCGCCTCGGCGACGGACGCCGGCGAGGAGATGTGGGCCATGCCCATCCCCGAGGAGATGCTCTCCGGTTTCGACTCCAACGCCGCGGACCTGAAGAACTCCGGCCCCCGCGCCGGCGGTATGCTAGCAGCCGGCGCCTTCCTCCAGGAATTCGTCAGCGAGGACGCAAACTGGGCCCACATCGACATCGCCGGACCGAGCTTCAACACCGGTTCGGCATTCGGTTACACGCCGATCGCCGCCACCGGCGCGGCAGTTCGGACCCTCGTCCAGGCAGCGAAGCAGGTGAACTGACAAACGACTTTCTACACGCTGTCGATGTGGACGTGATCATCCACACCTGTGTCCAAACAGACAGTGTGTGCTTTCGCCCTTGGCGAGAAAAGTGGAAAGATAGAAGAAAAGCTGCGTACTGCAGGCTTATTCACAGCTACGAGGAGTAATCCGTGAGTGACTCATTGACCTACGACCTTGTCGTTCTGGGCGGCGGGACCGGCGGCTATGCTGCCGCACTGCGCGCTGCAGAGCTCGACATGAAGGTTGCTTTGATCGAACGCGACAAGGTTGGCGGCACATGCTTGCACCGCGGTTGTGTTCCGACGAAGGCGCTTCTGCATGCTGCAGAAGTTGCCGACACGGCGAAGGAATCGTCGAACTTCGGCATTGACGTCGAATTCAAGGGCATCGACATCGAGAAGGTTCTTGACTACAAGGACAACGTCATTTCCCGCAACTACAAGGGCCTGCAGGGGCTGGTCAAGGCACGTGGAATCGACACGTACTTCGGCACCGGCAAGCTCGTCGGCAAGGATACGGTCGAGGTTGACGGTGAAGACGGCAAGCACACCGTCACCGGCACCAACGTGCTCCTGTCGACCGGTTCGACGTCGAAGACCATCGGCCTCGACATCACCGACCGGGTCCTGACCAGCACCGAGGCTCTTCAGCTCGATAAGGTCCCGGGTTCGGCGATCGTCCTCGGCGGCGGCGTGATCGGCGTCGAGTTCGCCAGTGTGTGGTCCTCGTTCGGTGCCAAGGTCACCATCGTCGAAGGACTCAAGCACCTCGTGGCCAACGAGGACGAGACGATCTCGAAGAACCTCGAACGTGCCTTCAAGAAGCGCAAGATCGACTTCAAACTCGGCACCATGTTCAAGGGCGTCGAAGAGACCGCTGACGGAGTCAAGGTGACTCTCGAAGACGGTTCGGTCCTCGAAGCCGAGTACCTTCTCGTTGCTGTCGGCCGTGGCCCGGTCACTGAAGGGTTCGGCTTCGAAGAACAGGGCATCCCCATGGACCGTGGATTCGTCTTGGCCAACGAGCGCCTCCATACCGGCGTCGGCAACATCTACGCCTGCGGAGACATCGTTCCCGGACTGCAGCTGGCTCACCGTGCCTTCGGTCAGGGAATCTTCATCGCCGAGGAGATCGCTGGGCTCAAACCGGTTCCCGTCCTGGAATCCGGCATCCCCCGCGTGACCTACTGCGAACCTGAGATCTTCTCGGTCGGACTCTCGTCCAAGCAGGCCGAAGAGCAGTATGGAGCCGACAGCGTCGAATCCATCGAATACAACCTGGGCGGAAATGGTAAGTCCGTGATCCTGAACACCGCTGGTCTGATCAAGGTCATCCGCGAGAAGGATGGGCCCGTTGTCGGCGTTCACGGCATTGGCGCTCGACTGAGCGAACAGGCCGGCGAAGCCCAACTGATCGTCAACTGGGAGGCATTCCCAGAGGAAGTTGCGCAACTCATTCACGCTCACCCGACGCAGAATGAAGCACTCGGCGAGGCCCACTTGGCCCTTGCCGGCAAACCCCTGCACTTCCACTCTTAAGATCCGAGGAGACGAAAGACATGTCGAATTCCGTGCAGATGCCGGCTCTCGGTGAGTCGGTGACCGAAGGAACAGTCACCCGCTGGCTGAAGTCCGTCGGCGAAGAAATCGAAGTAGACGAGCCCTTGCTCGAGGTGTCGACCGACAAGGTCGACACGGAGATCCCCAGCCCGTATGCAGGTGTTCTGGAAAAGATCTTGGCCGACGAAGACGATGTCGTCGAAGTCGGTGGCGATCTTGCCTACATCGGTGACGGCAGCGGATCCGATTCCGCGGAGTCGGCGGACGCAGAGGACTCTTCCGACGAGGACTCATCTGAAGCAGCCGAGGAAGCCGAGCCCGCAGCAGAGGAAGCTGAGGAGTCCTCATCGGATTCCGCAGACGAATCAGCGGCTGAAGCACCGGCTTCGTCCGGCTCCGAGGGCGAAGGCACAGAGATCACAATGCCTGCGCTTGGTGAGTCCGTGACCGAAGGCACCGTCACCCGGTGGCTCAAGGAAGTCGGTGAAGAGGTCGAGGTCGACGAACCCCTCCTCGAGGTTTCCACAGACAAGGTCGACACCGAGGTGCCCTCCCCCGTGGCAGGCACCGTGCAGGCGCACCTGGCCGAAGAGGACGAGACCGTCGAAGTCGGCGCGCCATTGGCTCGCGTCGGATCCGGTGCCCCTGCGCCTTCCGACTCGGGATCGACCGATTCCGGATCGGCTGAGGCGGAGTCTTCCGACGATTCAGAGGAAGCCCCGGCTGAGGAGCCTGAGGAAGCCCCAGCTGAATCGCCTGCGGAAGAAGAGGCGTCCGCTGAGAACGAGAAGTCTGCGCCCGCCGAAGAAGAGGCACCGAAGCAGGAGACCCCTGCCCCGGCCGCTTCGAAGCCTGCCGCGGCGAAGTCCGAGGGCGCAGCATCAGCTCCCGCCGCTGCTGACACCGTCGGTGAGAATGCCGCATACGTGACTCCTCTCGTGCGCCGTCTGGCACGCGACGAGGGCGTCGATCTGAACTCGGTCACCGGCACCGGTGTGGGTGGACGCATCCGCAAGCAGGATGTCGTGGATGCAGCCGCCAACCGTGGTTCGGCAACATCGGGATCTGCTGCTCCGGCAGCGGGCGGTGCGAAGGCACCGTTCAAGCTCGAGATTTCCGAAGAGGCAGCAAAGCTTCGCGGCACCACGGAGAAGGCTTCACGCATTCGGCAGACGATTGCCAAGCGGATGAGCGAGTCCCTCGACGTATCGGCTCAGCTGACCCAGGTGGTCGAGGTCGATATGACTCGCGTCGTGAAACTGCGCAAGGCCAACAAGGAAGCCTTCCAGTCCAAGCACGGCTCGAAGCTGACCTACCTGCCGTTCTTCGGCAAGGCCGTCGTCGAGGCGCTCAAGCAGCACCCGAAGGTCAATGCGCAGTACGATCTCGAATCCCAGCAGATCACGTACTTCGATCACGAGCACCTCGCGATCGCTGTGGACACCCCCCGTGGGCTCCTCGTGCCCGTGATCAAGGACGCCGGCGATCTGAGCATCGCCGGGATGTCGAAATCCATCGACGATGTCGCGGACCGGACACGGAACAACAAGATCATGCCTGATGAGCTGTCGGGTGGAACGTTCACCATCACCAACATCGGTTCGGTGGGCGCTCTGTTCGACACTCCGATCATCAACCAGCCGCAGATGGGCATTCTGGGCACCGGTACGATCGTGCGACGCCCGATCGTTGTCAAGACTGAGGACGGCGAGGAGTCGATCGCCATCCGCGACATGGTCTACCTGCCGTTGACCTACAACCACCAGTTGGTTGACGGCGCGGATGCAGGACGATTCCTGCAGACGATCAAGGCTCGTCTGGAAGAAGGAAACTTCGAGGCGGACCTCGAGCTCTGATTCGTTTCATGAGCAGTCCGCTTGGGTGAGTCACCAGACTCTCCAGGGGCATGAGAAGGGCCGGTCACTCTGATGTGGCCGGCCCTTCTCACACGCTCGGGCTTCAAACCCGCGCTCGGGCTCCTCCCCCACTCAGCGGTCGATCTCCGTGACTGCGAGGACCTTCCAGGCATTCTCATGGGGCACCAATTCGAACTCGACGTGCGTGGGTGCGAAACCTGACTCCTCCCCTTCGGCCGTGACGCTCGTCGACATTCGGGCGTCGATGAGGATGTGGTGGTCAGTCGACTCTCTGATGACAGTATCGTCCAAGTCGATCGTGTAGTCATTGCCGATAAAGACGTTGAGGTCGATCAGCTCATCGGCGGCGGCAGCCGCTGAATCAGGAACTGTCAGCGCCGCTAAGGCTTGGTCGTCACCGGTACTCAACGCATCTGAACGCTTTTGGCAGAGGTCATCCAGCAGTGCGAGAATCTGGCTGTCTGACATCTCCCCGGCATCGCCGTTGGCCGCGCTCGTCCTCTGGGCAGGACTCTCCACCGACGTCGGACTCACATGCTCTGGCGAACTCACCGAGGCCGCGGTTCCCTCCGAACCCCACGACCGGATCATGACCGCACCTCCGAGGATCGTCATGAGCACAGCGAGGAGAACCCAGGTTCGTGGTCCACTCACCAAATTCCGTGGTCGCCGGTCAGCGATCGGCAGGCGCTCCAACAGGCTACGACCACCAGTCGCCAACAATGACCACATGCCAGACAGCAGGGAGGCACTTCCTCGGTTTCGGCGAAGTCCTTGGCCTCTGACGCCTTCGCGGCTGGCGGCCCGCAGCCGACCTGCAGCGCCCCTGGTCTCAGGGGACCGCGCAGTCACCGCGGTGGTGTCAGGGCCAGCAACAGCAGGTGCCTTGGCTGCTCGCAATCGTGCTGTCAGGGCCTGCCCGGGGTCAAGGTCGCGTTCGGCAGGCAGCAGCGGGAGGGCGCTCGGAGTCCCGGTTCGACGCAGTGCCGCGCTCACCTCGTCGAGGGTGTCATGGAGGCCGGAATCGGTGCTTGACGCATCCAACAGCTGTGCGACCAGTGTCTGCAGTGTCTGGGAACAGTCGGGCAGTGCGATGGACACGGGTAGGGGACTTTGCTCCCACGGGCGACCGTGGGCCGCATGGTAGATCATCTCTCCGATCGCGAACCGCGTCGAGGATGGCGAGGTTCGGCTGATTCCGGGAATGATCCGCGGACGGCCATCGGCATCAAGGCCGATGCTCTCGAGGCACAGCCGCGTTTGTGGATCGCTGCTGCCCCGAAGCTCGTCGACGATGCCGAGGAAGAGTGTGCTCAACTCGCCTTCCACCAGTCCCTGGTAGGAACGGACAGCGTCAAGGACGAGGCCGCCCGCGAGCGGCCTGACGAGGAGCAGGGAGGCGGGTCCGGTCGGCAGATCGACGTCGGCAACGCCGAGAGCTTCCGGGTGATCTGCGTCGAAGCCACGATGGACAACTCCCCAGAGCGTCTGGCCCTGACCGTTCACGAGTCGGTGAATGTCATCAGAGACTGGTCCTTGGAGTTCCCACGTCATTGTTCGTCATCTCCGTTGATGGATTCCACAGAATCAGAAGTATTTTAGAGCGTATTTGCGTGTGTTTAATACTGTTTGATGTCGAATGATATGTCAATAGCGCTGCGAGACTCAAAGGTGTCGAGGCTCATCGTCGATGAAATTGAACCCCCGCAACAAGGGACATAGTCTAGAGACATGCCTCTGGTCACAGAAACGCTGGGTTTCGCGCCCGTCTACTCGGACTATCTGCGAACCTGGAACTTGCAGAAGAAGTATCACGAAGAAGTGCTCGCTGGGGATCGCGAATCAACGATTCTCCTGCTCGAACACCCGCCCGTCTACACTGCCGGAAAACGCACGGAAGATCATGAGCGGCCTACCGACGGCACCGAAGTCGTCGATGTCGACCGTGGTGGGAAGATCACCTGGCATGGCCCTGGGCAGCTCGTGGCCTACCTCGTGTACAGACTCAATGACCCTAAAGAGGTCAGACTGTTCGTCTCCCAGCTCGAGGATGCGATGATCGAACTCCTCGCTGAGTACGACATCGAAGCCACCACCGTCGAGGGGCGTGCGGGGGTCTGGATCCTCGGCGACGGAACCCGGCGGGACCGGAAGATCGGCGCGATCGGCATCCGCATCCACGAGGGCGTGACCATGCACGGTCTGGCACTGAACTGCAGCAACGACCTCGGCGCATACGAATCGATCATCGCCTGCGGGATCGCGGACGCCGACACCACGACTATAAGCGCGGAACTCGGTCGAAGCGTGACACCTGAGGATGTCGCCCATCACCTTGACCAGATCCTGCACAACCACATTTCAGCCTAGGAGAACAGACGTGACAATAGCGCCAGAGGGCCGCCGCATGCTCCGTGTCGAAGCACGGAACTCAGAGACGCCGATCGAAGACAAGCCTGCCTGGATCAAGGCAAAGGCCCACATCGGTCCTGAATACACTTCTCTGAAGTCACTGGTTCGCAAGCAGGAGCTGCACACGGTCTGCGAGGAAGCAGGCTGTCCCAATATCTTCGAATGCTGGGAAGACCGCGAGGCGACGTTCCTCATCGGGGGCGAACAGTGCACGAGGCGCTGTGACTTCTGCCAGATCGACACGGGAAAGCCCGCTGACTTCGACTCCGATGAACCTCGCCGCGTGGCTGCCTCGGTCGGCGAGATGGGTCTGCGCTACTCGACGATCACCGGAGTGGCCCGCGATGACCTCGACGATGGCGGTGCGTGGCTGTATGCAGAGACCGTGCGTCAGATCCACAGCCTCGACAGCTCCGATGGGAGCGGCACCGGCGTCGAGCTCCTCATCCCCGATTTCAATGCTGAGCCCGATCAGCTGGCTGAAGTCTTTTCCTCGCGCCCGGAGGTGTTGGCCCACAATGTCGAGACGGTCCCCCGCATCTTCAAACGCATCCGTCCGGCCTTCCGCTACGAGCGTTCGCTGTCCGTGATCACCCAGGCGCGCGACGCCGGCCTCATCACGAAGTCGAACCTGATGCTGGGCATGGGTGAGACCAACGACGAGGTCATCGCGACCCTGCGCGACCTTCACGAAGCCGGGTGTGATCTCATCACTATCAACCAGTACCTGAGGCCCTCGCCTCGCCACCATCCCGTCACTCGGTGGGTCAGGCCAGCCGACTTCGTGATGCTCCGCGATGCCGCGGAGGACATTGGGTTCTCAGGCGTCATGTCCGGTCCGCTGGTGCGTTCCTCGTACCGTGCCGGCCGCCTGTGGGCGACGGCTATGCGCCACCGTGGAGAGCAGATCCCCGCCCATCTCTCCCACCTTGACAGGCACACTCCCGCCAAACAAGAGGCTCAGGCCGTTGTGGATACATTCGGCCCGGGTGAAGAGGTAGACTTGACTGCTGAGCAATGAGAGCGCTCGGGGCTCGGCCTCGACGCCGAAACGCCATTCAAGAGCAAGTGAGAGCATGAGCGAAGAACCGCGCCGCAAGGGACTTTTCCGCCGGAAGCCCAAGGACCCGAACAAGAAGCCAGGACGTCTGGCGCAGATGCGTCAGGTCTACGAACTGTCGGCCAAACACAATAAGGCCACCCCGTGGCTGCTGGCAGCAGCGATTCTCGGCTGTACACTCCTCGGCCTGCTGGCCGGACTTCTGTTCGGCGGAGCAGTCTTCACTACGATCCTCGGCTTCATGGTGGGTCTGCTGCTCGGCATGTTCATGCTCGGCCGGTTTGCCGAGACTGCTGCCTTTGCACAGATGGACGGACAGCCCGGAGCCTTCGGTGCCGTCCTCAACACCGCCCGTCGCGGATACCTGATGGACGAGAAGCCCATCGCCATCGACCCGAAGAGCCGCGACCTTGTGTTCCGCTCGACCGGTCGAGCGGGAGTCGTTCTCCTGAGTGAAGGACCGAAGGGGCGCAGCGCGAAACTGCTGGCCAAGGAGAAGAAGCGCCACGAGCGCATTCTGCCCACTGTCCCGGTTCACACGTTCCAGGGCGGCAATGAGGATGGCCAGCTGAAGATGAAGCAGGTCGTCCCGGCCGTGCAGAAACTTCCGCGCAAGCTCAATAAGAACGAGGTGCTGGCCGTGCGCAATCGCCTCGCCGCTCTCGGCACCCAGGGTACCCGTCCCCCGATCCCGAAGGGCATCGATCCGAATAAGGCTCGCCCGAACCATAAGGCGATGCGCGGACGCTGAGCTAGGCGGATCCACCGGAGCCTGCCGACAACCGCAAGGCAACCGGAACTGGACGACATCGGTTCAGGAGTTCATAGGCATACAGCAGTGGGCCCCGACTCGTTTGAGTCGGGGCCCACTGCTGTGCTATCTGCTGTGCTATCGATTCTGGGGGAACCGTTCTCAACCAGGGGGTGCCTCAGCGTTTGAGGATGAGAGTGCCGGCAGCCAGATCATGGAGACCGCGATTGTCGCGATTGAAGATCAGTGCGGGAATGACGAGGACGATCAGGGCAGTGCGGATCAGCGCCTTGACCAGCCCCGGCACGTGGCCATCCAGTCGACGGACCTCGATGCCGAAGATCCTGTGACCCACCGTGTAGCCAAGAGTCGACACGAGCAGGAAATGCTCCAATGCGAAGAGTCCCGGAGCCAGGAACGGATTGGACGAACCGATCAGGTTCGCGATGGCCAAGCACATGAACCAGTCGACCATCAGTCCCAGCAACCTGCGCCATGCGGGTGCCAGCGAGTGCGAGCCGGTCTCCGGCAATCCCAATCGCCTGCCCGGCCAATCGCCGTCTTCTCGCTCAATTTTGGGGCCCTCAAGCCAGGAACCGAGGTCATCACGATCAATCACGGATCCAGCTTACCCAAGTCGAACCTGGACGAATCCTCAGGAAACATGCCCGAAACATGGACGTCATCACCACTTCACCTGCTTGCAACTAAGATTGGGAATGGTCCAAACCAACGACCACCGTAAACTAACTAGGAGACTAAGTGTTCTCGTCTGCTGAAGAACTCGTCAACTACATCTCGGAGAACGACGTCAAATTCGTCGATGTTCGTTTCTGCGACCTCCCCGGTGTCGTCCAGCATTTCAACCTCCCTGCGGCCTCGTACGGCACGGAAGAGATCACCGAAGGTCTGCTCTTCGACGGTTCCTCAATCACGGGCTTCCAGGGCATCCATGAATCGGACATGAAGCTGCTTGCCGATGTCTCGTCGGCCTACATCGACCCCTTCCGTGAGGCCAAGACCTTGGTCATCACCCACTCGATCGTCGACCCATTCACCGATGAGCCCTACTCTCGAGATCCCCGCCAGGTTGCAGCCAAGGCCGAGGCCTACCTCGAAAGCACCGGAATCGCCGACACCGTATTCTTCGGTGCGGAGGCGGAATTCTACCTCTTCGACTCGATCCGCTACGAGAACACTCCGGGCAGCAGTTTCTACAAGATCGACTCCGAAGAAGCCGCCTGGAACACGGGCGAAGACGAGCCCGGCGGCAACCTCGGCTACAAGACCCCGGTCAAGGGCGGGTACTTCCCTGTCTCACCACAGGACAAGTTCGCCGACATCCGCGATCATATGTCCCTGACCCTGGAACAGATCGGGTTCGAGATGGAGCGCGCCCACCACGAGGTCGGGACTGCAGGCCAGCAGGAGATCAACTACAAGTTCAAAACGCTCCAGCACGCAGGCGATCAGCTTCTCGACTTCAAATACGTGATCAAGAACACGGCGTACGAGCTCGGCAAGTCGGCCACCTTCATGCCCAAGCCACTCTTCGATGACAACGGTTCGGGCATGCACTGCCATCAGTCCCTGTGGAAGAACGGCGAACCGCTGTTCTACGACGAGAACGGATATGGAGGACTCTCCGATCTGGCTCGCTGGTACATCGGCGGTCTCATCGAGCACGCAGGTGCCGTGTTGGCCTTCACCAACCCGACGATCAACTCCTACCGTCGCCTCGTGCCCGGATACGAAGCTCCCGTCAACCTTGTCTACTCGGCCCGCAACCGCTCCGCAGCAATCCGCATCCCGGTCACCGGCAGCTCACCCAAGGCCAAGCGTCTCGAATTCCGCGTGCCGGACCCGTCGACCAACCCCTACTTGGCCTTCTCAGCCCAGCTGATGGCCGGCCTCGACGGAATCCGCAACCGGATCGAGCCTCCGGAGCCCATCGACAAGGACCTCTACGAGCTGCCGCCAGAGGAAGCCAAGGACATCAAACTGGTTCCAGGCTCCCTCGACGAGGCACTCATGGAACTCGAGAAGGACCATGACTTCCTCACAGCAGGTGACGTCTTCACCTCCGACCTGATCGAGACGTGGATTCGGATCAAACGTGAGAACGAGATCGAGGTTGCTCGCCTGCGTCCGACGCCGACAGAGTTCGAGCTCTACTACGCACTCTGAGCCACAACCCTGAGGTTCGCGGACTGCTGATGCAGAGTACGCAGACCTCAGCTGCAGGGAATACAGTGGGGGCGCCACGGGTTGTTACCCGTGGCGCCCCCGAGGGCATCTGACCAGGGCCGCCTCAGATTGTGACCACAACTCAAACAGGGATGGACAATGACGCATTTCGATCTCCTACTGATCGGCACAGGCTCGGGGAACATGTTCCTCGACGACCGGTTCTCCGGCCTCAACGTTGCAATTGCTGAGGAATGGCATTTCGGCGGCACCTGCCTCAACGTGGGGTGCATTCCGACGAAGATGTTCGTCTATCCCGCCACGATCGCCGAACAGGCGGCCCACGCGAAGCACTACAACCTCTCGACCGACTTCCACGGCGTCGATTGGCCAGCGCTGCAGAAGCGCATCTTCGACCGTGTCGACGCCATTGAAGCCGGGGGCCGGGACTACCGCAGCGGGGACCGCCAACCCAATGTGACGGTCGTAGCCGAACACGTTCACTTCACGGGAGCGAAGACGGTGCGAACCGCCTCGGGTGAGAAGATCACCGCCGATCGCATCGTCATCGCAGCCGGGGCCTCTCCCTTCATCCCCGAGGCCGAGGGACTCGATCCGCAACTGGTGGACACCGACGGCTATCCAGTGTTCACGTCGAACTCGATCATGCGTGTTTCCCAGCAACCCGAACGGCTGGTCATCATCGGGTCCGGCATCATCGCGATGGAGTTCGCCCACGTCTTCGCCGGGCTCGGCACCGAGGTGACGGTGATCGCACGTGGTCCTCGCCTGCTCGGCAACATCGACGAGGAGGTATCGGAGGAGTTCACCGAACTCTTCGAACGCACCCATACGGTCCACCGCGGCGCCGAAGTGTCCTCATACTCTTTCGACGACAACCAGGTGACGGTGACGCTGACACCAGGCGGTCGCCTCGGCGATGTCGATCTTCCCTCACAGATAGACACGGACGCGGTCCTCATCGCCACCGGACGGACACCGAACACCACGGGCCTGAACGTCATCGAGGCCGGCTTCGACGTTCTCGACGACGCTCGTCTCAGCGTCGATTCACGGCAGCGCGTGCTTGCCCACGGCCAACCGGTCCCCGGCGTGTTCGCACTCGGCGACATCAGCTCCCCGCACCAGCTCAAACATGTCGCCAATCACGAGGCCGATGTCGTCGGCGACAATCTCGCCATCGACGTGGCGACCGGTGAGCCGGGAAGCGCCGCCGAGGCGGATCTGCGAGAGGTCGATCATCATGGCGTTCCCGGTGCTGTGTTCACCTCACCCCAGGTCGCCTACGTCGGCATCACCGAAGCTGAGGCTCGGCGCGCCGGTCACGACGTGAGTGTGAAGGTGCAGAAGTACTCCGACGTGGCGTACGGCTGGGCGATGGCCGATGACCCGGGGATCGTGAAGCTCATCGCGGACAAGGCGACGCGAAAGATCCTGGGCGCGCACATCGTCGGTCATGAAGCCTCGATGATAGTCCAGCCCCTGATCCAGGCGATGGCGTTCGGACAGCCTGCAGACGAGATGGCCACACGACAGTACTGGATCCATCCCGCACTGCCTGAGGTGGTTGAGAACGCACTCCTGGGCCTCGAATTCGAAGAGACCTGAGGACAGCTCTCAGAACCCGTAGAAGTGCTTTTCCATGATGTTCCTGGCATGGCGGGTGGTGCGCAGGTAGTCATCTTCGAGGTCGTGGCCGCCTCCCGCCGGATATCCGAGCAGTCGGGCCGTGGCCTCAAGCTCGAGGTGCTCCTCCGGCAGCGATTGAGCTGCGCGCCCCCGGTACAGCATGACGGCTGATCGGACATCGGTTGCCAGCTGCCACGCAGCCGCGAGTTCCTCGGCGTCCTCTGTTGGGATGAGCCCCTCCTCGGCTGCGACACTGAGAGCTGACAATGTCGAGGTAGTCCGCAGACCCGGAATCTTGTGAGCGTGTCGCAGCTGCAGGAGCTGAACGGTCCACTCGACGTCGGAGAGACTTCCTCGGCCCAGCTTGAGGTGTCGCCGTTTGTCCGCATTGCGGGGCAGGCGCTCATCTTCCATCCGCGCCTTGAGCGTACGGACCTGGGTCAGCGATTTCGTCGGCATCTCCGCCGGATACCGCAGCGGATCAATGAGTTCGGTGAAGTCCTCGATGAGGCCGGAATCACCGGCGACCGGACGTGCTCTCAACAGTGCCTGCGCCTCCCAGGGCTGAGACCACTTCGCGTAGTAGGCCCGGTAGGAGGACAGGGCTCGGACCAGGGGCCCGTTCTTACCCTCCGGCCGCAGATCCGCGTCGAGATCGACGCCCTGGGCCGCATCGCTGGCCTTCAGCCGGCTGCCGAGGCCGAGCGCGAGCTTGTTGACATGCTTGCTCAGCTTCGACTTGTCCTCGGCTCCCAGTTCCTCACCGACCGAGCGATAGACGAAAGTCACGTCGGCATCGGAGAAGTAGCCGATCTCGTTTCCGCCCCACCGGCCCATCGCGATGATCGCGAACTCGTAAGGAGGGGTCTCCGGCTGGTCGAGGTCCATGCGCACGGCCTGCAATGCGCCGCTGACAGTCAGATCCATCAGGGCGGAGAGGTCACCGGGGATCGTTGCCCGAACCCCGACATCGAGGACATCACGCAAAGCGATGCGCAGAAGCTCACGGCTGTAGGTCTCGCGCAGCGGTGTGATCGCAGATGCTGCGTGTCGTTTGAGGAGGCCTGCGACTTCGGCCTCGAGGGATTTCGGATCACGAGATGTGAGGTTGTCGAAGTTGTCCAACCAGGCCACAGCAGCGGGCTGGCGCAGCAGAAGTTCACTGGCATAGCCGGACAGTGAGAGGACCTCTGCCACCGATTTCGCGGCCAGACCGGAATCGCGGAGCATTTTGAGGAACCAGCCCGACGACGACAGCGAGTCCGTAAGCCGACGAAACGCCAGCAGAGCGACGTCGGGGCTGACTCCGTCCGAGAACCAGTCCAGCAGCGCCGGAAGAACCTGTTTGATGACGAGTGCCGTGCGTGACATGCCCGAGGTCAGCGCCTTGATGTGGGCCAAGGCGCCCTGTGGATCGCGGTAGCCGAAAGCTCGGAGCCGGTCGGCGGCAGCCTGCATGCTGCTGCCGCGGTTGTGGGCGTCAACGACGGCACCGTGCACACCGACTGCTGCGTCGAGGATGGGCCGGTAGAAGATCTGATCGTGCAGGCGAGTGACCTGCCTCGCGTAGTCCTTGCGGGTGTCCTCCAGCCGGGCCCCGGTCCGTGAGCCCGAGGTGAAGACCGATCGGGCCAGGATGCGCAGCTTCTCATCGTCGTCGGGAATGAGCGCGTTGCGCAGCATCCGCGGAATCTGGACCCGGTGTTCGACCACGCGCATGAAGCGGTAAGCGGCGGAGAAGACGAAGGCATCCTCTTTTCCGATATACCCGTGGTCACTCAGCTCTTCCAAGGCGACAAGCGTGTTCGGGGTGCGGATCTCCTCATCCGTGCGACCGTGGACGAGCTGGAGCAGCTGTGCGGAGAACTCCACATCGCGCAGCCCCCCACGTCCCAGTTTGATCTGTCGCGGCGCCTCGGCGGCAGGAATGAGGTCCACGACGCGACGGCGCATCGAGCGGATACCGTCGATGAACCCCTGCCGACTGGCGGCCTCCCACACGAGAGGCAGGAGTGCCTCCACGAACTCCTCGCCCACCCCGACGTCACCGGCCACCGGCCGTGCCTTGAGGAGGGCCTGGAACTCCCAGTTCTTCGCGATGTCCGCGTAGTAACGGGTGAACTCTGACATGGTCCGCACCAGCGCCCCGGCCTTGCCCTCAGGACGCAGCGCTGTGTCGACCTCCCACAGGGCAGGCTCCGCACCGGCATCGGAGAGGATGCCGCGCATCCGTTGGGCAATTTCCGTGGCCAGATCGCGCTGTTCATCGCTCGTCGACGAACCGAGCACGAAAACCACATCGACGTCGGAGACGTAGTTGAGCTCACGAGCCCCGGTCTTGCCCAGGGCGATCACAGAAATACGAACCGTGCGCTGAGGATCGAGCTCTGCTCTGGCAATGGCCAGGGCAGCGTCCATAGCAGCGGCGGCCAGGTCCGAGAGCACAGCCATCACATGATCGACGATCTCCTCGGGCGCCTCGGCGACGAGATCATCGGCGACCAGCCGCAGCTGTGCATCGCGATAGGTGCGGCGAAGGTTTCTGATCGCTTCTTCGCCGAGGTGGTCCGCGGTGGGTGCCGGATCATCGGGATCGGCTCCAACGCTGGCCAGCAGATCGTTGCGCAACGATACCGCCGAGGCTGCCGGTGTGGAGACCATGAGGAACGGTGACTTCTCCACCAGCTGCGGCAGAGACTCCGGATGCCGCACCAGGTGGTCGACCATCGCCTCGGATGTGCCCATGACTGCGAGCACACGTCGCAGCAGCGCTCGGTCGAGTTCGTCCTCGGCAAGATCACCCCCAGTCCCCGAACGGATGGCGTCGAGGAACTGTGGTGCGGACTCTCCGGCAGCTTCCAGGACCCGGAGCAGACCCAGCGCAGCCGCATGCGGATCCGGAGTCGCTTCCAGGAGTTCGATGAAACGCGAGTCGGTGGCCAATGGGTGGCCGAGGAGTTCATTGATCTCGTCGAGGAAGCGGGCAGCTGACTCGGAGACGATCGAGGTGCGCGAAGTGATCCGGGCCATGAGACTACATCGAGCTGAAGTGTTTGCTGAGCTCGTACGGGGTGACCTGAGCGCGATAGTCATTCCATTCCCGGCGCTTGTTGCGCAGGAAGAAGTCGAATACCTCTTCGCCCAGCGTCTCTGCGACCAGTTCGGAGTGCTCCATGATCTCGAGCGCGTGGGACAGACTCGTCGGCAGTGCTTGGATTCCCATCGCACGGCGCTCGGTGTCCGAGAGCTGCCACACGTTGTCCTCGGCCTCCTCAGGCAGCTCGTAGTCTTCCTCGATGCCTTTCAGCCCGGCCGCGAGCATGAGGGCATAGGACAGGTACGGGTTGGCAGAGGAATCAAGGGCCCGGTATTCGATGCGAGCCGACGAGGACTTTCCGGAGTTGTATTGCGGCACGCGGATCAGAGCCGAACGATTCCGGTGTCCCCAGGAGATGTATGACGGAGCTTCGTGGCCGGTCCACAGGCGCTTATACGAGTTCACATGCTGGTTCGTCACCGCTGTGATCTCTGCGGCATGGGTGAGGAGGCCGGCGATGAACTGCTTGCCGGTCTTCGACAGCTGATACATGGCTCCGGGTTCGAAGAAGGCATTGCTCTCTCCCTCGAAGAGTGAGACATGAGTATGCATTCCGTTGCCCGGATGATCATTGAGCGGCTTGGGCATGAAGGATGCGTACACACCCTGAGAGATCGCGACTTCCTTGATCACCGACCTGAAGGTCATGATGTTGTCGGCCATGGTCAGCGCATCAGCATAGCGCAGGTCGATCTCGTTCTGACCGGGGCCAGCTTCATGGTGAGAGAACTCGACGGACAGTCCCATGGCTTCAAGCATGGTGACAGCGGAGCGGCGGAAGTCGTTGGCGGTACCGCCGTTGACATGGTCGAAGTAGCCGGCGGTGTCAACGGGGATGGGTCTGGTCCCCTCGAGGATGCCGGTACCGGGATCGAGATTGTCCGTCTTGAACAGATAGAACTCGATCTCCGGGTGAACATAAAAAGAGAACCCCTTCTCCGCGGCCTTCGCCAACGTCCGTTTGAGAACGTTGCGCGGATCAGCCTGTGCAGGCTCTCCCCCGGGCACGTGGATGTCGCAGAACATCCTCCCTGTGGGTTCCTTCTCACCCCGCCACGGCAGCAGCGAGAAGGTTGATGGATCGGGCTTGAGCACCATATCGGCTTCATAGACTCGTGAGAGACCTTCGACGGCGGAACCGTCGAACCCAATCCCTTCGGAGAAGGCCCCTTCGAGCTCTGCCGGAACCACTGCGACCGATTTCAGCCCGCCGAGGACGTCCGTGAACCACAGACGGATGAAGCGGACTTCACGATCTTCAACGGTGCGAAGAACGAATTCCTCTTGACGCGACATTCCTCAGCCGTTCCACTTCTTATCGTCCTCTTCCCACTCCTCATTGCGGGCCTTGGCCCGCTCAAGGGCGGCTCGAGCCACTTCCTCTGTCTCATAGGGACCCATGCGATGGTCCGCATCGCTGACGAGCCCACGCTCAACCGAGTTGGTCTTCAGATTGAAGTAGTACTTCGAATCGGCATCGTCGATATCTTTGAACAGTCCCATGTCGAGCCCTCCAACGTGGATGTGGTGAATCCTGACAGATTTCAGCTTACCGGTTCTGCCAGGTGTCGCCAGGACCTCGCCACGCGACTTCGTCACGACTGGCCAGGAGATTCCAGAAAATGACCCGGTTCTGTGTCTGCGGACGACAAAATACGGTTGATTCGTATCTTTAGGAAGATTATTCCACCGAATCCGCAAACTGTTACACGAATCCTGGCGATAAAGGTTTGCCCTCCAGACCTTCAACGGAATACAGTGAGATGTATCCTCGGCCACAGCTCGCTCTGGCTGAAACTGCCCATGGGGCAACATGAGAGAAGGAAGACTATGCGCATTTCAGTGCCCACAGAGGTCAAGAACAACGAGTTCCGCGTCGCCATCACCGCCGCCGGTGTCCACGAGCTCGTTGCACACGGACATGAAGTCACCGTTCAGGCCGGCGCCGGAGTCGGGTCATTCATCACAGACGATGAATACACCGAAGCCGGTGCCACCATCGCCGAAGACGCGGAATCCACCTGGACCGCAGGAGACCTGGTCCTCAAGGTCAAAGAACCCATCGCCGAAGAATACGGGTTCCTGCGCAAGGATCTGATCCTCTTCACCTACCTGCACCTGGCCGCAGATGAGGCGCTGACCCAGGCGCTGATGAGCGCAGGCACCACAGCGATCGCCTACGAGACGGTTCAGCCCGACGGCGGAGGCCTTCCGCTGTTGGCGCCGATGAGCGAGATCGCCGGTCGACTGTCAACGCAGGTCGGCGCCCACAGTCTGCTCAAGGCCTCGGGCGGACGCGGCATACTGCTCTCCGGAGTCCCCGGTGTCGAACGCGCCAACGTCGTCGTCATCGGCGCAGGTGTCGCCGGCACCAATGCCGCCCGTATGGCGCTGGGTCTGGGTGCCAACGTCGAAGTCATCGACATCAACATTCCCCGCCTGCGTCAGATCGACGAAACCTTCGCCGGTGCGATCGCCACGAAGGTCTCGAACAAGTACGAGATCACGAAGTCCCTCGCCTCTGCCGACCTGGTCATCGGCTCGGTGCTCATTCCCGGCAAGAAGGCACCGAAGCTCGTCACCGACGAGATGGTTGCGGGAATGAAGCCGGGTTCGGTCCTCGTCGACATCGCCATCGACCAGGGCGGCTGCTTCGAGAACTCGCGTCCCACGACCCACGATGATCCTACGTTCGAGGTGCACAACTCGATCTATTACTGTGTGGCGAACATGCCCGGCGCGGTGCCCAACACAGCCACGGCCGCACTGACGAACGCGACTCTGCCGTTCGCAGTCAAGATCGCCAACCAGGGATGGCACGCAGCCCTGCTGAAGGATTCGGCACTGGCTCGTGGACTCAATATCCACAATGGGCATGTCACCAACGACAACGTCGCCGAGGCCTTCGGACTCGAGGCCGTCTCCGTTGAACATGCCCTGGCGAACTGACATCTGAGCCAGGCGCACACCCCGCACTGATTTGAGTGCAAAGAAGGCCGACATCATTGCGATGATGTCGGCCTTCTGCGATGTGTCGGCCATGCCCGGATGCCTAAGTGCGTGCCCGGAAGCTGATGCGTCAGCCGGCCCCAGGAGCGGGAGCGGCTCAGCTCTGCGGCGGCATCGTCGTCGATCGGAAGTGCTCCTCGCACAGGCTGCCAGCGGCATGCGCGTCTTGGGCGGCGATAGCTTCGACGATGGCCGAGTGATCGGCCACCGCATGGTCGAAGAGTTTGTGAGAGAAAGGGTCGTGGCGGAAGCCCGCGTTGATCCGGGTGTCGATGTCGATTGCCATGCGCACGAGCTCAGGATTATGCCCGGCCCGAGCGATGGCGAAGTGGAACTGTGCGTCAGCTGTTCTGGCCACGCCAGCCTCGGCACGTTCAGAATATCTCTGTGCCAGCTCCCGGAGCCCCGTGAGCTCCTCGTCGGTTCGCCGCAGAGCAGCAGTCGCGGCGAGACTGTTCTGGAAGATCGCACGGGCATCGAGGAGATTTATGCGTTCGGCATAGAACTCACCGATGCGATCGGCCATCGGGGCCAGAGTCGTCGGTTCCGCGTTGGACACGAATGTTCCACCGCCGCGCCCACGCCGCCGTTCGACGACACCGAGACGCTCCAGTCGCAACAGGGCCGCGCGCACACTCGAGCGTGAGACCTGAAGGTCGGCGGCAAGGGCTCGCTCACCGGGCAGCAACGTGCCTTCGGGCAGTGCACCTACAGCGATGCCGGAGAGGATGTGGTCAGCGATCTGCTGCGGCGCGCTAGTGAGACTCACCACATCGCTGAGACCAGAGAACTCAGGACCTGCCGCGGCAATCTGCTCGTTCATCGCTCCTCCGTCCGTTTCATCTCGTCCTTCGAGGTTCCTGGCCGTCGCACGCGCAGGCGACAGTCGCTGTCTTCACTCTAACGTCCGCTGCCACAGCCCGCTTGCACCGACAGGCAGCCCAATTGTGGAATATCTGACCTCAACGGCTCTAGACTCGAAGGCACCATGACTGATTTGCCTCGCCTGCTCGCGCCCGGAACCATCTCGCCTGAATTGGGAGTCCCCCAGAACATCACCAGACCCGAATATGTCGGCCGCGCAGATGCCGACGAGGGTCGGGGCAACAACTTCTATTCCGCCGAGGAGATAGAGAAGGTCCGCGCAGCGGGCCGTATCGCGGCCAATGCTCTGGCCGCTGTCGGCGACATGATCGAACCCGGGGTGACCACCGATGCGATCGACCGTGTCGCCCACGAATACATGTGCGACCACGGCGCCTACCCTTCGACACTGGGCTATCGCGGCTTCCCGAAGTCCGTGTGCACCTCACTCAATGAGGTGATCTGTCACGGCATCCCCGACTCGACAGTCATCGCCGACGGAGACATCGTCAACGTCGACATCACCGCCTACCTCGACGGCATGCACGGAGACACGAACTACACCTTCTATGCCGGCGACGTCGATGACGAGTCTCGTCTGCTCGTGGAACGGACGTGGGAAGCCACGATGCGCGCGATCAAAGCCGTCAAGCCGGGACGTGAGATCAACGTCATCGGACGAGTCATCGAGAAGTACGCGAAGCGCTTCGACTACGGTGTCGTCCGCGACTACAGCGGACACGGGGTCGGCCGTGAGTTCCATTCCGGACTCATCGTCCCCCACTACGATGCCGCACCTGCCCACGCCGAGGTGATGGAACCGGGAATGATCTTCACCATCGAACCGATGCTCAACCTCGGAACCGTCGACTGGGATGTCTGGGACGACGCCTGGACCGTGGTCACCAAGGACCGGAAGCGCTCCGCCCAGTTCGAACACACCCTCGTCGTCACCGAGACCGGTGCCGACATCCTCACCCTTCCCGATGCGCACACAGCGATCGTTGGGGGACCGAGAACTCAACAGGACTGAGATGACTGAGATGACTGACGATACGCAACGCCGCTTCGCCATCGGAGTCGACGTCGGCGGCACCGGAATCAAAGCGGGGCTCGTCGATACCGCCACGGGCTGTCTGGCCTTCAAGCGGGTCAGAATGCTCACACCGAAGCCCAGCACGCCCACGGCCGTGGCCGAGGCCATCGGTGATCTCCTGGATCTCCTCACCGACAAGGCCTTGGAGCTCGCGATCGTCGATGATCGCTCGACGCTCGACGCGCTGCCCATCGGATGCGGATTTCCCGGGGTCGTCCTCGACGACCTGGTGCACTACACCGCCAATCTCGACCAGACGTGGATCGGGTCGAACATCGTGGAGATCCTCTCCGAGCACACCCAGCATCGAGTGTTCATCATGAACGACGCCGATGCCGCGGGACTGGCCGAAATGGCCTTCGGTGCCGGGCACAAGCACCGCAAGAAGACCGTGCTGATGACGACTCTGGGCACGGGCATCGGAACCGCCCTGTTCACTCAGGGACGGTTGGTGCCCTACACCGAGCTGGGCCACATCGAGATGAACGGTCGCGACGCGGAGACGCAGGCAGCCGAATCGGTCAAGGTGGCCGAGAACCTCAGCTACGAGGAATGGGCTGCCAGGCTGCAGCAGTATTACTCGCAGATCGAACTGCTCGTCTCCCCTGACGTCATCATCGTCGGCGGCGGAGTATCGAAGTCGCACGAGAACTTCCTCCATTACATCTCGACTCACGCCGAGCTCAAACCGGCCAAGCTCTTCAACAATGCGGGCATCGTCGGGGCAGCGATTCTGGCCATCAACAACGGCAAGGCGAAAGTGAAGAAGGGCTATTCATAGCCGCGGCCCGCGCCCAAAGAAGACCCACGACAGGAGAGATGGATGAGACCGTTCGGACGCGGCAGTCAACTGGGCATCGTCGTCCTGTTGGCCATTCTGCTGTTCGGCCTCGCCGCAGCATTCGCAATCGTAATGCTCTGGCCGCAGGCACTCCTTGCCAGCATCGTCATCGCCTGCACCACCGTGGTGCTGGTCGCCGTCATCACTCCCCGGATCGTCGACCGCATCTGGGTGCTGTGGTTGGTCGTACCTGCGTTGGCACTCATCGCGCTCGGGACGATCATGCTGGCCGAGGATCTCTCGGTCAGCCGCGACGGTGAACTCACTGAGGTCGTGATCGTCGATCACACCCTCGATGTCGAGACGGTCCACGATTCGGGTGGACGATCACATGAGGCGTATACCCACGAATATGCCATGGAGCGGACGGACGGCACTCCGGTCGAGGAGCCGCTGATCTACCGCGGCCAGGACGGATACGACTTCGAGGAGGGCGAGACGATCACGGTCCTCGTCGATCCTGACGGTCACGCTCCGGCGACACCGGCCCAGAGCGTGGACTTCGGTGCCGATGCCGGCATTGTGATCGTGGGTCTGTTCGCGGTCATCGGTGCGTACGGGGTGTGCTCGCTGCTGCTTCTCAAGGATGCGATCAGGGGACGAGATCGGCGATCGTTCGGTCACTGACCGTGGGAGCTGCACGAACGTCTGCGCGCGATAGTGGCTGACCGAACGGGCGCATGGGCAGCTCTGCATGCCGCGGGAGATCCCACTGATCTGCTGAGGAGAGGACAGGCCACCGATACGCCGGGTTCTGTCATCGAGTCGGTTGCCCTTCTCGACGGACGGTCATCTATCTGGGACCGATGTTGCCACCGGCCTCGAGCAATCCACCCGACGACTCGGCGAGCAGCCTCGAACGTCGTCTGTCTGATCTTGCTCCGGATGGGGTTTACCCAGCGGCGCCGGTCACCCGGCACCCTGGTGGTCTCTTACACCACCGTTTCACCCTTACCCAGTCGGAACTGGGCGGTCTGCTTTCTGCTGCACTGGCCCGCGGGTTGCCCCGGGTGGGTGTTACCCACCATCCCTGCTCTGTGGAGCCCGGACGTTCCTCAGCCCTCGTGAGAGAGCCGCGACCGTCTGGTGACCTGTCCTCGAGTACAGAAGTCTACCCTCATTGCCGGGAATCATCGGCCAGTTTGTCCTACTCCCCCGGTGCAGTCAGTCCACACCCACCCCCTCCGCCTCGGCCCCCGCGCAGCAGGCTCGAGCCAAGCGTGATGAAACTAACGTGGACAGCGAATCGAGGCCCCGCTGTTGGCACCTACGATAGTCAGGTGAAGATCCTATTGCCGCCCTCAGAGGGTAAGACTCCCGCGAGCTCGGGCTCCCCACTTGATCTCCCAGAGCTCTCGGCCCCGGATCTCAACCCACAGCGAAAGAAGGTCCTGACAGCCCTGCAGAAGGTCTCCAAGCGCACCGATGCACTGGATCAGCTCGGTGTGGGAGCCTCCCTCTCAGCCGACGTTGAACGCAACGTCAGTCTCGACACCTTGCCCTGTGCCCCGGCCCTGCTGACTTACTCCGGTGTCCTCTACGAAGCGATGGGCGCGCCGGATCTCGTTGCCGATGCCATGGCCGACGATTCCCTGGCACAGCGTCTGCGGAATGTGCACGTGTTCTCGGCGCTCTTCGGGCAGGTGAACGGGCTCGATCCGATCCCCGCCTATCGGCTGGCGATGAAGACGAACTTGGGCACCCTGGGAAAGCTGTCGTCCTGGTGGAAACCCGTCTTGGCCAAATCGTTCACGATCGACCCCGCCGAGGTGATCCTCGACTGCCGCTCCAGCGAGTACCGGGCCGCATGGCCGGGCCCTCACGAACAGGTTGTCACCCTGGGTGCTGTGAAGGTCAACGGTGCCAAACGCAGCGTGGTCTCCCATTGGGCGAAGTACTATCGCGGCGAATTCGTCGGTCGACTGCTGTCAGACGACCGTGAGCTGCCCACGACCATTGCGGATCTGCTCTCGCGGGCAGAGGAGTCCTATGAGGTCGAGTTCACCCCGCATTCGAAGAGCACACCTGCGGCGCTGACCATCGTCCTGCGCGGCTGAAACACGGTCGCTTGCAGCGTGTGTGCCCTCAGCCTTTGCGCAGCAGAACCGCCTCGCACTCTTGACATTCATAGGTCTGGTTCGGGTCCTCGAGCAGCATGCTCTTCCACGCCATACCGCTGATCTCCTGGCCACAGGCCTGACAGTTCGGACCGTTCAACACCGCGGCCCCGGGTCCGCCCGCGGCGATATTCTGATCAAACCGTTGAACTAATGCTTCGGGCAGGTCAGCCTTCAGCTTCTGAGCCGAGGCGCTGTTGGCCTCGAGCTCCGCAGCCAACTCCGCTTTGCGGTCCTTGATGGCCGCTTGCGTGGTCCGGCCCGCGGCGGTCACCTCGGCGAGGGAGGACTCGACGTCGGAGAGGGCGGCCTCAGCGGATTCGAGTTCCTCCATAGAACCGAGCTCAGCCTCCTCCAGTTCAGCGACTCGTTCCTCATGACCCGAGATTTCGCTCTGCAGATTCACGAGGTCTCGACTGGTCAGGCCGGTGCCGTCGTTGAGTTCGACCGTCTTCTTCTTGATCTGACCATTCTGGATCTCGATGGCCGCGGCATGCTCGTCGACCTCGGTACGTAACTTCTCCACCACCTCGGCGGCGTCGGTCTTCCTGGTCTCCAGCTCCCGGTGCTGGGACACGAGATCCTTCAGCGCCGAGGCCTGACTGGGATTATCGTGTTCGTGCCGCAGCGCGCGTCCGTGGGAGGCGAGTTCGATGAGTGACTCGAGTTCTGTGCGTTGTTCGGCGGTGATCAGCATTGTGGGTTCCTTGTCATCGAAGCTTCAGGGGTCGTGTGCAGGGAGTCAGTAACGCTCGACCCAGGGATCGGTGTTGACAGCCGAATGCTGTAGGGCGATGCGCAATCCACGCTGGGCGAATTCGGTCTCCAGCTGTTCGGCGGCCATGGTGAGCCAGACGGTCTCTGAAGCCCAGTGAGAGACATCGATGAGCTGTGGCCGTCCTCCCTGTCTGTTGGCGGTGTCCCGGGCCTCGGTGGCTGGATGGTGGCGAAGATCAGCGGTGATGTACACCTCTGCGCCGCTGGCCCGGACCTCGTCGAACAGGGAGTCTCCTGCTCCACCGCAGACGGCGACTCGCGTCACGGCCGCGGCAGGGTCGCCGGCGATGCGCACACCGGTCGTTGTCCGCGGCAAACGATCCGAAAGGGTGCGGGCGATATCGCGGACGGGTGTCGGCGTGGGGAGGTCTCCCACGCGGCCGATTCCGGTGGTCGATCCCTCTGCATGGGGTGCCAGGGGCACTGCGTCGTCGATGCCGAGCAGGGAGATGAGGGCATCCGAGACTCCCCCACGTGCGGAGTCCGCATTCGTGTGGGCATTGAATAGGGCGATGCCATTGCTGATCAGGGTGTGAACGGCTCCGCCCTTCAGGGTTGAGGCGTTGACCGACTTCACGGGTTTGAGCAGGAGCGGATGGTGGTTGAACACGAGATCCGAGCCCAGCACCACCGCTTCGGCGATGACCGCGTCCAGTGGGTCGAGCGCGAGCAGGATCGAACGCACCTGCGCATCGGGATCACCCACGGCAAGACCGACCGAATCCCAACTCTCGGCCAAGGCCGTCGGCCACAGTGTTTCGAAGACGTCCACACATTCACTGACCTTCGGGTATCTCATGCCACCACAGTATTACATCCGAGCAGTCACGGTCAGGCGACGTTGATCGTGGGCCCTGGGCAGGGGCGACGCTTCAGCACAGAATTGTCTGGGGCACGGATGAATTCTATGAGACGTGGTTCACTCGAGCATCGACGAGCTATAGGTTTGGTCCATGACTACGAATGCATCGACTACGCCATCGCCCGAGCTGCACTTCTCCTCAACCGTCGCCGATATAGTGCGTCGCAGCGCGGGACGCTTCGGCGGTGACACCGCGGTTGAATTCGGCGACCGCACCTGGACCTATTCCGCCCTGGATACGGCGGTGACAGCCGTGGCGCGTGAACTGGCGGGTCTCGGAGCGCAGAAGGGAGATCGAATCGCTGCCTACGGGAAGAACTCCGATCTCTACCTCCTCCTCTACCTCGGATGTGCTCGCGCAGGTCTCATCCATGTGCCCGTGAATTTTCAGCTCAAGAACGACGAGCTCGACTACATTCTGGACAATTCCGGAGCGAAGGTCGTCTTCGCCGATACCGATCTCCTCGACGCAGTCAGGGCAACGCCAACAGGTGCAGGGGCCCAGACCAGGGACTTCTCCACGCTCCTGAAACCGGCCGCCGCCACGGACACCACTCCGAGCGCTCCCGGGGAATTCGACGTCGCGGACACCGACGTCGCACAGCTGCTCTACACCTCGGGCACCACCTCGGCGCCCAAGGGAGCGATCATGACGCACCGTGCGCTCGTCCACGAATACATGTCATCGCTGATGAGCCTCGATTTTGCGCCCACGGACCGAGTTGTCCATGCCCTCCCGCTGTATCACTCGGCGCAGATGCACGTCTTCCTGATTCCGCTGCTGTCCATCGGTGCGCACAACATCGTCGTGCCCGCACCCGTCCCCGAGCAGCTGCTGGAGATCTTCGAAGACCGCAAGATCAATTCCTTCTTCGCCGCACCCACAGTGTGGGTCGCGCTCGCCAACAGCCCTGACCTCGATACCCGCAACCTTGAGAGTCTGCGCAAGGCCTATTACGGGGCCTCGATCATGCCCGGGCCGGTGCTCACGAAACTGCGGCAGCGTTTGCCGAAGCTCGGGTTCTACAACTGCTTCGGGCAGTCCGAGATGGGCCCCTTGTGCACCGTCCTGCGGCCCGAAGAGCACGATGAGCATGCGGCCTCGGCCGGCCGGCCCGTATTCTTCGTCGAGACCCGTGTCGTCGACGCCGATGGCAGGGACGTCGGCGCCGGGACGCAGGGCGAGATCCTCTACCGATCACCGCAGCTGTGTGAAGGCTACTGGAACCGACCCGAGGCAACCGCCGAAGCCTTCGACAACGGCTGGTTCCATTCCGGTGATCTCGTCACAGTCGACGAATCCGGTTTCATCGAGGTCGTCGACCGCGTCAAGGACGTCATCAACACCGGAGGCGTGCTCGTGGCCAGTCGACAGGTCGAGGACGCGATCTTCGAACTCCCCCAGGTCGCCGAGGTGGCGGTCGTCGGTATCGCCGATGAGAAATGGATCGAAGCGATCACGGCCTTCGTCGTCATCAAGCCTGACCAGTTTGAGATCACCGAGGCGGACGTGCTTGCCCACGTCAAGGATCGTCTGGCCGGGTTCAAGGTTCCCAAGCACGTCGACTTCGTGGCCGAACTGCCCAAGAACTCGGCGGGCAAGATCCTCAAACGTCAGCTGCGCGGGGCCTGAGTCTCAGGCCAGGCACGGGCCCAGCGCAGAGTCGCCCTCACGCGTTGGCTCCCTGCGCTGTTCCCGCGCCCCGTTTCCTGAGCGTGGGCGTGCGTGAGGAATCGGGATCATTCTCGTGGCCGATGATGGTGAACCCGTTGTCTCGAATCAGAGCAATGTCGTCCTCGGCGGCCTGCCCCTCTGCTGTGAGGTAGTCGCCGAGGAAGATTGAGTTCGCCACGTGCAGTGCCTGAGCCTGCAGCGATCGGAGGTGGATCTCCCGCCCACCGGCCAGTCTGATCTCCCTGTCAGGACAGACGAAGCGTGCTGTGATGACAATCCGCAGGCACTGAGCGGGAGTGAGATTCCATTGCCCTTCCATGGGCGTTCCATCGAACGGGACGAGGAAATTGATGGGGATGGACTCGGAATCGAGTTTACGGAGCGCGAACAGGGCTTCGACGACCTGCTCGTCGCTCTCGCCCAGACCGACGATGAGCCCGCTGCAGGGAGAGAGCCCGGCCGCTTTCGCCTTGGCGACCGTGTTCGTCCGATCCGTGTAGGTGTGTGATTTCACGATGGTGTCGTGAAAAGACTCTGCGGTGTTGATGTTGTGATTATAGGCATCGACACCGGCCTCCTCGAGCGTCTCTGCCTGCCCATCCTTGAGGATCCCCAGGCATGCACAGACCTCGACTTCGTCATTGTCGTCTTTGAGCCGTGTGACGATGTCCCTGACTCGGTCGACATCTCGGTTTCCCGGGCCTCGTCCACTGGCGACCAGGCAGACCCGAGAAGCTCCCCCGCGGATCCCGATATCTGCTTGTTGCACCGCCTCTTCGGTTTTCAGCCACGAGTATTTCAGGATCGGCGCCGCCGACCCGAGGGCTTGTGAGCAATAGCTGCAGCTCTCCGGGCACAGCCCTGATTTGAGGTTGACCAAGTAGTTGAGCTTGACGGTCATACCGAAGTGCCTGCGCCTGAGTGCCGATCCTGCGGCTACGAGTGCGAGGAGGTCTCGGTCGGACGTTGACAGCATGGCAACCGCCTGTTCTTCGGTGATCACGCCACCATCGAGTATGGAGTCGGCAAGGTTGTCGAACCAGCTGGGCATCGGCGGCTTCTCCTCTTTGTGGCAGATGAGCGTGCGGTGCGCACGCTCGCTCCTGAACGGTGTTCAATAGCGTATCAGGACTTGCCGAATCGGCTCATGCCGGGTGGGTGAAAGCGAATAGACTGCTCTCGGCAGTGAACGCGCGACGAACAGACACCGTCGCCTTCGGGCAGGCGGATGAGGAGACAGTGGTGGCATCCCCCAGCAAGGCGACACCTGCGTCCAGTCCCTTCGACGACAAGGCGGGCTGGAAACAGCACGGGGATGGAAAGACGATCCGTCCTGGTGAGACCGTTCTGCCTGAGGAACGTCTGAGCTGGCCACGGACAGTGGTAATCGGAGCTCAGCACGTGGTCGCCATGTTCGGAGCGACATTTCTCGTGCCGCTGCTGACCGGTTTTCCGCCCTCGACAACACTGTTCTTCACAGCCATCGGGACACTGCTCTTCCTCCTCATCACACAGGGCATGATGCCCTCGTATCTGGGGTCATCCTTCGGACTTCTGGCGCCCATCGGTGCCGTCACCGGATTCGCGGCCACCTCGGGCGAGGATCTGGACTCCCATGCCATGGCGTTGGCACAGGGCGGGATCATCTCCGTGGGCGTGAGTCTCGCGCTGGTGGGGATCGTCGTGCACTTCGCCGGAGTGCGGTGGATCGAAGTCACGATGCCACCGGTTGTCACCGGTGCCATCGTCGCTCTCATCGGGCTCAATCTGGCGCCCGCCGCCTGGGACTGGGTGAAGGAAGCTCCGCTGACGGTGGTCATCACTATTGTCACCATCCTGGTCACCAGTGTGGTGTTTCGCGGAATGCTCGGCCGACTGTCCATCCTCATCGGCGTCCTCGTCGGCTACGGTGCCGCATGGGTGCAGGGGCAGATCGACTTCTCGACTGTCGGTGCCGCCGACTGGGTGGGGCTGCCCGCCTTCCACGCTCCCGCATTCGACTTGGGCTATCTGGGGCTCTTCCTCCCGGTCGTCTTCGTCCTCATCGCCGAGAACATCGGACATGTGAAATCAGTGTCGGCGATGACCGGACGTGACCTCGATTCGATCACGGGCCGCACGCTCTTCGCCGATGGCTTCTCCACGATCCTCGCCGGGTCAGGCGGGGGTTCGGGAACAACGACCTATGCGGAGAACATCGGAGTCATGGCAGCGACTCGGATCTTCTCAACGGCGGCCTACCTGTGTGCAGGCGTCATCGCCCTGATCTTGAGTCTGTTGCCGAAGTTCGGGGAGATCATCGCCACCATCCCGCCAGGGGTCCTCGGCGGAGCCGCGACCGTGCTCTACGGGATGATCGGGATGCTGGGTGTTCGCATCTGGGTGGAGAACAAGGTCGACTTCTCCAACCCCATCAACCTCAACACCGCAGCGGTGGCACTCATCGTCGCGATCGCCAACTTCACCTGGACACCCGGTGACCTTCAGTTCGAAGGCATTGCACTTGGTTCAGCCTCGGCGATCATCATCTATCAGGTCATGCGCGGCATCGCGAAATGGCGCGGCACCGACCAGGACGATCCTGTCGAAACCTGCCCTGAGATCGAGGACCGAACCCCGCCCGCTTCACTCTGAGAGCTGTCTGTTCGGCACCAAGCGGGCCTTGGCCCGCATGATGAGAATCCGAGCCTGGCACGTGCTCATCAGATCTTCACCACCATCACGGTTCACGTGGCTCCAGCTGGTATCGGATTGTGCAAGTGGGCTTCACAATCGAGAGTTCGAGTGCCCATACTGTCGGCATCAGCCCTAATCACGACTTCGAAGTTCGAGAGGTACTCCGCGCCGGAGAGTGCTGTCTCCTCAACGACATCGGGGACTGGGCATATCAGCTCTGCGATCGGACTGGCATCCTGAACAGGGCTCGTGACGTTGGTGCCCCATGGTGAAGCGGCGGGGTTTCAACCAGAGAAAAGACACCCCGTTGAACGAGGTGTCCTGTCTGGTGGGCCCAGAGGGACTTGAACCCCCGACCCTCTCGGTGTAAGCGAGATGCTCTAGCCAACTGAGCTATAGGCCCCACTGCAGATCCGAAGAATGTGCCCGAACGTGCTCGACCAGTATGCCATAAGGCAGGCGAGCAGACGAATTGCTCAATGCTGCGCACACCTTCCCAGAAATCTTCCAGCATTGGCGGCGAAGTGCTCCCCTGCGTCAGCAGACTCGATGCCGAACAGACCGCGATTCTGTTCGATCGTCACGGCTCCCAGTGCATGTTCCATCACGCCATGTGAAGAGGTCTCCCCCAGCGCCTCGACATTCAATGCCGCAGGCGTCACCTCGCTCGGATCGATCGAGTAGCCGAGCAACATAATTTCGGCGCCGTCGCGGTAGGTGAGGAGGATCTCTCGCAGGGCCATGGCCGCAGCCAGCGGATCGGACGAAGACGGGCACCGGGTGTTGACCTCGGCATTCATTCTTTTGGCGATGAGAACGAAGAGCTCCTGCTTGTCTTTGACATGCCAGTAGAGAGCGGAGGGCTGCACGTCGAGTTCACGCGCGAGTCTGCGCATCGATAGATCACCCAAGCCGTAGCGGGAGAGAATTTCAAGAGCAGTCGTTGTGATGCTCTCGGCAGTGAGTGCCAATGAGTCTTTCCTTCCATCTGCGGAAAATCGGGGCGCCGATTTTTCGATTCGCGCTACCCTCGCTATAGTAGTGGCTGGTCACGGGATATAGCGCAGCTTGGTAGCGCGCCTCGTTCGGGACGAGGAGGTCGTGGGTTCGAATCCCGCTATCCCGACCGTTGTGATGTGTCGCGACGTCGTTGACTCGATGTCGCGGCACATTTCTCATTTCTGGCCCGGACCTGTCTCACGACATCGTGCACGTTTCACGTCTCTGTCGGATTCGACATCACCTCCCTGGTCGCTGTGCAGCGGGCTGACCGGATCCGTGCCGGAGGACTTCACATATTGACGACTTCTAGGTGCGAGAGAGAACCGTACTGCTCAGCACGATGAGGAACTCATGTTCATCAGTGAGCACATTCAAGAAACCTGAATCGACGCTGAGCACATAGCCATTGACAGTTCCAGTTTTGGTCTCAATGACTTCATGTGGAACCCAGGGTGTTCCCACAAGCGCCGCGAGCAGCAGAACGGCTATCCCTACGACCCACCGCATATTAGCCAGGACGGCCATGAATCCGCGTCGCACACTATTCGGACTGGGCAGAATCCGAATCAGCGCATACACCCCGAAGACTCCAGCCGATGCCACCGGAAGCCACCAGAACCCGAAGCTGAACGCGAGTGCGAAGAGCGCGACAAGTCCGAGTACGAGGAGCAGCATCACTACCGGACGATGTCGCCGCTGACCCCACAAGTACGCGGCGAAGATCATCGGCAGGACCAGCATCAGCAGGAAAGCCGTCAGCAGGTACCCCGACATCAGGGATCCGAAGACAAGGGCCAAACCGTCGTCCAGGCTCAGCGTAGTGCTCACGAGGAACGCCGTCTCCCAGTCATACCCGGACACGGCGAACATGCGCAGCACGATGAACCCGATACCGAGCGCACTCAACAGCACCGCAGCAGACACGGGTTTGCGCTTGGACTCGTCTTTCGATGCCGCATCGCCTGTATTCGCACGCGTCTCGTCGTCAGTCATGAAGCAATAATACTGTCGGAGGCGGATCAGTCGTATGGGCCGTCAGCCTCAGTCCGAGTGGGTGTGCGGTTCCGATGCGGGCCTGGCTTCGGAGTCTGATCCGACTGCAGACCAAGACTTCGATTGTCTAAGCCTCAATATCCGTTGCTGCGTCCAACCTTCTATTGGCGCGACCCACCACGTACCGGGTGTAGGGATCGCCGTAGATTCCTGCACCGTCGACCACAATGCTGCTGAGGAACCTGTCCGCGACATCGTATGCATCTTCGATGAGTGCGCCCGACTGTGTGAAATCGACTGGTGAGACAGTTCGCGGAGTCGGTGGTGGCAGATAAAGCACAGGCACCTCGGCGGCGACACTCGGCAGTGAGGCGAGCAACTGGGCGCGGAACTGGATCTCTGTCACTCGGGCCAAGACGTCTCTGACTCGGGCCCCTCGACCTTTGGACAGATGGTTGGGGTCAGCCGGCACCGTGGTGTCGAGCACCACGAGTGAGGCAGCACCGGCCGCAAGAGCCTGCTTGACCGGCACATTGGACACGATGCCGCCATCGACGAGCTCCTGCCCGTCAATGTTGACCGCCGGAAACACGCCTGGGATTGCAGCAGTGGCGAGCAGCGCAGGTGTAAGAGGTCCGGCCTTGAAGACGACCTCAGTGCCGGTGAGCAGGTCAAGCGTGACCACGCGGAGGGGAATCGGCAGCTGTTCGAATCGCTCGTGCGCGATTGTCTTCTCGATCATGCTCCGGAGCGGAGCATTCTCTACTGCGTGCGTGCGGGAACGGCCGAGACGCCAAATCATCTCAAGCAGGTTATCGGGGAAGATATCGTCTTGTTTGATCCCCACCCACGCTGTCTCGAGGCGTTCCAGTCCGTCTTCGAAACCGGCGAGCATCGCTCCGTTGAGCGCGCCCACCGAGGTTCCCGTGATTCCATCGGGCGTGATGCTGTGCTTGGTCAGGGCGCGCAACATGCCCACCTGCACTGCCCCTAAGCTGCCGCCTCCGCCAAGGACAAAGCCCACCGGCCGGGGCAATTCGACTCCCATGCGACAACCTCCTGCTTCCTGCACTGGACAGGGACTGTTCGTGCCATGATGGCACGGAACCTGTCAAGGGATCCAGGTGGAGAGCCCGAATTCCATAGCTCGTGTCTATTCGCCGTTGACATCCATTCTGATCGTCAGCAGAAACGCCGAGTCCTCGATCGCGGTCACCGAGTGCCGCTGCGGGGGCATGGCCATCAAGTCACCGGCCGCAAGCTCCCAGGACTCGTCACGAGTCGACAGTGTGAGACGACCCCGAACGACCTGCAGGGTGGCCTCGGGCGGAGCTTCGTGTTCGGCCAGTTGGGAGCCTGATGTCAGGGCCAGTAGAGCCTGTTTGAGGTATTTGCCGCCATAAACACCTTGTGCGCTGCGACCGCTGCGAGCAGCTTTCGCCTTGACCAGGAGTTCCGCAGCCAGGCCGCCGAGGTTGTGGGCGGTTGTATTGTCAGCCATGTTCGGTCCCTTTTCGTTGGTGGGTGATGTGTGTCCGGCAAGATTGCGGGCTCTGCAAATCAGCCTGATCGGATGCGAAGCTCACGTCCTCCAGCAACTCGACCACCCTGTTGATCGCGAGAGGAGGGCCGCACCCGCAGTACATGATCGCTCGAGCCAAGACTGGGAACTCATGGTGCTAGTTTAGACATGCCGGAAATGGAATCTGCTCCGAAGGAGGAATGTGGGCGACGAACCCGTCATCGATGTTCGATGCATACCGAAGTCCCAGCGCCACACGCTCATCCTCAATGCCTACAGGAAGCTTGAAGCCGACGCGGGGCTGATCCTCATCGACGATCAAGAATCGAGCCCTCTCAAGCACCAGATGGAGGCGGAGTTCGGCGAGGCCCTCGGCTGGGAACCACTGGCCGGTGAAAATGAGGACGTCCGGGTTCGCATCAGCAAACAAGCAGCAACTCCGATGCCGCGCGTGCTCGTCGATGCCAACGACCTCGCCGAGGTCCCTGAGTCATCGGGGTCCGTCTGGCGGCTGGAACCCCAGCAGCGTGATCTCGATGCCAATATCATCGCTCTGGCACCGGGTGGAGAGATCCGCGAACACACGGGGCCCGCTCTCGACGTACTCATCCACATCCTCGGCGGGGGTGGAACACTGGAGACCGAGCTCTCCACGATCTCGCTCGCCCCCGGACAGATCGTCTGGCTGCCTCGACTCTCACGTCGGCGCTTCCTCGCCGACAAGGCGCGGGGTCTGCGATACCTCTCCGTGCATCAACGCAAGCAGGGCCTGACGATCACGAGCCGGAGCTGACCTCGACCGTGTGCCCTGCCGCGGCCCAAGACACGGACCCCACATGTGAGGATCGATGCCGACGGGCTGCGTGCTCATTGCCACCTGGATCAATGATCTCCTCCCCTGCGCGCGGACACGAGGCACGGGCATCACGGCTCCGTGGGGATCCACTCCTCGCCGTCCTGAACCCTGTAGATGAGATTGGTCCTGGTATGGGCGACCGCCGGGTACCTGGTGAGATAGTCGAGGACGAAGGACTGCACCGCCTCGGTGTCGCTGGCGACTATATGGAGCAGATAGTCATCGGCTCCGGCCATGTGATACATCCTCACGACACCGGGAAACCGTGGGGCCGCGGCAGTGAAGGCATCGATCTCTGCGCGGTCGTGCTTGGCCAAACGGATGGAGATCAGCGCCTGCAGCGGAATGCCCACAGCCGCAGCATCGATGTCGACTCTGAACCCTCTGATCACGCCCAGTGTCTTCAGGCGTTTGAGTCTCAGGGAGACAGTGGATTCCGAGATACCCACCGCCGATGCCAGTGCAGTCCCGGAGGCGCGAGCATCATCGCTGAGGGCCTTGAGCAGCTTCCGATCGACATCATCGAGTTCTATTTTCTGCGACATGACTCACAGTCTGGCAGACGGCGGTCAAGAATCTTCGACCGGATCGAGGAATTTCGCAGATTCGTGACGATAGTTTGCAGTGTGTTGCAGGAATGGCTTAACTGCTCGTATGAACTCAATGCACCCAGATACGCTCATGGTCCACGGCGGAATGGAAGGCCTCACCGAAGCGGGCGTCCACGTTCCGGCGATCGACCTCTCTACAACCAACCCCGTCAACGATGTCGCCACTGGCGGCGATTCCTACGAATGGCTTGCCACCGGCCACCCGCTCAAGGACGGCGACTCGGCCGTTTACCAGCGCCTCTGGCAGCCCGGTGTCGCACGCTTCGAGACCGCCCTGGCCGAACTCGAACACGCCGACGAGGCAGTCGCCTTCGCCACGGGTATGGCCGCCATGACTGCGGCGCTCCTCGCAGCCGTCAGTGCCGGAACGCCGCACATCGTTGCCGTACGCCCGCTCTACGGCGGCAGTGACCACCTGCTCGAAACGGGGCTGCTGGGCACCACTGTCACCTGGGCGGAGGAGGCTGACATCGCCTCCGCGATCCAAGACGACACCGGACTCGTCATCGTCGAGACTCCGGCCAACCCGAGCCTCGACCTCGTCGACCTGGACAGCGTTGTCGCTGCCGCAGGTGACGTCCCAGTGCTCGTGGACAATACCTTCTGCACCCCGGTGCTCCAACAGCCCATCGACCACGGCGTCGCGCTGGTCCTCCACAGCGCAACAAAGTACCTGGGCGGTCATGGTGACGCCATGGGCGGGATCATCGCCACCAGCTCCGAGTGGGCGATGCGACTGCGACAGGTCCGAGCGATCACGGGAGCACTGCTGCACCCCATGGGCGCCTACCTTCTCCACCGGGGACTGCGTACCCTGGGCGTTCGCATGCGCGCCGCACAGTCGACCGCCGGTGAGCTGGCCGAGCGTCTGGCGGCACACCCGGCGATCGCCGCGGTCCACTACCCGGGCCTGGACGGGCAGGATCCACGCGGACTGCTCGGCCGCCAGATGTCGGGAGGCGGCGCGATGATCGCGCTGGAGCTCGCAGGTGGATTCGACGCAGCACGCAGCTTCGTCGAACACTGCAGCCTCGTCGTCCACGCGGTGTCCCTGGGCGGAGCCGACACGCTCATTCAGCACCCTGCATCGCTGACTCACCGACCTGTCGCGGCCACGGCCAAGCCAGGAGATGGTCTGATTCGACTCTCGGTGGGACTCGAGCACGTCGATGACCTCGCCGACGATCTGGTAGCAGCCCTCGACGCCAGCAGGGCCGCTGCCTGACCCGCGCGGTGTCGGCCCGTCGCGGATGACGGGGACGAGGATGCGCTGCAGAGCACCGGCAGCGCATCCTCGTACTCGATGAACTCAGAATGTCGTTGAACCGAATCGCCGAGGCGGGAGCAGACGCCGAATCGCGAGGATGCGAGGATCCATCCGGCCCGCCGTCACGTTCAATGGCCAAGTGCCATCCCGCGGGCTCCGAGGAATGAGCCGCACGATGACGCCGGCGACTATGTATGCGGTCTGTCCGAGGCATATGCCATCGATCGGCAGTTCAGCGTCAATGACGGTGGCCTTGAGGGTGCACTCTTCGTCCGAGATTCGCTCAGGTCCTGTTTCGACCAGGTCAAGGATCGCAGCGACTGATCAGATCTTATCGAGCGAAGGACCTCAGCGGTCGACGGGATGCTTCACGACTGCTGTTTTAGGGCCCGCCGAATCTTCTCTGCGGGTCCTGTCAGCTGTTCAGGGGTCTGCATTTCAGCACGGTCCGAGATGTCGAAGTCGGCGATCGTGTTCGTCGGCCAGACATGGATGTGCAGGTGCGGGACCTCATAGCCCTGGATCATCACGCCGATGCGCTCACAGCCGAACGCCTCCTGCTGGGCACGTCCGACCTTGCGACTGACGGCCATGAGATGGTCCAACAGTGCCTGGTCTGCGTCGATCCAGTGCGAGATCTCGTCCCGGGGCACGACCATCGTGTGGCCCTCGGTCAGCGGTGACACGTCGAGGAATGCAACGCACACATCGTCCTGGTAGACGAAAGTTCCCGGAATGTCTCCATTGATGATCTTGGTGAAGATGGTGGCCATGTTTCAGTCCTCCCGTTGTTGCCCGATGATCACATTGACTCAGCCGCAGACTGATCGCGCATGAGCGACGTCAACGGAGAAGTCACGCGTCTCGGTTCGTGCTGCCTGACGACTGGTCACGATCGTACCCGTTCGGGAGATGACGAAGACTCCGCGTTCGGCCACCCCATGGTCTGCGTCGAAGACTCCGTAGGATTTTGCCACCTCGCCGTGTGGCCAGAAGTCAGCACCAAGGTCAAGGGCGACCTCGCGAACTTCCGACCACGCGGCAAGCGTGTACTTTGAGTCGACGGTCATGCCGATGATCTCAATCGGTTCAGCATTCGCCTGCAGCACCTGCCTGAGGTCTTCGAGTGCTCGGATCTCGTCACCGCACACGGGTGAGAACGCGAACGGGAAGAAGACGAGGATGACAGTCGAACGACGGAGAGCCTCGGCGAGGTGGAGCGCGGAGCCGAGTTGATCAGATACGGCGAAATCAGGGGCCCGATCTCCGGGCCGAAGGATCATGAATGGTTCTTCTTGCCCACCAAACGGAAGCCTGCCCAGTACTCAGCCGCGCTGACCGTCGAGGTCACGTGCATACCAGCTGTGGGAGCTGCCTCAGAAATGTCGGCCGGGCTGATGTGGCCGGGCCGACTTGCCTTGGGAGACAGAAGCCAGACGGCCCCGCCTTCCTTCAACGTGGCCTGCGCGTCGACGAGACCATCAATGAGGTCGTCGTCGTCGGAGCGCCACCACATCAGAATGACATCGAAGACACCGTCTTCATCACCGTCCGCGATCTTGTCACCGATGATGTTTTCGATCGCCTGGCACAGGTCCAAGTCGACGTCATCGTCGTAGCCGATTTCTTGCACATAGTCTCCCGCAGCCAAACCAAGGTTCTGGCCCAGCTCGCTGGGGAGGGTCGACGTGGAAGATGTCCTTTCAGAAGAGGAGTTACTCATGCCCTTATTGTTCCGTCAAGTGTGCCGAAGGCGCAAATGGCGGCGCGCCGAGGCTATGCAATCCACGTCAAAGGGCATCGAAGACCATGAACTCGTCATCGAGATCACAAGATTTCGGCCCAGCGAAGTTCGCGCGGGAGGACTAGGCTGGAGGAAGTATCTGGTGGACCCTGGGCTCATTCATAATTTGAACTTCCATTCCACTCGATCACCCGGATCTCGACACCAACGGAGATCGTGGAGCGGAAGAGAGGACCACACCGTGGACAATCGGAAACAGGGCGGACCGATACTCAATGGGCTGCCCAGCCAGGTGCCCGACATCGATCCCGAAGAGACTGAGGAGTGGCTGGCATCGCTGGACGGCCTCATTGACGAGGGTGGGCGCTCACGCGCACGTTACGTCATGCTGCGGATGCTCCAGCGTTCGCGAGAGAAGCAGATCGGCGTGCCCAGCCTGACAGCCACTGACTATGTGAACACGATCGGCGCCGAGAACGAACCGTGGTTCCCCGGCGACGAAGAGGTCGAGCGCCGCTATCGGCGCTGGAACCGCTGGAATGCCGCGATGCTCGTCCACCGTGCCCAGCGGCCCGGAGTCGAAGTCGGCGGACATATCTCGACCTATGCCTCGTCGGCCACACTCTACGAAATCGGACTCAACCACTTCTTCCGCGGCAAGGACCATCCTGGCGGCGGCGACCACATCTTCTATCAGGGCCACGCCTCCCCCGGCATGTATGCTCGCGCCTACCTCGAAGGCCGGATGAGCGAACAGGACCTCGACGGATTCCGTCAGCAGCAGTCCCACCAGATCAACGGCAAGCCCAGCGGACTGCCCTCCTACCCGCACCCGCATCAGCTCCCCGACTTCTGGGAGCACCCGACGGTGTCGATGGGCCTGGGGCCGGTGAATGCGATCGCGCAGGCGCAGTTCGACAAATACATGCACAATCGGGGCATCAAGGACACCTCTCAGCAGCAGACCTGGGCATTCCTCGGCGATGGTGAGATGGACGAGCCTGAGAGCCGCGGCATGCTGCATGTCGCCGCCTTCGAAGAACTCGACAACCTCAACTTCGTCATCAACTGCAACCTGCAGCGCCTCGACGGACCTGTCCGCGGCAATGGCAAAATCATCCAGGAGCTCGAAGCCTACTTCCGTGGCGCCGGATGGAACGTCATCAAGGTCGTCTGGGGTCGCGAATGGGACGCCCTGCTGGGCAAGGACCGGGACGGCGCACTGGTCAACCTCATGAACGCCACTCCGGACGGCGACTACCAGACCTACAAAGGCGAGTCCGGCGGATTCGTCCGTGACAACTTCTTCGGTCGCGATCCCCGCACGAAGGCCATGGTTGAGGACTACAGCGACGAGAGGATCTGGAACCTCAAGCGCGGAGGTCACGATTACCGGAAGGTATTCGCCGCCTACAAGGCTGCGGCCGAGCACACCGGCCAGCCGACTGTCATCCTGGTCAAGACCGTCAAGGGCTACTCGCTGGGACCTCACTTCGAGGCCCGCAATGCGACGCACCAGATGAAGAAGATGACGATCGACGACCTCAAGCTGGCGCGTGATCACTTCCAGATCCCGATCTCTGACAAGGACCTCGAGGCCGATCCGAAGCTCCCGCCGTACTATCACCCCGGGCAGGACGCCCCGGAGGTCAAGTACATGCAGGAGCGCCGTGCTGCGCTCGGTGGATACTCCCCCGAACGGCGCAGCACCCACATCGATCTCAAGCTGCCCTCCGACAAGGCCTTCGATGCCGGCAAGCGCGGATCGGGCAAGCAGACGATCGCCACCACCATGGGCTTCGTCCGGGTACTCAAAGACCTGATGCGTGAGAAGGAGTTCGGCAAGCGCATTGTGCCGATCATCCCCGACGAGGCCCGTACCTTCGGCATGGACTCGCTCTTCCCGACGGCGAAGATCTACAACCCGCACGGCCAGAACTACATTTCGGTCGACCGTGATCTCTTCCTCGCCTACAAAGAGGCCACTGATGGCCAGCTGCTCCATATGGGCATCAACGAGGCAGGCGCCACCGCAGCGCTGACCGCTGTCGGCACCTCCTATGCCACGCACGGTGAGCCGATGATCCCGTTCTACATCTTCTACTCGATGTTCGGATTCCAGCGCAGTGGTGACTTCTTCTGGGCGGCAGGCGACCAGATGGCCCGCGGGTTCGTCCTCGGTGCCACCGCTGGCCGGACAACCCTGGTGGCTGAGGGGCTTCAGCATGGTGACGGTCATTCGCATCTGCTGGCATCGACCTATCCGTCGATCGTGTCCTACGATCCTGCCTATACCTACGAGATCGCCCGCATCGTCCGTGACGGCATCCACCGCATGTACGATCCGGCCGATGAGCGTGACCCCAATGTCATGTACTACCTGACAATGTACAACGAGCCGATGGTCCAGCCCCCTGAACCAGAAAACCTCGACGTCGACGGAGTGCTCAAAGGCATGTACCTCCTGTCGAAGGGCCCGGACAACGGCGGCCCGAAGGTCCAGCTCATGGCCTCCGGCGTCGGCGTCCCGTGGATCCTTGAAGCGCAGGAGCTGCTGGCCGAGGACTGGGGCGTGTCGGCCGATGTGTGGTCGGTGACTTCGTGGACCGAGTTGCGTCGCGACGGCCTAAGCGCCGAAGATGACCGGCTGCTCAATCCCGATGCCGACGCACGCGTGCCGTACGTGACCCAGAAGATGGCAGAGGTCGAGGGACCTGTCGTGGCGACTTCGGACTTCATGCGCGCGGTTCCGGATCAGATCCGCCAGTATGTGCCCAGCCACTTCACGTCACTGGGCACCGACGGCTACGCGATCTCGGACACCCGTCCGGCCGCTCGCCGCTACTACCACGTCGACGGCCCCTCGGTCGTGACACAGGCACTGATCTCCCTGGCCGACACTGGGGCGCTCTCGATCGACAAAGCCGCCGAGGCAGCGCGGAAGTACCAGCTCGACGATGTCACAGCGGGCACCTCGGGCTCGACCGAAGGCGCCGGCGCCTGATCACAGCGCGCTAGGCGGTGCGTTGGCACCACACTGAGTATGGCCGGAGTCTCCAAGACTCCGGCCATACTTGTCTCAACTGACAAAAACTTGTGTGTCGCGTACAAGCGAATTGTAGCGAAGCGTTTAAAGTGGTGCCTATGACAACTGACGCCGAAACGCTCCGGCGCCGTGCAGAGACGGCACGCCGTCTCCGGGCGGGAGTGGGAGTCCTCTCCACTGTGACCCTGCAGAGACTCGAAGCTCGGCTCCCCTGGTACCGCAGCATGTCTCCCTCCGACCGATCCTGGGTCGGACTGTTGGCCCAGTCGGGCATCTCGTCCTTCATCGACTGGTACCGCAAACCCGATACGGATCTTCGAGTCGTCAGTGAGATATTCAAATCCGCTCCCCGCGACCTCATCCGCGCAATCAGCCTCCAGCAGACCCTCCAGCTGCTCAAGATCGTCGTCGAAGTCGTTGAGGAGAGGGTGCCCGACATTGCTCGTACGGTCGAGCAGCCTGCTCTGCGGGAAGCCGTTCTCGTCTACTCCCGTGAGATTGCCTTCGCCGCCGCAGATGTCTATGCCCGCGCGGCTGAGGCCAGGGGCAGCTGGGACGCCCGCTTAGAAGCGATGGTCGTCGATGCTCTGGTCCGCGGCGACTCCGTCGATGAGCTGGCCAGCCGCACTGCTGCCTTCGGCTGGCAGTCCGAGGGCCCTGTCAGCGTCCTGGTCGGTCGGGCCCCGCAGAGGTCGGCTAAGCGCGGCCTCGACGTCATCCGCCGCAAGGCCCGCAATTGGGCTGATGACGCCCTCGTCGGCATCCACGACAACCGTCTGCTCATCGTCCTCGGTGGTGCCACCGAACTCGATAGCGCCGTTGAGGATCTCTCCGAGTGTTTCGGCCCCTCCGAAGTCATTGTCGGTCCCAGCGTTCCCAGCCTGGCAGAGGCCGCCACCTCGGCGAAGGCAGCGATCATGGCGCTCAAGGCCGCCACCGCCCGTCCCGACTCACCCCGCCCTGTCAAAGCGGAAGAGCTCCTGCCTGAACGCGCTCTGGCCGGCGACACCGTCGCTCTGAGCGAACTCATCAGCCGCTATTACGAACCGTTGACCTCGGGAACCGGGCAGCTGCTCAAAACGGTCAGCGCCTACGTCGAATTCGGGTCATCCCTGGAAGCCACGGCCAAGGCGCTCTCCGTCCACCCGAACACAGTGAGATATCGGCTCCGGAAGATCACCTCGGCGATCACACTCGATCCGACGGTCTCCCGCGACGCATTCGTCATCCATATCGCGTTGGTGTACGGGCGACTGTCAGATGCGGGGCAATTGTCGAACACCGACAAAACACACTGATCCGAAAGATCCATCCACTAGATTGAACACAGAAGTCGAGCGAAAAGAGAACTGAGTGCTAGCAATCACGTGCCCGGGCCAAGGGGCCCAGAAGTCGGGCTTTCTGAGTTCCTTCCTGGAACTGGACGCCTTCGCCGCACAGATCGACGAACTTTCCTCTGCATCCGGGATCGACCTGCGACTGCACGGAACCGAATCGGATGACGAGACCATCAAGGACACAGCACTGGCGCAGCCGCTGCTCGTCGCCTCAGCTATCGCATGCGCCGCTGAGCTCGGAGTCCGGGCTGACTATGTCGCCGGGCACTCGGTCGGCGAGATCGCTGCCGCACAGATCGCCGGTGTATTTTCGCCAGCCGATGCTATGCGCTTCGTCGCAGTGCGCGGAACCGGTATGGCCGCTGCCGCGGCTCAGACACCCACAGGCATGTCAGCCGTCGTGGGTGGCGAACCCAGCGATGTTCTGTCTGCCATCGAAGCAGCCGGCGCCAGCCCCGCCAACGTCAATGGCGGCGGACAGACGGTGGCAGCGGGATCGCTGGAGGATATGGAGAAGCTGGCAGAGAATCCGCCGGAGAGGGCACGCGTCATCGCTCTGCCCGTGGCTGGTGCCTTCCACACCGAGTACATGGCTTCAGCGACGAAGGAACTGGCTGCCACCGCCTCGGCACTTGAGATCGCAGATCCTGCCTCCTATATTCTGAGCAACTCCGATGGAACAGTCATCAGCAGCGGTCAGAACTATGTTGACCGCCTTGTCAAACAGGTCACGAACCCCGTCCGCTGGGACCTGTGCCAGGAGACCCTGCTGAACGCAGGAATCACCGGAATGATCGAACTCGTCCCCGGTGGCACCCTGACCGGCATCGCACGCCGCGCCATGAAGGGCGTGGAAACATTCGCCATCAAGTCCGCCGCAGACCTCGACGGTGCACGTGAGTTCGCCGCGACCCACGCCTGATCATCTAAGGAAGACCACCATGCCAACACTGAAGACCGCAGAACCCGGAAGCTTCTCCAAGATCACGGGCATCGGCGCCTACCGTGCCGAAAACCTCGTCACCAACGACGACATCGCCGGACCCATCAATTCCTCCGATGAGTGGATCCAACAGCGCACCGGCATCATCACCCGCCGTCGTGCCAGCAAGGACGTCGGTGTCCTCGATATGTGCGAGGAGGCCGCGCTTGAAGCGATCGCTTCCTCCGGACTCAAGCCCGAAGACATCGGCGGCATCATCATCGCCACCGTCACCTTCGAATACTTCACCCCCTCGGCGGCCGCGGCGCTGACTGACCGTTTGGGAACCGGCCACATTCCCGCCTGGGACATCAGTGCGGCATGCGCCGGATACTGCTATGGCATCGGACAGGCCGACGCGCTCGTACGGTCCGGAGCCATGGACAACATTCTGGTCATCGGTGCGGAGAAGCTCTCCGAGGTCATCGACCCCGAGGATCGTTCGATCTCCTTCATCCTTGGTGACGGAGCCGGTGCAGTCGTCGTCTCATCTTCCGACGAGCCGGGTATTTCGAAGACCGTCTGGGGCTCGAAGGGCGAGAACTGGTCGACGATCCGCATGACCGAGTCTCTCTACGATGTCCGCGACGACCGCGACACCCCGTTCCCCACCTTGCGCCAAGATGGACCAACTGTCTTCCGCTGGGCTGTATGGGACGGCGCCGAGGTGGCCAAAGAGGCACTTGCCGAATCCGGCATCGATGCCTCCGACCTGGCTGCGTTCATTCCCCACCAGGCAAACATGCGAATCATCGACGAACTCGCCAAGCAGCTCAAGCTTCCCGAGCACGTCGTCATCGCTCGCGACATCGCCGACAACGGCAACACCTCGTCGGCATCCATCCCGCTGGCGACCGAGCGTCTCCTGCGCGAACAGCCTGAACTCAGCGGAGGATTGGCTCTCCAGATCGGCTTCGGAGCCGGTCTGGTCTTCGGCGCACAAGTGATCCGCCTCCCTTAAACGGGTTCATTCACGGAAAACTCTCCGTGAATGTCCTAAGATATTCGGCGGGACACTCGTCGAAAAGTTCCTCAACCGGTCGAGCAACCCTCGGCTGACACTAGAAAGTAGGAAAGAAATGGCATTCACCGAAGCTGAAGTCCTCGCGGGACTGGCAGAGATCGTCAACGAAGAAACCGGTTTGGCGGTGGAAGCAGTCGAGGCCAACAAGTCCTTCACCGATGACCTCGACATCGATTCCATCTCGATGATGACCATCGTCGTCAACGCGGAGAAGAAGTTCGGCGTGAAGATTCCGGATGACGACGTCAAGGACCTCGTCACCGTGCAGGACGCTGTTGACTACATCAACAAGGCTCAAGAGGCCTGAGAAATTAGCCGAACACGGCCCGTCCACCGACGGGCCGTGTCCACACTATCGACGAGGTTTGTACCATGACACCTAAAGTTGTCGTCACCGGGATTGGTGCGGTAACCCCATTGGGCGCAACGGCCGATGCCACGTGGCAAGCCATACTGGCCGGCAAGTCCGGCGTCCACACAATGGACAACGACTGGTCCGAGAAGTACGGCCTCGCTGTCGACTTCGCAGCACAGGTCGACCCACAGGTCGTGCCCGAGAATCTCAAACGCGTTCAGGCGAAACGCCTCGACCCCTCCTCCCAGTTTGCTCTGATCTCGGCCCGTGAGGCCATGGCCGATGCCGGCCTTGAGGAGACCGATCCGGATCGCACCGCAGTCTCCTGGGCGACCGGAATCGGCGGCGTCTGGACTCTGCTCGACGCCTGGGACACTCTCCAGGAAGAGGGCCCGCGTCGGGTCATGCCACTGACAGTGCCGATGCTCATGCCCAACGGGCCTGCAGCAGCCATCGGGATGGAGTTCAAGGCCCGCGCGGGTGTCCAGACCATGGTCTCTGCATGTGCTTCGTCGACCGAGAGCCTGGGGCACGCCTATGACGTTGTGGCCTCCGGTCGCGCCGATGTCGTCATCGCCGGTGGCTCCGAAGCTGCGATCCACCCCATCACGATCGCTTCATTCAACTCCATGCAGGCGCTGTCACGCCGCACCGATTCCCCTGAGACCGCATCACGCCCCTACGACGTTGATCGCGATGGGTTCGTCATGGGAGAGGGGGCAGGAACCCTCATCCTTGAGACGGAAGAGCACGCCAAAGCGCGCGGAGCGAAGATCTACGCCGAGGTTTCCAGCTGGGGCATCTCCAACGACGCATACCACATCACCGGTGGTGAACCAGGCGGACAGTACGCGTTGCGTGCAATGCAGAGTGCGCTGGACAATGCGGAGCTGAGCCCCGCAGACATCAAGCACGTCAATGCTCACGCAACCTCGACGCCGGTCGGCGACATCCCGGAGTCCTTGGCGATCAGCCAACTGCTGGGTTCTCATGTCGGCGACGCTCTGGTCAGTGCAACCAAGTCGATGACTGGCCACCTGCTGGGCGGAACCGGTGCTGTCGAATCGATCCTAACGGTCAAGGCCCTGCAGACACGCACCGCACCCCCGACGATCAACATCGACGAGGTCGACCCGGAAGTCGTGGGCATCAACATCGTCCGTGACACTCCTGCAGAGCTTCCTGCCGGAGACATCGCAGCGATTTCGAACTCCTTCGGCTTCGGCGGACACAATGCCGTCGTCGCCTTCAAGTCCGTGTGATGCAGTGACGCTTCTTGAGTCGATGGTCCAGCCAAACAGGTCCAGCCTCTGACCGAAGACCAGTTCCGGGCCCTCAGCCATCATGCTGGGGGCCCGATCTGTGCCAGGTGCGCCCCAGTAGTCTGCGACAACTGGCGCGACTGCAACGACTGGCCTGGTTGGACACTACGTGAGCTGTCGCCGTTCGGATCCACGATTGATCCACCGTGCAACGCTGAATCAGATTATCGCTGTTGCCTTGACACGATATTGAGACTCAGCGTTGATCGAGGCGCCACCAGTACGGGGCTCGTGGCCCAATATGCCCCCGACTCAGCAGACGACTATGGGCACACCCGAGGTAGGCAGGTGTGCCCATAGTCGTATTGCCGCAGCTTCAGCGTCGCAGTTGGCGCAACGGTGCAGGAAGCCTCGTGAGAGTCTCAGCCGACCTTGGTCAGCCAGCGCACTGGAGCGCCCTCGCCTGCGTGGCGAAAGGCGTCGAGCTCCTCGTCCCAGGCTTCGCCCAGGGCCAGAGCCATCTCCGTGGAGAGTTTGATCGGATCACCGGAGGCACGTTCCATGACGGAGCGGATGCGATCTTCGGGAACCAGAATGTTGCCGGCAGAGTCCGTGACTGCGTGATAGATGCCAAGATCTGGAGTGTGGCTCCACCGCCCACCGTCGACTCCGACGGATGGCTCCTCGGTCACTTCATAGCGCAATGAGTCCCATCCGCGCAGAGCAGATGCGATGCGAGCACCAGAACCTGCTGGCGCACGCCAGCAGACTTCGGCACGCACAAGACCTGGCGCTGCCGGCTGGGGTGTCCAGTCGAAGCGTGCTTGTGCGCCGATTGCCCCGCCCGCTGCCCATTCGATGTGCGGGCATAGCGCGCGAGGTGCTGAGTGGACGAATAGTACGCCCTGTGTCATATCCATTTGTGCCTCCTACCTCGGATACGTCTTCCCCTACGATCCGAAAGGAGGTGCTAAAGCCCATGATAGACGAGATTTGTCTGTGCGCCAAGCACTGAAATACCTGGTGGCGCGGCGTGTGCTCGAATTCCTCGAGGCGACGCGGTGCGACCCTCACCGCGACTGCAAACGGCTCACTTTTCGGACAGTGACGATCGATGCGGACTATTGACCCTGTGCCCTACACTGACGACATGATGCGAGGAAACAGTGAACCGCACACTGTGCACATGTTCCCCGACTACGCCGAGATTGTCCTCTGGCTCGACGGCCCCGTGGGCTATGAGCACTCCGGGCTCTCGCCGGAACTGATCCGTGGTCTCCAAGAGTGGGAGCAGTCGTACTGTGATTCGCTGGACTCAGACCTGGAATGGAGATCGCCGAAGGCCGCGAGAGCGTTCACCGCTGTGGGCATCGATATGGCGGGCCAGGTTGCGGACGAACTCGGCGATGAGTTCGTTGTCGAGTTCGCCTCTTACGACGACGATGCACCGACGCATACAGTTCGAAGTCTTGGGCCGGGATCCAACAAAGCCGCTTCGGCTGCATTCGCGGAAATTGTGGCAAGAATGGAAGCAATAGAGGAATGCGTTGCACGCATAGTGGCAGATCGGGGTCTCGGCGCCGAGTGGGCAGCCGTCGCACCGCTATCCGGGGATGTATTCACCTTGGGCGACCAGGGTGGTCGAGCAGAAGGTGGCGACTGACGCGGTGGTGCCCCCGGTCGGACTTGAACCGACGACCAAGGAATTATGAGTTCCCTGCTCTGACCAGCTGAGCTACGGGGGCAAGCAGACATAAGATTAACACCAACTGACAGCCCGGACCCATTCGGCCGACGCGCAACCTGAGGCAACACGAACCCTCATTGCCCGATTTTGCCCGGTCGAGGATCGGTGCCGATCAGCTGGCAGAGGAGACTGGTGAAATGCGTGTCAGGGCGCTTCGAGCGGCGTCGACGCAGGTGTAACGCTCGGTCGTGATGTAGACGTCGAACACAGTCTGACCGTCGCTGCCGGGATCATTGCGTTTGGAAGCGGCAACGAGACCGGACCAGTCCGGACCGACTACGACGACGCCGTGCTCATTGCGCATGGGATCCGAAGCGTCGACGATTCCTGTGCGCACACCCGGGATAGGCGGTTCCGTGAATCCGCCTGAGAACATCGCAGTCAGACCGACCGTATCGCGGATGCGTTCATAACGGTCACGCGTGGCTTGGGAGAAGGTCTCGTCTTCACCGAAGACACCGAGGGTGACGGTGGCTGCTCCCGAGGCCAGCGCCCGCTCTTCGAGGGCAGCGATCTGGGCGATGAGAAGCTCGCGATTCATCACCAGCGGCTCGCGTCGCAGGCCTTGGGCGATCGAATAGGGAGTGCCCAGAGCCGGGAGGTTTCGCGAATGATGGTCGATCAGTCCGTCCTCAATCGGCTCGGCGAAAGGTTCGGGCTGCCTTGTGGCGTGGCCGAAGAATGGTCCTGACATGAAGCGTGCGCCCAGTGCGCGAACCCGGTCGAGATCGTCTTCGGTCGTGACACCCTCAGCGAGGATCACTGCGCCGGTGCGTTCGAGGTGAGCGTGGAGCAGCCGGTTGAGTTCGGCCAGGTGTGATTCGCAGTCGATGCGCAGCACGTCGGGGTGAAGACCCACTACAGAGGGATTGACCAGCGGCACGAATGAAGTGCTGCGCAGATCAGCGCCGACCGACGACATTCCCACACCCCAGCCCATCGACCTGGCCTGTCGCACCGCGCGCAGCACGGAGGCGGGTGACGAGGACACGCGAGAGGCATCGAGCTGAAGGATGACCGAACGGTCGGGTTCCTCAGTGCGATCTTCGAGGGTCGCGAAGGATTCGCCTTCGGCATGGAGGAAGAGTCGGTTCGATTTGGCCAGTCCGGCCGTCTCAGCGGTTCTCAGGGCAGTTGCTCGAAGTGAGGCATCGATGTCGCCGATCATCGCCGAACCACGCATCGCATGACGGAGATTCTCCGACTCGGCATGCCCGAGTGCCGGGTCATCGATCGGGGCCTGAAGGATCTGATAGCCGACCTTGTCGAAAGTGTACGCATCGACGACGGGGGCGAAATAGGTTTCGATCCCGCCTGAGCGCACTAACTCTTCGAGAGCCAGGTCCAGATCGTGTACCGCCTCAACCACCAGATGTCCTTCCATGGGGCAAACTTGCGTACACAGTCTTCCACATGAACACAGACGTGATTGTCTAAATTCTGTAACGTTATTGCGCTCATAGCTGACGGCGTCGGCCTCGCCTGACCTCTGCCAGCCCGACGATTCCGGCCAGGACCACGATGATCGCAATCGCTGCGAATGAGCTGATCATCCCGACATTCCAGTCACTGACGGCCGTGACGGCGAAGGCCAATGCGGTCATGATGGCCAGTCCCATCGATGTTCCGATGCGCTGCCCGGTCTGCAGGACTCCCCCGGCTGAGCCGGCGTACTTGAGCGGCACTTCCTGCAGCGTCAGGGTCTGGTTGGGGCTGATGACCATGCCCTGTGCGGCACCGATGAAGCACAGAGTCAGCAGCATCCACCATTCACTGCCGATGCCCTGGGTGAGAAGGAAGACGATGCCGATTGTCGAGACCAGGCCCACCAGGCAGGTGATGATCCCCCAGACGACGAGTCGTCGTCCGATCTGGAACACTAAACGTCCGGACACGTCTGCCGATACGGCGGAGAGCAGAGCGGCCGGAAGCCCGATCATGCCCGCTGCCAGCGCAGTGTGGCCCAGGCCCTGCTGCATGTACATGGCGATGAGGACCCAGACGCTCGTCACGCCCATGAAATAGAGGGTGATAATGATCGAACCGTTGCTGAAGCTTCTGATGCTGAACAAGTTGAGATCGACCATCGGAGTGTGCCCACGGGCGGAGTACATGCGCTCCCACCGGGTCCAGGCCCAGATCGTGAGTAGTCCCAACGGCAGGCCCAGCCAGATGAACCACCCGACCGAAGACTCGACGAAGGGCAGCAGCACAAGGAGGACGCCGACGCCCAGCAGGACAACCCCGACGGGATCGAGGTCGCGGTCGCTTTTCCGAACGTGCCCACAGTTTACCGTGGCAGCCGCCGGGGTCGCTTCGGTGCTGTCGTCGTCAACAATGGGGTGCCAAGCTGATGGCGGCAGCCAGCTTTTGGCGAGGATGAGGGAGGTGACTGCGAAAGGGACGTTGACCAGGAAGGCAGCACGCCAGCCCAGTTCAGGGCCGAAGAGCGCGGTGAAGACACCGCCGAGGACGGGGCCTGTTGCCACGGAGAGGCCGACGGTGGTGCCCATCAGTCCGAAGGCTCGTCCGCGTTGCGGACCGTGGAAGTACTGTTGCAGCAGCCCGACGACCTGAGGATTGAGCAGTCCTGATCCGAGTCCCATGAAGACACGGGCAATATTGAGGGCCAGTGTTCCGGGCGTGAGACCGGCGACGAGTGATGCCAGGCCGAACAGGCCCACTCCGATCATGAACAGTTGGCCGCGCCCGAAGATGTCCCCTGCTCGTCCTGCTGCCACGAGGACGACGCCGAATGAGAGCGCATAGCCGGTCAGGACCCATTGCAGAGCCGAGGACGACGCCTGAAGATCCGTCTCAATGGCGGGCAGGACAACGTTGATGATCGACACCGAGAGCAGGGACATGAAGAGCGGAACGAGACCAATGAGGGCGATTCGTCTCTGAACCTGATTCATGCGTTGGCTCTCACTCACCTGATCACCTCTGCTCGGACCGCATCCCGCACGGAGGCCACCGCACGGAACCAAGTCGATTCCACTGTCACTGTTAGGGCGACTGTGTCATCATACGTGTCTGCGCTCACACTCCGATGAAATCACCCTGCGGAGCCGGTCACCGGTCCGCCAGTATTGGCCTCCCAGCCCAGGGCAGGAGCGACGTAGCTGGCGAATGACTCCAGGATGTGGAGGTTGTAGTCCACGCCCAATTGACTCGGGATCGTCAGGAGCACTGTGTCCGCGGCTTCCACCGCAGGGTCAGCCTTCAGCGCTTCGATGAGGTCGTCGGGTTCGCCCGCATAGGTCTTGCCGAAAGTTGAGCGGGCACCATCGATGATGCCGATCTGATCACCTTCTCCACCTGAGCGTCGACCGAAGTAGAGGTCATCGAGATTCGTGGTGATCGGGAAGATGCTGCGGCTGACGGACACGCGCGGCGTCCAGTCATGACCGGCGGCCCTCCAAGCCGCGCGATAGCGGTCGATCTGATCACGTTGGAGCTCACCGAAGGAGGCACCGGTGGCCTCGGTCAGCAGGGTCGAGCTCATCATGTTCACGCCCTGAGCAGCAGCCCATTCGGCAGTAGCCGCGGTGCCAGCGCCCCACCAGACACGCCGGTCTAGGCCGGGCGAATGAGGTTCGACGCGCAGCTTCTTACCCGGCCCGAACTGCATCGGATCCGCTGACGCGATCTCCTCGCCCCTGATTGCGGACAGGAATCGAGCGAACTTCGTGCGGGCCATGTTCGCGGCCTTCGCATCGTCGCTGTCACCGTATCCGAAGGCTTCCCAGCCACGGTCGGCTGGTTCCGGTGACCCCCGGCTGATGCCCATAGCCACGCGCTGATCCGAGAGAAGATCAAGGGCCGCGGCTTCCTCTGCCAAATAGAGGGGGTTCTCGTAGCGCATATCGATGACGCCGGTCCCGACCTCTATTCGCGAGGTCTTGGCCGCGATCGCGGCCAGAAGCGGTATAGGCGAAGCCGCCTGCTCAGCAAAGTGATGAACCCGGAAGTAGGCGCCGTTGACGCCGATCTCGTCGGCTCCCACGCCGATCTCGACAGCCTGTTGCAGCGCCTCCCTCGCTCCGTACTCCCCCGGGGCAGTTCCCGACCCATAATGACCGAAACTCAAGAATCCGAATGCCTTCATACACTCGGCAACCTACTTGACTGTTCAACTATTCCCGTGAGTCGATTCCCCCAGGATTGCAGGCACGACAAAGGCCCCGTCCACATGGACGGGGCCTCGGCTGCTCCCCCGGCTGGGCTCGAACCAGCGACCCTTCGATTAACAGTCGAATGCTCTGCCAACTGAGCTACGGAGGAAAGGCGCAGTTGCCTGCGCACGTTGTGTCAGCTTAGCAAAGACTCTCTGCCCACGACAAAGCCCACACCAGTGCTTTAGCTCACAGTTCCGGTTTACCCCACCACCAGCCACGCTGTAATCCGTACAGTCAGGACAAACGCAGTCAACAACCACCTCGGCGAGCTGACCACACTGTAAAATCAAAGGGATTCCTCACACCATCCATGCAGCGGAAGAAGTGCACGTGACCCTAGTGGCAATCGCCCTCGCTGTCCTTGCAGCGGTGGCACTGGCCTACGGAGCCCTGTACCAACATGACGCGATCGCAGGTCAGAATGACTCCCACAACGGACTGAGTTGGGCTCATTTCAAGGAGCTGCTGAGCAACAGGAAATGGCTGCTCGGACTGATCATCACCGGCCTCGGCACAGCAGGCAACATCGTCGCCCTGGCTCTGGCTCCGGTCATGGTCGTCCAGCCCGTCGGTGCGTTCTCCCTCATCGTGTCCGTCCTCCTCGGTGTGCGCCACCGTGGGCTCAAGGTCAACCGACGGCTCGTTCAGGCAGTCGTGTGGTGCACCGTGGGAGTGACGGTCTTCGTCGCACTCTCTGCCACCATCGCACGCACAGAGGTTCATCTGGGCTCTGACGCGATGCCGCTGGTCTGGATCACTGCAGTCGTCCTCGCCCTGGGCCTTGGCATCATGCTGTTCTTCCGGCGTGCGCCCCAGCTGGTGCTCATCACGGCTGCAGGCCTGCTGTTCGCATGTGTGGCCACGAATACACACCTCGTCAGCGTTCAGCTGCTCCGTGCTGGACTTGACCAGGTCACTTGGCTCAACGTCATCGGACTCGTCGCCGCCACCGCGATCGGATCCTGGTTCGTCCAGAACGCCTATGCCGCAGGCCCCCCAGAGATGGTCATCGCGGGCCTGACCGTCGTTGATCCCATCGGCGCCGTCATCCTCGGCTCCGTCGTCCTCGGGGAAGCGGCATCTGCTCCGATATGGCTCATCGTCGTGATCACAGCCACCGGATTGGTCGCGTGTCTGGGCGTCGTTGTATTGTCGCGGTATCACCCCGATGTCAAAGATCGAGAACACCAGCGTCGAGTCGCCCGTCGCACAGACAAGTTGACCGACACCGAGGAGAGTTGAATCCTGTCCGCGCACAGCCACACCCCAGCACGCCGCATTCTCATCCCGACGGAGACCTATGCACCCGAGGTCAATGGCGCCGCGAAGTTCGCAGAACGTCTGGCCGCTGGGCTCGCTGCCCGCGGCAATGATGTTCACGTCGCCTGTCCCTCCGCGACCGGGAAAGCCTCGGTGAGCACTGAAGAGGGTGTCACGGTCCACCGACTGACCTCTCATCGCTGGCCGCTGCATCCGACCTGGACCATCTGCATGCCGTGGGAGACGAAGCCCGAGCTCTCTCGCCTACTCGACTCACTTCAGCCCGACGTCGTGCACACTCAGGCACATTTCGTCATCGGTCGCTACGCGTTCTCGGAGGCGAGCAAGCGCGGCATCCCTGTCGTCGCCACGAACCATTTCATGCCTGACAACGTCCGCCCGTACGTACGGGCACCCAAGGCACTCCTCGACGGCGGCACGGCTGTTGCGTGGTGGGATCTGCGCAGGAAGTTTCAATCTGCGGACTTCATCACGGTGCCCACGCAACTCGCTGCCGACCTACTCACGCAGAATGGGTTCTCTTCCCCGATTCGGGCAGTCTCCTGCGGCATCGACCTGGAACGGTTCACGCATCTGCGCGACGATCGAGCTGGCCTGCCGGAGACGGCGTCCCCGGAGCCGCCAACGGCGACGGAACGAACAGCTGCGTCTTCGGACGCCGAGGCGGCAGCAACACCACCACGTGTCCTCTTCGTCGGTCGACTCTCATCAGAGAAACACGCCGCCGACATCGTCGAAGCGGTGGCAAAGACGGATCCCGCGCTCGGACTCGAAGCCGACATCGTCGGTGGCGGAGATCAGGAAGAGCCGCTCAAGGAACTGGCCGCGGAGCTCGGAATCGCAGATCGGGTCCATGTACTGGGCAAGATCAGCGACAAAGAGCTGATGAACGCCTACCAGCGCTGCACGTTCTTCTGCATGCCTTCGACCGCTGAGCTCCAGTCGATCGCCACACTGGAGGCGCTGGCCTCACGCAAACCTGTCGTCCTCGCTGACGCAGTGGCGCTGCCTCACCTCGTCAGGGACGGGATCAACGGATTCCTGTTCCCGCCGCGGGATATCGAGGAGTTGGCCTCAAGATTCACTCAGATCTGCGAGCTTTCAGACACCAACCTCGACACCATGGCCAGGGCATCACTCGACGTGGTGGCCAAACACGACATCGAGTACACGCTCGACACGTTCGAATCCATCTACAGCAAGGTCATCGCCGAAGGCCTGGACGCAGCGGTCTGAAGTTGACAGGCCGGTGAGCCTGTCAGCCGCTGGCATCTGCCGGCGGGACAAACACCGTCTCCCCGGTCAGAAGGCGATCGAAGTCCACGCCTGCCACCATGTCGTCGATGGATGACCACGATCCTTCAGAGCCTGTAAACCCGAGGGATGCGCCCATCCAGGCGTAGACGTCCTCGCGCGTCCAACCCATGGTGCGCAGCTGCTGATAGGTGACGGCACCATCGCGTTTGGCCAAACGTCTGCCGGCGGTGTTCACGACCAGTGGAACGTGCAGCCACGAAGGCTGTGGAAGATCCAACAGTTGGGCCAGATGAGCTTGACGAGGCGCCGAGGTCGCCAAGTCGTCCCCGCGCACCACCTCGTCGACGCCGCTGGCACCGTCATCGACGATGACGATGAGGTTGTAGGCGAAGACCCCATCGCCGCGTTTGAGGACAAGGTCATCAACCGGGGCTTTGATCTCTCCCAGCAGTCTGTCGTGAACCGTGACCTCAGCGTTGTCGGTCATCAAGCGCAGCGCCGGGCTGCGCCCCTGTTCCTGGAGGCGCTGGCGGTGTTGTTCTCGTTCGGACTCGAGCAGATCACGACACGTCCCGGGATATGCACCGGGTGGAGAGTGCGGTGCCGACGGAGCCTGTCGGATGTCCTTGCGTGAGCAGTAGCACTCGTACACGAGTCCCTGGCCCTCGAGGCGGCTCAGTGCCTCGGAGTAGACGCCGAGACGCTCGGACTGGACGAGCGGGGACTCATCCGGTGTGATGCCCAGCTCTGCGAAGACCTCGAGCTGTGATTGTGCTGCACCGGATTGGACCCGATCGAGGTCTTCGATGCGCCAGAGGAACCGTCGCCCGGTCTGCCGCGCCCGCACATAGGCCAGCAGTCCCGACCGAATGTTGCCGATGTGCAGGTCACCGCTGGGGCTTGGTGCGAATCGACCTGCGCCGATATTTGAAGTCATGGGCCCTGGGGTCTGTGTGCTCAAGCCTGCGTCACGAGGTCGGAGTACTGCGGGAATCGTTCGAGATAGTCCTGAACATAGCTGCACGTCGGGACGATGCGCCCACCCTCGTCCCGGATCTGATCGAGGACAGCGGTGACCAATGTGCGCGCGAAGCCGCGGCGTGAGAAGCCTTCGGAGATGATGGTGTGCTGGAGTTCGACGTTTCGTTCATCGATCACGCGGTAGCCGAGGAAACCTGCGAACTCGACCGGATCCTCGGCGGTGAAGATCTCGTACCGTTCGCGTCCGGTATTCTTCACCACCGTGACGGGGGTTGAACTGAGCTCAGGCTGCATATGCGACTCCTTGTCAGCGGCAACGTACTTGTCTCGAACAATACAGGGTGGCGTCGCGATGGTCACCGTGCGACGCCACCCGTCTGCCTCCGATCATGTCACCGTCTTCGGCAACAGGTCTTCCTCGTCGACGGACACCAGATTGCGGTGTCCAACGGACCGGGGCCTGCGGACTTCCAGATCGTGAACCCCAACTGTGCGTGCGCGAAGGTCGCTCAGCCTGCGATCTTGCTGTGGACGATCTTCTCGCCCTCTTCGCGCAGGTCGATCTTGCGGATTTTGCCCGACACCGTCATCGGGAATGATTCCCGGACCTCGACGTAACGCGGGATCTTGAAATGCGCGAGCTTGCCAGAGCAGAACTCGCGGACCGCCTCGGCGTCCAAGGTCTCGACGCCGTCCTTGAGGATCACCCAGGCCATGAGTTCCTCTCCGTACTTCTCATCCGGGATCCCGACGACCTGGACGTCCCTGATCGAGGGATGGTGGTAGAGGAACTCCTCGATCTCGCGGGGATAGACGTTCTCACCGCCACGGATGACCATGTCCTTGATCCGACCGGAGATGTCGACATAGCCGTCATCGTCCATGATGCCGAGGTCGCCGGTGTGGATCCAGCGAGCGGCATCGATCGCCTCGGCGGTCTTCTCGGGGTTCTCCCAATACCCGAGCATGACCGCATATCCGCGCGTGCACAGTTCGCCCTTCTGACCGCGCGGAACGGCCAGTCCGGTGACGGGGTCAGCGATCTTGATCTCCAGGTGCGGCATGACTCGGCCAACCGTCTGGGTGCGGGCCTCGAGCGTGTCGTCGACACGCGTCATCATGGACACAGGTGCCGTCTCCGTCATGCCGTAGCAGATGGCGACTTCCTCCATGTTCATGTCGTCGATGACTCGTTTCATGATCTCAACCGGGCAGGGTGATCCCGCCATGACGCCGGTGCGCAGCGTGCTCAGGTCGTACGTGGAGAAATCCGGATGTTCGAGTTCCGCGATGAACATCGTCGGCACTCCGTAGAGCGAGGTCGCCTTCTCATCGGCGACTGCAGCCAGGCTCGCCACCGGATCAAATCCGGGCGAGGGCAGGATGATGCTGGCGCCATGGCTGAGAGCCGCGAGGTTTCCGATGACCATGCCGAAGCAGTGGTAGTACGGGACCGGCAGCACGACCGAGTCCACAGACGAGTAGGACAGCAGCTCTCCGATGAAGAAGCCGTTGTTGAGGATGTTGTGATGGCTCAGCGTCACCCCTTTGGGGAAACCGGTGGTGCCGGAGGTGTACTGGATGTTGATCGGGTCGTCCGTCGACAGCTCGTCCATGAGCTTCTGCAGGCGCACCGCGTACTTCGCACTCTCGTCGTCGAGCAGGTTTCGACTGCTTCCGATCAGGTGGGCAAAGGACTCACGTTCGCCGATGGCTGCCTCGCCGAGGAGGTCGGCAGGAAGCGTATCGATGAAGACAAGCTCGAGACCTGGCACCTTGGCTGCGACCTCGCTCGCGATCGCGTGGAAGTCCGAGTGCGGTGGCGCCGTGATCTGGGAGACGAGCATCGACATGCCCGACTGCGTGGCAACGTATTCGAGCTCGTGGCTGCGGTAGGACGGATTGACGTTGACGAGGATCGCGCCGATCTTCGCGGTGGCATACTGAATCAGCGCCCATTCCGCAACGTTCTGAGCCCAGATGCCGACCCGGTCGCCCTTCTTGATTCCACGCTCGAGCAGTCCGATGGCCAGGGCATCGGTGTCGCGGTCGAACTCGGCGTAGGTCCACCTCCGGTCTGAATATCGATCAACGAGTGCCGGGTTCTTCGCGTGAGCACCCGCAGTCGCCTTGAAATGCGCGGGGATGGTCTGTCCCAGCAGCGGTGTGTCCGACGGCCCTGAAGAATAGGAAAGTTCTGCCACGTCGTTGCGCTCCTTTGTGCAGGTTCGATGATTCTAGCGTGATCTACTGCACAGTATGCCTTCTCTGTCCCCGTCGCAAAAGCTGCTGAGGAAGTCGTGTCCCGGCATGTCCGGCGCCCCCTGGGCGGCGGCCGCCAGATCAGCCCCGACCTCTCCCACTGGAGCACTGAGCGCAACGGTCCCCGAGTCGATGAGCACCAGTGTGGATGCCAGTGCGGTGACGTCGTCGACGTCGTGGGTGATGATGACCGCGCTCCGACCGGACAGCACCTGGCCGAGGACCCGTCGCGTCTCGACTCTGACGTCGACGTCGAGGGCTGCCAACGGCTCGTCGAGGAGCAGCAGCTTCGGATCGATGACCAGTGCCCTGGCCAAAGCGATTCTGGCTGCCTGTCCCCCGGACACAGCTTCGGGCTTGCGGTCCGCGCAGTGGCCGACGCCGAGGCTCGAGAGCATGCCTCCGGCGATGGTGTGTGCCTCCTTCGCTCGATGCCCATGGGCTCTGAGGCCGAAGGCCACATTGTCGATGACACTCAGATGCGGGAACAGCAGCGGGTTCTGAGCCAGATGGACGATGCCCCGGGCATGAACTGGCGGCCACCTGTTCGTGTTGAGGTCGAAGACGGTCTCATCACCGATGTGCAGGGATCCGGATTCGGCCGAGATCGCACCGGTCATCAGCTGGAATAGGCTCGACTTCCCCGCTCCGTTGCGACCGATGATAGCCGTCGTCGTCCCGGTCGGCAGAGCGAGATCGACGTCGATTCCGCGCTCAGGAAGGCGGGCATTGAGGCGAACGGTGGAGGTCACCGATCGTGGATGATCGGCGTCTGGCTCAGGCTGGTGCCCGCCAGGAAGCCTCGAAGACTGGCCGGTCTGCGGTGTCGAATCCTCGCCAGCGTGCGCTTTCGTGGCGAAGCGCGGTGCGTGGAGTTTGGGTGCGTGGGGGGAACGGTAGGCGAGGACGATGATGATGAGGGCGAGGAGGATGAGGAGCAGAGACAAGGCAATTGCCGACTGCGGGTCCGATTCGCGGACCAGATAGATCTGCAGCGGCATCGTTCGGGTGACCCCCGAGAGGGAGCCTGCGAAGGTCAGGGTCGCACCGAACTCCCCCAGCGCTCGGGCGAAGCAGAGGATGGCGCCGGTCATGATTCCCTGGCGCAGGAGTGGAAGCGTGATGCGGAAGAACACGCGCTCGGGTTTGGCGCCGAGCTCGGCCGCGGCGAGTTCGAAGTCCTGCCCGCGGGCAGCAGCCGCCGTCTCAACGGACATCACCATGAACGGCAGCGACACGAAGACCTGCGCAAACACCACTGCCGCAGTTGTATATGCCAGCCCCAGGCCCATATCCGTGAGCAGGGACCCGAGGAATGCGGTTCTCCCCCATGTGTAGAGCAGCGCCAGGCCGCTGACGACGGGAGGCAGCACGAGCGGCAGCAGAATCAGCGTGCGCACGATTCTCTGCCCACGGAAGGTGCGAGTCGCGAGCAGGTAGCCCAGGGGGAATCCGATGCTCACGCTCACCAGCGCAGCGATGACAGAGGTGAACAGCGAGAGCCCCATCGCCAGTCGCGATTCCGGCGCCAGGATGACATCGCCGAGGTGGCTCGGGTCAATCCGTGTGATCATCCCGATGATCGGGACGAGGAGGAAGGCGATGCCGAGCCCGGCCGGGATCCAAAGCCAGGTCGGCACCGGTGTGTGGACGCGTCTTCTGCGCTTATCCGTCATATCAGGACACCCATGTCAGAACGGTCATATCAGGGAGTCGAGAACCCGGCGTCGCCGAGCAGTGCGACCGCCTCATCGGACCTCAAGAACGACACGAACTCATCGGCTTCCTCCTTGTTCTCACTCGCCCCGACCGCAGCCGCCGGGTACCTGTTGACGACTGCGTCGGCGCCGTCGAGGCCGACCTGCTCGACGTCTCCGTTGCCACGGGCGACATCGGTGACGTAGACGATGCCTGCATCGGCCTGGCCGGCGCTGACCTTGCCCAGCACATCGGTGACCGAGTTCTCCTCGCTGACGGGATCGAGTGTGACATCGTTTTGCTTCGCCCACTTTTCGGTGGCCGATCCGCATGGGACCTGCAACGCGCAGATGACGAGGTCCTGGCCGGCAAGGTCCTTCGACGATGCGATGTTCCTCGGGTTTCCCTTCGGCACGGCCAACGTCAACGTGTTCGAAGCGAAGATCTGCGGTGCCCCGGCCAGCAGGTCCTCACCTTTGAGTGTGTCCATAGTCTTCTCATCCGCAGTGGCGATCACGTCTGCGGGAGCACCTTCCGAGATCTGTGCGACGAGATCGGAGGAACCTGCAAAGGAGAACTTCACGTCGACGTCGGACTCGGTCTGATTGAATTCCTCTGCGACAGACTCGAAGACCTCGGTCAATGATGCGGCAGCGAAGACGGTCAGTGTTGTCTTCTCCTCCGAACCCGAGTCGGAAGCGGAGCCGGAGGAACATGCGGTGAGCGTGAGCAGTGCAACGATGCAAGCTGCGGATAGAAACCTCATACGCCCATTAAACCCGCATTCGCGGATAAACGACACTCTCATCTCAATATATGCGACGAATCGAGTGGAATTGTCAGCGGTCCCCCGCGGTGTCGATAGAGACCAGCGTTGCCTTCACGGAGGCGGTGGCAAGACTGCCCGGTTCGAGTTCGAGTTGCCTGCATGCTTCTGCCGACATGAGCGACACAACGCGGAACGGACCGCACTGGAGGCTGACCTGTGCCATCACTCCGTCGATGGCCACGTCGGTGACGAGACCGGCGAACCGGTTGCGGGCAGAGCTGACGACACCGGTGGGGTCATCGAGCGCGGCTGAACTCGACTGCGCCAGTGCCACGAGATCGCGCCCCTCAACCACGGCACGGTTGGAGGCGTCCTTGTGTTGGGTGAGCCTGCCTTCGCTGACCCAGCGGCGGATGGTGTCATCGCTGACTGCGAGGAATCGGGCCGCGTCGCTGATGCGCAGTTCGGTCATTCGAGCGCTCCCACCCATTCATCGTCACCGTCGGAGAAGAACTGGTGCTTCCAGATTGCGACCCGCGCCTTGACCTCGTCGACGAGTTCCGAGCAGGCGTCGAAGGAGTCACTGCGATGCGGTGAGGCGACGACTGCAGCCAGGGCCACGTCCCCGATTTCGAGGTCACCGACGCGGTGGACGACGGACAGGCGCGCTGCAGGGTGTCTCTCCGCGATCTCAGCGGCCACCTCGGCGATCTGGGTCGTCGCCACCGGATGAGACTCGTAGGTCAGCCGTTGGACTCCTCGGCCGTCATCATGGTCACGGATGACGCCGGAGAAGCTCACGACGGCACCGCAGGTGCGTGTGAGGACCTCAGTCTCGAGCACTGACGTGCTGATCGGTGTCTCGACGATGTCGGTGTGGATGACGCTCATGCTCCCCGGCTCCAGTCGCCGCTGCGTCCGCCCGATTTCTCGATCACCTTGATGTCGCCGATGATCGCTTGACTGTCCACGGCCTTGATCATGTCGAAGATGGTCAGTGCCGCGATAGACACAGCGGTCAGCGCCTCCATCTCGACACCGGTCTTCGACACGGTCTTGACCGCGCTGTTGATCCGCACTGCATCATCGAGGAGTTCGAAATCAACATCGATGCCAGTCAGCGGCAGAGGGTGGCACAGGGGGATGAGTTCGCTGGTCCGCTTCGCACCCATGACTGCGGCTATGCGCGCCACGGGCAGGGCATCTCCCTTGGGCAGGCCTGCCTCGGCGATCATGTCGATCACCTCGTGTCGAGTCGTGATCAGCGCGGTGGCCACGGCCCGACGCTTGGTCACGTCCTTGTCCGCGACGTCAACCATATGCGCGGCTCCGGTGTCATCGATGTGCGAGAGTTTCAAGTGATCTTCCACGTCTTCAGCCTATCGCCTGAACGAATGTGTGGCTCATTCCCCTCGGGTTCGGCGTCTGTGGGCGGGATGAAGACCAGATGCGTGCTCTGGGCATAGTTGTGCAGCAGGTGGGAACGGGATCCGCCCACGAGCTCGAGGCCGTCATCTGTCATCACGGCCCGGCGCACCTGCAGCTTCCCGCTGGGCGGGGCTTCGTCGAGCCCCCCGAGCAGTCGGTGGTACTCGGTCTCACGCGGCTCCTCGTCGACGTCGAGTCCCAACAGTGCCGGGCGGATGAACATCTCGAAGCTGATCAGGGCGCTGACCGGGTTGCCCGGCAGCGCCACCCACGCGGTTCCGGCCAGTGTTCCGCATCCCTGCGGTCCTCCCGGCTGCATCGCAACGGGTTGGAAGACCATGGTCGATTCCGGGTCCAGGTCGGCGGCGAGCTTGACGACTTCGTGGGCGCCCTTGGAGATCCCGCCGGTGGAGATGACGAGGTCGCTCCGGGCGCCACGGACTGCGTCGAGCAGCGCCTGCGGATCGTCGGGGACAGTGATGATCCTCGTGTCAACGCCGAGGCGACGCAGGCTGGCCGCCAGCGTGATCGAGTTCGCATCGTGAATTCCGGCGGCCGCATCCGCGGTGATCTCATCCCCGGTGCTCACGATCAGCACATGCGGCAGGCTCTGCACCTCGAGTGCTTTCACTCCGCAGGCCGCCGCGACGCCGAGGTGGGCAGGCGTGAGCATCAGGCCGGCAGACAGGATTGTGGTTCCGGCTCTGACATCGCTGCCTCGGTTCCGGACGAATGCACCAGGCTGTGGCCCCGAATCAGCGGACGGCAGCGTGATCGTGATCTCCGGGGACTCGAATTCTCCCGGTTGTGTGTCCTCGATCCTGATCACCGTGTCGGTGCCCGGAGGCAGGGGTGCACCGGTCATGATTTCGACTGCTGTTCCCGCCGTCACCTCGTTGCCGAGCGCGCCGGCCGCGACCCGACCGTGCACTGGGATCGGTCCATAGACGGTTTGAGCTCTGCCCTGAGCATCGGTGGCACTGCTCTGATCGGCACGGCGCAGAGTGGAGGCGGCCACGGCGTAGCCGTCCATGCTGGAGTTGTCGAAACCGGGAACATCGATCGGTGAGCGAACGGTGGCGGTCAAGCGCCGTGGAGTGTCGAGGAGTTCGCCGATCGTGGTCGTCTGCGTTTCGAGGAGCGGTCCAATCGTGTCGAACACACGACGACGATGCATGATGGCGGTAGTCATGGGACGATGATAGCGAAGATGTTGATCAAGGAGGATGGCAGAATGCGCAAAATCAGCCTGCCCACACCCATGCTGAGAACTCCAACAGTGGATCCCGGCGATACGTTCACTGCCCATCAGGAGGATTCGCTCCTGGACACCTTCGGTCGACGTGCCCGCGACATGCGCATCTCGTTGACCGACTTCTGCAATCTCCGGTGCAGCTACTGCATGCCCGAGGAGGGTGTGGAGTTCATGTCTCGCGATGAGGCGATGACAGCCGAGGAGATTATCCGCTTCGTTCGCATCGGCGTTGAGAAGTTCGGCGTCGACCAGGTCAGATTCACCGGTGGTGAACCGTTGACCCGCAAAGATGTCACCGACATCATCGCCGGAGTCGCTGCACTCGAACCTCGCCCCAACATCGCTCTGACGACGAACGCGATCGGCCTCGACAAGCGTGCTGAGAAGCTGCGGGCCGCGGGCCTCGACCGCATCAATGTCTCTCTCGACACCGTCGATCCCGAGACTTTCGCGACGATCACTCGCCGCCCCTTCCTGAATAGGGTGCTCGACGGGATCAAGGGCGCCCAGGCCGCGGGCATGGATCCGGTGAAGATCAATGCCGTCCTGCTGCCTGGCGTCAACGACCATCAGGCTCCCGAGCTGCTGCGCTGGTGCCTCGACCGCGATCTCAAGCTGCGCTTCATCGAACAGATGCCTCTCGATGCCGGACACTCCTGGGAACGCGGCACCATGATCACTGCCGCCGACATCTTCGCCCTGCTCGAGCCCCATTTCGTCCTCACCCCCGACACCGCTCCGCGGGGTGGTGCGCCCGCGGAGAAGTTCCTCGTTGCCAGCAGGGATGATCCGGAGACCATCATCGGCGACGTCGGCATCATCGCCTCCGTGACACGGGCGTTCTGTGCCGACTGCACCCGCACCAGACTGACCGCAGAAGGACGAGTGCGCACCTGCCTGTTCTCACACACGGAGGTCGATCTGCTCACCGCCATGCGCGGTGGTGCCGACGATGAAGCGATTGCGAACCTGTGGAAGGGTGCGCATTGGAAGAAACTGGCCGGACACGGCATGGATTCCGAGACCTTCGAACAGCCCCAACGTCCCATGAGCGCCATCGGAGGATAAGTGCCCCAGATCAGAGTTCGCTTCTTCGCAGCCGCACGAGAAGCTTTCGGAACCAAGGAATGCAGCGCAGCGGCAACCACCATTGACGCGCTGATCACGACCCTGACGAAGGATGCCGGTGACGAGGCGAGAACTGTCATCTCCCGCTCGAGCTTCCTTGTCAACGCGATCGCTGCCACAGACCCTCACACGGTTCTGAGCGAGGGCGACACCGTCGACGTTCTCCCACCCTTCGCAGGCGGCTGAGACAGGGCTGCGGCAGCTTGCTGTCGGAAGATCTCAGCTGAGACCGTTCGCGGCTGAGACCCTCAGCGCGGAAGTGACAGATATGCCAAATATCCCCCAGAGACCGAGCTGAGCTCGGTGCCCTGCGCACGCAGCTGAGCGCAAGCCCGAGCAGAGCGCACTCCCGAACGGCAGTAGAGTGCCACCTTCTCATGTCCCGTGATCAATCCGGGATCGTCCAGGAGATCGTCCATGGGCACGTGCTGCGCGCCCGGGACCATTCCTCCAGACACTTCCTCGTCGTCTCTGATGTCGACGAGGTGCGTACCGGGTGCGATGGTCGCCCATGTCACCGTCGAGTCCGTTTCTGCAGATGTCCCAGCGGAAATTTCGTCACCATAGTCGCCGAGGTGGCTGCCAAGGTCCGTGATCGGCTCCCGTTGTGGTCTCCGTCCTACTGGAACGCACTCCCAGCTGGCGTCGAGGCTGCTGTGGATGGAGACCGCGTTGTAGAGCGGGGTGCCGATGCCGGTGAGGACCTTGATCGTCTCCATCGCCATGGCCGCACCGATGCTTCCGCAGAGAGCGCCGAGGACACCGGCGGTGGCGCAGTCCGGGACTGATCCGGGAGCCGGCACGACCGGGTAGAGGTCGCGCAGCGTCGTCCCCTCTCTCGTGTCGAAGACAGCGACCTGCCCGTCGAAGCCGAGGATCGTGCCCCAGACCAAGGGTTTTTCAAGAATCTCGCAGGCGTCGTTGGCTAAGTATCTGGTCGCGAAGTTGTCGCTTCCGTCGATGACGATGTCTGCCGCACTGATGAGCTCGAGGGCGTTGTCCGGTGTCAGCAGAACCGGGTGGGTGATGATGTCGAGAGTCGAGTTCAGCTCGTCCATCCGCTGTTTCGCGGAATCGACCTTTCGGTGCCCCACGCGCGCCTCGGAATGAATGAACTGGCGGTGCAGGTTGCTCAGTTCCACCGTGTCGGGGTCGATGATGCTGATGCGTCCGACACCGGCGGCTGCCAGATACGTCAGGACCGGCGCCCCGAGCCCACCGGCCCCGATGACGAGCACATGGGATGCAAGCAGTGCGGATTGGGCCTGCGGGCCGAAACCGTTGAGGCGGATCTGTCGTGCGTAGCGTGCCGTGTCCGCGCGGCTGAGAGCGTTTCCTGACATGTGTCTCAGTCTAGTTGGCATCAGCAGTCGAGGACCGCGATGACGTCCCCGCCCCTAATGCTCCCAGACCCTCGAGGGGCCCGGATGATGACGTCTGCCCCGGAGAAGTCACGCAGTCGTGACCGATTCAGGGACTCGACCTCTCCCGCTGTGTTGAACCTGCCCGGCACCAGGCTGATGGCCTTGTCGTGGCCGAGGACTTCGGGGCCGGCGTAGACGGCCTTCTTCCACCGCGACCGGAGGGGACTCGCCTCGATCAGAGAGCGTGCGAAGAGGTGGAAGGACAGGAAGGCGCCGGCCGGAGTACCCGGGAAATGCAGCAGAGGGACATCACCGCGGCGTCCGTAGCCTTGAGGCCCGCCCGGTCGCATCGCCAGACGCAGGAACGTCGAGTGGTCTCCGCTGAGGGCCTGTCTGACGACTTCGAAGGCACCTGCGCTGATACCGCCGGTGGTGATGATCAGGTCAACGCAGTCTCCGAGTTCGTCGATTATATGTGCCAAGGCTTCCGGATCGTCCCCGCAGCTGCGTTCGACCGGGATGGCACCGGCGTTGGTGATCGCTGAGCTGAGCATGGGCAGATTCGAGTTGTGAATGAATGGGTGGGCACATGTGGTGGAATCGGTGCGCAGCTCATCCCCGGTGACGATGAGACCGATCGTCAGAGGCCGCTGAACGCGGGTGGTCTCGCGTCCCATCATGGCCAGTGTGCCCACACCGGCAGAACTGATCGTCTCGCCGGCTCGGATCACGGTGTCTCCGATCAAGGTGTCCTCCCCCACTGCTCTGATGTTCCAGCCAGCCCGCAGTCCCTTGGACAAGGAGGAGACCTGGACGCGATCCGGGGCCGGCCCTGTAGATTCGGCATCGGTGAGCTCGACGGGAACGACCACCTCGGCGGTGGCGGGCACCTGCGCTCCGGTCATCACCCGCACGGCGGTGCCCGGTGCGATGTCGACCGGCATGGCACCGGCAGGGATGTCACCGAGCACAGCCACCTCGACGCCGGTCTGGGCACTGTTCAACGCGGACTCATCGAATGCGAAACCATCCATCGCCGAGGTGGCGAACGCCGGGATGGGGGCATCGGCGATCACGTCATCAGCAGCGATTCTGCTGATCGCCGACGCGATGGGAATCGTCTCCGCGGTGCGGGTCGGGGTCGATGAGCTGATGAGCTGACAGTATTCTTCGGGTTCCACGGATGTCCTTTCTCCTGTCTCAGATCCTACGAGGAGTTGTCGCTTCGGGCACTCGTGTTCGGACTGTGGTGATTTAGAGTGTCAAACGTGGACACCCCAATACGATTCGAACCTGAGTCCAGACGATTCGACCTCGTTTCCTGGCCGGGGCTGGCCGCAGTGCTGTTGGCGCTGTCGGCCTTCGTCCTGTTCGGGCTCGGAACCACATTTCCTGAGCTGAGAGCTTTCGGCTATGTGCCGATGGCGGCCTCCCTCATCGTCGCATGGATCGTCGACCGAGAATTCGCACGCGACCTCAGCGTCATCGCCGGCTGTCTGGGGCTGATCTCCTCAATCTCGGTGGCAGCCGATATCTCATGGTCCAACATCGCTCGCATGGGGCTCGTGCTGTCCGCCGTGGTGATCGGGCCGTGGCTGATCACCCGCTATGGGTTCAAGGACCCGACCATCGTCTTCCCTCGGCGTCGGGGGCAGAGGTGGTCGCGCTTGGAATGGGCGTGGCTGCTGTTCGTCATCGTCTTCGCCTGGCTCGTCCTCCCCCAGTACTTCATGCGCACCGGGGTCTATCTAAACTGGCCACCGGTGACGCAGTGGGATGAGATCGTCCGCCTCTTCTTCGGCGTCAACGCTGTCGGCATCTGGGATGAGCTGTTCTTCATCTGCACGGTCTTCGCACTGCTGCGCAAACACTTCGCCTTCTGGACCGCGAACGTGTTCACCACCATCATCTTCGTGTCCTTCCTGTGGGAGCTGGGCTACCGATCGATCGGGCCGGTGCTGACGATCCCATTCGCGCTCGTGCAGGCCTTCATCTTCACGCGGACGAAGTCGCTGCCCTACACCGTGACCGTCCATCTCCTCTTCGACGCGCTCGTCTTCCTCACGATCGTCCACGCCCACCATCCCGAGGCACTGCCCATATTCATCGGGGTGTGAGGCCCCGATGAATATGGGCACCGTCCGCACAGGTCAGAGCAGACAGTCGAAACGCCCTTGCTCACGCAGCGTGAGCAAGGGCGTTTCGAGCGCGGTCGAGACTGCGAGGGAACTGCTGAGGTGTCAGCGGATTCCGCGCAGCGCCTTGAGCATCGGCTTGGTCAGGGTCAGAGCCAGCAGGCCAAGAATGATCGATGCTGCGCCGATCGATGTCCAGTACGGAGTCTGATTATCGGCCGAGTAGTAGCCGCCCAGCACGCCAGACAGCGCGGTTCCCACGCCTGAGGCGAGGAAGAACACGGCGATCATCTGCGATTGGAACACCTTCGGTGCGACCTTCGAGGAGAAGGACAGGCCAATCGGTGAGATGAGCAGTTCGGCGAAGACGAAGAGCAGCAGGATGAACGCCACCCACAGCAGCGGCGTCTCATGCTCCCCGGCATTCGCATACGGAAGGAAGAGCAGGAACGCGATGCCGATGAGGATGAGCGAGAGGCCCGCCTTGACCGGAGTCGAAATCTGACGTGTGCCCAGTTTGAACCACATGGCAGAGAAGACCGGGGCGAAGGCGATGACGAAGATCGGAGGGATGAGCTGAAGCCAGTTGATCGGCATCTCCCAACCGAAGATCTCACGGTTCATCTGCGAGTCGGAATAGGCGGTGAGCGTCCCGAAGATCTGCTGATACAAGGACCAGAAGACCACACAGGTGACGAAGAAGGGAATGAACGCAAGCACACGTGAGCGCTCATCGGCATTCGTCTGCGGGCTGACACCCATGACGATGAAATAGCATGCCGCTGCTCCCGCCGAGATTCCTGCGATCCACCAGTCCAGATTGTCCGGGTTGACGACACCGGCCATCCAGAGGATGACGATGAGGATGACTGCGACGACGATGGCCGCCACGAAGAGGTAGACCTTCGAAGTCGGCAGCGGGTTGACCGCACCGCGAGATTCGTCCGGCAGGTTCTTCCGCCCTGTGGCATAGATGATCAGGCCCAGAGCCATGCCGACGGCTGCGGCACCGAAGCCGACGTGGAAGCCGATCTCCTTCTGCAGGAGGCCGGTGATGAGCGGTCCCAGGAGGGCTCCGACGTTGACGCCCATGTAGAAGAGCGTGAACCCGGCATCCCTGCGCGGGTCCTTCTCTGAGTAGAGTTCACCGACGAGAGCGGAGGCGTTGGCCTTGAGGCCACCGGATCCGAGGGCAACGAGGATGAGTCCGGCGGCGACTCCGCCGAAGCCGGGGATGAGGGCCAGACAGATGTGCCCTGCCATGATGATGATGGCCGAGTAGAAGAGGATCTTCTCCGCGCCGAGGATCCGGTCCGCGACCCACGCACCGAGGATGGTGGCGAGGAAGACGGCGCCGCCATAGGCGCCGACGATTCCGATGGCTGTCGGCTGAGGCATGCCCAGGCCGCCCTCGGAGACCTGGAAGTACAGGTAGATGGCGAGGATGCCGTTCATGCCGTAGTAGGAGAACCGTTCCCACAGTTCGAGGCTGAAGAGCTGCATGAGCGGAAGTGGGTGCCCGAAGAATCGGGTGTCGTTCCGCGCGGCCTCAGTGGCTGAGGTGCTTGATGACATATCGTGCTTTCCGTTGTGGCGTGCAAACGCGCACTGTGCTGCGCGATTCACTGTGAACAAGCGGCAATGCTACTCTCCGTTATTGCTCAGGTCACACCATCTCAATGCTGGGACGAGACGTCCCAGAAGACGGAAACTAGGAGTGAACCAGGTCTCTTTTTCGGGCTCTTTTGCCGACGAGGAGGTTGAGCAGGCCGGCAACGAGGACGAGTGCGGAAGCCGCCATCGGGACAGCCATCGCGGCCGAGGTCCCGGCCTCCTCGGCGAGGATTCCGTTGACTGCCGATGCCACTGACTGACCGACGATGATCGCGGACCCCGCCATGGACATGACGGTCGCAGAACGACCGAGCGGGCTGCGTTCGGCGGCGAGGCTGAACAAGGTCACCAGCGTCGGTCCAACCGCACAGCCCATGAGCAACAGGGCGATGACCACGGTGATCATCGAGTCTGAGGTCGACATGATGAAAGCACCGACGAGCATCACCGGGGCGAATGACAGCCAGCGGGCCCACAATGCATAACGCGGGGAGAAGAGTGCGACGGCGATCGCCAGAATCGCGGACCCGATGCCCATGATGCCGTAGAAGATGCCGGCTTCCTCCGGATGGCCGAGGTCATTCATCAGTGAGGTCAGTGCGGTCAGGGTCGAGCCGAAGACGAGTCCGATGCCGAAGGTTCCGAGGACGACGACGAGGACTGCGAAGGTGAACAGTTCCTTGGCCGGGGCCTGGGCGCGCGGGCCCGATGACGCGTTGACATGGGCCCGACCGGTCGGGTGGAGAGCGAAGGCCGAGACGAAGATCAAAGTCATGACGACTGCACCGATGATCGGCGCCACAGGATGAAAGGTCGTTGCGAGCAGGCCGACGATGAAGGGGCCGAAGACGAAGACGAACTCATCCGCGGCCGACTCGTAGGCCATGGTCGAACTCAGGGTCTTCTGCTGTCCGGGCCCGGCGAGCTTCGACATGATGATCTCGACGAGGCGGGAGCGCGACATCGGGGCCGCCTGTGGAGCCGTGGCACCGATGGCGAAGGCCGCGATGAGCACTACTGCGTCAGGCAGCGGGCTGAAGACGACCCATGCCATGAAGATCAGCGCGGCGCTGTTGGCCAGACCTGCGATCAGGAGCACTGGTCGCTGTCCCCAACGGTCGGCGGCCGCGCCGATGAAGGATCCGAAGATCGCTGTTCCGAGACCGACCATGGCGGAATTGATTCCGCCGAGACTCAGTGATCCTCTGCCCGCAACAACGAGGGTGAGGACTCCGATGACCACCATGGCGTAAGGCAGGCGGGCCATCAAGGCGATCGGGAAGTAGGTGCGGCCCACGACGGTCAGAAGCTTCGGTGCGGCGACTTCGTGATTGCGGGTGCGGGTTTCGTTGCTCGGCATACCAATCCAGTTTCTACCCATCGACTCGATGGGGGTCTGTGCCGCCGTGGTGACCTGGATCGAAGCACTCGGTAGATGCACACTGCTGTGACTCTCGGCGACGTATGGCGCCATTCCCAGGCTACAGGCATCACCGCGGACCCACGAGGCCTCCGGTGACGAAGCGGTTTGAGTTTGCTCACCATTGCCGGCCGCTTGGACAGCAGGACTGGCCAGCACGGTGGTCGGCACGGACCGCATTCCCATCTGCAACTCAGAAAGAATGCAGGCGGATCTGGGAACATATCAGCATGAACTTCCTCTCACGAGTTGTCGTCAACGCATGTGCGATCTGGGTTGCGGCTTGGATACTGCCTGGCGTCGCCATCGAAGGAAACCGCGTCGTGGAAGACCAGGCCGGAGCTATCCCTGCCACGATCATCTCCTACCTCGTAATCGGGTTGATCTTCGGTCTGGCGAACGCGTTCATCAAACCGATCCTCAGTGTTCTGTCGGCACCGATCACCTGTCTGACCTTGGGGCTGTTCTCGATCGTCATCAACGCAGTGATGTTGGCCCTGACCAGTTGGCTCAGCGGTTTCACTCCATTCGCGTTCACCATCGATTCGTTCTTCTTCCAAGCCGTCTTCGCCGCGATCATCATCTCCATCGTCTCCGCGCTCCTGGGCTGGCTGGTCCCGGAGAAGAGCTCCGCACGCGACTGATCGATCCCTGCCGCGACTCGAGCGAGGGTCGCAACCGGATTCTTCTCTACTGCGTGTAGACTTGCTCGCAGTGTGTCAGTCTGCACCTCAATGACCGTCGGAGGAGAACATGTCCAATATCGCCACCACGAAGAGAACCCGGAACTCAGCATCGTTCGCTGACGTCATCGTCTTCATCTTCTCGTTAGCCCTCTTCGTGTTCGGTCTCTACCTCTTCGGTGCCGGATTCTACGGTGCCACGGGTACCCAGTTCTGGCTCTTCTGGGCCGGTCTGCTCTCTGCCTGCTTCGCGTTCATCGTCCCCATGATCTACCACTGGGTCAGCGACCGCCCCTGACACCTTCCGTTGTGAGAAAGAGGGCCGATGCGTTGATTCGCATCGGCCCTCTTCGTGCTGTCATCGATCGGTGACAGGTTCAGTCCCGATCGCGACAGAATTCCATGATCGCCGAGGCGGCTGCGTCGGGACGCTCATAATGCACCAAGTGCCCCACTCCGGAGAGTTCCACGAACTGCGCGCAGGCCAGGTCTGACACGAATTCGCGAGTCGCAGCGATCGGAGCGATAGCGTCCTTGTCTCCGGCAATGACGAGCGTGGGCATACTCAGGTTGCCGGCCACCTCGGTGACGGTGTGGGCGACTGAGACGTCGAAGGCCGCTGCCAGCGAAGCCCGATCGCTGAACGTGGAGAAGTGCCGAGAATGCTGGTCATGGATATAGCGTCGCAGCCCGCGGTCTCTGGTCGTGGCCATGACCTCACTCATCGCTCGTACGATGACCGGGTTGGCCAGCAGCTGATGCCCGATCGACTCCGGCAGCCGCGCTCCGAGGTTGTAGTAGAGACGGGTCAGGGCTGTCAGTACTTTGGCGGAGCCTTGAAGCGCCGGTGTCGTGATCGGGTTGATGAGGATGAGCTCGGCAGCCGTGGACGGTCGACGGGCGGCCATATGTGCGACCAGAATCGATCCGAAGGAGTGGCCGAGGACGATCGGTGCGGCCTGCCAACGCGAAGTCACCTCGGCGACGAGCCCCCCGAGATGATCGCAGTAGCTGTCGAGACTCAGACCTGTCCGCAAAGGAGGAGTGAGGCCGAACCCGGGCAGGTCGGCGACGATGACGTCACGGTCCCGGATTGCTCCCGCGATGAGGTCCATCCCATGGTGATCGCCACGGAATCCGTGGACCATGAGCACAGGGCGGCGGGTCGAACCCGACGTGTGCAGCCACACAGCGGTCGGGTGGCCGTCGACGGTGAGGTCGGCGCGGGCAGGAGCAGAGTGGCTCACCGTGTTGAGACGGGGCCGATAGCCCGGCGGGGCACAACGACGACGGGCACCGGCAGCACACGCAGCAGTCGTCTGGCACGTGCACCGATGAAGACCCGGCCGCCTCGACCGAGCCTGCTGGAACCGATGAATGCGATCTCGCCAGGCTGGAAGTCGACGTTGGCGGCAGCGTCTTCGATGTCGGCTCCAGCCTGTGACCTGACGACGGCTCGGCCCGACTCAAGCATCTCGGCGGCGCGGCCGGCCAGCACCGCTCCCCCGTACTCCTCGGCAAATTCCTGAATCTCCACGGTGTCGTCATCGCCGAGCCCGTCGTTCTCGATCAGGGAGATCAGACGCAGGTCGACGTCGAGGGCGGCCGCTGACTGCACAGCCGCACCGATGAGCGCTGCAGCTCCGGGGCGGGCACCGAAGAATGTGGTGATTCGGGAGACGGGGCCGATGTCCGAGTTGCCTGACGGAGCCAGCACCACTGGGACTGTTGAGGAGTGAAGCAGCGAGGTCGCGACAGTTCCGATGCGGAACGAACGCATCAGTGTTGTGGCGCGAGCACCGATGACGATACCGAGTGCACCTTCGGCCTCGGCAACCTCCATCAGCCCCTTGGACTCATTCGACGAAGTGTGGATGAGGCCACGGGCGCAGACATCATCCGGCACCAGGGACAGAGCCTCGTCAAGCCAATCCTCGAGCTGCTGCAAGACAATCCCGGTGCCGTCCTGCGGAATCGAATTGCCTGCGGTGAAGGTCGATGACTCCGGACGCACGATCGTCACGATGAGTTCGATCCCAGCGGAGCGTGCGAGTGAGATGGCCAGAGCGATGGCGTCGCGTCCACGGTCCGTGGCGATGTATCCGACGACCAGTCGTCGAGTGGTGGCAGCTGGCTGTGACATTATCTTCTCCCAGAGAGTCGCGAGTCTGAGAAGATTCTACGTCGGTACCTCGGTATTCTTCGACCCAACATCCCTGCGTCGCTGGAGAGATAATCGACCTGGACGCCCAGATCGACGACTGGCCCGATTAGGCCACGTTTCTCTCGACCCACAATAGAGTTCAGAAAGAATGAACAAAAATCACACAGAGTTCTTCACCTGTGATAAATTCAATAGTGCAATTACGGATTCGCACAAACCTCAGAATTGCAACAAACCATCTTGAGTGCTGACGCCACTCAAACGAGATCCACGACCAAGAAGGGAGCGCAGAACTATGCTGAAAATCATCGCATTTCCGAACCTCCAGCACCGCTGGATCGGGAAAACTGCCTGCTTGATTGGCGGACAAGGGCTCGTCGGCTGAATTCCAGCCGCACCTCACGTCTTTCTCCACCGGTCAATTGAACACCGGAACGTTTCCTACTGCAGGATCACCCAGGCCATGCAGCTCTGTCGCCACAGTCGGCGCCCACGGACCGCATTCACGCCTGAGGTGAACTCGCTCGAGACACCGTCGTTCACCAGGTGCGTTCATCCACGTACACCACCGACTTTTTGGGCCTTGATCCACTCATCCGAGTGAACCCGTCTTTGGGCAGCTGCCGCCACGTCGGCTGATCCTCATCGAGCCTCAGCCGATCGTGCGATAGCCAATCCCTGAATTCATTTTCCAGAGGTCGCTTTCATTCGACTCTCGGGCTTTTCTTCTGCTCATTGATTTCGAACATTTCAACTAACTCTTATTTGGGCATCTCCCTGCCCGAAAACATTAAGGAATCGTTTTGTCTAGGGCACTTCCATTCACATATCCGGCTCTTCGTAAACGAGAGTGTAGGTCGGTGATTCCAGATCACGGCGCACCCGAGCGCCTCGGGTTCGATGGGGATGTTCGTGCGTTTGCATGACCGGCGGTGCTCTACGCTGGGAGCGTGGTTGCAGTCGGATGATGTGTGGTGGGAGCGACGAGCGGAATAGTCGGCGGTCCCGTCCGCAAAAGACGGAACCGCCGAGAGCAATTGACTCATGCATCCTGTTCGCTGTCGAGCAGTTAACCGTGTAGGAAGATCGACGCTTCAGAGTAGCCGGTGTCACGAACTTCGCCCGGCTTCAGATCTGGGCGGTGGTCATAACTCGCAATCTGTATGCTGTCTTTCTGTTCTGCAGAAGCGACTACTGCGAATATTTCGACTAGCCGAGGCTCAGGAATTTGCCCGCGCTTCGCCCACGCGATGACCTCGTCGAGAGTTGCAACTGAAGTTTCGTATACGGCGACCGAAGTGAGATCCTGTGGATCGTTTTCGTCGCCATGCCAGAACGAAACGCGAAATGTGTCAGCAGTGGCTTCACGATCGATATCTCGCTCGTCAATCAGGTGAAAGACTTCGTCGTCCATGGGGACCTCGCAGTTCGTTTAGCCTGTCGATCTTTGATTTGCTTGGTAGATTGCAGTCTAAATCTTCTTCCAGACGGTCTTTGAGTTTGATCCTGTTCGCTTTCCCGAGAGTGAAGGATGACTGTTGATGATCAGTGTGCTGGTGGCGTTCCAGTATCCGGTGCCGCGTCCACCGTTGTAACCAGTCTTGGGCGTGTAGTAAGGGTTGGAGAACCCGGTGTTTGCCTTGACCGTAATGTTTGCGTCGCTCTTTGCCCGGCTCTGTCCTTTGCCGGCTTTCCCGCCGTTCTTCGAAGCTGGGTACAGGCTAAGAAGACCGCGGACTCGTAGCTTCACGGTCGTGCTGACTCCTTTCGATTCGCACTTATACCGGGACTTGTATATCGCGCCACCTGCCCCTTTGGAATAGTGAGGGTTGTCCACACGTGCAGTGCACTTGACGTACCGCGAGTTCGCCTCTTCTGCGGCTTCGGCGGACCTCGAGGCGACTGGATCGCCAATCGTAACAGTTGTGTCCACGTACTCGGCGGTACTCGCTGCCTGTGTTTGTAGGAAGTCGTCCGAAAGTGTCAACGCGTTCGTCTCGACCGTCTGTGCCCAAGCCTCGTACTGCGCCATGACAACACTGTCGACCTCCGACTCTTCCTCCTCGGCAGCTACAGGCGATGCCGCGCCGGCAGCTAGGACTAGTGAGAGGCAAATCGCCAGGATCTTGGAAGTATGCTTCATTGCATTTTCCGTTCTGTTAGCTCCGCGTGGCATGCGCTAGTGCAGCCGGTCGTCGGAGTGGGTAACGTGATATTAACCGCAGAACGAAAACTTTCGATGAAGTATCGAGTAAGGCTTGATCTTGGTGTCGAAATTGTAACCTGCGACGCACTGCCCGGTACTGAAGTTTGATAGTCACTTGTTGATTCCGGCTGTGGTTGAGGCCTTGCTCCGCGAACTTCCTTAATTCGGTTGGCTCTGAGGGGAGGGGAAGGTGTGCGCGCGGAAACTAACGAGCGTGATGAGCACCCAACCGGGAACGTCCCTGCGGTCAGGCACCTCCTTGTGAACGGGGGGCCGTCGCCTCGGCGCTTCGGGTCGGCAGTGCCGACACCGGCGACGAACGCTACGAGGCGGACATAAAGATGGGTCAACATGGTGTCTTCTTCTGGGATGCGGCGATCACCGCATCCGGTGGTTGGATTTCCGTGGCTTTCCGGGCAGGTTAGGTGGCTCTTCCGTAAAAGAAAGTGCAGGCCGGTGATGCCCGGACACGGCGAGTCGCTGCCCGGATAGACGTCGAGGTCTTCCGATGATGGAAGTTCCTACACGGTCCATCCGAAAGACCTCGACGTGGCCAAGCCTACTTTCTCGACCCCTGACCTCACGACATTCTGCCGACTCAACACCCTCGACCTGACCTGTATCGGCCAGCACATCACCGGAGGCAAAGCCATCCTGGAATGCCGGCCCAACACTGCCGATGACTGGTGCCGACGGTGCGGTGGCCACGGGATCGTTCGCGATACCGTCGTCCGGCGTCTGGCCCACGAACCCTTCGGTCACCGACCGACCACGCTTCATATTCGCCTCCGCCGTTACAAATGCGTCGAGTGCGGCCGCGTATGGCGCCAAGACACCACTGCTGCGGCACCACCACGAGCGAAGATCTCTCGAACCGGCCTCGAATGGGCGCTGAGTGCTCTCGTCATCGACCACGACACCGTGTCTGTGATCGCAAGCAAACTCGCCGTGTCCTGGCACACCGCGAACTCCGCAATCCTCGCTGAAGGCCACAGGTTGTTGATCAACGACCCGACCCGTTTCGACGGGGTCAGCGTCATAGGTGTCGACGAGCACGTATGGCGGCACACCCGACGTGGCGACAAGTACGTCACCGTCATCATAGACCTCACCCCGATCAGCCAGGCAACAGGCCCGGCACGACTGCTCGACATGATTCCCGGACGGTCGAAACAAGTCTTCAAACAATGGCTGAAAGCCCGACCGAAAGACTGGCGTGATGGCATCGACGTCGTCGCGATGGACGGATTCTCCGGCTTCAAAACAGCCTCAGTTGAGGAACTGCCCGACGCTGTCGAAGTCATGGACCCCTTCCACGTCGTCAAGCTCGCCGGTGATGCTCTCGATGATGTTCGTCGTCGTATTCAGCAGGAGACAACTGGCCATCGTGGACGAGCGAAAGACCCCTTGTATCGGGCAAGGAGGACTCTGCACACCGGTACTGATCTGCTCACAACCAAGCAACAGGAGAGGATCGCGGGCCTGTTCGCCGATTCGAGTTCCATCGAAGTCGAAGTCACCTGGGCTGTCTACCAAGACATAGTGAGCGCCTACCGAACCGCCGACCGGAACGAGGGCAAGAAGCTCTTGAGCACGGTCATCGATACCCTGACGACGAATCTGCCGACAGGGCTGGTTGAGCTCAAACGGTTAGGAAGGACTTTGAAGCGTCGAGCTGCTGATGTGCTCGCGTTCTTCACCCGATCGGGAACGTCGAATGGTCCGACTGAAGCGATCAACGGCAGGCTTGAACATCTCCGCGGGTCCGCGTTGGGGTTCCGGAACATCACCCACTACATCGCCAGGAGTCTGCTCGAGTCCGGTGGCTTCAGGCCAGTTCTACACTCTCAATTACGACACTCCTATAGTGTTTCGTCAAGCGACGGCCACCTCTTTTCTGGGATGAAGAGTCTCGACGATGAGGGGATAGAGCTGGCGGACGAGGTAACGCTTCAGGCAGCGGATGATTTCCATCTTGGTCTTGCCTTCAGCAGTTCGCCGCGCCACGTAGTCGCGGGTCTCCTGGTTGTAACGCAGCCGCACCATCACGATGTGATAAAGCGCGGAGTTTGCCTGCCGGTCCCCAGCGCGGTTGAGTCGGTGGCGTTTAGTCTTACCCGACGATGCCGGGATTGGGCAGACCCCGGCCAGTGCTGCGAACGCGGCTTCTGAACGTAGCCGATCAGGGTTGTCCCCGGCGGTGATCAACAGTTGCGCGACGGTGTCTCGGCCGCAGCCGAAGACCCTCATCAGGTCGGGAGCGTGGTCGTCCAGTAGTCGCTGCAGGTGCCCAGCCAAGTCCTCTATCTGCCCGGTCAGTGCTTGCCAGCGCCTTGCCAGCAGCCGCAGGCTGTAGGCCGTGGCCTCGGCGGCGGTGACCGGTGTCGCTGTTGGTCGCGATGCCGCCAGTGCTGCAATCAGTTTGGGAGTTGACAGGCCCTTGTAACGTGTACGCAGATCCTCTGGGGCTGTGATCAGCATCCCCTTAATCTGATTGATCGTCGCAGTCCGAGCCTGCAGCGCCGAGGACCTTGAGGTCCGCAGTACTCGCAGCGACTCCACGAGCCCGTCCCCGCCCTTGGGCGCCGCGCTGGCTCTGCCACCCAGCACAGCCTCAGCGGCGGAATAAGCATCGAAGGGATCGCTCTTGCCGTGGAGTCGCCGGTCGAACCGGTTGGGTCGATTCACCTCGAACACCGTGATGCCTGCCTCCCGCACAGCTCGGGTGACCGCGGCTCCATAGGAGCCGGTGCACTCGATGCCCACGCTGACCAATCCAGGCCAGGAACCCAAGAACCGCAATGCTGCCTGGTACCCAGTCGCGGTAGTCGGTATTTGGGCATCAGCCAGTCGGCGCCCGGCTTGGTCGATCACCGCGAGGTGATGTGTGTCCGCGTGCGTGTCGATCCCGCCGTAGACCTTAACCTGCTTATCGTTCATCATGGGAACTGCGCCCCTTCTCTTCGAGTTCTCGGGTGCGCAGCTCAGCCGGCGTCAGTCAGTTCACTATCGGGGACACGCCAGACTCCTATCAGGACATGACGGCCTGCTGGGCTGCACTTATTACAGTGAGCCGAGCCAGTCGACACGTCGTAAACAGGACAACCCCCAGACAGCGGGGTGTCAGAAGAGCCATGAGTCAGACCCGACCACAAGACCATCATCGATCCGTTTGGTAGAGACCGCCACATCCTTCGAGAAGTCAGACTAACTAGTCCACAAGATCTATAGTGATGAGCCACATATCCACGGCGTGTGGCATTGAGCGCCGGGCTCAAGCTGATCCAATGGGCCCGCCGTCCTGCTGTCACGACAAGGGATCGCGAGCAGGTGGTTCGGAACCGCCGTCATGCGCAGTTTCGCAGACTCTCTCGAGACGAGCGGGTGAAGGAGCAGCGCGAACGAGAAATCGCGAAGTACCTCTACCAGGTGCGGCCCATGATCTGATGACGATGGCCGGGACTGGGTGGTCACCCGGCCCCGGCCATCGGCAGTGACCCGGCTGCAGCCACGCCATCGCCACCAGGGTGTGGTCAGCGTCACTGTCTGCCGATTTGTCGTCCCGCGTGCACCTGAGTAATATTGATCCAGCAAGCGGGGGTATGGCGCAGTTGGTAGCGCGTCTCCATGGCATGGAGAAGGTCAGGGGTTCGAATCCCCTTACCTCCACCGCGCGAAGGACCCGGTCTCATCACAAAGAGACCGGGTCCTTTTCTTCATGTGCATATTCGCAAGAGCGCCACGGGCATCCTCACAGTCTTGATCTCTGTCAGATCCCTGTCAGCGGGCGGCCTCAAGATCGAGCAGGGTCCGCTTCTTCTCTTCACCCCAGGCATACCCTGTCAAAGCCCCGTTGGCTCCGATTACACGGTGGCAGGGAACGATGATGCTGATCGGGTTCCGACCATTGGCTGCTCCCACTGCGCGTGCCGCCGACGGTCTGTTGATCCAGGCAGCGAGTTCTCCGTATCCGGCGGTTGCACCATAGGGAATCGTCGTCAGTGCCTGCCAGACCTTGCGCTGGAATTCTGTGCCTTTCGGGGCCAAGGGGATATCGAATTCGATGCGGGTGCCTGCGAAGTATTCGGCGAGCTGCTCCCCCGCCGCCGCGAACACATTGAGTTCATCGTCGGCGACCGGCTCGACACCGCCTGGCGTCGCCAGCCGTTCCCGGATCTGGTCGAAGTCACCCAGGTAGAGCCCGGTGAGGTGATCACCGTCCGAGGTGAGCAGGATCCTCCCCAACGCCGCGTCGATGACCGTGTACCTCACTGTGGTCGCGGTCGGCTGGATCAATGTCATCGTCATGGTGTTCTCCGCTTCTGATTCGCTGTGCTGTTCGGGATTGTGTCGGTGTCAGTGTCGACTTGTCTGTGTGTTCGCGCCCGGTCTGTCGAGGCCGGTAGAGCCTGCGGCTGGGAGTGATGGGCCCACAGCAGGTGTGTGACGTAGGACCTCCAGGGGCGTGCCGCATCCAAACTCTGGGCCCCGTCAGCCATGTCAGTGCCTGAACCCTTGAGCTCAGCAATGGCCTTCTTGACGCCGAGGTCCGAGCTGAGAAGCACGTCGGGGTCTCCCAGCGCTCGCATCCGAATGTAGCCGAGACTCCACGGACCGATTCCAGGTATGGCAAGCAGGCTGTGGTTGACTTCTGTTCGATCACATCCCGGGCCCAGATCGATCGAGCCGTCAGCCAGGCGTGCGCTCAGTGCCTGGAGTGTGCCGATCCTGCGGCCGGGCAGCGACCAATGCTCGTCCGGAATCTCCGCGATTGTGGCTGCAGTGGGGAATACTCGGTCGACGCCGCCGACTCTCAGCTCCTCAGGCAGCGACTGACCGTAGTCGCTGACCAGGCGCTTCAGATGAGTCTGTGCGGCACTGACTGAGATCTGCTGCCCCAGGATCGTTCGGATCGCGAGTTCGACAGGGTCACCGGTTCCCGGAGAGCGAATCCCCGGGTACCTGTCGATGAGCGTGGAAAGGCCCGCTTGAGTCAGTGTCGCTTGCACCGCGATGGGGTCCGCGTCGAGGTCGAGGATTCGCCTGGCTCTGGCCACTGCACTTCCGAGATCGCGCGTGTCAGCCAAACGGAGGTGACACTCGATGAAGGCCCCGGCCCCCGGGGTCAGTGTCAGGACGGCGGGACCGTGTGCCAAACGCAGCGAACGCGTGTAGTGATCCCGGCCGACGTCCTCTACCCCGGGGATCGCGCGCACGGCCAAATAGCTGAACAGATGAGCGTGATCGAGAGGCGGACGGTAGGCGAGACGGACAGTGATGTTCTGTCCTCGATGTGGTTCTCCTGCGTTGCTGCGCAGTTCCCGTGGCGTGGAGGCGTAGACAGCGCGGAAGGTGTCATTGAATTGGCGAATGCTTGAGAAACCGGCTGCGAAGGCGATCTCGCTCATGGTCAGCGTCGTCGATTCGACCAGAGTCCGGGCGGTCCTGACGCGTTCGCTTCGGGCAATTGCGAGGGGCCCGACCCCGAGTTCGGATTGCAGCACTCGCCCCAGCTGTCGTGAACTGTATCCCAGCGCCGATGCGAGGCCGGAGATCCCCGCCCGATCGACGAGACCGTCGTGGATGAGTCTCATGGCCCGGGCCGTGACATCGGCTCGAATGTCCCACTCAGGCGAGTTCGGGCTGGCATCGGGTCGGCACCGTTTGCAGGCACGGAACCCTGCTTCCGCTGCGGCCGCTGCGGTCTGGTAGAAATCGACGTTCTTGCGCAGAGGAGTTCTCGCCGGGCAGGACGGACGGCAGAAGATGCCGGTTGAATGAACCGCAGTGAAGAACATTCCGTCGAAGCGTCTGTCGCGCCCGGCAACCGCCTGATAGCACTGATCTGTGGTGAGCATATGACTATTCTGCTCGCAACCCTAAGACAATACTAGCGGTTTTCGGCCACGACGGTTCCGGGGAGGAGTCGCGGCACCAAGCGGGCGAGGAGGAGCATGACGACAAGCTCAACCATAGTCTGCGCGACGACGGCCGCCGGACCGACTCCGTCGGCGGTGATGGCCCGGACGATCGGAAGCATGACCAACGAATTGCGGGTCACTGCGTTGAAGACAAGGGCTCGTCCCTGTCTCAGGCTCAGCGGCAGCACCCGAGCCATGATCCATCCCAGGCCGGTCATGATGATCGCGAATACGACGAACGTCGCAATGGCACCGCCCAATTCCAACAGATGCGGCGCGATCAGGGGCACCTGCGCCACGGCAATCACAGCCAGGGTGAGCATCATCAGCGGCACCATAGAATCCGAGCCGATCCCAACCAAGCGATCCACGACCGCCGATCGGCGGGCAAGGAGACGGACCGCGACGGAGGCGCCCAGCGGCAGGATGATGAAGACGACGAGTGCGGCGACGAAGGGCCCCGGGGTGATCGCACAGACTGCGCTGCCGCCCAGAATAATCCACAGGTAGACCGGCAACAGGATGATCTGGACAAGCATCAGCACTGGTGTCAGGGCGAGCAGACTCGCGTGGGCTCCCCCGGCCAATCTGGTGAAGACGAGAACGTAGTCGATGCAGGGGGTGAGGAGAACGATGAGGACGGGCACGACGAGCGTCTCGTCCAGAGGCATCACGACATGGAGGCCGGCGACGACGAGCGGGACGAGGAGAAAATTGGCGAGGGCAACAGCGCCCAGGAACTTCATGTCTGTGAAGGAGCCGCGGACTGCATCGAACGGGATGTCGAGGAACGTCACGAACAGGAGTGCGATGAGACAGGGCGTGATCGCGCCGATGGCGATCGTTGTCGCTACCGGCAGACCCAGCCCGATCAGGGCCCCCGTGAGTATTGCGGTGAGGTACCAGAGAGCCTGATGATTGGTCAGTGATGCGATCAAGTCGGCTTGGTCAGCCGTTCTCGGGCCAGTAATGGCTGTCAGGCAGTGCCCTCTTGCCGAAGATGGCCTGACCCACGCGAACGCAGTTCGCTCCTTCCTCGATGGCCACTTCATAGTCCCCGGACATGCCCATCGAGAGTTTTCCTGCGCCGATCAGCTCGGGGTCGGTCTCCTGTGCCTGATCCCGCAGGGTCCGCAGACGTTGGAAGCAGGTGCGGACTCGGTCGTGGTCGGGGGAGAACACCGCGAGGGTCATCAGACCTTGCAGGTTCAGGGTCGGAAACTGGGACAGTTCACGCAGAAAGCTCAGGAGGTCTTCCGGCGGCATCCCGAACTTCGACTCTTCGGCCGAGGTGTTGACCTGGACGTAGACGTCGAGGCTGCGACCCGCTGCTTCGAGACGACGGTCGAGAGCAGCTGCGACCTTCAGTCTGTCCAGAGCCTGGAACTCGGAGGCGAATTTCGCAACGTCACGGGCCTTGTTCGACTGCAGATGACCGATCACCGCCCAGCTGATGTCCAGGTCATCCATCTCGCCTGACTTCCGGAAGGCCTCCTGCACCTTGTTCTCGCCCAGCTTGCGGCAGCCGGCGGCAACTGCTTCCCGGATCCTCTCCTGAGGAACTGTCTTGCTCACCGGCAGCAATTCGATCTCAGCGGAGTCGCGGCCGGTGCGCGAAGCTGCGGAGTCGATGCGCCGATTCACCTCGGCGATATTGATTCGGAAGTCCTCAGCCGTCGTAGCAGTCGAGTACTGTCCGTTGTGATTGAGTCCCTCGTTCACATCCATATCCTCGTCCATAGCCTCATGGTACCCAGACCGTCTCAGGCGACGGTCCGCGCTCGACCTGCGGGAACCCGGTCGGTGAACTTCAGGGCATCGTCCCAGGCAGCGGCAAGGCGGGGGCCAACCTCGCCCAATTGCGTCTCAGAGACTGTGTACGGCAGACGAATCCACCGGTCCAGACCTCCAGCGGGTGCGAAATTGGGTCCGGAGACCAAGCTGAGTCCGTGCCTCCTCGCGGCGACGGCAAGGGCACCCGAGCGGTCCTCGGGCAGTCGACACCACAGGGCCATGCCGCCGCTGGGCACGATCACCTGCCACGAGGGAAGATGAGCGCGCACCTGCGCTGCGAGGCTGTCCCTGGCCGCGCGCAGCTTGACTCGGTACTCGCCGACGATCATGTCATGGTCGCGCATGAGTTCGACGGCGACGAGCTGCTCGAGCACAGGAGCGCCGAGGTCGAGGCTCAATCGCGTGGACGCCATCGCCTCGATGCGGTGGGTGGGAATTCGCATCCACCCGACGCGCAGTCCGCCCCAGAAGATCTTGCTGGTGCTTCCTGCCGTGATCGAGTCGGGCACGAAGGCTGCCATCGGCGTCGGCGTCGGATCACCATCGAGGCCCAGCTCGACCAGGGACTCGTCGAAGATAGGCACCATGGAGTTGCGCCTGAGCATGGCCCCGAGTTCGGGCCGCTGCTCTTCGGGCAGGAGTGCTCCGGTGGGGTTGTGGAAGTCAGGGATGAGATAGGCCGAACGCACACGGGTCTGGCGTGCGATGTGGTCCATGGCGTCGATGTCCCAGTGGTGTCCAGCAGAGCTCAGCTCGAGGGGATAGGGAATCAGGGAGGCACCGGCGCCTTCCAGTGTCGCGATCGCATTTGGGTAGGTCGGACTTTCGATGAGCACCCGGCCCCGGCCCTCGTTGAGCGCGCGCACGGCGATGGACACGGCGCCGAAGGCTCCCGACGTGATGAGGATCTGATCGGGAGCGGTGCGGACCCCGCGAGTGGTATAGCTCTCGGCGATGAGCTCCTTGAGTACGGGCAGCCCCGAGGGATAATAGCCGGTGCCAGGCAGATAGGCGTGAATCTGTGCAACCGCCCGTTCATAGGCGCCCAGCAACCATGGCGGTGCCACCGAAGCGGTGCAGGTGAGGTCGATTTCCGCCTCGTCGGCACCCGCAGGGGTCAAGAGATGATCGATGCGCCCGCCCGGCACTTCCGGTAGTTGGACCACACTGCCGGAGCCGCGACGCGTGACGACGAACCCCTGTTCGCGCAGCTTCGCAAAAGCGCGGCTGGTCGTCGTCCGAGACAGGCCGGTCGCGGCGGCTGCCTCCCGCTCACTGGGCAGCCTGGCCCCGACTGGGATACGGCCATCGCCGATGGCACGCGAGATCCCAGCCGTCAACGAATCATAGGCTGGGCCGGGCCATGGTCCCGTGCCGATGATGTCTGCCAACCTGGGTCCGCTCATCACTGCCGTGCTCATGGCAACCTCGCTGTGTCGATGACTTATCCACCTGGCAGGTGGCGATATGACCACTTTCTTCCAATTGGCTCTTTTTTACAAGGCCAGTTCGAGACATGATGGTGGTATCAGCCAGAACGAACCGGAAAGATCTACGATGTCATCGACACCTGTGCCGAAGCGCGAACTTTCGAATATCGGTCCCATCCAGCAGCTCAAGAGCGGCCGACTCCCCCGTCGGCTGCCGCAGCTGCTCTTCGGCCTCTACCTCTACGGCGCCTCGATGGCCATGATCGTGACGTCCGGGCTGGGCATGATGCCCTGGGACGTTCTCCACTCAGGCATCATCAAACACCTGCCGCTGACATTCGGCACCATCGTCACGATCACCTCGTTCCTCGTCCTCCTCATCTGGATCCCGCTCAAGCAGCAGCCCGGACTGGGAACTGTGCTCAACGCCCTTCTGATCGGACCCTCCCTCGACCTCACACGACTCTTCCTGCCCCAACCCGAGGAGCTGTGGTGGAACATCGCACTCCTCGTCGGCGGCATCATCCTCAACGGGGTCGCCTCGGCGATGTACATCGGCTCGCAGTTCGGCCCCGGCCCCCGCGACGGTCTGATGACAGGGATGTCACGAGTCACCGGCAAATCGATCCGACTGGTGCGCACCCTCATCGAAGTCAGCGTGGTCATCGTCGGTTGGCTGCTCGGCGGCATCTTCGGCATCGGCACCGCGCTCTATGCTCTGGGTATCGGACCGATCACGCAGTTCCTCCTGCCCGCCTTCACCGTCGAGCTCAAGCCCCGACCCCAGCCTCAAGCTGAGGGGTGAGGCTGGGGGGGCACACGGCGACGGCAGATCACAGCTGGACCCTCTCCCCCAAGGCCTCAGCGACTCCCTAGAACCGAATCACTCCATGGTGTCGATGATGTCCACGAGGTCGTCAAAGGTCGTGAGCGGGTTGATGATCGCGAACCTGGCATTGGGCCGCCCCTGGTGCGAGCTCGGCACGACGAAGGCCCGCTGGTCCTCAAGCAGTCGGTCCGACCACTGCTGATAGTCCTCACGGGCCCAGTCGACGCGCTCGAAGACGACGACCGAGAGTTCGGGTTCGCGGACAAGCCTGAGGTTCGGGCGCCTTTTGATCTCGGTGCCGATCTGCATCGCCAGTTCGATCGAATGGCCGATAGCTTCGCGATAGGTCTCGGCACCATAGCTGGCCAGCGAATACCACAGCGGCAGGCCCCGAGGTCGACGAGTCAGCTGGATGGCGTAATCCGAGGGGCTCCATTCCTGCGACTCAGTGAGGGTGTCAAGATATTCGGCGCGTTGGGTGTGCGCTCGCCGACCCAGAGTCGGATCGCGGTAGATGAGCGCGCAGGCGTCAAAGGGCGCGAACAGCCATTTGTGCGGATCGACGATGACCGAGTCGGCTGATTCGACTCCGGCGAACTTGTGCCGAACCAAGGGCGAGAGCATCGCTGCCAGGCCATAGGCACCGTCGATATGGAGCCAGAAGTCGAAGTCGTCCTTGAGAGCTGCGATTCCGGCGATGTCGTCGATGGTGCCGAAGTTCGTCGTCCCCGAAGTCGCGACGACTGCGATGACGGCGTCACCGTGCTCTTCGAGAGCGGTCCGGACACCCTCGGGACGCAGGATACCGTCGTCACCAGTCGGCACGGGCGCCACATCGACGTCCATCACGGCTGCCGCCGAGGCGACCGAGGAGTGAGCTTCGGCGCTGCACACGATGACCCAGCGCCCCGGCTTCTCATCGCCGAGCGCAGCTTTGCGCGCGTCACGCGCGGCAACGAGGGCGGACAGGTTGCCGATCGTGCCTCCCTGGACGAATACGCCGCCGGCACTGGTCGGGAGCCCGAACTCACCGGCCAGCCAGGACAGGACCTCATTCTCGGCATGGACGACGCCTGCCCCCTCGAGCCACGAGCCTCCGTAGAGTGCGCTGGCGGAGACCACAAGGTCAAACGCCACGGCAGCCTTCGTCGGCGCACTCGGAATGAAGGACAGGTATTTCGGGTGGTCAGTTGTGATACAGGCGGGCGCGAAGATGTGCTCGAAGATGGCCAGGGCGCGAGACGACCCGACACCGTCCTCGGTGATGGTCGGTCCGGCCAGACGCTTGAGTTCGGTCTCGGTCGTCGGATGGTCAAGTGGAGTGTCGACGGCCAAGGTGCGCCTGCGCGAGTAGTCGAGAACAAGGTTGACGAGATTTCGGGTCTCGTCGGATACGACGTGCATACGCGAATGGAGATTGTCGTTCATGGGCCCCTCCGGTGTGGGAACAGTGTCATCAGGCGATGAGTTCATCCCTTTGAGAATATCCGCTCCCCACCGGTGATGGCGGCCTCCCGCCGACGAATGTGGCAACGCAGCACCCGCAACACCGTTCGCAAGTATTGATGGCTCACCAGTATTAGTTGCGATCTGCGCATGCAAGGGATAGATTGGCGGCCATGACGGATCCCAGCGAAGTCGGTGTCAGCGAAGTCGGTGTCAGCGAAGCCGCTGTCACCGCACGGCGGGCCAAGGAAGCACTGCGCACCAGCGAACTGTCCCAGCGACATGTGGCAGCGAGCATCGGAATCGATGAGACCAAACTGTCGAAGTCCCTGTCAGGTCGGCGCAGATTCAGCCCCGAAGAACTCCTTGCCCTGGCCACCGCAACCGGAGTCACGGTCAGGTGGCTGCTCGGCGACGAGTCGCAGGTGTCCGCGACTCCCCTGCGCTTCCAGCCTGGGTCTGATCGGGCTCTTGGCGCATTCCCGGATTCCTCTCCGCGCAGGCTCATCGTCGAGACTGCATGGGATCTGTTCGCCCGCCACGGTTACGAAACGGTGCGCATCGCGGACATCGCTGAGGCCGCTGGGATCTCGAACGCGAGCATTCACTATTACTTCGACGGGAAGTCCGATCTCTTCGACGCGACACTCGACTATTCGGTCAAGCTCGCCTTCGACCGACAAATCGCCTGGCTGGACGAGATCCCCAGCCCACACCGCCGACTCGAACGTCTGCTCGAACTCCAGTCGCCCATCGGGCGGACTGCACGCAGCGAGTGGTCGATCTGGCTCCAGACCTGGGCCAGACTCGGCCTCGAAGACTCCTATACCTCCGACTATCCGGCGCACTACGAACGCTGGTCGCACACCGTGGCCTCCACCATCGAAGCCGGTCAGTCCGCTGGCCTCTTCCGCCCCGGCGACAGTGAGGCCATGGCCGATGAGCTGACCTCGCTGCTCGACGGGCTCGGGGTCAAGGTCCTCACCGGAATCATGGATGTCGCGACCTTCCGGCGCCGTCTCTCCAGTTACCTCAAACGCACAATCATCAACCCCAACCCTGATGAGGAGTCATCATGAATCGCAAGGTCATTCTCACCTGTGCCGTCACCGGTGCCGGCGATACGGCGAACAAGAGCGAGCACGTCCCCGTCACTCCGCAGGAGATCGCCGACGATGCGATCGCTGCAGCTCGTGCCGGTGCGTCCGTCGTGCACATCCACGTTCGAGACCTCGACACCAAGCAAGGCTCCCGCGAGGTCGCCCACTACCGAGAGGTCGTGCGCCTCATCCGCGCCTCCGACGTCGATCCCGTCATCAACCTCACCGCTGGCATGGGCGGAGATCTCGTCGTCGATCCCCAGGATCCGACCACTCACATGCCGGGCACGGACCTCGTCAATGCCCTAGAACGGCTCCCCCACGTCGAGGAGCTGCTGCCCGAGATCTGCACCCTCGACTGCGGTTCCCTGAACTTCGGCGACGGATCGAACATCTATGTGTCCACCCCTGACATGCTGCGTGAGGGGTCGAAGAAGATTCAGACCCTGGGCGTGCGACCCGAGCTCGAGATCTTCGACACCGGAAACCTGTGGTTTGCCAATGTGCTCGTCGAAGAGGGACTCATCGATCCCCCACCGCTTTACCAGCTGTGCATGGGAGTCCCCTACGGAGCACCGGTCGATGCCGGGCTCCTGACGGCGATGGTGAACATGCTGCCGGCCGGTGCGCAGTTCACGTCCTTCGCCATCGGTCGCAATCAGCTGCCGTGGGTGGCCCAGTCCATCCTTGCCGGTGGCCATGCCCGAGTCGGGCTTGAGGACAATCTGTATCTGGCCAAAGGTGTCAAGGCCACCAACACCTCGTTGACCGAACGCGCTGTCGACATCATCGAGGACCTCGGCGCCGAGGTGGCCACACCCGACGAAGCCCGTGAAATCCTCGATCTGCGGGTGCAGGCACCGATCGTGACGGGAGTCGACCTGTGAGCGCGGCTGCCACTGCTCAGGCCTATCCCAACATCGAATCGATCACCACGGTCACCTGCATCGGAGCCGGAACCATCGGCGGCGGCTGGGCCGCCTACTTCCTGGCCCAGGGCTACACGGTCAGAGTCTGGGATCCGGCACCGGATGCGGCCGAGAAGCTGAGCGGTCTCATCGACGCGGCCTGGCCCGCACTAGCCGAACTCGACATGGTCGCGGGTGCAGACAAACACGCCTGGACCGTGCACACGGACCTCGCCGAGGCGGTCGCCGGGACCGGCTTCGTCCAGGAGTCCGCTCCGGAGGACCTTGAACTCAAACGCAGCCTCCTCGCCAGCATCGATGCCGTCTGTGACGAGCATGTGGTCATCGGCTCTTCTACCTCGGGATACAGCATGACCGAGATGGCGGTGAACGCCAGCCATCCCGAACGCCTCGTCGTCGGGCATCCGTTCAACCCGCCCTATCTCATCCCACTCGTCGAGGTCGTCGGCGGAGAATCCACTGCTGTCGAGGCTGTCGACTGGGCGGCCGACTTCTACACACGCATCGGGAAGTCCGTCATCAGAATGGACCACGAGGTCCCCGGGTTCATCGCCAATCGGCTTCAAGAGGCACAATGGCGAGAAGCACTGCACATGATCGACCATGGTGAAGCCACGGTGGAACAGATCGACCGGTCGATCACCGACGGCCCCGCTCTGCGCTGGCCGTTCCAAGGACCAATGCTCACCTTCCATCTGGCCGGCGGTCAGGGTGGAATGGCACATATGCTCGACCACTTCGGTCCCTCGTTGAAATCCCCCTGGACCCGTCTGGACGCCCCGGAGCTCACACAGAAGCTGCGCGATGACGTCGTGGCCGGGTGCGATCTCGAAGCCGGAAACAGGACCATTCCTGATCTCATTGCCACGCGGGACGCAGGCATCATCGCCTTGCGCAGGCTCACGACCGGCCTCGAAGCCGCACACGAGTCTCAGCGGCGGACAACCTCGGCGGAGGACGCCACCGCAGACGCGGTGTCCGCTGAATCCGATCCGGCCGGTCAGCCGGAACCGATCGAACTCGAGGTCTATCGGACCGAGGTCATTCCTGATTGGATTGACTACAACGGTCACATGTCGGAAGCCTTCTACGTTCTGATCTTCGGTTTCGCCACAGATCAGGTGATGGACCAGATCGGTCTCAGCCAGGCACATCGCGAGGCGCACTCCACATCGCTCTACACCGTCGAATCGCACGTCCGCTATCTCGACGAGGTCGCGCTCGGCGCGCAGGTGGAGGTCACACCCACCCTCGTGTCCGCAGGATCGAAGAAGATGCATCTGGCCTACGAGATGAGAGTCGATGGTCAGGTCGTCGCGACAGAGGAGATCATCGCTGTGCACGTGGACCAGACGTCGGGCGCGGCAGCCCCGTTCCCTACCGGCGTGGTGGAGCGCATCGGAAGCATCCGGTGTGAGTCTCCTGAATGGGTCGGTCGGCAGCTGGGATGAGACCGAGACAGGTCCAGTCACCGACCTGCCAGGAATCAAGAAGTCACGCTCTAGCGCGGAGACTATCCTAGTGACCATGAGCACGAGCAAAAGCACTCCCCTGGCCATCGAATTCTCCACGCAGTTGACGGTCATCAACGACAGGCCGATCCTGCGGCTGACGTCAGATGCCAGTGCGAAGCTGCCCTCCCGTGGTCAGGTCGCCGCGCACGGGCAGGTGGGCGGGGTCGACTTCACGACAGTGATCGAACCCGATGGTCTGCGCGGACATTGGATCAACGTCACCGACGAACTGGCTGCACAATTGGGTGTGGCCCATGCCGATACCGTGGAGGTGTCACTGACTCCGACGAAGGATTGGCCGGAGACCTCGATCCCCGATGACTTCGGCGCGGCGCTCGACGGCGCACCGGAGCTGACCGAGGTGTGGGCTGGGCTGACGCCGATGGCGCGGTGGGAATGGGTGCGGTGGATCCGGGCGACGAAGAACGCTGACACCCGCGCACGACGTGTGGAGGTCGCGATCTCGAAGCTGGAGTCGGGGAAGCGACGCCCCTGCTGCTTCGATCTGTCCTCCTGCACCGATCCTGAGCTTGCGAAGAGCGGGAAGCTCCTCGGCATCTCCTGACGTCCGTCCCCGACTGACACGTCAAGGTCTGTGCTCGTCGCGGGCGGGGTCAGCGCAGGGTGATTGTCTTCGGGCGCACCGTCAGCGTCATCGCCGCACCTACGATCGACACCAGCGATGCAGCTGCGAAGAGAAGCCAGAATCCGCCGACAAGAGCGACGAGTCCCGCTCCCAGCAGGGGCCCCACTAGCTGCCCCAGGGCGGCGGAATTGTTGACCAGGCTCAGATCGCGTGCATGGTCATCGGGGTCGAGCAGCAGGTCCGTGGCGAGGGCCAGGCTGACCGCCATGTACGCACCGTAGCCGGTGCCCATAATGGCAGCGGCGATCGCGGTGGTGACGAATTCGGGGCTGATGAGGATGATGATTCCCGAGCAGGCTTGCACCAGCGCCGAGGTGATCGTCCAGAAGCGACGGCTGCCCGAACGATCCGATGTTGTTCCCACCACGATCGACGAGATGACGACGAAGACCGTATAGATGACAATCAGGACGAGCAGCTTGTCTTCGGCGCTGGCAGCCGGAACCCCGATTCCGTAGATCAGGAAGAAGAGCAGCAGCGAGGTGCCGAAGGCGTTGCCCACGTTGACGACGAACCGTGACACGAGCAGCCACTTGAAATTGTGATCGAGCAGTGAGGAGATCCGAGCCTGGGTGATCGGTTCCCGCCCCGCGTTCAGGCCGAGGACTCGCGGGTGGACCGGTGCGGGATCGGGTAGGAGAACCGTGGTGCCTACCCCGACGACGGCGATGATTCCGGCCAGAAGCACATAGGAGGCGCCGAGTCCGAGCCCCAGAAGCACGACCGCTCCGACTCCGACGACGATGCCGACGGCCTGAGCAGAACTCGCAGCCGCCGATGCCGTTCCCCGCTGTGAGTCGAGCTGATCGGCGATGAGAGCGGTCAGCGCCGCTGAGGCGATGGTCACTGAGACGGAGACGACGACCCAGGCTGCGCCGACGAACAGTGGTCCCTGGGCCCAGCCGGTGAGCAGGAGTCCGATGGCGGCCCCCAGCGATCCACCGATCGCCCAGGGGCGCCGACGGCCCCACCGCGAGCGTGTGCGATCCGAGAGGCTCCCGGCGATCGGGGCGGCGATGATGCCTGCGAGGCCACCTGCGGAGAGGACGACACCGGACCAGACGACTCCGTGCAGCCAGTGTCCGCTTTGGGTGTCGAGCTGCAACGGCAGCAGCAGCTGGATGGGAGTCAACTGGACCGTCCAGATGGCCAGCCAGGCCAGAGTGAACCACACCATCCACCAGGGTCCGACTCTTTTGCCCGGCCCGTGGACTGCACCCGGTTCGATCGAGCTCATGCCCGAACCGAGGCGATGAGGTCTCGATACCACTCGTACGAGGACTTCGGTGTCCGCTGACCGGTGTCCATATTCACGTGGACGAGCCCGAAGCGCTGGGTGTAACCGTACGCCCATTCGAAGTTGTCCAGCAGTGACCACACGGTGTAGCCGGCGACGGAGACACCTGCCTCAACAGCCTCGCTGACAGCCAAGAGATGATCGTGCAGGTACGCGATGCGATCGTCGTCGCGGACTGGTTCGGTGCACACCTCGGGTTCGGGAAAGGACGCACCGTTTTCAGAGATCACGATGGGTGGCAGCGTTGGACCATAGCGTGTGCGCATATCGATGAGGAGGTCTCTGAGTGTGTCTGGTCGAATCGGCCACAGTGGTCCGAAACCGGTGGTCGCAGCGTCTGGGGTCGGAACCATTTCGAAGGGCAGTGGCCCCTCGTTGACGCTGCGCACAGTGGTCGGGTTGTAGTAGTTGAGTCCGTAGACCTCGCAGGGTGCCGAAATGAGCTCCATATCCCCATCATGGATCGGCATCTGTTCGTCCAGCTCCTCGAGGTCCGGATACTCCCCCAGGAGCAGAGGATCGGCGAAGAGGCGGTTGTAGATGAGGTCGAGGGTTGCCGCCGCGCGGTGGTCGCTCTCCGCGTCCGTCTCGGGAAGGATGAGGCTGTGGTTGATCGCCGCCGCCACCTGCCGGGCGCCGTGCTCACGCAGTATCGTCGCCGCGGTGCCGTGAGCCAGGAGTTGGTGATGGACGCTCGGCAGTGCGTCGAAGAGCATCGTGCGTCCTGGTGCCAGCTCACCGAGCGCATAGCCCTGCAGTGAGGTCGAGGCCGGTTCGTTGATGGTGTACCAATGGTGGACTCGATCGCCGAGGCGGTTGGCCACGGCTTCGACGTGCTCACCGAAGCGATGGACCGTGTCCCTGTTCAACCACCCTCCCTCTGCTTCGAGACCACTTGGAAGGTCCCAATGGTAGAGGGTCGGTTCCGGTGTCACCCCGGCGGCAAGGAGTTCGTCGACGACGCGATCGTAGTGGTCCAGGCCCGCGGCGTTGGGTGTCGCACCCGGCTTCCCGTCAGGGATGGTTCGGACCCAGGAAATCGAGAACCGGTATCGGTCGACGCCGAGACCACTCAGCAACGCTGCATCCTCGGCGCTGCGGTGATAGCTGTCGGGGCCCGGATCAGCGGTGCTGCCGTCGATGACGTTGCCAGGGGCATCGACGAAGTCATCCCAGATGGACCGCCCACGCCCGCCCAGAGTCCGTGCTCCCTCGATCTGGAAGGCGGCGGTGGCCGCTGAGAAGCGCAGACCACTCAACGTCTGCAATGTCTGTGGGGCGAACTCCGATGTCCCTGCCATTCTCAGAATATGTCATGGAAGGATTCCTGCCGCAAGGCCATGCTCTGGGTGAACGCTGAGCTCAAGCAGGTCTGAAGCGTAAAGCCTTGGTCCGATCATTCGCGATGTTCCACGACATCCACACGAGGGGAACCTGCAACGGCAAACGGGCGAGGGCGATCGCACGTCCCCGAGGACTGTGCCAGTGCTTCTTCACCGTATAGATGTTGGCAGGATAAACAGCAACCATGAGTGCAGCAGAGGCCAGTCCGCCCAGTCGGCGTGTGGGCGGCAGCGCCAGCAGCGTCGCACATCCGAGTTCGGCGACACCACTGACATAGGTGATGAAGCGTGGATCACCCAGCCTGGGCGGAACGATCGAGTCGAAGCTCTCAGGCCTGAGGAAGTGTGCGATACCGCCAAGGCCGAGAATTCCGGTCATGGTCATTGCCTGTCGCTTCAACCCGTGACCACCTCTGTGAGACAAATCTGTGGAGCTTAGGGGAATCGAACCCCTGACCTTTTCATTGCGAACGAAACGCTCTACCAACTGAGCTAAAGCCCCTTCGTCCTTCACTTTACGCCGTAGGTCCCGTCGCGGCCAAAACGGTGTCCCACCAGTGCAGGTCTTGCATCGGTTGACTCTCTGAGACAGGCGGTACAAGGTGGAAGAAATCCCCTCGTGGAAGGATAGACAATGGCTCAGGAATTCGGAACTGTCATCATCGGCGCCGGAATCGGCGGCGGAACTGCAATCGAGGCTCTTCGCGACGGCGGCTACACGGCGCCGATCGCTCTCATCGGTGCCGAACCAGCCGCACCCTATTATCGCCCGGATCTGTCCAAGAAGGTCATGCTCGAAGATTCAGACCCCGCTGAGTCGGCACTGCGCGGTGCGGACTGGTATCCGGCCCACGATGTGACGACATTCTTCGGTACCACTGTCACTGAACTGGATGCTGGGAAACGGAGCATCACTCTCGACAACGGCGAGAACCTTGCCTACGGACAGATCATCCTGGCCACCGGCTCCACCCCACGGACCTTGGACGTGCCGGGTGCCGACCTGGGCAACATACACACCCTTCGCGATGCCGGAGATGCTGTGGCCATCCGTTCGCAGTTCGGTCAGGGCAACAAGGTCGTCATCATCGGCGGTGGTTGGGTAGGACTCGAAGTCGCCGCGGCAGCGCAGAACGCTGGCTGCGACGTCACAGTCGTTCTGCGGTCGAATCCCCCATTGAAGTCGGCCCTCGGGACGGAAATCGGTCAGTACTTCGAACAGCTGCACCGGTCCAAGGGCATCGAGTTCGTCACCGATGCTGACACCACCGGCTTCTCGGGAACGAAGGCCGTCGAATCCGTCCAGACCAGTGCCGGTGACCTACCTGCCGATCTCGTCGTCGTGGGAATCGGTGCAGACCCCACCATTGAACTGGCCTCTTCCGCGGGCGTGGATACCGACAACGGTGTCGTCGTCGATGAGCACATGCGCTCCAGCGATCCCAGCATCTTCGCCATCGGCGACATCGCCGCAGCGCAGAACACACTGCTGAAGCAGCGACTGCGCGTCGAACACTGGGACAACGCGGTGCGCCAGGCCGAAGTCGCAGCAGCGACCATCACCGGCGGAGACAAGGAATACGACTGGCAGCCGTACTTCTACACCGACCAGTACGATCTCGGCATGGAATACGTCGGTCATGGCACCAGTGACGACGATGTCGTCATCCGCGGCGACAAGTCCAGCGGTGAGTTCATCGTGTTCTGGACCCGCGGCGGAACCGTCACCGCAGCCATGAACGTCAACATCTGGGACGTCGGTGACGAGCTTCGTGCACTCATCGGCACGAGCGTATCCGCCGCACGTCTCCAGGACGAGTCGATCGACATCAAGGAACTCTGAGCGCAAGCCGGAACCGGTATGGAATCTCTGTTCGCCGATGAGGCCTTCGAGCGACACCCTCGAGTGATCGCTCCCGGAGCCGTCTGGCTGCCCGGGTTCCTGGATGAGGCCGCACAGACATGGATCATCCGGCAGTACCAGGAATGGCAACAGGGTCCTGTACCGGCCCATACGACGAGCATCGCCGGCCACCCCATGAGTGTGAGGACCATCGGGTTGGGCTGGCATTGGCGTCCAGGCCATTACGATCGGCACGCGCGCGACGTCAACAACGAGCGAGTGCTGGCGTTCCCGGACTGGATGACCCGCCTGGGGCGCCAGGTCATCGCCTCAGCTGCCGAGACAGTGGCAGAGGACCCGCATTGCTCGGGTGATGCCCCGAGCCAGTGGGGTCTGATGGCAGGCAGCTACAGTCCCGATGTGGCGCTGGTCAACTACTACGACCAACACGCGAAGATGGGCATGCATCAGGACAAGGACGAATTCGATCCCGCTCCTGTCGTGTCACTCTCGCTCGGAGACACATGTGTCTTCCGGTTCGGCAACACCGTGAACCGCAACAGCCCCTTTGAGGACATCCGCTTAGCCTCCGGCGATGCCTTCGTCTTCGGCGGACCCGCCCGTTTCGCCTATCACGGAGTGACCTCGATACACGAGGACACGGCGCCCGGCTACGGACGGTTGGACCGCCTCGGTGGCGGAAGGATCAACATCACGATGCGCACGACGGGCAGGGACTAGTTCGCAGATCACAGCCCGCTGGCCCTCTCGCATGCCCATCGTCCTCAGCCGAAGAGGGTCTGGCCGATGTAGCCGCCCTCGGTGGTGCCGGGCGGAATGGCGAAGAGTCCGGAACCAGTGTGCAGAAGGTATTCGCTCAATGCGTCCTGCGAGGCGAGTCGGTTCTGCAGCGGCACGAAATCGTTTGCAGGATCGGCCACGAAGGCAATGAAGAAGAGTCCCGCGTCCAGATTTCCCCGGGTATCGGCTCCGTCGGCGTAGTTGTAGCCGCGCCGCAGGATCCGCACGCCGTCGTTCTGGTTCGGATGGGCCAGGCGCACATGAGAATCGATCGGAATGATCGGCTGATTCCCGGCTCCCATCATCGAGAAGTCGGGTGCCGCAAATTCCTCGCCTCCAGACAGGGGTGCGCCGTCGACCTTCGTGCGACCCAGGATCTGTTCCTGTCCGTCGAGGCTCTCTCGATCCCAGGTTTCGACATGCATCCTGATCCGCCGCGCGACCAGGTAGCTCCCGTTGTCCATCCATGAACCGTCCTTGACCCAGACGTGCTTGTCGAGGGCCTTAGCCTCGTCGGATCGCACGTTTGCAGTCCCGTCTTTGAATCCGAACAGGTTCCGGGGAGTCTCCTGATCCGGAGATGTCGACGCGGTGCGGCCGAATCCGAGTTGCATCCACCGCGTCGAGACGGTCCCGAATCCCATTCGTATGAGATTGCGGACCGCGTGCACCGCCACCTGCGGATCGTCCGCGCAGGCCTGGATGCACAGGTCGCCGCCGCCTCGGCCGTCTTCGAGCATGTCGCCGGGGAAGTGAGGCAGTTCGATGAGTCCGTCCGGGAGCTGATCTGCGATATCGAAGCGATCCTTCCCGTCCGCGTCGAGGAAGAGACTGCGACCGAATCCGACCGTCACCGTCAGATGGCCCGCGCTCAGGCCCTGTGCCTCCCCGGTGTCGATCGGCGGAGCTGTCCGTGACCCACCGCCCACACCGTCGGGCACCACCGGCAGACCCTGGCTGAGGTTGGCACACGCCTTCGTCCACGATTTGAGCAGATCGATGAGTTCATTGCGGTCCGAGGTGAGGACGTTGATCGCGGCGAAGCACATGCGATCCTGCGCCTCTGTGACGATGCCTGCCTGGTGGTCACCGTGGAAGTCAACAACGTCAGAGTCGGCGCCGGAAGCCACGGCGAGACCGTCATGGGCGAAGAACCCTGCGGCAGCTCCCGCGACCAGAGTCCCAGCCCCGACGCCGAACATCGTCCTGCGAGAGACACCGGAGGGATCGGGCATCAGCCCACCACCTTGTCTGTCAGCGTCGACAGCGGCTCGGACAGTGCGTTCACCGAATCCGCGAGCTCTTTGATCTCGTCCTTGCTCAACTCGGTATAGAGGACGAACCCGTCCCCATCCCGATGTTGATCGAGCAGCTTCTGGAGATCGTCGAAGCGGTTCTCCAGAGTCGAATCGAGCTCCTTGTCTCTGGTCGCCAGCAAAGGCTGCAGGTCCTCGTAGGCGATTCTGGCGCCGTCGACATTGGCCTGGAAATCCCAGAGATCGGTGTGCGACCAGGCTTCTTCCTCGCCAGTGACCTTGCCGGTGGCAACCTCGTCGAGGAGTTCCTTGGCGCCGTTCGACAGCTGATCGGGAGTGAAACTCATGTCGCGAGTCCGGTCGTAGAGGATCTTGGTGTCGGAGACAAGAAGGTCGGAGTACTTCTGCCGATCGGCATCATTGAGCGCGTCGTAGTCGTCCTTCGGCGGCCACAGGTCCTTTTCCAGCAGATGCCAACCGGTCCATTCCTGTCCCTCCTCGAGGTCGGCTTCGCGCAGATCAAGTTTGGGATCCAGATCCCCGAAGGATTCAGCCACTGGTTCGATGCGCTCCCAATGCATCCGGACCTCTGCGTAGAGCCTTCGTGCCTTGTCGTCATCACCGTGGCTGTAGGCTTGCGCGAACTTCTTCGTACCCGACTGCAGCTGTTCAGTCTGGTCCTTGACGTAGGAGGCATACTGAGTCGTCGCCTGTTCTGCCAGCTTGGAGTCCTCCGCAACGGCTTCCGTGCCTCCCTCCGACTTCGTCACTGTGAAGTCGTTGCGGATGCCGTCACCGATCATTCCCGGCTTGCAGGCGGTGAAATAGCTGCCTTCCGGTGCGGTCACGGTCAGGGACCGGTTGAGTCCGGGAGCGATGTTCTCAACCTCGCCGATGATCCTGAGTCCGTCTTCGCCGAGGAGGTAGAACTCGGTGACCTTGGTTCCCTCGTTCGTGACATCGAACTTGAGAGTCCCGGCAGGCGCCTCCTGAGCGGAGACCTCGCACTTGTCATCGGTGCTCGACACGGTGATCGCTTCGTCCGGTTGCTGATTGGGCTCGCAGGCCGTGAGCAGGAGCACCCCGCCGAGAACAACGACGGCCAGGGCCGACCTGGACGTGGATGATGTGAACATGTGGAACCTTTTTCGGATAACCGCTGTAGGCGGAATATGATGGATCGCCACGATCAGCGGCGAACGGAAACCTTCTGCGATGACTGATCGGTCGAGGCACGCAGATTGCGCACGAAGAGGGTGCCGACAATGATGACGTAGGACCACCAGGCGGTGAATTCCACCCAGGTGGTTGCCGGTGAGAAGTTGAACACACCCTTGAGCAGAACGCCGTACCAGCTCGTAGGTGGAATCGCCTGGGACATGTCGAAGGCGAGGGAATGGAGCCCTGGGATGACACCAGCTTCCTGCAGGTCGTGGAACCCATAGGCCAGAACGCCCGCGGCAACGATGATGAGGAAGGCACCGGTCCAACGGAAGAACACGGAGAGGTTGAGTCGGAGCAGGCCCTTTGAGATCAGCCACGCGAGCAGGACGGCGATGAGGATGCCGGCGACTGCGGCAGCGGTCAGCCCCAGCGCCGACGTCGAATCCGAGGCACTCGCGCGAGTCGCCGCCCACAGGAACAGCGCTGTCTCCAGTCCTTCACGGCCGACGGAGATCGCGCCCAGAGCGACAAGTCCGAACAGGGGGCCATCGAGGGCCTTGTCCGTGGCGGCCCGGAGTTCTCCGCTGAGGTTCTTCGAGGTCCGTGCCATCCAGAAGATCATCAAGGTGACGAAACCGACCGCGATGATCGAAAGGCTTCCTCCGATGAACTCCTGAGCTTCAAACGTGAGAGTCGACGGTCCGAAGGTGAGCAGCGCCCCGAACGCGAGGGCGATGAGAATGGCAGCGGCGATTCCCAGCCACATTGCTCTGACTTCTCTGGTCCGACCGATCTTGGCCAGGTAGCCGATGAGGATACTCACGATCAGCGCGGCTTCAAGACCTTCGCGCAGGCCGATGAGGAACGTCTGGAACATGGGTGACTTTCTGATTCGGGTGGGCGTCGCGGTGGCGCCTCGCCGATATTAGCATAGGCCAGCCTAACTTAAGTCGCGAAGCGTGCGCACCGGTTCATCCGAGATCCCGGTCAGGACGGCGGCCTTGCGGTTGAGGGCACACGGAATGTACCTCGCCCTCAATCTCGGTGGGTGTGACCTTCGGGGGCCTCAGGGTCGTTGTCGATGACCCCTCTGGGCGGCCGCGCCAGCCGATTCGGTGCCGTCTTGCGGTAGACGGGCTGTCCGGACAGAACGCTCGAACGTGAGAGCGTATTGCCGCCCACGGAGGAAACGATGATCAGGCACAGCACCGCGACCACGGCCATGAGCAGAGAGCCCCAGCTGAAGCCGTCTGCATGAAGGTCATAGACGTAGGCAGCAGCGACGATCAACGGCAGACCGAGCCCTGTGCTCGGGGAGAACACGTTGATGCGTGAGAGCGCATCCCGGACTCGAAACATCGCGATCGCGGAGGCGAGCACGAGCAGGGACCCGGTGATTCCGAAAATGCCGACCAGGGTGACGGCCACGGTGTCAGTCATCAGCGCATCCCCCTGGTGAGAATCCGCGAGAGCGCGACGGTCGCGAGAATTCCGACCATGGATGACAGGAAGATCGCGTCGAGGACGATCGACGAGGACACGAGGATCCCGAACATCGTGAGGATCCCGATCGCTGAGAAGTACATCAGGTCGCTGACGATCGCTCGTGAACCCAGATCCTTGGCGGTGAATACCCGAATCAGGCCGACGATGATCGCCGCCGCGAGAATGGCGATGCAGATGCTGACGACGATGCTCATGGGCGTCCTTCCTCCTCTTCAACCTCGGTGACTGTGTCTGCGGTCGCGCCCGGTGCCCGTCCGCGGGTCATCGCGAGGAGGCGCGACTCCATATCGTAGAGCCCCTCCAACGCCGACTCCTCAGAATCCTCGAAGAGCGCGTGAACGAAGAACACCGGCGGTTGAGTGGAGGTGCCCGCTGCAATGGCCGCGACCAATGTACCGGGTGTGATCGTGATCGACGATGCGAACAGCGTCACTTCCAGGTCGGTGACGCACCTGAGAGGAACCTCGACGATCATAGGACGAGCGAATTGTTCGTTGACCAGGAAGAGACGAGACACGATCGTCGCCGATCCGGTCACGATCGCCCAGAAGATGTAGCAGACATATGAGATGCCGTGGATGAGACGCATCATGGGGTGGTCACCGCCTCGATGTACGCGTGGTGGTCCAGCAGACCCGCCGCGGCCCGGGCCGTGATCTCAAGCAGAGGCTCGGGATAGGCGAATATCGCCACGGACACGGCGATCATGATCGTGCCCGGAACCAGGAGCCGAGCCGGGATGCGCACGCTTCTCGTGATCGGCTGTGCCGAAGCCCTGCCGGTGTCTGCTGAGTCGGGATGATAGCTCTGCATCGGTTGGCCCCAGAACGTGTTGCGCCAGGTCCGCTGGAGAGCGAGCAGGCTGATGAGCGCGCCGACGACGATCGCAGAGACCAGCCACCAGCCGATGGTGCTCCCAGTCGCTGTGGCCGCCTTGATGAGGCCGACCTTCCCCCACAGTCCGGAGGTCGGCGGCAGACCGATGAGGGAGAACAGGCCGAGGATCATGAGGATCGTCGCCCATCTCTCGCGATTTGCCAGACCGGAGAGCTTCTTGAATGAGCCCGTGCCGTAGGTCTGCTCGATCGCACCCATGATGAGCAGCAGCCCCGACATCGTGATCATGTGGTGGACCATGTAGAAGGCTCCGGCTCCCAGCGCCGCCGATGTCAGCAGGGCGATGCCGAGCAGGATGTGCCCGACTCCTGCGGTCATCTGGAATCCGAGGACGTTGCGGACTCGGACCTGTCCGAAGCCGGAGAGCGATCCGATGAGGATGCTGGCGATGGCGATGATGACGATGACGTTGACCCAGGGTGCGGGTTCACCGTAGACGGTGGTGTAGATCCGGTACAGGGCGTAGAGGGCGACCTTGGAGTGCAGCCCGGAGAAGAGCGCCATCATACCTGCGGAGGTGTTCGGATAGCTGCGCACCAGCCAGCCGTGGAATGGTGCTCCACCGGCCTTGATGATGAGGGCGAAGAGGACCACACCGATCGCCAGCGCGCCCTGGCCGGTGGGTGTGCCCAGTTGCGCCAGGATCGCAAGATTGACGGTGCCGGTGGCACCGTAGACGAATCCCACGCCGATGAGCAGGATGGTTGAGGTCAGCAGGTTGACCATCACATACATGCGACCCACGCCGAGGCGACGCCAGGTTCCGGTTACTGCGACGAGTGCGTACGCCGGCAGAACCATGACTTCAACGAAGACGAAGAAGTTGAACAGGTCCCCGGTGAGCAGCGCACCATAGACACCGGTGAGCATCATCAGGATCAAAGCTGGTACGAAACGGTACTGGTCCTCACCTGTCGTGATGAGGAAGATGCAGCTCACAATCGCAGTGAGCGACGTCAGGACCAGCATCAGGGCTGTGAACGTATCGGAGACGAAGGGAATGGCCAGGCCCGGAACATATCCGCCGACGGAATGGGCGAGGACGGGCTGGCTCTGGTGGATGATGAGGAGGACGATGCCGAAGCCACCGACGAAGCTGGGAGCTGCAAGCAGCAGAACCCGATCGAAGGTCCGGGAGGTGATGAGCACGCTCAGCGCGGAGAACAGCAGTGGCACCCCGATGATCAACAGCAAGAATGCGGAATTCATAACTCGCGTCCCTCCCCTGTCTCCGGGGCCCGTTTCTGGTCATCGTCATGGCCGAGCACGGCCAGGGCGAGCATGAAGATCGTCACCGCCAGGGTGATGACGATGGCGGTCAGGACGAAGGCTTGCGGCAGTGGATCGGCCGCCATGGATTGGTCACCGCGGTTGCTCAGAGGTTCGACGCGCCAAGCGCCGACTCCGGCGGAGAGGAGGATGAAGTTCGCAGCATGGGAGATCAGAGTCAGTCCGAAGACTCCTCTGACCATCGACCGCTGCATCATCAGGTAGACGCCACCCGCGGTGAGGACTCCGATGGTCAGGGCCAGGATCATCGCACACCCTCCTGCTCGTCGGTCGGTTTCGGGTCAGTCGGGTTCCCCGTGGATCGCTCGACGGGAGCATCGCCACGGAGGATATGCGTTGACGAGGCTCGGACCTTGGCATCCGGGTCGCTGACTCGCGCCCGTCGTTCGCGGTCTGGTCGTTCACCCCTGATCGCGTCCATCGGGCCGCTCAGCTCGCCGTAGACCAGTTCGTCGGCACGCTCACGGGTGCGCTCGACATCGCGATGGATGATGCCGTTGGTGAGCACGTCATCACCGGCGGGTGTGGCGGCAGAGTCCGAGACGCCTAGCAGGTTGAACGACAGCAGGATGAGTCCGAGCACCGCCAGATACACACCGAGGTCGAAGATCATCGAGGTCGTGAAGTGCTGGCCCAGGAGGTAGCCGTGCATGGGCTTGAGGAAGGAACCAGCGAAGACCAGGCCGATGAAGCCCGTGGCCACCGCCGTGGCCACCCCGAAGCCGATCAGGTACAGAGGAGCCTTCGGCGGTCCGATCGCTCGGTCCTTGGCCGTGGACATGTAGAGAAGTCCGATGACAGCGGATCCGATGAGCGCGGCGATGAATCCACCCCCGGGCTCGTTGTGCCCGCGCCAGAAGATCACCAGAGAAGTGATCGCCAGCAGAGGTCCGAGCACCTTGATCGTCAGCTGCAGTGGAATCACGTTGGGCCAGGCTTCGTGAACGGCCCGGTAGGCGGAGGTTCCCCGTGGTCGCACCGACACCCATGCCCGCCGCGGGGGTTCCGGAATGTTCTCCGCCGGAGGGTCGATGAACTTGTCCTTGACCGTCGACATCACGGCTACGATCGCAATCCCGGCCATGCCCAGAACGGTGAGCTCGCCGAGGGTGTCCAAGGCACGGAATTCGACCAGGATGGTGTTGACGATGTTGTGGCCGCCGCTGATGTCCGGAGCATTCTCAATGTAGTAGAGGCCGAGGTCGGATCGCTCCCGGCGCCCGTTGAGCGCCAGAGTCAACACGGTCACGGCGGCTCCGACAATGATGGCGAAGATCGCGCGCGTACTCTGCAGACGTTTCGGATACTTCCAGAACGAACGGGGCAGTTTCTGGAGGACGAGCATGATGACGATGATCGTCATTGCCTCCACGAGGAGCTGGGTGAGGGTGACATCCGGGGCACCGAGCGCCAGGATCTGGACGGTGGCGAGAATGCCGACCCCCGAGAGTGCGACGACCGTGGTCAGACGCGAATGGGATGTGCACACGACCAGGACTGCCACAGTGATGAGGACGAGGAGGACGATGTCGACCGGCTTCCACAGTCCCTCCTGCAACGGTGGCAGATCGGAGTAGATCAGAGGAACAGCGGTGAATGTCAGCACCGCGAGGCCACCCAGGGACATCGCGAGATACGGGCCAGAATTCATGGGGTGCACGAAGATGCCCAGCATCCGACCGATCCGACGCAGCACCACCGTGATTCCGGCGATGACGTCTGCGCCATTGAAGCCCAGGGTCGCACGGTGGAAGAACACGAAGACGCGTGAACGGTTGACGATGATGACTACGCCGATCACGATGATGAGCAGTGAGGCGACGAGTTCCTTGTTGACTCCGTGCCAGAGAGCCAGGTGCACCGCTTCGCTCGCATCCGGGATGGCCGCAGCGACAGCCTGGTCGAGGGGATTGTCGAAGGCGAACAGAACGAAGCTGAGCGGAATCGAGGCGAGGATCGGAATAGCAGCGGAGATGAGCATGACGGGTGAGTTGTGCCCCAGCCGCGCCCGGTCCACGGGTTTGCCGTCGATGAACGCGCCCCACACGGACTTCGCGCAATAGGCGAAGGTGAGAACCGAAGCACCAACAGCGACCAGCAGAGCCGCCCAAGCCGTCCAGTTCGAGCCGGGGGTGTCGTTGAAGGCGGTGAACAGGGACTCCTTGGACACGAAGCCGAGCAGCGGCGGAATACCCGCCATTGAGGCGCAGCCGATGATCATCACAGTGAAGGAGGCCGGTGCGGCGCGCATCAGTCGTGGAATCCGGGTCAGCTCACGCGTGCCGGCGAGATGATCGATGACACCGACCATCATGAACAGGCCCGATTTGAACAGAGCATGGGCGATCACGTGCAAACACGCCGCCGCGATCGCCGTTTCGGTGCCGATGCCGATGACTGCGGTGATCAGGCCCAGCTGCGACACCGTCGAATAGGCCATCAGCTTCTTGACGTCGTACTGGTTGAGAGCGAACCATCCGCCGATGGAAGCCGTGATCAGACCCGCGACGATGAGCAGAACGTTCCAAGCTGGTGTGGCGTGGAAGGCCGGGGAGAAACGCAGCAGCAGGAAGATGCCGGCTTTGACGACGGCAGCAGCGTGCAGATACGCCGATACAGGTGTGGCCGCAGCCATAGCGTCGGGCAGCCAGGAGTGGAACGGGAACTGGGCGGACTTCGTCATCGCTGCGACCGCGATGAGGATGGCCACCAAGGTCGTCGTGGCCGGATTCTGTGACCAGACCGGCGAGATCAGCGCCTCGTGGACGCTCGTCGTACCGGTCACTGCGATGATCACACCGGTTCCGACCAACAGTGAGAGTCCGCCGAGGAAGGTGATGAGCATGGTGCGCAAGGACGGCGCCTGCGCGGGTGACCCCGACCGCGCGATGAGGAAGAATGATGCCAGGGATGTCAGTTCCCAGCAGACGAACAGCACCAGCAGATTATCGCTGAGGACGAGCATCACCATGGAGAAGGTGAAGATCACCATCAGCCAGTAGAAGCTCGTGTTTCGTCCGTGGGACAGGTAACTGGTCGAATAGACGAAGACGATCGCACCGATGATCAGTGCGATGTAGGTGAAGATGACGCCGATGCCATCGGCGCGTAGAGCCAGATCGACTCCGAAGGTGGGAATCCACTGGTAGGTCACTTCCGGGGTGGCCCCGGCCATCACCTCGGCGGCGGTGGGGGTGAACAGGCCGGCAACGCCGAGATAGGCGGCAGCCAGGAGCCAACCGCTGGCTTTGCCGAGCAAGCGAGTGATGAGGGGCGTGAGAATGATGAGTGCGGCAAGAGCGACAACCGTTAGAATCATGACCGAGGCCTCAGGGCCCCGGACGCAGGTGATGTTTCCTTCACTCACTGACCCTTCGACACGATGCACGCAATCTCGGATGAACGCGGACTTACAAATGATTACACTATCGACTCGGAGTTCCATGAGCAAAAGCACACGCAGTCCTCAGCCGAGCGAAACGATCCGCGTCTTCTTCGATGCCCGCTTCACGCGAACGACCCACCACGACGGCATCTCCCGCTACGGCTCATGCCTGCTCGCGGCTCTTCTGAAAGCCGTGCGCAGAACCGACATCGAGGTCACTGCCATCATCAACGACGAGGCTCAATTGGATCTGCTCCCCGACTGCGCGTGGGTCAAACTCAACTCCCCCACGTCGCCACAGGAGATCTTCATGGGGAGAAAGCTCAACGCCCTCGGTGCCGATGTGGTCTTCTCAACCATGCAGGTGATGGGATCAACGGGACGCAGGTACGGTCTCATCCTTACCGTGCACGATCTCATCTACTATTCGCATCCGCTGCCCCCTGCCGATCTGCCCTCAGCAGTCCGAATGCTGTGGCGGGCCTACCACCTCAGCTTCGCCCCGCAACGTCTGCTGCTGGGGCGCGCCGATGCGATCGCAGCCGTGAGTCAGACGACGAAGGACCTCATCGCCGATCACCGGCTGTCAACGAAGCCAGTGACGGTCGTGTCCAATGCCGCCGAGGCTGCTGTTGCCGGAGTCCGCGCGGTCAACAGGCATGATGCACGCTCGCTGGTCTACATGGGCGCGTTCCTGCCGTACAAGAACGTCGAAACCCTCATTCGCTCGCTCGTGCATCTGCCGGGGTGGACACTGCACATCGCCAGCCGCATCGACGGCAGACGTGAAGCCGCATTGCGTGCGCTGATCCCTGACCAGGCGAAGGTGGTCTTCCACCGGGGTGTCAGTGATGACGAGTATGCAGAACTGCTCGAGGGCGCGACCGCTCTGGTCACGGCCTCTCAGGAGGAGGGGTTCGGGCTTCCTGTCATCGAGGCGATGGCCCAGGGGGTCCCAGTGGCGATCTCGGACATTTCGATCTTCCATGAGATCGCGGGGGACGCTGCCGTGTACTTCGACCCCGATGACGCCAGTGACGTGGCAGCCACGATCGGCCGTCTCACAGATGCCAGACTGTGGTCCGAACTCTCGGCGGCAGGGCAGAAGCAGGCACAGTCATTCGATTGGGACTCATCGGCACAGGCGCTGGTCGGCATGATTCGCTCGGTTCAGGCCTCACGGCAGTGAGAGCACGTGCCATGAGTACGTAGGTCAGGGGCGCGATGCGCGTCGGTCAGAGGCACAGTGTGCGTCTGTCACGAACACGGTGTGCGTCTGTCACGAACACGGTGTGCGTCTGTCACGAACACGGTGTGCGTCTGTCACGAACACGGTGTGCGTCAGGAGGGGGTGGTGCCCCAGCTGCGCAGGACCCAGTTGGTTCCGGTGAATCCGAATTCGCCGTGTCCACAGTTGCCCAGAACCGCCAGGCGACCCGACCCGTCCATGCCAAGCAGCAGTTCTGCGGCTGCGCGCAGGACTGCTCCATGAGCGACGATGGCAATGGTCTGGGCGTTCGACCCATCGACGATGTCAGTGATCGCCGAGGCGACGCGCCGACCGGACTCCAAGCGGGATTCGCCACCGGGCGGGCTCATGTCCGCTCCGCTGAGCCATTGTTCGAGCTCGTGGGGCCAGGACGCACTGAGCTCGTCCCGGGTGTGTCCTTCCCACTGGCCGAAGGCCGTCTCACGCAGACGGTCATCACGTGTGACATCGACGTTCAGCAGTGAAGCCAGCTCGTCGGCAGTGTCAGCGGCCCGCGACAAATCGGAGGAGACGATGAGGTCCGGCTGCAGTTCGCTGAGGTACCTCGCTGCCTGCGCGGCTTGAGTCCGTCCGAGTTCATTGAGCGGGATGTCGGTCTGACCTTGGAACCGGCGTTCGACGTTGTAGTCGGTCTGGCCATGGCGCCAGAAGATGACGGTCCTGGTCATTGAGCGTCGTCGGCACCAGAGGGTGCCGGCAACTCCAGATCGATGACCGGGCAGTCCTTCCACAGACGTTCGAGGGCGTAGTATTCGCGCTGTTCGTGCGAGAAGACGTGGACGACGATGTCGCCGAAGTCGAGAAGAACCCAATCGCCGCTCCCCCGTCCTTCACGGCGCAGCGGAGTGTGTCCGTACGTCGTCTGCAGCGCTTGTTCGACAGCGTCGACGATCGATGCGATCTGCCGATCGTTCTCTGCCGAGATGATGAGGAAGGCATCAGTGATGTAGAGAGTGGCACTCACATCGAGGGCCACCTGATCGGTGCCGAACTTCTCGTCCGCCGCAAGTGCGGCAGTCCTCAGCATTTGGGTTGATTCAACGATCTTGCTCACAAGAGCCTTTCAGATGATTACAGCAACATGACCAGTGCAATGACGATGAGCGCGACTGCGAAGAGCGCAGCAACACCCAGCACTACATAGGGTACTTTGGATGGTTCTTCGCCAACAAGGATCCGGCCATCGTGACCGGTGACCTCGCTGGCGCGAATCCGAGTCCCTGGAGGGTTCTCGGTCTCTTCGTCCTCATAGTCAGAGTTGGGAAGCGCCCACGCCTCGGGCACAGCCTCCATCGGGCGAGTCTCCGGGTTGGCTGCAAGAGCGCGGGCAGCATCGTCTGACGAGGTTCCAGCCCCTTCAGCGGAGTCTGTCGTATCTGCGGAGTCGAGATCGAGTGCAGAGTCGCCTGGACCCGTCGCAGCCTCGTCGGTGCCGGCCTCCCCAATGGTCTCCGGGCCTTCGCCCTCGGGGGTCTTGGCCGACTCAGCCGTGACGACTCGCACTCCTGAGCTGCTCGGCGGCTGCACTATCGGCATGCGCCGCGAGCGGCTCGCAAAGCCACGCTCGTCGGTCGGATCGTCGTTCCCCGCATCATCAGCGACAACCGATGGATCCGTTTCCGCTGACTCAACTGCCGGCTGCTCCGGTGTCGTGGGTTCAGTTCTTGGCTGTGCAGGGCTCGCTGGTTCCGCAGCCGACGGCTGGGGAGCAGATGACACAACGTCATCCTGCATCGGAGATTCTGCAACTACAGGGGCGGAGTCTGTCGACGCCACCTCGGGGTCCAGATCCTCGATCGGCTGAGACAGAGCATCGTGGGGGGCATCGTCGAGGGCGGTCGGTCGCGGTGCTGAATCAGGGGTGACGGGAGATTCGAAGTCCCGTGCGGCGACTTCGTCGGCCGATCCGCCGAATCCTGCGGTGTCGAAGGATTCGTGCTCGCCAGCAATGGCTTCGTCTGATTCCTCGGGTGAAGTCTCTTCAGGACCCGCGATGACAGGGAGCGCCCCAGTGGAGACATCGCCTTCCAGGGACAACCCGTGTTCGCGCAGGTAGTTCTTACGTGCGGTGCGCGAATCGAAATGGGGCAGGGGGGCAGCCAGTGGATCGAGGCTCTCTTCACCATTGCCCGGCGGCCGAGATTCCTGCCCATGGTCAGCAGCCGATGCACCGTGCTCATGGGAGATAGGAGGTGGTGGTTCCGCGTCGACGTGGGAGGTGGTGTCAACAGGCTCGGGATCATCGGTGCTTGGTTCGGGTTCGTCGATACCAGGTTCGGGTTCGTCGATACCAGGCTCGGGTTCGGAAACAACTGTGCGCGATTCGGATGCCTGCACGGGGGCCGACGACGAGTTCAGCAGTTCGGCAGGTCCGTCCGGTGACGGCTCGCTTGGCTGCTCAGGGTTCTCTCGTGCTTCGAACGCCTGTTCTGCAGCCAACCGCTCGGCTTCTCGCCTGGCGCGGCGTGATGTGAACTGCTCCTCAGCCATTTTCACTCCTGTACAACTCGTATTTCGCGATGTACTGAACGACCCCATCCGGTACGAGATACCAGACGGGCGCCCCATCCATCACCCGTAGTCTGCAATCCGTGGACGAGATTGACAGTGCAGGAATCTGCACCAAGCTCAACCGGTCGACCGGAAGACCCTCACTGCGAAGTTCGTGTCCCGGGCGGCTCACTCCGACGAAGTGAGCCAAAGAAAACAGCTCATCCACATTCTTCCACGTCAGAATCTGAGCCAAAGCGTCCGCGCCGGTGATGAAGAACATCTCTGTGTCGGATCCGTAGCTCCTGGCCAAGTCCCGAAGCGTGTCGATGGTGTAGGTGGGACCAGGACGATCGACGTCGGCACGCGAGACGGTGAAGCGCGGGTTCGACGCGGTAGCGACGACGGTCATCAGATAGCGATGTTCGGCACTGGTGACCTCACCGGCATCCTTCTGATACGGACGACCAGTGGGCACGAAGACGACCTCATCGAGATCGAACGTCGACTGCACCTCACTGGCTGCAACCAGGTGCCCGTGGTGAATGGGGTCGAAGGTGCCGCCCATGACACCGACCCGTCGTGTTTGCTGTGCCATATCAGTGGCGGTTCGAGATTCCCTTCCACGACCGGCTCACTGCTGCCATCGAGAGGAAGATCGCGAGGGTGATGAGTCCGAAGAAGATCGGGTCCATCGGCAATTCGGTGTGGTGGGCTGCCTTCTCCGCGCCTTCGGCAACGGTGGTCAACAGGGCTGCGTTCACGTGCTCTCTCCTTCTCAGTGATGATGACGCGGTCTGTCTGCGTCGCAGTGCGTATGCCTTCAGTTTCTCATGAACGATGAGACAAGTGGGCATCGACATGGGTATGAGTTCGGACCGAGTTCACCGTCGGCGCCCTCGGGCCAGGGCTGCATCAGCTCCGGATTTGACCATTACCCATCATGACCCACTTCGTTGTCGTCAGCTGTTCAACACCCATAGGCCCACGGGCGTGAAGCTTTTGGGTCGAGATTCCCACCTCTGCGCCGAAGCCGAGCTCTCCCCCATCGGTGAATCGCGTGGACACGTTGACCCCGACCGCTGCGGCATCGATGGCTGTGACGAATGTCTCTGCATTGTCGATGTCCTTGGTCACAATCACTTCGGTGTGACCTGAGGAATAGGCGCGAATATGCTCGATGGCTTCGTCGATACCCGAAACGACCTTCACCGCCAGTTCGAGGTCAAGATATTCTTTCGCCCAGTCACGTCGAGAGACACGCTTGACCTTCATGGACTCCGGTGCCAGGGCCGCAACGCTGGAGTCGGCGTGGAGAACGACCCCGGCTGCGTCGAGCCGCTCGAGGATTTTGGGGAGGACGCGCTTGGCTGCCTTCTCATGAACCAGCAGGGTTTCGAGTGAGTTGCAGACGCTGGGCCGATGCGTCTTCGAGTTGACCACCAGGTCGACCGAATTTTTGACGGTGGCCGATGAATCGATGAACATGTGGACGTTCCCGATTCCAGTCTCGATGACTGGAACCAGCGACTCCTGCACGACTGTGTTGATGAGTTCGGCGCCACCGCGTGGAATGAGGAGGTCGACGTAGTCGCGTGCGTTCATGAGCACGCTGGCGCCGTCGCGTCCGTATTGGTCGATTCCGTTGATCGAATCTACGGGCAACCCGGCTGATTCCACGGCCTTGCGCAGCACGGAGACGATCTCAGCATTAGAGTTCTGAGCGGCTGAACCTCCGCGCAGGACGGTGGCATTGCCGGCTTTGAGTGCGAGGATCGCGATGTCGACGGTGACGTTGGGGCGAGCTTCGTAGATCGCGCCGATCACCCCCATCGGCACACGGCTCTGGGTCAAACGGATGCCATTGGGCAGAACTCGTCCCACGACGACATTGCCCACCGGGTCGTCAAGATCGATGATCGTTCCCACCGATGCGGCCATGGCTTCGACGCGATCATGATCGAGTCGCAACCGATCAAGGAGCCCTGCGTTCATTCCGTTGTCGATGCCGGCGGCGATGTCGATTTCATTGGCTTTGACGATTCGCGCCGAATTCTCACGCAGGGCTTCGGCGATCGCGCGCAGCCCGGCGTCCTTCTCTGCAGTCGAGGTGGTCGCCAGGCGAGCGGCGGCGCTCTTTGCGTTCCTGACCACTCTGGTGACGCCCCGAACGGTCTTCGGATGTATCTCGGATACAGCGGTCATGGACTATCTCCCCCCGCTCACATGAGTGAGTACGAGATCATTGCGATGGATGACCTCTTTACGGTAGTCACTTCCGAGTCGGGTGCCAAGTTCGTCCGTCGAGAAGCCGAACATCGCGGGCAGTTCGTGTGATGAGAAGTTGGTCATGCCGCGGGCGACGACCTCACCATCTAAGTTTCTGATCTCGATGGGATCGCCCGCTTCGAAATCGCCGGACACGCCAGTGACGCCGGCGGCCAGCAGAGAGGTCCCACGTGAGAGCACAGCGGATTCTGCGCCATTGTCAATGGTCACCGAGCCGAACGTGCGAGCCAAATGGCGCAGCCAGAGCAGACGCGTTCCGCGACGTTTGTGCGTCACGGAGAACCAGGTGCCCACCCGTTCTCCGCCGAGCACTGCTGAGACCCTCTCAGCCGAGGTCAGCACCGCGGGTATCCCCGAGTCAGCAACCATGAGCGCAGCTTCGACCTTTGTTGCCATGCCTCCTGTGCCGGTACCGGCGGCCCCGGTCCCCCCGATGGCGATGTCGCCGAGGTCTGCGATGGAAGATACCTGTTCGATGCACACCGACTCGGGCAGATGCGGCGGACCGGAATAAAGGGCGTCGACATCAGAGAGCAGCACGAGAGCGTCTGCGTGTGCAAGGTGTGCGACGAGTGCGGCCAGGCGATCATTATCACCGAAACGGATCTCTTCGGTCGCCACAGCATCGTTCTCATTGACGATCGGTAGGGTGCCGAGGGCAAGAAGCTTGTCGATGGCGCGTTGGGCGTTCTTGTACCGAGTGCGTCGGATCAGATCATCGGCTGACAGCAGCACCTGTCCGGGCACCAGATCGTAACGACCCAGCGCCCGGGTGTAGGCGGCCATGAGCAGACCCTGCCCGACTCCGGCAGCGGCCTGCTGAGTGGCAAGGTCACGGGGCCGTTTGTTCAACCCCATTGGTTCAAGCCCGGCGGCGATCGCACCGGAGGACACGAGGATGACCTCGTGACCGGCGGCACGATGGGCACCGATGACATCGGTGAGCGCGATCAGCTTCGCCTCATCCAACCCTCCGTCAAGGGTGGTCAGAGATGAGGAGCCGACCTTGATCACGATGCGTCGGGCTGCTGCGATATCGGTGCGCGCCGAGACGCTGCCAGAGTCGGTGAGCTGGCTCTCGCTCATTCCTGGCCGGACTCGGGATCGGAAGGTACGCGAGCGGACTCTTCTCGACTGCGACCGGCACGGTCTGCAAGCCGCTCCTCTTCGAACTCGGCACGGACAGCGGCCTTCGCATCCATCCGATCGTGGAATGCGGCTTTGCGTTCCTTACGAGTGGAACGAGCATCCTCATCCAAGCGCAGGTCCGTCCCGCGGCTGCCCAGCAGCTCGGCGCCTCCGACACTTGTCGGATCCCAATCGAAGACGACGCCGTCATCTCCGCCGATCACGATCGTATCGCCGGGTTTGGCACCGGCCTTGAACAGAGACTCCTCGACTCCGAGGCGATCGAGGCGATCTGCGAGGTAACCGACAGCCTCATCGTTGGCGAAGTCCGTCTGCCGAACCCAACGCTCCGGTTTGACACCGCGGATGCGGAAGACAGGACCGTCGTCGTCGCTTTCGGCCTGAACCTGGAAACCACGGTCGTCAACGGCCCTGGGGCGGATGACGACACGTCGTGGCGTTGCCTCGAGTGCTTCCCGACGCTCACGTTCGGCTGTGACGAGTTCCGCCATCGCGAAGGACAGCTCCCGCAGGCCCGCGTGGCTGACTGCTGAGATCTCGAACACCCGATAGCCGGCGGCTTCCAGATCGGGACGGACGATATCGGCCAAGTCATGGCCGTCGGGGATGTCGACCTTGTTCAGTGCTACAAGCTTCGGACGATCCGACAGAGGCTGCAGTCCGCTTCCGTCGTCGAGATCGACCGCATATGCGGCGAGCTCCGATTCGATAATGGTCAGGTCCGAGACGGGATCACGGCCTGGCTCCCAGGTCGCCATGTCTACGACGTGGACCAGCGCGGCACAGCGTTCGACGTGACGGAGGAACTCAAGACCAAGGCCCTTGCCTTCTGAGGCTCCTGGGATGAGGCCCGGGACATCGGCGATGGTGTATCGCACATCGCCGGCCTGAACCACGCCGAGGTTGGGCACCAGCGTGGTGAACGGATAGTCCGCGATCTTCGGCTTGGCTTCTGACATGGCCGCGATGAGGCTGGATTTGCCAGCTGAAGGATATCCGACGAGCGCGATGTCCGCGATCGTCTTGAGCTCCAGCACCAAGCTCAGGGTCTCGCCCGGTTCACCCAGCAGGGCAAAGCCCGGGGCCTTGCGTTTGGACGAGGCCAAAGCGGCGTTGCCGAGGCCGCCACGGCCACCTGCGGCAGCGACGTACTCGGTGCCGGCGTCGACAAGGTCGGCGATGATCTCGCCGTTCCGATTCTTCACGACCGTGCCTTCAGGGACGGCGATGATGAGATCTCCGCCGTCTGCACCATGGCGCAGATCGCCTTTCCCGATGCCGCCGTCATTCGCAGTCAGATGCGGACGGTGATGCAGTGGGAGCAGGGTTGTGGTCTGAGCGTCGACGACGAATTTGACGTCACCGCCCTGACCTCCGTTGGCGCCGTCAGGGCCGCCAAGAGGTTTGAACTTCTCGCGCCTGATCGAGGCGCAGCCGTTGCCACCGTCCCCGGCGGAAAGATGGACTGTGACACGGTCTATGAACTCGGTGGCCATAATGTCCTTATATCAGATGAAGGGTGAGTCTCGAGACTCACCCTTCATGAACCCCTATCAGGGGAAAAACAGAACTAGTCGATCAAGCGCCGACGATATTGACGATCTTACGACCGTTGCGTTTGCCGAATTCCACGGCTCCTGCGGACAGTGCGAAGAGTGTGTCGTCTCCGCCGCGTCCGACGTTGGCGCCTGGGTGGAACTTTGTTCCGCGCTGGCGAACGATGATCTCTCCGGCTTTGACAACCTGCCCACCGAAGCGCTTCACACCGAGGTACTGCGGGTTCGAGTCGCGACCGTTACGGGACGAGCTGACTCCCTTTTTGCTTGACATGTGAAGTCTCCTCTTACTTGATGTTCGTGATCTTCAGACGGGTGAGGTCCTGGCGGTGGCCCTGACGCTTCTTGTAACCGGTCTTGTTCTTGTATTTCTGAATGATGATCTTGGGACCGCGAAGTTCATTGACGACCTCAGCGCTGACCGCAACCTTCGACAGGGCGTCAACGTCCGTCGTGACAGTCTCACCGTCGACGAGGAGGACGGCATCGAGTTCGACACTTTCCCCGGCCTTCGCCTTCATTCGGTTAACTGTGATGATGTCGCCGACGCTGACCTTTTCCTGATGGCCACCGGCACGGACAATGGCATAGACCATGGTCGAACCCTTTCTGTTCATACACAAACGAACGGCGGTTGATCCCTTGGCTCCCGAGGAAGGATTTCCCCGAGTGTCCCATTGAGAGGAATCACCAGCCGTGGTGCTCGCAGCACCGACGATCCAGTCTAATGGATTCGACGGCTGTTGGCCAAACCATTCGAGTTCGAGAACTCACGCTTCTCGGGTCTCCGCGATCCGTTCGTGGTGACGGATCACCTCGGCGACGATGAAGGTCAGGAACTTCTCCGCGAACTCCGGGTCCAGGTGCGCATCTTCTGCCAGCCGTCGAAGGTGGGCGACCTGCCTGCCTTCCCTCGCAGGATCTGCGGGAGGCAGGCCATGGTCGGCCTTCAGCTCACCGACTGTCTCTGTGAGCTTGAACCTCTCGGCGAGCAGATGGATGAGCGCTGCGTCAATGTTGTCAATGCTTCCGCGCAGTTCCAACAGTCGCTCCTGGGCACGTGTCTTATCGTTGATCTGATCCACATGCATCAGTCTAACCAGCCTCAGGGGGCTCCTCAGACGGCACGCAGAAACCGACCCCGCGCCATGCACGGGATCGGTCTCAGGGAAGCTGCACTCGGTCAGACCAGCTCCTCCACAGGAACAGCGTCCTTAGTGTCGGGATCCGTGAGTGTACCTGCCTTCCGATCAGCCAAGTACTTCTTCATCTCCTTCTTCACCACCGGCATGAGCATGTAGAGGCCGAGGATGTTGATGAACGCACAGAGGAACAGAGCAGCATCAGCGAACTCAACGATCTTACTGAAGCTGGCGACGCAGCCGATGACCACGAACAGGCAGACGAGAACACGGAAGACTGTGATGGCACCCTTCGATTTGCCGAAGAGATAGGCCCAAGCACGTTCTCCATAGTAGGCCCAAGTGATGAGCGTGGAGAAGGCGAAGAGGGCCACCGCGATAGCCAGGAGCACCGGATACCAGCTGGCCACGGTGGAGAAGGCGTCAGAGGCCAAGGCCACTCCACCGATCTCTCCCGCACCGAGGTCCTCGGTGTACGAGGGCTGGTTGGCGACGATGATGGTCAGCGCGGTCATGGTGCAGACGATGACGGTGTCGACGAAGGGTTCGAGCAGAGCGACGAAGCCCTCCGAGATCGGCCGACGAGTCTTGACTGCAGAGTGTGCAATGGGCGCCGAGCCGATTCCGGCCTCGTTCGAGAAGGCCGAACGCTGGAAGCCGATGATCATGACACCGACGATGCCGCCGGCGATTCCCTGCGGGTTGAACGCACCCGTGATGATCTCACCGAAGGCGGTTGGGATCTGGGGGAAGTTGATACCCAGCACCAGCAGGCAGGAGATCACATAGAAGATGCCCATGGCGGGGACCAGCTTGTCGGTCACGTGAGCGATCGAACGGATTCCGCCGAGGATGACGAGGCCGACCAGAACGGCGAAGATGATTCCGAACATCAACGATGCCCAGGCTCCACCAAGGAAGCCCTCGGCGCCGCCGGTGGCGGTGCGGACCTGGGCGAAGGTCTGGTTGGCCTGGAACATTCCGCCGCCGACGACGCCGAAGACGAGGATGGAGACCGCGAAGATTCCTGTCAGCAGAGTGGCCACCGGCCTGGTGAACTTGCGGAACGCGATAGGCAGATATTTGAAGGGACCGCCGTAGACGACGCCGTCTTCGTCGATCTCCCGATACTTGACACCGAGGGTGCACTCGACGAACTTCGTGCACATGCCCAGCAGACCGGCGATGATCATCCAGAAGGTGGCGCCGGGGCCACCGAGTGCGATGGCCACACCAACGCCGGCGATGTTGCCGAGCCCGACCGTGCCGGACAGTGCCGAGGCCAGTGCCTGGAAGTGAGTGATCTCACCGGGATCATCCTTGGATGAGTATTTTCCGCGGATCACTTCGAGAGAGACCTTGAATCCGCGGAATTGGATGAAGCCGAAGTAGACGCTGAAGATCAGCGCCGCAGCGACCAGCCAGAGAACCACGAAAGGGAAGGAGATAGGCCCAAGAGTGATGGGAAAGAAGATGATCCCGCCGAAGAAGGTGGCGATGGGGTCGAACCATGCGTTGATGGCGTCGTCGAAGGGAGATTTAGGGGCAATTGCTGCCAATAACAATGTGTCCATAGTGCAATAACTTGCCGTACCCCCACCCATGTGGCAAGCACTATGAAGCACTACCCGAATACAGTTATCCAACTGTTATCTACGTCACATCATCCACTTGCTTTTGAGATCTGAGTCTCATTTCGCGTCCTGAACCGCAGGAACGGCCGCAACACCCCCGTCTTGGTGGACAGACAAGCTCGGCCTGTGGCGTGTCCGGATACTTCACCAAGGTCAACGACCTCGATGGCAATCCAATCGTCCCGGTGGCGTCCGCGGCCGTCTGGCTGGTCCAAAACACCGCTCGGGCACTGTTCGACGTCGATGTCTTCGACGAGTTCGTCGCCTTCCAGTCCGAGACCGCTGTGCGCCAGATCGTGAACTCCTATGCCTACGGCCACTCAGATCCGAATCGTATGCCCTTGCCCGGCAATACCGATGAGATCACGTCGAAACTCTCCGCTGAGGTCACGGCGGTCGTTGCAGCGTGGCCGTTCGTCGTTGCAGGCGTTCTCGACGTGGTCGAAAGCGCCATCGAGCAGGTCGAGGGACGCGGGATCGTCAACCTCGGGCATTTCCAGCGCAGCGATCCCGTAGCGAACCGGATGATCGTCCTCTGAGATGGTCAGGCAGCGCAACCGACCATCAGCACGACGAGTGATCAAGAATGAAAGTGCTGAGGCGCCCCACCACCGATCCTCATGATCGGTAGTGGGGCGCCTCTCTGCTTCATACTCTCGTCACTCAGACGACAGTGGCCATGGTGCTCAGTCTTCGCCGATGATCACGAACGAGGTCGGCAACGACTGCTGCGCCGACTCGCTCGTGGGCCGGGCCTTGGCAGCAGGCTTCTGTCGCGGGGCTGATTTGACCGGTTCGGCTGCAGCCACCTTGGTCGCCGTCTCGGCTCCGATCATCAGTGGGAGCTCGGCAGCAGGTACCTCAGGCTTTTTCGCCCGGGCAGGCTTTTTCGCCTGCGCAGGCTTGTCCTGTGACGACTCGTCCTGCTTCGACTTGTCTTGCTTCGACTTGTCCTGCTTTGACTCGTCCTGCGTTGACTCCGACGTTTCCACGGCCTTTGCGTTGGACCGTTTCCTGCTGTTGCGGTTGCGGGATCGGCTGGACTTGCCGCTGCCGTTCGACTCGGCAGACTCGTTGCTCTGCGATTCCTTGGAGGTGTCGGTGTTCGTCGACGACTCGGCGTCCTTCGACTCCGTCTCGTCCTTCTTCAGCGTGGCCTTGGCAATGGCGTTAACGGCCGAACGCGAAACGTCGTTGGTCGCGGCGTCGGAGTGGCCATCGGAGTCATTGGACTTCGACGACGATTTGTTGTCACCGCGACGCTTGCGATCACGTTTGCTGTTCGAGTTGTCGCTCTGTGCGGACCGATTGCCGTGATGGGCCTTCGAGCCGTCCTCGTCTGAGCCAGGCAGCAGCAGACCCCGACCGGAAAGATCGGCCCCGGCGCTGACCAGGGACTCCGCGAGTCCGGTGCCGATGCGCTTACGCGTCATCTGCACGAGCCCCAGAGAAGTCACCTCAGCGACCTGATGCTTGGTCCTGTCACGGCCCAGGCACTCGACGAGACGGCGCACGACAAGGTCCCGATTCGATTCGAGGACCATGTCGATGAAGTCGACGACGATGATGCCGCCGATGTCCCGCAGGCGCACCTGGCGGATGACTTCTTCGGCCGCTTCCAGGTTGTTGCGGGTCACGGTCTCTTCCAGGTTCCCACCCGAACCGGTGAACTTGCCGGTGTTGACGTCGATGACCGTCATGGCCTCGGTCCGGTCGATGACCAGCGAACCGCCCGATGGCAGGTTCACGGTGCGCTGCAGCGCCTTCTGCACCTGCTCTTCGACCCGGTAGTGGTCGAAGATGTCTTCGTCCTCGCTGTAGCGGTGGACGCGACCGAGCAGGTCCGGCGCCACGGCCTCGACATATTCGTGAATCGTGTTCCAGGCGCCGTCGCCGTCGATGACGAGAGAGGAGAAGTCCTCATTGAAGACATCGCGGATGATCCGCACGATCATATCCGGCTCGCTGTAGAGGAGCTGAGGGGCGAGCACCTTCGTCGACTTCGACTTCTTCTCGATGGTCTCCCACCGTTTCGCCAGCCGTTCGACGTCTCTGCCGAGCTCTTTGTCAGTAGCGCCTTCGGCTGCGGTGCGCACGATGACTCCGTTCGAGTCGCCTACGAGCTCCTTGAGCAGCTTCTTCAGGCGATTGCGCTCGACGTCGGGCAGCTTCCGCGAGATGCCCGTCATCGAGTTGCCGGGCACGTAGACGAGGAAACGCCCGGGCAGGGAGATCTGACTCGTCAGACGGGCACCCTTGTGACCGACCGGGTCCTTGGTGACCTGGACGAGAACCGCGTCGCCGGGGCTGAGTGCAACCTCGATGCGGCGTGCTTTCCCATCCATGCCGAGCGCGTCCCAGTTGACCTCGCCGGCGTAGAGCACGGCATTGCGGCCCTTGCCGATGTCGATGAATGCGGCCTCCATGCTTGGCAGCACGTTCTGGACCTTGCCCAGGTAGACATTGCCGATGAGGGAGGACTGCTGGCGGTTCTCCTTGAGGTAGTGCTCGACTGTGACCCCGTCTTCCACGACGACCAGCTGTGTCTGCTCACCGCTTTCACGCACCAGCATCGTCCGGTCGACCGATTCTCGGCGGGCGAGGAATTCAGCCTCGGTGATGACGGGGCGACGGCGGCCGGCCTCACGGCCCTCCTTACGGCGCTGGCGCTTGGCTTCGAGGCGAGTCGAGCCCTTCAGCGACGTCACCTCATCGTTGTCGGTGCTGCGCGTCCGTGAACGACGGCGACGACGGCGACGCGAACCGTTGTCGTCATCATCATCGCCATCGTCATCATCGGAGTCATTGGACTTCTCCGACTGCTGGCCGGAGGTCTTGTCAGCAGAGGATTTGGCCTCTGCGGACTTGTTCGAGTCTGCCTGCTGAGTCTTCTTCTCCGAACGATTGCCGGAGCCGGACTCACGCTTATGCGAGTGGTTGTCGGACGCATCGTCAGCAGAATCGTCCGCTGACGATGCCGAATCCTCGTTGTCGGAATCGCTGCCGTTGTCCTCGCGTCCGCGGGAGCGGCGGCCACGGCCACCGCGGCGACGACGACGGCCACCGGAATCGTTCGAGTCATTGTCGTCGGAGTCCTCGCTCTTCGCGCGGTTCCGGCCGTCGTCTGTTGATTCGGTGTCATCCGAGTCGTGGTCGTCTTCGTCGGTGTCAGCAGAATCGTCGGTGTCGTTCTCGGCTCGCACGGGTTGAGCCAGTTCAGCCTTGGGCACCTGAAAGATCAGTCCACCATCGTGTGGCACGGCGGACGAGTTGCGCGGGGCCGGGGCAGGGGCGGGCTCAACGCTCGGTGCGGCGAACGGATTGCGGGGATCGAATGCAGGGGCCGGGGCTGACGAGTCCTCAACCGCAGAAGTGTCTGCGGATTCGTTGTCGTCGACGTCAGTCTCATCGGTGTGAGAAGGATCGTTCGCCTCGCTCCCCCGGACAGTGCTCGTCGCGCTCTGCGAATCCTCGGCGGACTCACGGACGAACTGCTCGAATACGAGTCCTCTGTTGGCCACGGCATCACGTGCCTTCTTCGGAGCGCTCGGGCTCTGCTCGGGAAGGTCCTCGTCCGAGTCATCATCGCTCGACTCGGTAATGCGCAGAGACTCCGCAGCCTCGGCGATGTTGTCGAGCTTCGCTCTGATGCTCTCGTCGACATCCTCATGAGAGGAGTCGGAAGTGTTCACCGACTGCTGCAGATTGGCGAGGTCCGCGAGGATGCCCTCTGTTGTCTCGTTGCCGTCGTTCGACGCGTCATTCATCATTTCTCCCAGACCGAAGACTCCGTCCACACCCCACGGATCTTCGGATCCTTGCATGGTCCAAGTCGGACCGAAACTTGTGGATGGCACCTCCAGCTCGCGCTCAGCGCGTAGGCCTTCGGTGCTGCCTCTTCTTGGTGTCGACCTGCGAGGTCGTACCCTCGACTCGGTGGAGGCACTTCTCTTGCTCGGTGTGAGAACAAGTATCCGTCTCATCATTATGTCACAGATCATTCGGAGTGCTTCTGCCGATCTCAACCGTCTGCGCTGTCCGTCACTTTAGAATTGTGGCGATTCACAGCTGCCCCCGTTTGCTGCGCAGTGTCCGGGGAGGCATTCTTGGAGTGTGAATACCACAGAGACCCTTCCTGACGACGACATCACCGTGTTGCCGCAGACCCGATCCTGGGTGCTGCGGCCGACGAGTTTCGGCATCTTCCTCATCGTCGCATCCGTCGTCGGTTTCTTGGCGTCCTTCGCTCTCGCCGTCGAGAAGTACGAAAAGTTGGAGGACCCGAACGCGGTTCTCTCCTGCGACCTCAACCCGTTCTTCTCCTGCGGATCTGTGATGGAGTATGCGGAGAGTCAACTCTTCGGATTTCCCAATCAACTCCTGGGAATCGGCGCTTTCATTTTCCCGCTGCTTCTCGGCGTGTTGCTCCTCGCCGGGGCGAAGATCCCGCGGTGGGTCATGGTCGGGCTCAACATCGGCCTCGCCCTCGGCACCGTTCTTGTCATGTTCCTGTTCTACGTCTCGATCTACGAGATTGGCGTCGGCTGCCCCTGGTGCATGGTGGTGTGGACGGTGACGATCCCGATGTTCGTCGCTGTCACGGCCCATAATGCACTTGCCGGCAATTTCGGCGTCACGATCGCGAAGAATCCGATCGCCAGGGTCCTGTCCAAGGAGAACGTGGCGATCTTCGTTCTATGGATGCTCGTCATCGCAGCCTGCATCGTCGTCCAGTTCTGGAACTTCTTCTCGACCCTGATCTGAGTGGCAGCGGCTCGGCCGCCGCCTTCCTGGACCGGTGACCCGTTGAGTGCGGGGAAGGGCCGATTGTGCGGGTCTGTGTGTCCGCAGCCTTGAAAGACTGACGACTGAGATGAGAAGACGCGGGCGCCCTGCAGCAGACTCTTCTGAGGAAGAAATGCTGCAGGGCACCCGCGTCTGTGCACCGAGACTTTTCAGGCGGGGAACCAGATTCCGATCTCACGTTCAGCCGATTCGACGGAATCGGATCCGTGCACGAGGTTCTTCTGAACCTTCTCGCCCCAATCGCGGCCAAGATCGCCGCGAATTGTGCCCGGTGCCGCCGCCGTGGGGTCGGTCGCACCTGCCAACGAACGGAATCCGGGGATCACGCCCTGACCGGAGGCGATGATTGAAACGATCGGTCCCTCGGACATGAAGTCGACGAGCGGCTGATAGAAGGGTTTGCCTTCATGCTCCGCGTAGTGCGCGGAGAGTTCCTCCGCCGTCGCGGTTCGCAGCGACAGTGCGTCGATGGCATATCCCTTGGCTTCGATCCGAGCGAGGATCTGTCCCACGAGTCCTCGTTCGACACCGTCGGGCTTGATGAGGATGAGAGTGCGTTCCATTCCAGTCCTTTTCGTTTATGCGATGATCGGCGGTCATAGTTTAGCCGCCGTTGAGTTCATTGATGTCAATCGCCGAGGCGGTTCAGGCCCGCTGCGCCACTTCCCTGTCGATCCTTGCCGACCAGTACACCGACACCGCCCACATGATGATGAAGATCGCTGCGACGAAGAACATCGAGGTGATGAGGAAGCCCGAGGCAAGCAGGAGGATCTGCACGACCCAGCCCAGTGCCACCCCTGGTCGCTTCTGGCCGATCCGCCGTGGCAGCAGCAGGACCGACGCGATTGCCAGAACTGCAATCACGGATGCGCCGAGGAGCAGCTGTCCCAGGGTCAGGGATCCAGCCGTCTTGACGGCCAAACCGTAGGCGGTGAGCACTGCGAAGTAGACGATGAAGAGTTCACAGATGAGGATCGAGCCGCACAGGACGGGAAACTTCGATTTCATCAGCTCATTCCTCCTTACCGAGCAGCAGACGGGCTTCTGCCACGGTGTGGAGAGACCCGGTGACTACGATCCCTGGGCTCGTCGCCCCGGAATTGTTCGCCAGGTCGATGGCCTTCATCAGAGCCGCGTTGAGATCCGGTGTCTCGATCACAGAGTCCTCATCCACCCATTCGCGGACAGCCTCGGCCAGTTCGTGGGCATCCAATGCACGGGAGTTCAGTGCCTCACTGACGACGAACACATCGGCGCTGCGGTGAAGCTCCTCGAGCACGCCGAGGACATCCTTATCGGCGAACATCGCCAGAACCATCACGGTGTAGTCGAAGTCGAATGCCTCGGTGATGGTCTCTGCCAGCACGTGGGCGGCGTCGGGGTTATGCGCCCCGTCGACGACCACTGCCGGACCTGTCCGGACAAGCTCGGCGCGGCCAGGAGACGTCACATGGGACAGGCCTTCGGCCACTGTGTCCAGTACCAGCGGCTTGTCCTCATCACTGAGGAACGCCTCCGCCGCGATCAGCGCCAGAGCCGCATTGTGTGCCTGATGGATGCCGTGCAGCGGCAAGAAGATGTCCGTGTAGACATCCCGGATTCCCTGCACGGTGATGAGCTGTCCGTCGACCGCCCGTGTGCGGTCGAGAAGTCGGAAGCTGCGTTCCTCGGTCAATGCGACAACGTGCCGACGCTCCACCTCAGCGTCCAAAGCACTCTGCGCCTCTTCGGTCTGTGCACCGATGACAGCAACCGGGTTCGGCGCCGGAGAAGGATCGATACTGCGGTTGAGGATTCCAGCCTTGGTGGTGGCGATCTCGGTGAGCGTGTCGCCGAGGAACACCTGATGATCGAGGCCGATCTTCGTGAAGACACATACCTCTGCATCGGCAACGTTCGTCGAATCCCATTCACCGCCCATTCCCACTTCGGTCACGACAACATCGACGGGTGCGTCTGCGAACACGGCGAAAGCCAGGATGGTCAGCGCCTCGAAGAATGTCAGCCTCCCTCGCCCCGCAGTGACGAGTTCTGCGTCGACGAGGTCGAGCACCGGTGAGATCTCGTCATGAACTCGGACAAAGGTCTCAGCCGGCACTGGATCACCGTCGACCGAGATCCGCTCAGTCACCGAATGCAGATGCGGACTCGTGAACCGTCCGACCCTCAGGTCGTGAGCGCTCACGATCGAGTCGATCATTCGCGCGGTCGAGGTTTTGCCGTTCGTTCCGGTGACCGTGATCGTTGGTGCCGCCCGATGTATGTCACCGAGAAGCTCACAGGCACGACGGGTGGCATCAAGTCGGACCTCGACCTGGGTCTCCCCCGCTCGCGCCAGCAGTGCTGCGTAGACGCGGACCAGCTGGGACTGCGAATTCTCTTCGCGCTCGTCCGTGCTCATGCTCGGCTCACAGCGAATCGTGTTCCGGCCGGCAGTTCTTCGGGGGTGAAGACCTGCCCGTCAGTGTCAACCTCAGCGAAGTCGATTGAGGTGGCCAGCGTCTCGCCGGCAATGAGCTCCCGATGGGCTCTCAGCGCGGTTGCCAAATCGGTCTCCGCTTCGATGACGACCGTGATCCGATCGGAGATGTGCAAGTCCAGCTGTTTACGGATTCCCTGGATGGCACGGACCGTGTCACGAGCGACGCCTTCGGCCTCGAGCTCCGGGGTGACACGCGTGTCGAGCGCCAGGAAACCGGAATCGAGCGCGGCCAGCTCCATCCCCTCTGTGCCGGATTCGGCCACGGACTCCAGGGTGTACTCGCCATCGACCAGGTCGATTCCGCCGCTGGTCACCGAGCCGTCGTCGGCGACTGACCAATCTCCGGTCTTCGAAGCCTTGATCACCTGCTGCACCTGCTTGCCCAACCTGGGTCCTGCGGCGCGGGCATTGATCACAAGGCTCTGAGACAAAGAGAAGCCTGCAGCTTCCGCCTCGGCGACGTCGAGCACTTCGACCTCACGGACGTTGAGCTCATCGGAGATGATGCCGGTGAACTCGCTGCCCAGGTCAGTGTCATCGGCGACGGTGAGCTTGGCCAGGGGAAGGCGCACCCGCAGCTTGTTGGCCTTACGCACGGAGGACGCGGTTGAGCAGATGTCGCGAGTCAGGTCCATTGCAGACACGAGCTCATCATCGGCGGGGAACAGACTTGCATCGGGGTAATCGGCTAGGTGGACCGACCGCTCGCCGGTGAGTCCGCGGTAGATCTCCTCGACGGTGAATGGCAGCAGCGGCGCGGCGACTCGGCAGAACGCTTCGAGACAGGTGTAGAACACATCGAACGACTCGTGGGTCGCCTCGGTCCCGTCCCAGAAGCGGCGACGGGAACGGCGCACGTACCAATTGGTGAGCATGTCGAGGTAGCTGCGCACGAGTTCGCAGGCCGCCCAGATATCGAGGCCCTCCATGGCATCTGCGTACTCTGCGATCAGGTCATGGGTCTTGGCCAGCAGATACCGATCGAGCACCTGGCTAGAATCGTAGCGGGCTTCGGCCTGGTACCCAGCCTTCTCTCCGTCTGCACCGTCTGCGGTGTTGGAATACGTGGCGAAGAACTGCCAGGTGTTCCACAGCGGGAGAACGACCTGTCGCACTCCATCACGGATACCCTGCTCTGTCACGACGAGGTTACCGCCGCGCAGGATGGACGAGGCCATGAGGAACCAGCGCATCGCATCGGAGCCGTCACGGTCGAAGACCTCATTGACGTCAGGATAGTTGCGCAGCGACTTCGACATCTTCTGTCCATCGGAGCCCAACACGATGCCGTGGGAAATGCAGTTGGTGAAGGCAGGACGGTCGAAGATGGCTGTCGAGAGCACGTGCAGGAGATAGAACCAGCCGCGAGTCTGTCCGACATATTCGACGATGAAGTCGGCAGGGAAATGGTTGTCGAACCATTCCGAGTTCTCGAACGGATAGTGGACCTGAGCGTAGCTCATGGATCCCGAGTCGAACCAGACGTCGAAGATCTCCGGGATGCGACGCATCATCGACGTACCCGTCGGATCGTCAGGGTTGGGCCGGACCAGGTCGTCGACCCAGGGGCGGTGGAGGTCGACGTCACCGTGGTCATTGACCGGCAGGTGCCCGAAGTCGGCCTCGATGTCGGCCAGGGATCCATACACATCGGTGCGTGGATATGCGGGGTCATCGGAAGTCCAGACCGGGATCGGCGAACCCCAGAAGCGATTGCGGGAGATCGACCAGTCCCGAGCGTTCTCCAGCCATCTGCCGAACTGTCCGTGCTTGACGTTGTCGGGGACCCAGTTGATCTGCTCGTTGAGTTCGACCATTCGGTCCTTGAACTCCGTCACCCGAACGAACCAGGAGGACACGGCGCGGTAGATCAGCGGATTGCGGCAGCGCCAGCAGTGTGGGTAGGAGTGCTCGTAGGATTCGTGACGGACGAGCAGCGCCGAACGACCCGCCAGCGGACCGGTGGCGTTGCGCAGGTCCTTGATGATGGCTTTGTTGGCGTCGAAGACCTGCTGCCCTGCGTAGTCAGCCACTGTGGAGTCGAAGCAGCCGGCGTCGTCAACGGGACGGGCGGCGGTGATGCCATAGGAGTCGGTGAGGTCCTTGTCCTCTTCACCGAAGGCTGGAGACTGGTGGACGATTCCGGTGCCTTCGTCCGTCGTGACGAAGTCGGCTTCGAGGATGGTGTGCATCCGTTCGCCGAATTCTTCCTGTCGGCCTTCGAAGTACGGGAAAGCAGGCTCGTATTCGCGCCCGAGGAGTTCACTGCCGGAGAAAGTGCGCAGCACTTCGGGGTTCTCCCCCAACTCACGCTGGTAGGCGCCGAGGCGGGCCTCGGCGAGAATCAGGGTCTTGCCCTGCAGTTCAGGAGCTCCATCTTCACCAGCGACGACGGCGACCAGCGGGATCTCAGGGTTGATCGCGACAGCCTGGTTGGACGGAACAGTCCACGGCGTCGTCGTCCAGATGAGGACCCATTCGTCGGCATCTTTGAGCTTGTAGCCGATGGTCACCGCAGGATCCTGGCGCGACTTGTAGACATCGTCGTCCATCCGCAGCTCGTGGTTCGACAGTGGAGTCTGGTCTTTCCAGCAGTAGGGCAGGACACGGTAGCCCTCGTAGACGAGACCCTTGTCCCAGAGCTGTTTGAACGCCCAGATCACGCTTTCCATGTATTCGACGTTGAGCGTCTTGTAGTCATTCTCGAAATCCACCCACCGGCCCTGGCGTGTGACGTACTCTTCCCATTCCTTCGTGTATTTCAGGACGGAGGAGCGGCAGGTGTCATTGAATGCGGCCAGGCCCATGCCGCTGATCTCTGATTTGTCGGTGATGCCCAACTGACGCTCGGCCTCAAGCTCTGCCGGGAGGCCGTGAGTGTCCCAGCCGAAGCGGCGATCGACCTTCTTGCCGCGCATGGTCTGGAAGCGTGGGACCACGTCCTTGACGTATCCGGTCAGCAGGTGCCCGTAGTGGGGCAGCCCGTTGGCAAAGGGTGGGCCGTCATAGAAGACGAACTCGTTGTCACCATTCTGCCCGGCATCACGCTGGTCGATTGAAGCCTGGAACGTGTCGTCCTGTTGCCAGTAGGCGAGCACTGCCTCTTCGATGGCGGGGAAATCTGGCGAGGCACTGAGGCCGAAGGCCGAGGTCGATACCTTGGGATACAACGGTTGCGTCATGAGCGTCCTTTTAAGTCACTGCGGTCACTGTCACGAGGACGACAAGCCTGCCGCGGTACCACCTCGCTTATCCGCTCTCAACGACTGTCGGATGAGACAGACGATCGACGGATCGCTCATAGCCGGAGTGATGACGGGTCCAACCGCCCGGTTCTACTGGGTGCCTTCTGACTTGCCGAAGTCCTCGGCGAGGGACGAACGCACTGTTCTTCCGGATGCTCCCCGGTGATGGCCGGATCTACGCACCCTCAATCGTATACCTTGGCCTGCGGTGTCGACCACTCGACCGTGCGCAAGCGCCTGGCTCCCGAGCTCAGAGGCCCTGGTTGCGTGCCACTTTGTGCTGCGCGGCCTGAGCGATCGGTCTGATCACCATCAGATCGACGTTGACGTGGTGCGGTCGAGTCAGTGAGTAGACCACCGCATCGGCGACGTCCTCCGCGGTGAGCGGATTCTCCACCCCTTCGTAGACTTTGTCGGCTCTGTCCTGACTGCCGCCGACTCGTTTCAGCGTGAATTCCTCGGTAGCGACCATGCCCGGAGCGATTTCGATCACGCGCACGGGTTCACCGGCGAGTTCGAGTCGCAGCGTCGCGGCGATCGAATGCGTGCCGTGCTTGGCAGCGACGTAACCGCCACCGCCTTCGTAGGCCTGGTGTCCGGCGGTCGAGGACATGACGACGATGTCTCCGCGCCCGGATTCGATCAAGGCAGGAAGGAACGCCTTGACGACTCGGAGGACTCCGAGGACATTGACCTCGAACATGTCACGCCAGCCGTCAACTGAGGCCTCGGCGACGGTGTCGGTGCCGTAAGCGGCTCCTGCGTTGGCGACCAGAGAGTGCACGGGCCCCCCGTCAAGCACCTCGGCGGTGAGAGCTGCGACTGCGGCATCATCGGTGAGGTCAGCCACAACATAGCTGGCCCCGGTCTCCTCACACAGTGCCCGCAACCTCTCCTCTCGCCGCGCCACGGCAACGACGTCCCAGCCCTGCTCCCGCAGCTGGCGAACCGTCGCGGCGCCGATTCCCGAACTCGCGCCTGTCACGACTGCTCTCAGTGTTTCCATCGCTGTATTTCTCCGTACTTCTTCGTAGTTGTCCATGGTTCCAAGTGTGCAGCTGTCCCTGGACGTGCCGCGTCTGCTCGAAGACACGATCATCGGGGTCACTGCTCAGTCTACTGAGTTCCAACCGAGTCCGGCAGGTCCAGTCGCACGCTAAGTACTGGTGGTGTCCGGGTCCGGCTTCTGGTCCGACTTCTGTGCCGGATTGCCGTTCGTCTCCCGCGGCGGCCGTAGGTTCGGCTTCGAATGCGGATTGCGGGGTCCGCCTTCACCGAAGACGGCACGCACGCCGGGAATCTTGACCGCCAGCCAGGTGATGACAGCGCAGATGATCGTGTAGACGATCGGCATCGCGATCGCATGGACGAGGACACCGGGGACAGTGGTCGGCAGCCCCATCTCGTTGCGCAGGGGGTAGAGCACGAGTGGGTGGAGCAGAAACACCCCGAAGGAGAAGGGGTAGAACCAGTGCAGAACCCGGAAACCGCTGTTCATGTGGTGGTGAAGCAGAAGGTAGGCGGCCAATGAGGCGATGACGACCCCCGGTGAGAGGTATTCGTAGGGGAAGTCCCACGGCTTCTCGCCCGGGCCGAGTCCGGCCCACACAATGGTCATCGTGATTGAGCCGGCAAGCGCCAGCCACGCCAGGACCACGCCGCGGGAGGAGAGCACTACGTCGCGCAGCACCCAACCGAGGATGTAGAAGCCGGCCATCGGCAGGAAACGCGTGGCGATATTGGCCTCGCCCACATCGAAGACGACGCTCGCCCACTGGTCGAGCATTCCGATGCCTAGGAAGATCAGGCCCGTCCCCCATTGCAGGCGCCGTGAACCGTGAATGCTGAGCAGCCGGAAGAACGGTGTCAGCAGCGTCAGCCCAGCGAGCACGTAGAGGAAGTAGAGCTGCACGAATGGTGAACCGGTCAGGATGGCCAGCCCCGGGTTCCACCCGTCGTCGGTCGGGAGCAGATAGAAACGTCTGAAGGCGACGTAGACGGCCGTCCAGAACACGAGGGGGATTCCGATTCGCCACACGCGCTTGCGAAGGAACTTGCGTGGCTTGTTTCCACGTGCCGGGTCCAGTGCCAGCGCACCAGAGATCATCATGAACACGGGAACTGACCAACGGGCTGCGGAGTCGAAGCCGTTGGCCACCCACCAGTCGGGACCCATGGCCGCATAGTTCTCTTCGACGACGGTTCCCAGCGAATGGATGGCAACGACTGCCACGATCGCGATCGCACGGGCCGGGTTCATCCACGCGGTCGACGTGGGCGGCAGGTTCTCTGTTCCGATTCTGTCCAAGGGCGCCATGGTCCAATATTCTCATTTTCGTTCGCAGAGGCATCTCACGCTCCATTCAGTAAGTGTCGCTCCCTGGAACCGCTGAAGTTCACACACCTTCAATGATCGGTTTGGCCCCAGGCCTCCCGGGTGAGAAAATCAACAATTATGAACACACCTGCCTTTTCGGACTCGACGCACGAGTCAGTGAACCTGCCGGATAAGCCGGCTCTTGAGGGACTTCGGGACAAATGGGACGCCGCGTGGAGCGACAACGGGGTCTATGCCTTCGACGTCGATACGGATCGCGAGCAGGTCTATTCGATCGACACTCCCCCACCTACAGCCTCGGGGTCCCTGCACGTCGGGCACGTCTTCTCCTACACTCAGACCGACATCATCGCTCGGTACCAGCGCATGCAGGGCAAGAACGTGTTCTACCCCTTGGGCTGGGATGACAATGGCCTGCCGACCGAACGGCGCGTCCAGAACTACTACGGGGTCACGTGTGATCCCACCCAAAGCTACGAGCCGAACTTCGAGCCGCCTGCGAAGCCCGCGAAGAACTCTCGTGACTTCGTCAAGGTCTCGCGCCAGAACTTCATCGAACTCTGCGAGACCCTGTCCGCTGAGGACGAGCAGGTCTTCGAACACCTCTTCCGTTCCACCGGCCTGTCCGTGGATTGGAAGTACACCTATCGCACCATCGATGACACGTCCCGTTCGGTCAGCCAGAAGGCATTCCTCACGGATCTCGCGAACGGTCATGCCTATTCTCAGGACGCTCCCACCATGTGGGACGTCACCTTCGGCACTGCCGTCGCGCAGGCGGAACTCGAAGATCGGGAGAAGGACGGCGCCTACCACAAGGTGAGCTTCTACCCTGAGGGTGCCGATGGCCTCGCCGATACCTCAGTGGATCCGATCGTCATTCTCACTTCCCGTCCGGAGCTCATCCCAGCTGTCGTGGCGCTCGTGGCTCATCCCGAGGACGAGCGTTACGCATCCTCCATCGGTTCCAGGGTCGTCTCACCCCTCTTCGGTGTCAGCGTCGAAGTCCGCGCCCATGAACTTGCGAAGTCGGACAAAGGCACCGGCATTGCCATGGTGTGCACCTTCGGCGACCTCACCGACGTCACCTGGTGGCGTGAACTCGACCTGCCCACGCGCGCGGTCGTCAACCGCGGCGGTCGACTCAACCTCGAAGTCCCGGAATGGGTCGCGGCGTCGCCGAAGGCAGATGCTGTGGCCAACTACGAGAGGCTGGCGGGAAAGACTACTTTCACTGCCCGCAAGGAGATCGCCGAGATGCTCGCCGAATCTGGTGACCTCATCGGCGAAATCGAAGCGATCACGCATCCTGTGCCGTTCTACGAGAAGGGCGACAAACCCCTCGAAGTCGTCGCCTCACGCCAGTGGTACATCCGCAACGGCGGACGCTCGGCCGAACTCCGCGATGCGCTCATCGCCCGCGGTCGCGAGATCGAGTGGCATCCGGCGTACATGCGCTCGCGCTACGAGAACTGGGTAGAAAACCTCAACGGTGACTGGCTGGTCTCCCGCCAACGCTACTTCGGCGTGCCGATCCCACTGTGGTATCGCTTGGATTCGGCCGGAGAACCTGATTACTCGGATCCGATCATCCCCGAGTCCCTTCCCACCGATCCCATCGCCGAGGTGCCTGCAGGCTTCACCGCTGACCAACGTGATGTGCCCGGTGGCTTCACAGCGGACCCGGACGTCCTCGACACCTGGGCGACCTCATCGCTGACCCCGCAGCTGTTGGGCGGTTGGTCCCGCGACGACGAATTCTTCTCCAAGGTCTTCCCCTTCGACCTGCGCCCTCAGGGACACGACATCATCAGGACCTGGCTGTTCTCCACTGTCGTCCGGGGAAACTCGCTCAATGATGCCGCGCCATGGAAGCATGCCGGACTCTCCGGGTGGATCCTCGATCCGGATCGTAAGAAGATGTCGAAGTCGAAGGGCAATGTCGTTGTCCCCTCAGACATCCTCGGCGAAGCGAAACCGGGATTCGGTCCCGACGCGGTGCGCTACTGGGCGGCCAGTGCCAAACTCGGTGCCGATACAGCCTATGACGTGACACAGATGCAGATCGGGCGACGGCTGGCTATGAAGCTGCTGAACGCGTCGAAGTTCGCGCTTGCCCAGGGTGTGCACTCCGGTCTTGTCGGCCAGATCGGGTCCGTGACGCACGATCTCGATCGTGCGCTGCTCAAGAAGCTAGCCGGGGTGGTCGAGACCGCTTCGACGCATATGGCGGCCTACGATTATGCGCACGCTCTGCGTGCTGCGGAGAGTTTCTTCTGGGAGTTCACCGATGATTATGTCGAGCTGGTCAAGGACAGGTCGTACGGCGCCAAGGGCGAGGACAGCCAGCTTTCCGCCCATGTCACCCTCGCAACTGCTCTCGACGTGCTTCTGCGTCTGTTCGCCCCGATCATGCCCTTCGTGACCGAAGAGGTGTGGTCATGGTGGCGGACGGGATCTGTGCACAGGTCACCGTGGCCTGGAAACGAGCAGCTGACACATCCTGATTCGTCTGTGGATCCGGAGCTGTTGGTCTCTGTCGCCGCCGTGCTCAGCGAAATCCGGAGAGCGAAGACCGAGGCCAAGGTCTCCCAGAAAACGCAGGTTCGCAGCCTCACCATCCATGCTCCGGCAGCTGTCGTCGCCGCGATCAGGAGCGCCCAGGGCGATTTGACGGCCGCTGGACGCATCCAGAAGCTCGTCACCGAGGAAAAGGGTGCGGAGATCACGGTTGCCGAGATCGACTTCATCGATCAGGACTGACCGCCCACGCTTGTTCCAAGATCAGAACAGGACTCTCCGGCCTCCCGAGGGCTCAGACACATACGATGGACTCGACAGCAGAAGGAGTAGAGAGCTTCTTCATGGACGAAAGGCCCTTGAACTATGAGAAGTGAACTCTTTTCGAAGCGAAATGCAGAGATCCAGAACCAGGAACGCTGGACCCTGCAATCGAACAAAATGCTGCGCACAGTGATCACACCCAATGCGCCCATGATCGCCACGAAGGGCGCCATGGTCGCTTATCAGGGCGACGTCCACTTCGCTCACCAGGGATCGAAGTCGGTGGGACAGTTCATGAAGAAGGCGGCCACCGGTGAGGGCGGCAATGTGATGAAGGTCGAGGGCCATGGCGAAGTGTTCTTCGCCCGTGAGGCCTCGAACATCTTCATGATGGCCTTGGAAGGTCAGCAGGACTCGCTGACGGTCAACACCTCGAATCTGTTGGCCTTCGACGATGCTCTGAATTGGGAGATCAAGCGGATCAAGGGCGGAATCGGTGCCATGGCCAGCGGCTCCGGACTATTCAACCTCGAACTCAACGGAGTAGGCACCGCTGCCATCTGCTGCAAGGGCGAGCCGATGGTCCTCGACTGCTCACAGCAGCCGACTTTCGTCGACCCGCAGGCCGCAGTGTGCTGGTCATCGTCATTGGCACCGCAGATCAAGACCGATGTCAGCGTGGGAACATTCTTCGGCCGCGGTTCAGGTGAATCGGTTCAGCTCGCCTTCCACGGCCCCGGTTTCGTCGTCGTCCAGCCTGCTGAAAACGCTGTGTACTCCGCTCAAGCTTAGCCAGATCAGGCTCGAAGGACACTCACGCAGAGAGCTCCGTCCACTTCACGTTGCGAGCCCGAGGCCGCCCGAACCAACGCCGGGCGGCCTCGGGTTCGTTGTTTAGGGTGGGCCTTTAGCTCACGGACGTCCGCGACTGCGCCGCTCCCCCGCGCTCCACGCGGTAGCGGCGGAACGTCGGGAAGATCACTGCACAAGCGACGACGAGGACGATGACGAGGAGGCCACCTCCGGCCGAAGCAATGGTCGTACTCGTGATCTCAGCGACTGTACCGTGCAGAACATCAGCAATGCGTGGCCCCCCTGCGACAACGACGATGAACACACCCTGCATGCGTCCGCGCATATCATCGCTGGCGGCCTCCTGCAGCATCGTAGAGCGAAAGGCAGAGGAGATGATGTCGGCACCTCCACCGATGGCCAAACCGAGAAGCGCGACGATGAGCGCTGCCGTCCAGAACCCGGAAGCGAATTCCAGAGACAGCCCGAACAGAGACATGGCGGTGCCCCAGACGAGAATCGCTATGATCACTGCCAGGCCCTGGCGTTCGACACGAGAGACCCAGCCGGAGAAGATGCCCGCCAGGGCGCTGCCTGCTGCCATAGATGCAAACAGAAGCGAGAAGACAATGCCTCCGGCGGGAGGCCCACCGAAGGTCTCGGTCGCGATCTGAGGGAACAGCGCTCTGGGCATTCCGAAGACCATGGCGATGACATCGACAAGCAGGGAAACCATGACAACGGTGTTCGTTCCCAGGTAGCGGAATCCATCGATGACCCCCTTGAAGCCGGAGCGTGTGTCGGGCTGCTTCCCGGGCACCAACGCAGGCAGACGCATCACTGCATAAAGAGTAGTGGCCAGGAACAGCGCATCGAGGATGTAGAGCATCTGGTAGCCGACGACCGGGATAAGAGCCCCGCCGATGATCGGTCCTGCCACGGCACCTAGTGTCATGACAGTCATATTGAGCGAGTTTGCAGAAGGGAGGAGCTCGAGTGGAACGATGGTCGGCAGCAGGGCGCCCTTGGCCGGCTGATTGAGGCCGAAGAAGGCCTGTTGCAAGGAGAACACGGACAGCAGCAACCACACGTTTCCAAGCTGCATGACTGCGATGAGAGCCAACAACGAGCTGGCGACGATGAGGCCGATGGTGGAGATGATGAGCAGTTTGCGACGGTCGATGACATCGGCCAGTGAACCGCCCCAGAGTCCAAAGACGATGAGCGGAACCAACCCGAAGACACCACTGAGACCCACATACCCTGATGATCCTGTGATGTGATAGATCTGTGCAGGAATGGCAACCACGGTCATCTGGGCACCGATGACGGTGACTATGTTAGCCAACCAGAGTCGGCGGTAGTTGTCGTATCTTAGGGGTCTGGTATCAGCGAACAGCCTCATCTAACGAGACGAGTCAGGCTGATCTTTTCGATGTCCGAGGCTGTTCGCGAGGCACCAGTGTGGGGGCGACGTTCTTGTCCACGACGTCCCTGGTCACGACCACCTCGGCGATGTCCTCCCGGGAGGGAACATCGAACATGACCGACTGCAGGACCTCTTCCAGGATGGACCGCAGTCCACGTGCCCCGGTGCCGCGCAGGAGTGCGAGGTCGGAGATGGCTTCGAGTGCGTCGGTCTCGAAACGGAGCTCTACATTGTCGAACTCGAACATCCGCTGGTACTGCTTGACCAGTGCATTCTTCGGTTCGGTGAGGATCGAAATCAGTGCCGCTCGATCAAGTGTGGAGACTGTGGCTAGGACAGGCAGCCGTCCGATGAACTCGGGAATAAGTCCGAACTTCAGCAGATCTTCGGGCAGGATATCGGCGTAGAGGTCTTCTTCGTCGTTCTTCGACTGCAGGAGTGCGCCGAACCCGATACCGTGTTTGCCCTTGCGACCGGCAACGATCTCCTCCATGCCTGCGAAGGCGCCCGCAACGATGAAGAGCACGTTCGTCGTGTCGATCTGCAGAAAGTCCTGGTGCGGATGTTTACGTCCGCCCTGTGGCGGCACCGAGGCCTGAGTGCCCTCGAGGATCTTCAGCAGCGCCTGCTGGACACCTTCACCGGAGACGTCTCGAGTGATCGAGGGATTCTCCGACTTGCGCGCGATCTTATCGATCTCGTCGATATAGATGATGCCGTGTTCGGCCTTCTGAATGTCGAAGTCCGCGGCCTGGATGAGTTTGAGCAGAATGTTCTCGACGTCTTCGCCGACGTAGCCGGCTTCGGTCAATGCTGTCGCGTCTGCGACGGCGAAGGGAACATCGAGCCTCTTCGCCAGCGACTGCGCAAGATAGGTTTTGCCGGATCCGGTGGGGCCCACGAGGAGGATGTTGGACTTCGCGATCTCGACGTCGGTGTCGTCTGAGCCCAGAGTCTTCGTCTCTTCGTCACTCTGCAGGGAGCGAATGCGCTTGTAGTGGTTGTACACGGCAACGGACAGTGCCTTTTTCGCGGGTTCTTGACCGACAACGTATTCCTGGAGGAAGTCGAAGATCTCGCGTGGCTTGGGCAATTCGATCTCGCTGTGCTCAGCGGTGCCTTCGCTGAGCTCCTCTTCGATGATCTCGTTGCACAGCCCAATGCATTCATCGCAGATGTAAACTCCAGGTCCGGCGATGAGTTTCCGAACCTGTTTCTGGGATTTCCCACAGAAGTTACATTTGAGCAGGTCTGCTCCGTCCGCACTGCGAGCCACTGTCACAACCTTCCGCCGGGGCACCTGGCCCCAACTCTACCGCTCGTGTTTCCTGTACCTCAATAGCTTCCCATACGGGACTGACATGAGCGGCCAGAACCGTCACTCGGTGTGTCGGAGAATATGGGCACACCCACGCTGTCGAGAAGGCCTAAACTACTCGGCGCCGCATCCGGTGGCAACTTCGCAGCAGGGACAGCTTCGGGCCCGGACAGCCGATGACTGTCCGGGCCCGAAGATGTTCGTGTGTCTCAGACCGCCTTGCGGGAGGTCAGCACCTGATCGACGAGTCCATAGTCCTTCGCCTGTTCGGCGGTGAGGAACAGGTCACGCTCGATATCGTTGGAGACCTGCTCCGGAGTCTTGTTGGAGTGGCTCGACAGGGTCGTCTCCAGCCACTGGCGCATCCGGAAGACCTCTGCGGCCTGGATTTCGATGTCCGAAGCCTGGCCCTGGCCCTGGCCCTCCATCGCCGGCTGATGGATGAGGACTCTGGCGTTGGGCAGAGCCAGACGCTTGCCCGGAGTACCTGCCGCGAGCAGAACCGCTGCAGCAGAGGCGGCCTGACCGAGGCAGACCGTCTGGATCTCCGGCTTGATGTACTGCATCGTGTCGTAGATGGCGGTCATCGCCGTAAACGAGCCACCCGGCGAGTTGATGTAGAGCGTGATGTCACGGTCAGGGTCCTGCGATTCGAGGACCAGGAGCTGGGCCATCACGTCGTCAGCACTTGTGTCATCGACCTGGACGCCCAGGAAGATCACGCGATCGTCGAACAGCTTTGTGTAGGGGTCCTGGCGTTTGAAGCCGTAGGGAGTCCGCTCTTCGAACTGCGGCATGACGTAGCGGGACTGCGGCATGTTGCCGGCGGTGGACCCTGGCATAAAGTTCATTGAATTCATTCTTCCTTGACTCCCACTCAGTTGTCGGTGACGTCGGACGAACGGGTCACCATTTTATCGATGAAGCCGTATTCCAGTGCTTCTTCGGCGGTGAACCAGTGGTCGCGGTCGTTGTCCTTGAGGATCTGCTCCAGGGTCTTGCCGGTCTGTTCGGCGGTGAGCTCTGCCATCTGCTTCTTCATGTGCAGGATGAGCTCTGCCTGGATCTTGATGTCAGTGGCGGTGCCGCCGATGCCGCCCAGCGGCTGGTGCATGAGAATGCGGGCGTGCGGGGTGGCGTACCTCTTGCCTGGCGCCCCGGATGACAGTAGGAACTGTCCCATGGATGCCGCCATTCCCATGGCAACGGTGGAGACATCTGGCTTGATGTACTGCATGGTGTCGTAGATCGCCATTCCCGCGGTGACCGAGCCACCCGGGGAGTTGATGTACAGCGAGATGTCCGCGTCGGGATCCTCTGCCGCCAGCAGCATCATCTGTGCACAGATCGCGTTGGCGTTGGAGTCACGCACTTCCGAACCGAGCCAGATAATGCGCTCTTTGAGCAGGCGGTTGAAAATATGGTCGTCGAGACCCATTGCCCCACCGGCGTCGAGGCCGACGGGCGCTGTCATTTCGTGTGCGCTCACGTTTCACTCCTGTTGGTCTTTGGTTGGCTTGATATGGACTCTAACTGCTCACCGGTCGGATTTAGTCCGTCGGAACACCTGTGTTCGCCATCAGCGTGATCGGGCAACGGATTCGCCCACGTCTGCTGGGCGGAATCGAGCCAGATGAGGCACACATATGGCAGGCGCTCTTTGGTGCACCTACGCGAAACGGTGAGCACGGAATAATTCCCGTGCCCACCGTAGTCGGCTCTGTTACCGCCGAGGCGGTACGAGATCAGTTCTCGTCGGCGCCTTCGGCCACAACAGCATCGTCTGAGTCCTCGGCACCATCAGGCGCTTCTTCCTCAGCGGGAGAGGTGAACTCTTCCATGTCAACCACGTTGCCCGCTGTGTCCTTCACGACAGCGCCAGCGAGGGCAGCGGCCAGGGCCTTGCGGCGCGAGACCTCTCCGACCAGTGCGTTGACCTGTCCGGAACTGTCGAGCATCTGCGCGAACTCGTTCGGGTTCATGCCGTACTGCTGTGAAGCGGAGATGAGGTATTCGATGAGCTCGGGCTGTGTGACCTCGACCTCTTCGGCTTCGGCGATCGAGTCGAGGATGAACTGAGTGCGAAGATTGCGCTCGGTCTCCTCGGTGACCTCCTTGCGGTGCTCATCATCTTCAACACGGCTCTCGGATTCGAGGTGACGCTCAACCTCGTCGGTGACGACCTTCTCGGGAACAGGCACATTGAGGGTCTCGATCAGAGATTCGAGGACCTTGTCGCGTGCCTGAGCACCCTGGTCGGTCTCCTTCTGCTTAGCGGCCTGCTCACGCAGATCCGTACGCAGCTCATCGATTGTGTCGAATTCGCTGGCCAGCTGGGCGAAGTCATCGTCAGCCTCTGGCAGTTCGCGAACCTTGACTGCGCTGAGCGTGATGGAGACAGTACCGGTTTCGCCGGCGTGCTCGCCGCCAGCGAAGGTGGTTTCGAAGGTCGTGGTCTCGTCTGCCGACAGGCCGTCGAGCGCTTCGTCCATGCCATCGAGCATGGTGCCCGCACCAACCTGGTAGGAGATGTCGGAGGCGGTGTCGATCTCTTCACCGTCGATCGTGGCGACGAGGTCGAGAGTCACGAAGTCGTCCTTGGCTGCGGGACGGTCAACGGAGCTCAGCGTTCCGAAGCGGGTGCGCAGCTGCTCGAGTTCGGCATCGACGTCTTCATCGGTGACCTCGATCGGGTCGACCTCGACACTGATGGTGTCGTAAGCAGGCAACTCGATCGTGGGGCGCACGTCAACCTCGACCGTGAAGGTCAGGTCGCCGTCTTCGGTGCCATCGAGGCCGGGAACCTCAGAGATCTCAACCTCGGGCTGACCCAGTGGCTTGAGATCGTGCTCTTCGACAGCCTCGCGGTAGAACCCGTCAAGACCATTGTTGACGGCTTCCTGGATCACTGCGGGTCGGCCAACGCGCTGATCGATGATGCGCGCAGGGACCTTGCCCTGGCGGAAGCCCGGAATGGTGACCTGGCCACCGATGGTCTTGTATGCCTCGTCGATGCTCGGCTTGAGTTCGGCGTATGGGACATCCACGCTGATCTTGACCCGCGTGGGGTCGAGTTGCTCGACGGAGCTCTTCACAGTGCGACCTTTCAATTTCGACAGTCATGCATATTCGGTCATCTGGTGACCTGGAGGGAGCGAAAGTCCACGATGAGATCGCGCACGTCCGCAAGACGCAGTCACCCATATTACGCGAAACACGACAGAAAACACGAAACAGGCCGCCCGCTGCAGGGCAGGAGTTCGCGAGGAGCGCAATCATTGCCTGTGTTGATGGACAACCGAGCCGCAGGTGCTCAACACACGCCGCCGAGGAAGCACCGAGCGCTCAGGTCAGGTTCGAACACCGTGGAGCTCATCGAGGGTGATGATTACGTTCGACGCCGTCCACGACAGAGGGGCAACGGACACTGCGGCACCTTCTGCGCTCACCTTCTCCGGGAAGGATCCGGCCTGGGTGCGATGACTACCCAACCAGTCGAGTACCCCGTCTGCTTGCGCCTTGGCACCGATGCGGGCGAACCCGACTCCCATGAGAGACGTTGACGGCGTCCAGCTCGTTTGGTCGAAGATCCACCCATGCCCAGGTTTGATCCCGCCGGCGGGTTGGCTCAGTCTGTCCCAGACGTGATCAAGCGTCGATTCATCCAGGCCCAGGCCCGCCCCGGCCGCAGGCAGATAGGCCACCGCCGAATCGAGCCCTCCCGAGGTGGGGTAGCGCTGCAGGCCGTTGGCGATGAATGTTCGAGAGAACGTCGCCTCGAAGGCCGAACAGCTGTCCCCAAGTGCTTCGACTCCCCCATCAATGTGCGCCCACAGCCCGCTGGTGTGCTCGGACAGCCTGACCAGCGCCTGCAGACCCAACAGCGTGGGTCCCGCAATGCCGAGCGTGACTTGGGATTCGCTGACTTCCCAGTAGTCGGAAGACACCGGTGGCAGCGCTGTTCCCTGCTCAGTGAGGTGGAGCAGGCGCTGGGATGACCGGCGCAGCATCGGCGCCATGCTCTCGAGCCCGACAGTTGATTGTCCTCGGCTCTTGGTATGGACCGCCGAAGAGTGGACGTCGCTGACGGCCCAGAGCAGGAGTCCAAGGGCATCGAACTGGGATGGACGCTCGTCCGGGGCTTCCCCCAGGTCAGGGGTGAACCGCGCAGCGAACGACCCGTCCTTCGACTGCAGCGACTGCAGATGAAGAAGGTGCTTCCACGCCAGGTCGACCATTCCGACTCGGGCCAAGGCAACGGCAGCAAACGCCGCATCGCGTGGCCAGATGTATCGCCACGGCTGGTCCCAGCTGGCCACTGTCGCCGGAAGCGAATCGGTGAGAACCCATAGATCGAGAAGCGCCGAGGTGGCGAGATCGCGACGCTGTTCGGGCAGCTGCTCGATCCATGCGGTGCACCGATCGAGAAATTCCAGTTCCCGTGCCGCCGGGCCGGGATCAACTATTCCAGGCATGACCCGAGATCTCGGATCCAAATGCTGCACAGTCTCGATGCCGATGCCATCGCGCGAGGTTCCAGAGGTGAAGGCAACGGTGGCGGAGCGGAGACTTTCGCTCCGGCCCGCCTCGGCGAAGATGTCGGTGCCGGTCGAAGTCACGAACCCGGCGCCGAGAAGGCCCGCACCGGTAAGTGCACCAGTGAGAACCTGTCGGCGGTTCAACCGGTGCCGGCGCAGTCGACGCTGATGGAACTCGGAGGTCATGTGGGAACTTGCTTTCTGCCGTCGGCTGCCTGCAGCCGCGGACAAGGCCGCCTCGGTCGTGCAGCACTGACGGAGGTCCCCGGACACACGGCGCCAGGCAGTAACGAACTCTACCGGAACCCCCTGGGGCGCGTCAGAAAGATCGGTCGAGTACTGAAATGCCGGTCGGACTGACGCACTTAGGGAGGGTATGAGCAGAACAACACAGTCTCAACATCAGTCGCGCTCGGTCGAGCCCATACACTCCCCACCGGTCGTCATGCAGACCCAGGGGCAGGACATCTACGTCCCCAACGGACTACGGTGCGGTTCACCTCCGACGTCCTCAAAGAACGACCCGGGGACTTCCTCCCCGTCGACGATGGCTGTGCCGGAGCCATACGAAATTGAGGATCTATCCGAATACCCAGGTGGAAGCCTCAAGACTAGGCAGCGGATGAAGAAACTCATCGATGAACATACCGTTGAGCTCGCCGGCAGAAAATGGGTTGATGCACAATTCCCCGCTGAGGATGCTCATCGCCTACACCCTGTCCGCCAGCGCGACTGAAAGTGACGTCACGGTCAGGGTCTCCGACAAGCAGCCCGGTCATGACACGTTCCTGGTGGTTCAGAACAGAGTGAAATGCTCGAGACTGTAGGTGATTGGCCCTGCTGACGACCCCCTTTACCGGCGACTCGATGAAGATGAGCAGTACACCTGCGCTGCCGCAGCATCGGCTTCGACTCAGCCGAGGTCTTCACCTCGATCTACTTCAACAGATCTCGCCTGCCTCTGGTCGCGTTTGCCGATGTGGAGATGACGGGACTGGGCCGTTTGGACGAGACACTGCTCGAAGTCGTGATGGTGGCGACCCACGGACCGTCGATGGCAGAGATTGGGCTTTTTCATATGCTCTCAGGAGCCCGGTGACTCGAGAGGCTGGATCACAATTTCCTCTCGACCCGCCTGTGGCGGAAACGAGCCCGATTCACCGCGCCATCGACGATGTCAGCTAGAACATTCGCCAGTTCACCTCGATGGCCTAAGCCCTACAGGCCCAGGTATTGGAAGAGCTCATATTGGACACGGACTGTTCAGCCGTGGTCGGCCTCAGCGAGGCCGTCACCAGCGATCGTCGTTGGGCAGCTTTTGGCTTGATCGAATGCCCCGGGAAACGACGATTTCGAACGATATCCACGCCCCTCCCATGACGCTGGAAGGACGCGGCTGACCGCAGGGATCAATGACTCCCCCACGAACAGACCAAAGGACTATCCCCGGAAAAGTTCGCTCAGCATCATTCGACTTGCCCAAGGTTGCAGAGAGCTTCTTCGCAAGCTTCCAGAAGCGAATTGATGGATCACAATTTCACATTCCGCAGCCTAGGACAGTGGTCTCTAACATATTCTCAAAAGAACAGTCATTTTCATATGAATTTCTTCCCAGCAACAGTAGTCTTATAGTAGATCAGCCTCGCGATGACGAAACGGGCTGTGAAAGGCTACATATGGATTCTCCAAACTAGTCAGGTCCGAAGCGGTCTCCGATGAAGTGGCTCAGCACCCTGAACACCATGGCGTTGGCCTTGTTGCTGCTGGCCGGTACGAACCTGCGCCCCGCCAAGAGATTCCCGCCTCTTGAAGTAGATGCGTGACCAATCCCATCAGGTGTCCAATCGCAAGTGTTACTCGTGACGGAGCGGCGACTGGACGTGCCTAATGATCCGAACAGTCCTATTTTCTCCCAGTGGCGCGATATCTTTTCCCGCCACGATCAGCATTTGCAGCTGCGCCGAGAACGACGGCGAGTAGGTAGGCAAGCGCATCGCTCTCTTTGGTGATTTCCAGTCGAAGACTGCTCTTCAATGTGAAGGTCGTGTCCAAAGCTGAGTTCGACGACTACACCAAGTCTCTCGCCGACGACGGCAACACTGGTCAGCTCGGTCCTGAATACGATCGCAACTGGTACCCGAAAGAAGGTGCTGAAAAATGACCGCAACGATGAATCAGTCGGTCCTTGACGCCCCTGTTGTTCCGCGGAGCAAGGGCAAGATCATCGTCGACTGGATCACGTCGACTGACCATAAGACGATCGGGTACATGTACCTGATCGCCTCGTTCTTCTTCTTCTGCGTCGGCGGCGTCATGGCGCTCATCATCCGTCTCGAGCTCTTCGATCCCGGCATGCAGATTGTCGAAACCAAAGAACAGTACAACCAGCTGTTCACGATGCACGGCACCTTGATGCTGCTGATGTTCGCGACACCACTCTTCTCGGGCTTCGCCAACGTCATCATGCCCCTGCAGATCGGTGCTCCCGACGTGGCGTTCCCACGTCTGAACGCGTTTGCCTTCTGGATGTACCTCTTCGGTTCGCTGATCGCCATCTCCGGCTTCCTCACCCCCCAGGGTGCAGCCTCGTTCGGATGGACTGCGTACGCGCCGCTGAGCAACACCACGTTCACTCCAGGCGCTGGCGGCAACCTCTGGGTTCTCGGCTTGGCGTTGCAGGGAATCGGCACGATTCTCGGCTCTGTCAACTTCATCACCACCGTCATCACGATGCGTGCTCCTGGTATGACCATGTTCCGCATGCCGATCTTCACCTGGAACACACTCATCACCGGAATTCTGGTCCTCATGGCCTTCCAGCCTCTGGCAGCAGCTCTTCTGGTGTTGGGCGCTGACCGAATATTGGGATCCCATGTCTTCAGTCCCGGCAACGGGGGACCAGTCCTGTGGCAGCACTTGTTCTGGTTCTTCGGTCACCCCGAGGTTTATGTCATCGCATTGCCGTTCTTCGGCATCGTGACCGAGATCTTCCCTGTCTTCAGCCGTAAGCCTGTCTTCGGTTACAAGGAACTGGTCTTCGCAACGATTGCGATTGCAGCGCTGTCGGTGACTGTGTGGGCCCACCACATGTACGTCACCGGTGTTGTCGCCCTCCCCTTCTTTGCGTTCATGACGATGCTCATCGCGATTCCCACGGGTGTGAAGTTCTTCAACTGGGTGGGCACGATGTGGCGTGGGTCGATCACCTTCGAGACTCCGATGGTCTGGTCCATCGGGTTCCTCGTCACATTCCTCTTCGGTGGTCTCACCGGTGTCATCCTGGCCAGCCCTGCCCTTGACCAGCAGGTCTCGGACACCTACTTCGTCGTCGCCCACTTCCACTACGTGATCTTCGGCACGGTTGTCTTCGCGATGTTCGCCGGCTTCTACTTCTGGTGGCCGAAGTGGACCGGGAAGATGCTCAACGAGAAGTTGGGACACATCCACTTCTGGATGCTGTTCATCGGCTTCCACGGCACGTTCCTCGTCCAGCACTGGCTGGGAGTCGACGGTATGCCACGTCGCTACGCGGACTACCTTCCCCAGGATGGCTTCACGTGGATGAACCAGGTGTCCACTGTCGGTGCGATGCTGCTGGGTCTGTCGATGGTTCCGTTCTTCTGGAACGTGTGGATCACCGCCCGCAATGCGCCGAAGGTCACGGTCGATGATCCGTGGGGTTATGGCGGTTCGCTGGAGTGGGCGACTTCCTGCCCACCCCCGCGCCACAACTTCACTTCGTTGCCTCGCATCCGTTCAGAGCGTCCGGCCTTTGATGTGAACCATCCGGAGCTGCTCGAATACGCCGGGCACGGCACCACTGAACCGCAACTCGCCGGAGGTAACGTCAAGTGAAGTCGTCGATCTCCGGTCTGCGAGAAGTTAAGCCGAGAACAACGATGTTCCGCTGGATCTCAGCATCACTCGTCAGCGACTCAATTACTGATCCCTGGAACACAGTGCCGACATACGGTGGCCAAGCCAGCCCTGTGCGGCATTCTCCGGAAATAACAATGTCGCCGCTGTGACCAGCGACGACATCTTGGAGGGGATGACGGGAATCGAACCCGCACCATCAGTTTGGAAGACTGAGGCTCTACCATTGAGCTACATCCCCGTGTTGCGTTAACGACTATAGTCGACATTCGCGCCGGCCGCCAAATCGACCGAAGATGAGCTGAGTCACACCCCAGGGGCGCTCGGGCCCCAGCGGTTGTGACCTGTATCCCATTCGCGACGACAGGGCGAATCGATGTGCATCTGAACCCCTGCCTGTGGTTAGATTGTCTACGTCGCGGGATGTGGCGCAGCTTGGTAGCGCATCTGTTTTGGGAACAGAGGGTCGCAGGTTCAAATCCTGTCATCCCGACGATAGTGAAGCCGTTCGGACTGAATGTCCGGGCGGCTTTCTTCGTATTCACGACGCATCGATTCCCTTGCTGAACTCCTTCTGATGCCCGATCGAGACCCATAATTCGTCCGCGCAGGAGACGATGGGAGGGCAGGCTCGCAGAATGTCGAGGCCAGAAGGTGGGCTGCTGATGCCAATCCGGAGACACGTCAGACCTTTCCTTCGCATGCCGCCGCCACACATAGGTCCCAAACACACAGCGTCGAGGATCGGATACCGTGCTGCATACACCGTTCCTCGACATGCCACGGTCGCGATCACACTTGCAGTGGCCCTGAGCGGCTGCACTTCCGACAATACAGATTGGCCCGCGGCAAGCTCGTCGGCTTCCCCCTCACAGACCAACAGCGGGTTCGACAAGGGCAGCGGGTCCGAGACCGAACCGGAGGTGGTGGCGCAGAATCTGAAGGCCCCTGGTCTCTTGCCTTCTACAAGAACATGGCTCTGGTCAGTGAACGAGATTCCGCTCGCATACTCGAAATCGACGATCAGCGCCCCGCGCAGGCCCGAGAGATCACCACGGTTGCAGGTGTCTCCGCCTCGGGTGAAGGCGGTCTCTTAGGGCTGAGCGTCAGCGGCGACAATCTCTACGCATACTTCACCACCGAGTCGGATAACCGCATCCAGCGATTCCCGCTCCTGCGTGATTCCGAGGGGGTTCAGGTCGGCCCACCGGAGACAATCCTCGACGGTATCGCCAAGGCCGGATTCCACAACGGTGGGCGTCTGGCCTTCGGCCCGGACGGAATGCTTTATGCAACCGTCGGCGACGCCGGTGACCGGAGCGTCGCGCAGGATCGTGAGTCGTTCTCGGGCTCGATCCTGCGGATGAAACCAGATGGCAGCGTGCCGGAGGACAATCCCTTCAACGATTCCCTCGTCTACTCCTATGGGCACCGCAACCCACAGGGACTGGCCTGGGACGAAGACGACACGATGTATGCCAGCGATTTCGGCCAGGACACCTGGGATGAGCTCAACATCATCGAGGCCGGGGGCAACTATGGCTGGCCGGAAGTCGAAGGAGTCGCGGAAGGTGTCGCCGATGACGATGATTTCATCGATCCGGTTCAGCAGTGGAGACCCGACCAGGCTAGCCCGAGTGGACTCGCCATCATTGAGGACACACTACTCATCGCCAACCTTCGCGGACGGGCGCTGCGGACCGTGCCCCTATCGGATATCGCCGAGGCCGAGGTCGCCTATGCCGGAGAGTTCGGTCGTCTGCGTGATGTGGTGACGACACCGAGTGGCGAGGTGTGGATCCTGACGAACAACACGGACGGGCGCGGTGATCCGGCCGCCGCCGACGACCGGATCCTCCGTATTCCCTCCGACCTCAGCGCTGGAGGATGAAGAAACCTAGTTGAGGCTGATTTCAACGCTGAAAGTCGATGACCTGCCGCACGACGGTTCCGTCAGCCAGGGCGTCGAAGGCTGCATTGAGGTCATCGAGGCCGATGGTGTCCGAAACCAGTTCCTCGACCGGCAGCTTGCCCTGACGCCACAGGTCGGCGTAGACGGGAATATCCCGACTGGGCACCGCCGAACCCAGGTACGAACCGATGACGGTACGGGCCTCGGCTGTCAGCGTGACAGGGGTGATGTGCGACTGCGCGTCAGGAGCGGGCAGCCCCACTGTGATGGTCTTCCCGCCCACCGCGGTCGCCGAGAACGCGGTTTCGAAGGCCCGCGGATGACCGACGCACTCGATGACGATCGGAGTCCGCCGCTGCCCCAGTTGATCGGGAGTGTAGACCTCGGCCGCGCCCAGTTCTTGTGCTCGGACCAGTTTGTCCGGATTCGCGTCGACGCCGATCACACCCGCAGTCTCAATGGACAGGGCCGTGATCAAGGCAGCCATCCCGACCCCTCCCAACCCGACGATCATGATCTCGTCCTCGGGTCCCGGAGCTCCCGCGTTGAGGACCGCTCCCCCGCCCGTGAGTACCGCACAGCCGAGCACGGCCGCGATCGACGCGGGAACGTCAGAAGCCACCGGAACGACAGAGGCACGATTGAGCACGGCGTGGGAGGCGAACACCGACGCACCGAGGTGGTGGAGCACTTCGGCGCCGGAGGCATCATGGAGTCGCACCTTGTGCCCGTCGAACGGCAACGTCCCCGCACCGTTCGTGGCACCGCCCGGAGTGCACGGGAGCTTCCCGTCTGTTCGACAGTTCGCACATTCGCCACAGCGCGGCAGGAACACGGTGACGACCTGGTCGCCGATCTTGAGATCATCGACGCCTTCGCCGAGCTGTTCGACGATTCCCGCACCCTCATGGCCGAGCAGCATCGGCAGAGGCCGCGGGCGGTTGCCGTCAACGACGGACAGGTCTGAGTGGCAGACACCAGCAGCGCTGAGGCGGATGAGCACCTCACCGGGACCGGGCCCGTCGAGTTCGAGTTCTTCGATCGACATCGGCTGCGTGTTCGCATAGGGACGCGCAGCGCCCATGCCACGAAGTACGGCACCACGGATCTTCACAGCTTTGCCTCCATCGTCATAGTCATACTTGGTGTCGTCATGGTGATACTCGGTTCGTGACACTCACAGCGCCGACTGGCCCTCGGATTCGTAGGCGTCCATGATCCGAATCCGACGCTCGTGGCGCTCTTCGCCGGAGAAGGCCTCTGCGAGAAAGGCATCGACGATGGCGATGGACTCAGCTTCCGTGTGCTGTCTGGCACCCACCGAGACGATCTGGGCGTTGTTGTGTTCGCGCGCGAGTTTAGCCGTGTCAGTGTTCCAAGCCAGGGCGGTCCGGGCTCCCTTGACCTTGTTCGCGGCGATCTGCTCGCCGTTGCCAGACCCGCCGATGACGACGCCCAGGGCCTCAACGCCTGCCGCCTGATCATCGACGACGGCCTGAGCCGCGGCGATGCAGAACGCGGGGTAGTCATCGAGTGCATCGTATTCGAGCGCACCGTGGTCGATGACTTCGTAACCCGATTCGCCGAGGTGTGCCTTGAGAACCTCTTTGAATTCGAATCCTGCGTGGTCGGTGCCGAGATGAACCTTCATGTGGTCACTCCTTCGAGGTGTCCAGGGCAAGGTGCCCAGGAAAGACTGTGCGTGTGGTGGTGGGTGTTTCGGGATGCTCCAGAGACGAGGCCGGAGCCTCAGTCGAAGATCGGGCCCTGATTGCGCGTGCGTTTGAGTTCGAAGAAGCCTGGAGTCGAGGCAACAGCGAGAACACCGTCGAAGAGTCGACCCGCGTCCTCTCCCTTCGGAGCCGGGGTGACGACTGGACCGAAGAAGGCTGTTCCTGCCACACGGCAGATCGGCGTGCCAACGTCGTCGCCGACAAGTGCCAGAGCTTCATCATGCGATTCCTGCAGCGCGGCGTCATAGTCGTCGCGTTCGCCGTACTTCATCAGGTCAGCCGGCAGGCCGACCTCATCCAGAGCCTCGGCGACGGCCTTGTCGAAGTCCTGCTCCCCTCCGGGGTGGATCCGAGTTCCGATTGCGGTGTACAGGGGTGCGGTGATCTCCTCGCCATGTTCGGCGATGGCGGCGGTGACGATGCGCATCGGCGCCAGCGCACGGTCCATGAGCTCCCGGTAGTCGGCGGGAATATCCTTGTCACGGTTGAGGATATGCAGGCTCATGACGTGGAACTTCACATCGATGTCGCGGACCTTAGCAACCTCCAGGCCCCAACGCGAGGTCATCCAGGCCCAGGGGCAAGCGGTGTCGAACCACAGGTCAAGTGTCTCTTTGCTCAATTTCACTCCTCAATAGCGTGGGCGCGGGCATGACTGAACAGCCCGCCATCTCCGAGGCCAATTTATCAAGCCTCGGGCCCGAAGAGGAACGTGTCCATGAAAGAATGGCCGAGTACACCCGGACCCGAAGCGGAGGCCACCCCAAAGTGCCCCAATACAACCTCACCCGCGAGGAAGCATGCAGACGTTCATCCCTCATCGACGTCTCGAGCTATGAGAACACCCTGATTCTCACTGGAGAGGGCGATCGATTCCGAGTCCGCTCCCGCATCCGCTTCACCGCAGCACCGGAGTCGGAGACATTCATCGACGCCATCACCGCCAGCGTCGAACGCATCCGCCTCAACGGGCTCGACCTCGAAGCCTCCGAGGTCGTCTCTGCCTCCCGGATCTCCCTCCCCGGTCTCGCCGCTGAGAATGAACTCATCATCGATGGGCACTTCCACTACATGAACACGGGTGAAGGCCTGCACCGCTTCGTCGATCCCATCGACGATGAGGTCTACCTCTACTCACAGTTCGAGGTCCCCGACGCCAGACGTGTCTTCCCAGTGTTCGAGCAGCCCGATCTCAAGGCTCCGTACTCCTTCACCGTTGTGGCCCCGGCACGCTGGACAGTTGTGTCGAACTCCCCCACTCCAACTCCCGGGGATCCCAGCGAAGTCTTCTCCGAACTCGACGAAACGCCGGTCGACGACACCGCAGTGTGGCAATTCGCCCCGACGACTCCGATCTCCTCCTATATCACTGCAATCGTGGCCGGCCCGTACCGCAGCGTGCATTCCGAGCTGATCTCCTCCGATGGCTCCCCAGTCCCCCTTGGCTTGTACTGCCGCGAGTCCCTCTTCGACCATCTTGATGCCGAGAATCTGTTCGGCATCACACGAGCAGGCTTCGAGTTCTATGAACGTGAGTTCGGCGTGTCCTACCCGTTCGAGAAATACGATCAGCTCTTCGTCCCTGAGTTCAACGCCGGAGCGATGGAGAACGCCGGTGCTGTGACGATCCTTGAAAACTACATCTTCCGTTCCCGACCCACCGAGGCCCTCGTTGAGCGTCGCACCGTGACCGTGCTCCATGAACTGGCACACATGTGGTTCGGAGATCTGGTGACGATGAAATGGTGGAACGACCTGTGGCTCAACGAGTCCTTCGCCGAATTCATGTCGACTCTGGCCACAGCCGAGGCCACTGAATATTCGGAGGCTTGGACGACGTTCGCCACGATTGAGAAGTCGTGGGCCTACCGCCAGGATCAGCTGCCGAGCACCCACCCGATTGTCGCCAGCATCGACGACCTTGCAGATGTCGAGGTCAATTTCGACGGCATCACCTACGCCAAGGGCGCCTCTGTGCTCAAGCAGTTGGTCGCGTGGGTCGGTCGAGACGAGTTCTTCTCCGGCCTCAAGCGCTATTTCGACAAGCACGCGTGGTCGAACACGGAACTGCCTGACCTCCTCGGCGAGCTTGAAGCGACAAGCGGACGTGACCTCGCCACCTGGTCGAAGCTGTGGCTCGAAGAATCTGGTGTCAACCTCATCGAAGCCGAGCTAGAGTTCGAGTCCGACAATGGCGCCGAGGTGGTGACCGAACTGGCTGTGACCCAGCAGCCGTGGATCATCGAAGGACAACCGGTTCCGTCCCTTCGTCCGCACCGCCTGGCCATCGGGTTCTACTCCGATAATGGGCAGGGCCGGCTGGTCCGCACCCACAGTTTCCCGCTCGACATCGATTCGGAGTCGACCACCGTTGACGAGGCCCGCGGCCTGCCCAAGCCCGACGTCATCATCGTCAATGACGAAGATCTGGCCTATGCGAAGGTCCGTTTCGATCGCGAAAGCATGGATGTCGCGGCCGACCGACTCGGGGACTTCGATGACTCTCTGACTCAGCTGCTCATCCTCGGCACCCTCTGGGACTCTGTTCGCGACGGACAACGTCCGGTCCAGGACTACATCGCCACAGTTTTGGACAACTGTGCGGCCGTGACACATTCCTCGGGACTGCTCACCCAGATGCGTCAACTCGAGACCGCTGTCGCGGCCTACCTGCCCCCGGAGGCACGGGCAGAGGCTCACACTGCCGTCGCCGACCGGTTCGCACAGCTCCTCGACACAGTGCCCGGAGGCACTGACCAGGCGTTCCAATTCGTGCGCGGCTTCATTCAGCATGCGTCATCCCAGGCGCAGATCACTCAGCTGGAGTCCTGGTTGGATGCGGCCGGGGACACAGTCCACGGGATCACCATCGACACCGATCTCACCTGGGAGATCATCATCGCACTGGCGGCACACGATGAGATCGTCGACTCCGCAATCGAGGCCATGGCAAACACGGACCCCTCGGCCACCGGGGTGCGTCAGGCGGCGACGGCTCGCAGCGCACGCCCCACCTCGGCGGCGAAGTCGAAGGCATTCACTCGCATTATTGACGAAGCTGACCTTCCGAACTCGGAACTCGCTGCTCTGGCTCAGGGGTTCGCCTCCGGTCTGCAGACTGAGACCGGTGAGATCCTCGCCTCAGAAGCACCACTGCGGGACTTCTCGAGCGAGTACTTCCAGCGGGTCTCCGGGTGGTGGGAGACCCGGACTCTGGAAATGGCGCAGACCATGACCTTGCGGCTCTTCCCCCCGGTCAGCGAGCACACTGTCCAGGCCACGCGGGCCTGGCTGAGTGACCATCCTGCTGCTCCCAAAGGACTGGTGCGCCTGATGCGCGAGAATCTTGCCAATACCCAACGGGCCCTGAGCGCTCAGGAAGTGTCCAGCAGTTCCAAGCGCGCATTGACCTTCGGTCGTTAGGCTCGGGCCATCATGACTTTCGCTGCACTGAAGACTGGCCTCTTGTCCGCGCCCAAGATCGATTGGGATTTTCTCCTCGGCGTTCCGCTGAGGATCGTCATCATCATCATCGGTGCCATCGTGCTGAACATGGTGATGCGGCTGTTCATCCGACGCTTTTCCACTGCAGTGGCCAAGGGCACCGTCGGCAGCGAGAAATCGGCTGGGCACAGCAAGTTCTCGTCCACGGCCGCCGAAGCACAGCGTACAGGCATCGAGCCGACCGTCATCCGTGAACGCCGTGCACAACGGGCGAAGACCGTGGGACGGATGCTGTCGTCTGTGACGACGATCATCATCAGCGTCATCGCCGTGCTCATGGTCCTCGACCAGATGAACTTCAACATCGCTCCGATTCTGGCTTCGGCGGGAATCGTCGGTGTGGCACTGGCCTTCGGCGCACAGGAACTCGTCAAGGACTATCTGTCCGGGTTCTTCATGGTCATCGAGGACCAGTACGGCATCGGCGACACCGTCGATCTCGGCGAAGCCGTCGGCGAAGTCGAGGACTTCGGGCTCCGCAAGACAGCGGTACGCGATCTCACTGGCACCCTCTGGCACGTGCGCAACGGTGAGATCATGCGAGTGGGCAACCTGTCGCAAGGCTGGGCCCGTGCAGTGCTCGAGATCCCAGTGAACTACTCCACCTCGATGGCTACCTATCATGAGATCACCGAATCGGTGACAAACTCCATGTTGCAGGACAAGGCCCTTGCCTCGGCCATACTCGAACGCCCCGAGGTCGCGGGAGTCCAGTCGCTCTCAGCCGAGTACAGGGTCATCAGAACGATGATCAAGACGAAGCCCAACCTGCAGTGGATGGTCGAACGTGCCTTCCGTGCGGAGCTCACGAACGAGTTCGACAGGCGCGGAATCACCATCCCGATCATTCAGGAGACCGTCCTTCGGACTCTTCCGGACACGTCCGACGCCCTCGGCTCCACCACGACGAGCACGGCCGACGACCGCCCTCAATTCGCACACGCGGGCCGGAGGCGCAACGACGATTCGCCCTCACCGCTGCCCAGCGATGATGAGATCCGGTCGACCACCGATGAAGCTGGAACCGACAGCCCAGACGGAGACAGCTGAACATGTCGCAGACATCGAACGAAACCATCTTCGACGCTGTCGGTGGCCACCCCACCTTCACCCGGCTCGTCGACGTCTTCTACGATCATGTGGACCACGACGAGGTGCTCATCGCCATGTACCCGGAGGGGCATGACCTGACTGGCGCCAAGCACCGCCTCCAGATGTTCTTGGAGCAGTACTTCGGTGGCCCGACGACCTACCAACAGGAACGGGGGCATCCGAGACTGCGGATGCGCCATTTCCCCTTCGCCGTCGACTTCGACGCTCGCGACCGCTGGCTGGCTTCCATGCGGGCAGCACTCGATGATGTAGCGCTGCCGCCACTCTATGACGAGATCTTCTGGGATTATTTCCAGCGGGCGGCCACGGCCATGGTCAACACGAACAGCAATCCGGTCTGAGAGGTCGGCTCTGAGAGGTCACCGCTGAGGGATCATCGGGCCCGGGTGAGCAGATGCCCGCCCGGAGTCGAGATTCGCAGCCACCCGGAGGTCGCGAATACTTCGTACTCCTCGGTCTCTCCCACCGAGGCGGACTCCGCCTCGGGTATGAATCGCAGCGCACTCGCGGCGAATGCGAGCCCACCAGGCAGTTCGGTGCTTCCTGTCGCCGCCATCGGCTTCGACCACACACGCGAACGCAGCGCCTTCACCGCGTGTGAGCCAGCGCCCTCGGGAGCGCCGTCGCTGATCTCTGCGACTCCCGACTCAGCGGTGGAACGCAAGACACTACCGGCAATTCTGTCGTGGGCCGTCCACCGCCCTTTTGGCGGCGCTATGCCGGTCCAGGAGACCAGCACCGAGTTCGGTGGCACCGGCAGACGAGTGGCGTTCTCCGATCTGGCGAAGCGGTCCTTGAGGTTGGCCAACGGCACGACTTCATCGAGTCCGTCCATTTCCGGTCCGTTCAGGCGCAGCATGCGCATGGCCAGCACCAGCGGCGTGGAGTCTCCGATCCCATGCGGGTACAGGGGTGCAATCGTGACGACAAGCACGGTCGATGACACGTGCAGGCGCATGGCTCCATCGGGATCGAGCCTATGGGCCAAGGAGGTGAACGCTGCCAGATCCTTCATCGCCAGCGGATCAGCGATCTCAAGTTCCGTCATCGGCGACGACCCCGCATCGGAACGGCAGGTCGAATGACATCTTCCATTGCTGCTTTCTCCTCCTGGCTCAGGCGCCGTGGTCGAGAATTCGTTCTGTCCACGAAGACGATGACCGTCTCCGCCAGCGTATAGCCGACCGAACCATCGGGTTCGGCGATGACGTAACCGATGGTCACCGACGCCGGTTTGACCTCGCTGATGACCAGATCGATGGCGATCGGTCCCGCACGGTAGGGAATCGGCCGGCGATATTCGATCAGGTGGGAGGCAACGAGTAACTCGGTCGTCTCCGAAGCCGAGGCGAAGATCGCAGGGATCGTGATCCCCGATACGGTTCCCGAGATTCCCAGCTGACCAGGGTCTGTCGGCGCGTCGGTACTGTGCGTCGGTGACCCCAGAGCCCGGACGCGCGCCTCTTCGAGCAGGCGCAGTTGGGTGACATTGTTGACGTGACCGTAGGCATCCATGTCACCCCATCTCAGCTCCAGCAGTACTCGCGTGAATTCGTTCAGATGGGGATTTATGGTGCCAGTGTGCATATGACCCATCATGCCACTTTCACTGCTGCGGCGATGGCCACGATAAGATCGTGAATTACACGGACGAGAATCATTGACGCAGGCTGGAGGCCCATATGAGCGATGTAGAACCCACGACGGCCGAGGCGAACGTCAACACGCTGCGCAGAGTGCTCCAACTCGAGAGCCTGAGCTCCACCCCGGCATCCCGCGAGAGTGACTATTTCGTGGGACACAACCAGTACAAACCCGATGGGCGCGTCTTCGGTGGTCAGGTGGTGGCGCAATCAGTTGTGGCCGCCGCCGCGACCCTGCCAGACGATCGCCTCATCCATTCACTTCACGGATATTTTCTGCGCGCCGGGGATGTCAGCGAACCGATTGAGTTCGGAGTCGAACGACTCCGCGACGGACGATCGTTCTCTGCCCGGCGTGTCCACGCGTATCAGAAGGATGTGCCGATCCTGTCCCTGATCGCCTCTTTCCAAGTCGAGCAGGAGGGCCTTGAGCATTCTGAATCCATGCCATCGGGCTTGCCAGGTCCGCTGGAGTGCCCGGAACTGCGCGACATTCTGGCAGGACAGGACACCCCGCAGGTCACAGAATGGTTGAATAAGCGCCCGTTTGAGATCCGCCCGGTGGAGGATTCCCTGTACCTCAAGTCTACCGATGATAGACAGCGCGAGCAGCAGCACGTATGGTTTCGTGCCAGCTCGGCGTTCGGCGATGATCCTGTGCTCAATGCTGCTGCTCTGGCCTACGCCAGCGACTTCAACCTGCTCGAACCGGTTCTGCGCCGACAGGGACTGAGCTGGACGAGTCCGGGACTGCGCGTGGCCAGCCTCGACCACGCGATGTGGTGGCATCGTCGGGTCCGGGTCGATGAGTGGATGCTCTATGTTCAGGAGTCCCCTGCAGCTCAGGGAGGACGCGGCCTCGGATACGGGCGCATCTTCGCCCACACCGGTGAGCTGCTGGCTACAGTGGCCCAGGAGGGCATGGTCCGCATCAAGGCACCTCGGTGAACAAAGACACCGCGATGATCGAGATTCTCGGGAAGATCCTCTCTCGCCTGGTCAATGTCGCGCTCTTCATCATCATTACCATTCTGAGCCTGGTGTTCCTGCGTGAAGCGGTGGACATGAACCTGGCACTGACTGCGCTCATATCAATCGTCATCGGAATCGTCGGCACTATCGCAGTGAGATATCTGTTCACGCTTGTGCTGAAAATCGGTGATCTGTTCTCCTGACGATCAGCAGCCTGGATGCTGCCTCCTGTCAACAGATGATGCCCCGGTCGTCGACCGGGGCATCATCTATCAGAAATCGGTTCTGCGCTCCGCGCTGTCTGGGTGCAGAGCCAGTCAGTCGCGGGTGAGGCGACGGTGGGTCACGCGGTGAGGACGAGCCGCGTCTTCACCGAGTCGTTCGACCTTGTTCTCCTCGTAGGACTCGAAGTTGCCTTCGAACCAGTACCACTTCGCGGGCTCCTCATCTGTGCCTTCCCAGGCCAGGATGTGCGTCGCAACCCGGTCGAGGAACCAACGGTCGTGCGAGACGACCACGGCGCAACCTGGGAACTCGAGGAGTGCGTTCTCCAGGGAGCCCAGCGTTTCAACATCGAGGTCGTTGGTCGGCTCATCGAGCAGCAGCAGGTTTCCGCCCTGTTTGAGGGTCAGCGCCAGATTGAGGCGGTTGCGCTCACCACCCGAGAGCACACCGGCCTTCTTCTGCTGGTCAGGACCCTTGAACCCGAATGCGGAGACATATGCTCGCGAGGGCATCTCCACGTTGCCCACCTGGATGAAGTCGAGTCCGTCGGAGACGACTTCCCACAGGTTCTTGTTCGGGTCGATTCCGCCCCGGGACTGGTCGACGTAGGAAGTCTTGACGCTGTCGCCGATCTTGAGGTCTCCCGCGTCCAGCTCTTCGAGCCCGACGATGGTTTTGAACAGAGTCGTCTTGCCGACGCCATTGGGGCCGATGACACCCACGATTCCGTTACGAGGCAGTGAGAAGCTGAGACCGTCGATGAGCAGACGATCGTCGTAGCCCTTCTGTACGTTGTCGGCCTCGATGACGATATCGCCGAGGCGAGGACCAGCCGGAATCTGGATCTCTTCGAAGTCCAGTTTCTTGGTCTTCTCCGCTTCTGCGGCCATCTCTTCGTACCGAGCCAGACGAGCCTTCGACTTCGTCTGCTTCGCCTTCGGATTCGACCGGACCCAGTCAAGTTCGTCCTTGAGACGCTTCGACAGCTTCGCGTCCTTCTTGCCCTGAACCTGCAGACGTTCCTGCTTCTTCTCCAGGTAGGTCGAGTAGTTGCCCTCGTAGGGGTAGAGATGTCCGCGGTCGATCTCGGCGATCCATTGGGCCACGTGGTCGAGGAAGTACCTATCGTGAGTAATCGCGATGACCGCGCCAGGATAGGACCGCAGGTGCTGCTCCAACCACAGCACGGATTCCGCGTCCAGGTGGTTTGTGGGCTCATCGAGCAGGAGCAGATCGGGCTTCTCGAGCAGCAGTTTGCACAACGCCACGCGGCGACGCTCACCACCCGAGAGCACACTGACGTCAGCTTCCGGGGGTGGGCAGCGCAGAGCGTCCATCGCCTGCTCGAGCTGGGAGTCGAGATCCCACGCGTCCGCGGCGTCGATCGCTTCCTGCAGCTTGCCCATCTCGCCCATCAGGGCGTCGAAGTCCGCGTCGGGACTGGCCATCTCCTCAGAGATCGCGTTGAAGCGGTCAAGCTTGGCCTTGATCTCGCCGACGCCCTCTTCGACATTGCCGAGGACGGTCTTGTCCTCGTTCAGGGGCGGCTCCTGCAACAGGATGCCCACGGTGTAGCCGGGGCTGAGCCGAGCCTCACCGTTGGACGGCTGTTCGATCCCTGCCATGATCTTGAGAATCGTTGACTTACCGGCACCGTTCGGACCGACCATGCCGATCTTCGCCCCGGGGTAGAAGGACATCGACACGTCATCAAGAATGACTTTGTCGCCGTGCGCTTTACGCGCCTTGTGGAGGGTGTAAATGAATTCGGCCATAATAACTTCAGGTTATAGGTTCAGCACGCTCAAGTGCCAATTGAGACACGTGATGAAGCCCTTGGATCAGCCGCCGCCGAGCGACGGTGCTTCACCGGACGAGGAGCCCTCGGAGGGACCTTCGGATGCAGAGCCATCTGCAGATGTTCCCTGCGACGAGGTACCTTCCGATCCCCCCTCAGGCGACGGACTCTGCGAAGCGCCGTCCTTGCCGTTGATGTCCTCACCAGGCATGTGTCCGGCACCGTTGGAATCGCCGTCCTTCTCGCGCTTGTCTCCTTCAGGTGCCTCCACACCCTTCGGACGTTCGACCTCACCGAGCAGACATGACCCGGTCGATTCGGTGGGAGGCATCAGCTCTGCAGTTGCCTTTCCCTTCCGAATCTCCCCGATAACGCACCCCTTGTCGGTTTTGACGCCGAACATCTTCGAGGGCACGTCATTGCCCAAGGGTGAGTCATCGATGGTGGCTTCGAGCTGGTCCTCATCGTATCCAGCATCGATCATGGTCTTAAAGAACTTCTTCGTCGACGGAACCTTGTCCTCATCGCCGGTCAGCGGTTCGAGAGCCGTGACGACCTTGTCGACTTCCGCGGCCGGCTTCGCGGGAGTGCGGACGGGCGTCGGCTGAGAATCGTCACCGCCGAATCCCAGCAGCGAACAGCCCGACAGAGCTAAGGTCAGTGCTCCAAGACTCAGGAGGGGAACGAGACGCATCAACAACCTCAGCAGGTGGGAACGATTAACAGTCTCACCTTAACCGATCGATCACACAATCGCGGTCAGACCCGACGTGTTCTCACCTCGGCCTGCCCACGAGGTCTTGCCGATGACGGTGCGCGGGCCCGAATCCGCCCCTGCTCAGAACGGTGCCGCTGCGCTCACCGTGTCACGTGCGATGGCATCATCGACGCTCCCCGAGTCTCCCCCATCCGCGTTCGCAGCGATATCAGCCCCGTCGTCTTCCCCGTCGTCGTGGGAACCGAGGCTCGACGCTTCGGAGATGTCGGGACCGGCACCTGCAACTTCGCCACCGAGGTCCGCCCAGCCTGATTCACCGCCTGACGCTCCCTGTTGCTGGCCGTCCTGGTGACGGTTCGCGCTGCTGGCCTTCTGATAGTTGGCGGTTCCGTACCGAAGGTCGGGACCGATGTGCTCGGCGACTACCGTCGGAGCGATTCCGCGCTTCTCCTCCGTCGACCATTCTCGAATCTTCAAGGTCCCCTGTACCACGACTGACATGCCCTGATGGAGGCTCATCGAAGCGTTGCTGGCCAAAGGCCCATAGCAATCGACGCTGAACCACGACGTTGCATCGGCGACATACTCCCCAGTCCCCTTGTCGAGGCGCCAATGATTGACGGCTAACCGAAAGGATGCGCAGGCTCTGCCCGAGGGCAGCGTCCGGCTCTGCGGATCGGCAGCCACAGTACCGCTGAGGTTGATCGGAATGATGGACATCGTGTTTCCTCATTTCTTGGAGTACTTCGTGATGGACCCTGCCGAATCGCCCATCGGGGACGAAACAGTCTGAATCGGCCGATCACGTCAAACACCAGTGAGCGCGTCAGGCGGCGACGATGTCCAGACATGAGAAATGCCCTGTGGACGGTCGTTGACCGTCCACAGGGCAGTGGCACATGAGTCGATGCTCATGTGCACAGTAGTGTCAGCGCAGTGTTTCGTAGGCGCGTCGGTGCTCGTCGATCACGGCGTTGACCGGCCCCAGATAGGAGCTCTGGGCCACACTGCCGATGGCGTCGCGAAGTTTGCGGTCAATGTCGCCGGCCGCCTCGTCAGCACCCTTACTGCGCGCGGATTTGGCAATCACCGACGTCACTACAGATCCGATGATACCGACCACGAGCAGGCCGATGCTCGCAATCCAGCTCCATCCCGGAAGTGTTCCCGGCACGACGATGGCGAGGATGGCAGTGGCGATGAGACCCAGCAGGCCAAGGATCGTGGCGAGGAAGAAGATGATCTGCAGAATCTTGGCCACGGACCACCAGTTGGGGGTCTGCGGTTTGATATCCACAGCGGTGACGGCCGAGTCCAACGTTTCGGACAACTCGGTGGTGCTCGCCTTCTCAGCTTCTGCTACCGCGCTCTGCCATGGTCGCGGCATGGAGGACACCGATTCTGCGATGAGCTCATGAGCCATCAGACGCACCTGAGAACTCTGGGCTCTGCTTGTCGCCGGCACCGACGCGCGGATGAGTTCGTCTCTGCCCTGGCCGTGCTTGGCCCCCAACGGGTCGGGGGCGTTTCTCTGCATCCATGCCAGCACCGGATATCCGGTATTGCGATAGGCGCGGCGAATATAGTCATCGTGGACGGTTTGCGCGACGGCCTCGACGCCGACGGCATCAGACATGGTCTCCACCAGACGCGAAGCCCCCGGGCGCTCATCCGGTGGAACCACCGGTTCGCCGAGTTCATTCTGCATCCGGTTGGCCATGGCCTGCATATCAGCCAACAGTCGCTCAGAGGCCGCCTGCTTGGAATCAACCGTGTCAGCCAAGATTGACCTGACCTGAGGAATCCCGTCCCGTGTGACGGCGGAGGTCAAGTGCACCTTGGTGTCGGTGAGCCCGTCCTCGACGAGCAGCTGCTGCAGGTGGTCGGCGGCAGCCTTCTGCTCTTCGTCACTGAGTTTGTCGACCTGGTTGAGAACCACAACCATGTTCGAGCTGTTCTCAGCCAGCTTCGTCAGGTATTCGGAGTGCAGTGAGAAGTCAGCGTATTTCTGTGGGTCAACGACCCAGAACACAACGTCGACGAGTCCCACGAGTCGATCGGATTCGACACGGTGTTTGACCGCGGTCGAATCGTGGTCAGGCAGATCAAGCAGAATCAGACCATGGAGCTTGCGCTGATCGTCACCGTCGAGCGCCGATTCGCGCCAGGTCCGGCTGCGCTCGGGAACATGCAGCCAATTGAGGATGTCGTTGCCGCCTTCGCCCCACACGCATGCGGTGGGGCGGGAGGTGGTCGGGCGGCGAACACCGACCCTGGCGATGTCCAGTCCGGCGACAGCATTGAACAGCGACGACTTTCCAGAACCAGTTGAACCGGCGAAGGCCACTACTGTGAACTCTTCGCCCAACCCGAGGCGATCCTCGGCACGGTTGAGGAGGTTCTGCGCGTCCGCGCGAACGTCGGGACTCAGTTTGTCTGGCCCCAGAGACAGTGTCTGTCGGATTCCTTCGGCCCGACGCCTGATCTCGGACTGTGCAGGATCGTTCACAATGCCACCTCAAGTCGATCACCGGAGGCGCGCAGAGCGCCCGCTTGCCGCGCCGGTACCGCGGATAGTTGTAATACGTTGTCAAAAGGCGTGCGGCAGCCGCCGACGATTCCTGCCGCTGTGGTCAGGAAGCGATCCCTGACGGATCCGATGAGATTCACGGCTTCCTGCTCACCGAAGATCGTGCCAGCGAGGCTGAGCGCGACATTCGCGTCATTGCGCGAATCATGACCATCTGCGGCCGTGTACTTCGGGTCCCAGAATGCCGCGTATTCCACAACGGCACAGACTCCGCCAACGCCGAACGAAAGAATTCTGGCCTTGGACTTCTTGCCCTGGCCGATGTCTCGCACCAGAGCATTCACCTCGTTGGACCAGCCGCTGACTGCAGACTTGACCGAATCCTCGAGGTCCTTCGCGCTACGGCACAGTTCGGGGTGTGCATCCAGCAATGCCGATCCGGCTGGATCTCGGCGCCACTGAGCGCTGATCTCGTCAACGACCGCGATTGCCTGTTCCCGCAATGAGATAGCTGCGCTGCGCAGTATCGCAACGTGCAGTGGAGAGGCGGCATCGTGCTTACCGGTGACCGCGGCGGAGATCCTGTCGCGCATGCGCGCCATCGTGGGTTCCAGACCGCGGAAAAGCTGTCCCGTTCCCACGAAGTCCTGCCAACGGGCGTTGACCTCTCCGTGCAGGACGCGACCGTCGGAGAATACCTCGGGAAGTCCGTCATCTGCACCACTGAAGGTCTGATCAAGGCTGAGCTGCAGACGATTGAACGTCGTCTCCTGCGACTCTGCATAATCGGCCAGGGATTTCACCTGGGCCGGCATTGCGCCGATCGAGCCGATGAGGGTCCGTTGTCGTATCCGCTCCTGCGAACGGCCTTCTGAGCTCACCTGGCTGATCCAGGACCGAATCGGATAGATCGCCGAGTGAGGAAGCAGACCGTCCTCGAGTTCGAGTTCGGCCACTGCGAAGATCGGAGAATTCGCCAGACCCGATTCCGACAGCAGACTGGAGAGATGGTGCCTGACCTCACGGTTTGCTTCCGGCGGCACCCGGTCGAGCACGATGGCCACCGAGGTGTTGCGGGTTGCGGCGTCCTTGAGCAGGGCCCATGGTGCGGCATCGGCATAGCGGTTGGCTGTGGTCACGAACATCCACAGGTCCGCGCTCATCAGGATCCGGCGCGCCAGCTCACGATTCGACTCGGCAATAGAATCGATGTCCGGGCAGTCGAGCACAGCAGTGCCAGGTTCGACGCAGTCATCAGGAATGAGTACGACAGAGGGGGTCGACGCCGTGGGGTCCGTGCTGCGTGGCAGATCGGACAGGAAGGACTGTGATTCGAAGAACTTGGCATCGGCGGGGTTGTGGACCACAACCGGGTTGCCTGTCGTCGGTCGGCGCACCCCCGCAGGACTGACCGTGCGCCCCACCAGGGAATTCACGAGAGTAGATTTGCCCGCGCCGGTCGATCCACCGACGGCGATCATGAAGGGCGTTCGTGTCCGATTGATCCGCGGCAGCAGGTAGTCAGTCAACTCCGAGGAAAGCTGACGATGCAGTTCGCGACCATCAGCGAAATCTTCAGTCTGCAGGGTGAAGCGGGTTTCAGAGACTCGCTTCGCGATATCGCTCAGCGCCCCTCCCACTGGTGGCGTCACGGCACTCTTACTGTCTGTCATCACGCATCCACTCTCTACGTTTTCCCAGCCGCGCACCAATTGCCACGCCGTACTGGGAGGTAATTGCTCACTGCAGGAAGCAATCGAAGAGCCACTGGTGACGTCACTCGATGAAAAAGTACCCCCGGCGGGGCTCGAACCCGCGACCTACCGCTTAGAAGGCGGTCGCTCTATCCAACTGAGCTACGGAGGCTCAAATATCCTAACCGATGCCCGATCCAGAACAGAAAGCGGCCCTCGTCGCTGTCTCGGAGATTGAACTCCTAGACAGCGACGAGGGCCGCTGCTATCGCGCAGTCACTCCCAGCCCGCATCACGGGATGTTCGATGAGGGGTCAGTACAGGCGAGCGACACGCTCCAGAGACTTACGCACCGTCACGAATGCGACCATCACAAGCCCGATGAGGGCGAGGATGACGGCCACCGCTTCGATGGCGAAGGCGAAGTCGACGATGACCGGAAAGAAACCGGCAGCCATGAAACCAAGCAGGGCGACCATCGTCAGTGCAGTGGCTGTAGTGAAATACGTTGAACCGTTCATTGTTCATCTCCTTCTTCCTTGAAGAAAGAGTAGACCCGAATGAGACCCACGTCACTAGGAATTGCCCGAAAGTTTCATCGGTGCATACCAATCGATGCCGATCGACTGTGATGCCACCGGTTGATCAGGCGTCGCCGCGTGCGTCGATGGCCTTCTCCAGACGCTCGAGCTTGCCATCGATCTCACCGGTGTATCCCGGACGAATATCGGCCTTCACGACCAGCGCCACTCGCGGGCCGAACTCACCGACGACGTCAGTCGCCTCTTTGACTACAGCAAACACCTCATCCCACTCACCTTCGATCGTGGTGAACATCGAATCAGTCCGGTGTGGCAGCCCGGAACGTCGAACGACCTCCACGGCTGCGGCGACCGCATCGTGGACCGATGCGTCCGTATTGTCACCTCCGCTGGGAGCGACGGAAAATGCGACGAGCATGATGCTCTCCTTTCGGATCTGGGTCAGTTCTGCGCGGGCACGGACACAATGAGCGAGTCACCCTGACCGCCACCACCGCAGAGTGCAGCGATACCTGTGCCGCCGCCTCGGCGCTGGAGCTCGAGAGCAAGGGTCAGCACGATGCGCGCTCCGGAAGCTCCGATCGGATGCCCGAGTGCCACCGCGCCACCATTGACGTTGACCTTGTCCAGGTCGATGCCCAGGTCCTTCGAACTGGCGAGTCCAACCGCTGCGAAGGCTTCGTTGATCTCGTAGAGATCGAAGGAATCAGCCGCGACACCTTCCTTCTCAGCAGCGGCCTGGATGGCCTGTGAAGGCTGATGCTGGAGGGTGGAGTCAGGACCTGCCGTCCACCCGTGCGAACGGATCTCAGCGAGGATCGGAGCACCGAGCTCTTCAGCCTTCTCACGAGACATGACGACGACCGCGCATGCACCGTCGGAGATCTGTGAAGCATTTCCGGCTGTGATCGTGCCCTCCTTACGGAAGGCTGGTCGCAGCTTCGCCATCGACTCCGGTGTGGTCTCGGCGCGCACGCCCTCATCGGTGGAGACGGTCACGTCGCCCTTGCGCCCAGAGATGGTGACAGCTTCGACTTCATCGTCGAATGCCCCCGATTCCCAAGCCTGGGCCGCACGCTGATGGGAACGGGCCGCGAAAGCGTCCTGGTCCTCGCGGGAGAATTCAAAATCACCGGCGTTGGCTTCTTCGGTTAAGCCACCCATCGCCTGGTCGGTGAAAGCATCCCACAGACCGTCGTAGTCCATATGGTCCTTCACCACGACGTCACCGTATTTGTAGCCCGAGCGCGATTTCTCCAGCAGATGGGGAGCCAGGCTCATCGACTCCTGCCCACCGGCGACGACGACGTCGTATTCCCCCGCCCGCACCAGCTGTGCAGCCTGTGTGATCGCGTTGATGCCCGACAGGCACAGTTTGTTCACGGTGACACCGGGCACGCGCATCGGGATGCCGGCCTCAACCGCGGCCTGTCGCGCAGGTCCCTGACCGAGCCCGGCCTGCAGAACCTGCCCCATGATGACGTACTCGACGTCCTCGCCGGTGATCCCTGCGCGGTCAAGTGCGCCGGAGATAGCCTTGCCGCCCAACTGCACAGCTGTCTGCGACGACAGGCCACCCTGCAGACGTCCGAATGGTGTGCGCGCACCCGCGACGATCACTGCTTCAGCCATATTTCCTCCTCAGGTATTCGAACCCTGCTCGAGCGCAGAGAACTCGGTGAAATGCTTCCTGCTCCAAGGGTAGTCGAGCTGTCTGTGGCCTCGGTCACGGGGGCCGTGTCACAACGTGGCAGGGCGTGTCCACACTTGAGAATTCGCACCCCACACTCATGGTGAGTCCGTTAGAGTAGGGGTGGAAGATGAGACCACATCCCTTGACACGACAGGAGTCCACTTCAGTGACGCCCAGCGAAGAATTCCGCACAGCGATGCGCGGCTACGAAAAAAGTGAAGTTGATTCTCGCCTGCAGCAGCTGCGAACCGAGGTCGAGTCCGTTCGTAAGGCCCTCTCCGATGCCCGCAGCCAAGTCATCAACGCTGATCGCGCGAAACTTCAGATCGCCGGAGAACTCTCTGAAGCGAAGGCTCAACTGAAGAAGGCCGCCAATGACAGCGCCGAGGCGTCTGGCCCTCCCGGAAGCCGCATCGACCATCTGCTCAAGATCGCGGAGTCCCAGGCACGTGAGACTCTCTCTCAGGCGAATTCCGATGCGGAGACGATCCGCAACAAAGCACGAGCCGAAGCCGCGTCTGCCCGTGCGCGTATGCACACAGAGAGCAACGACACTCTGTCCAATGCCCGCTCCGAGGCCGATGCGATCATCAGTTCGGCCGAGATGCGCGCCGACGAGACGGTGAAGGCCGCCGAAAAGCGTGCTGCCGAGCTCAAGGCGACTGCGGAACGCGAATACAACCAAGCCAAGGAAGCCAACGAGGCAGCCACGAAGGAAGCCCGTGAGAGTCTCGAACATGAGCTCGCCGAGCTCAAGGCCACCGCAGAGAAGCAGGCTGCCGATCTGCGGGCCGAAGCCAAGACTCAAGCCGATGAGTCGATCAGCACCGCTCAAGCACAGGCCGACGAACTCCTCGCCGCGGCGAAAGCGCGCGATGAGGCATCGACGAAGGCTGCCGACGAACTCGATGTCGAGCTGGCCGGTAAGCGCCAGGCGGCCGAGTCTGATCGCAAGAAGCGCTACGACTCCGCCCAGATTGAGAATAAGAAGCTCATCGACGAGGCTCAGGCACGCGCGGCGAAGGCCGATGCTGAGGCTAAAGAAGCCGCGGAGAGGGCAGAAACGACCCGCTCGGATGCGGTGAAGAAGGCTGACGACATCATTGCCGACGGCAAGACTCGTGCACAGACCCTCATCGGCGAAGCCCGGGCAACGGCCGAAGCCACTATCGAAGAGTCCGCCGCCGAAGCCAAGCGCAACGTGGCATCCGCCCAGTCTCAGGTCGACCTGTTGACCAAGCAGCGAAAGACGATCACAGCCCAGCTCGATCAGCTCCGTTCGTTGTTCGCCATGCCCGGTGTGATGGGAGGCGATTCCGTCGATCCGGCCAAGGCCGAGTCCGCATCACACGCCACTGAACAGATTGCCGATGAGCAGGAACTCGCCGACCTTCTGGCGGAGGACCCCGAGGACGCAGACGAGCCTGCCGACGGCGCGGATGCCGGAGCGGACGGTACCGACAGCGCCGACGGCACAACCACATCTGCGGATTCCACGGACACCGCGAAACCATCGGGCGAAGACGTCTCAACGGAGGCAGCAGAGTCCGAGGCAACCCAGTCTGACGCTGAGGAGCCTGTCGCGACCGACGGCGCTGAGGAAGCAGAGGGCTCTGACCTGCCCAATGGAGCCACCGACGCTGACACGATAGCCATCGACGCTCAGGTTTCAGGTGCCAAGAATAAGAAGGGCAAGGCATCGCGGTCAAGGAACTCGCTGCGCTGAGGTTCGCACTCTCCAGCATTCCGCACACTTGAGAAGGGGCCAGTTCACAGTGAACTGGCCCCTTCTTCAGATCCTGATCTCTGGTTCTTCAGATCCCGATCTGTGGTCAGCCGACAGCCGACTCCGTCACCGGAATCTCTGAAAGCATCTCGTGTGCCAGTGACGACGGGAATCCACGCCCACCTCGGTGCCATATCGGGCGGCCTGCCGCCAGGCAACAATATGCGCCGTCGACGATGCCAGGTCCTGCCCGCACCCGGGACAGACATAGACCTTGCCCTGAGAATTGCCGGCGACGTTCTGCACGGACCACGTCCCGTCGGGCAGATCTCGGCTTGTGCGCAGCCCATTCACGGAGTCGGAGAGTTCGCGTGGGGCCTGCCGCCATTTGTTTTTGCGACGCGAGGAGGTAGATCGTGGCATCTGCTCATTCTCTCACGTAGGGTAAAGCGCGTGCGTCTCGTCATTGCTAAGTGCTCCGTTGATTATGCCGGTCGTCTGACCGCCCATCTGCCCATGGCCACCCGTCTAATCATGCTCAAGGCCGACGGCTCGATCCTCATCCATTCGGATGGCGGATCGTACAAACCCTTGAACTGGATGACACCTCCATGTTCAATCACCGTCACTGATCCGAGCCAGGAGCAGACAGAGGTTGGTCTGGCCGAGATCTGGACGGTGTCACAGGCCAAGACCGGTGACAAGCTCGTCATCACCATCGCCGAGGTGATCGCCGATGACCAGCATGAATTCGGCATCGATCCCGGACTGGTCAAAGATGGGGTCGAAGCCCACCTGCAGGAACTGCTGTCCGAACATATAGAGACTCTCGGAGACGGCTACAGCCTGGTCAGGCGCGAATATATGACGGCCATCGGACCCGTCGACATTCTCGCCCGAGACCACGGCCACAAGTCGGTTGCCGTGGAGATCAAGCGCCGGGGCGACATTGACGGCGTGGAGCAGCTGACCAGGTATCTGGAGCTGATGAACCGGGACCCGCGGCTCGCACCGGTGCGAGGAGTGTTCGCCGCTCAGGAAATCAAACCTCAGGCCCGAACCTTGGCCGAGGATCGTGGAATCCGCTGTGTCGTCCTCGACTACGATGCACTGCGCGGTATGGACGACCCCGACTCACGCCTGTTCTGAGTTCTATTCGAAACTGAGGATGTCGGCTTTTTCGACGCGCTCGATGGTGGCGCCAAGACTGCGCAGATTCGACACGAAGTTCTCATAGCCGCGCTCGATGTGGTCGATGCCGGAGACCTCAGTGATTCCCACGGCCCGCAGCCCCGCCATCACGAGGCCGGCACCGGCGCGGATGTCTGAAGCTTCCACCTCGGCGCCGGACAGACTGTCAACACCGGAGATCAGGGCATGGTTACCGTCTACTCGAACCTTCGCACCCAGTCGAGCAATCTCCTGGACGAACCTCCAGCGGGCCTCGAACAGGTTCTCCGACAGCAGTCCGACACCATCAGATACCGAATTCAGGGCAATGACGAACGGCTGCAGATCCGTGGGGAAGCCGGGAAACGGCATCGTCGCGACACGAATCGCGTGCGGACGTTCGGCACCGATGACGCGGAACCCCTTCCCACGAGTGCCGTCACCCAGATCAATGTCACCGAGGTCATCGACTGTGGCGCCCGAGTCGCGAAGTTTGATCGCGATATTGGGCATCAGCTCAAGTCCGACGCCCTTCACGATCACATCACCGCCGGAAAGAGCGGCGCCGAAAGCGTAGGTTCCGGCCACGATCCGATCCCCCACCGTACGGTGCGCGACCGGTCGGAGTTCGTCGACACCCGTGATCGTGATGTCGGACGTACCGATCCCACTGATCTGGGCACCCATATCAACCAGCATCGTGCAGATGTCGACGATCTCCGGCTCTTTGGCCGCGTTCGAGATCGTTGTCACACCATGGGCCAGCGTCGCCGCCATCACCAGGTTCTCCGTCGCACCAACGGAGGGGAATTCGAGGTCGATGTCCGTTCCGCGAAGACCACTCGGGGCCTCCGCGACGAAGTAGCCGTGGTCGAGATGCACCGTTGCCCCGAGAGCTTCGAGACCGGCCTGATGCATGTCCAGACCCCGCGAGCCAATCGCGTCGCCGCCGGGAAGGGCCACATGCGCTGAGCGCATCCGCGCGGTGAGGGGGCCAAGCACGGAGATCGATGCTCGCATCGCACGCACGAGTTCGTAGTCGGCTTGGATGCCGACTTCGGCAGGTACATCGATGCTGACGATGCCATGATCGGCGTCGTAATCGACGTTGCAACCAAGCCGGGTGAGGAGCTGGACCATGATGCGCACGTCGAGAATCGCGGGCACATTGGTGATAGTCGTCCGGCCGACGGCCAGCAGACTGGCCGCCATCAGTTTGAGAACGCTGTTCTTGGCTCCCCTGATATCGACTTCGCCGCGCAGTCGACTCGGACCGGTCAAGCGAAAGACATCCATCAGGTGAACCTTCCCATCGTCGGGTTGAAGCCGGGGGGCGATGATTCCAGCCATGAGGCCATCGTGGACAGTGACTCGGTGTCCATAGCCAGAGATACGGAGCGGGGTCGGCCGTCGGCCTTCCCATAGGAACAGTCCACCACCACGGCGTCGGGCAGCACCGAATACTGTTCCCCGGACGTGGGTTTGCGGCGGACGAGAATATCGAGACCGGCACGCGGGAGACGGACCGCGGCCCGGCGAGTGAGTGCGAATACCGGGTACCAGTCCAGTGACGCCACCGAGAACACTGCTACACCCAAACGCCAACGTGGGCGAGAAGAGGATTCCTCGCCCACGTTGATGGAACAGTCAAAAGCACCGGACAACTTCGAAATCGACCTGCGGCGAATCGTCACGACGACGATCAGCGCAAGCGCAAGTCCCACTAACGAGAGCAGAACGATCAGCAGGACGGAAGGGTTCACGGTTGCCAGTTTAATTGACAGATCAGAGAAGTTCGGCCTGATCAGCGGCAATGATGACACGATTATTCTCGACAGACAGGAATCCACCATCGGCCTGAACCCGGATGGTCTCCTCAGAGGTCGTGAGAATACGCGCTTCACCATCGGCTACGACACCCAAAACAGGCTCATGCCCTGGCAGGATGCCGATCTCACCATCCAAGGTACGGGCGATGACGCGCTTGGCCTCACCAGCCCATACCTGTTGGTCGGCTGCTACGACGTTCACATCGAGGACAGCCATGGCTTACTTCTGCATCTCTTCGTAGTTGCGCATGACGTCGTCAAGCCCACCCACGTTGTAGAATGCCTGTTCCGGGATGTGATCGACTTCGCCGGCGCAGAGTTTCGAGAACCCTTCGATGGTGTCGGCCAGCGGAACTGTCGAACCGGGCACCTGCGTGAACTTCTCAGCGGTGTAGGTGTTCTGCGACAGGAACTGCTCGATGCGACGAGCACGGTGGACGACGAGCTTGTCCTCTTCACCGAGTTCATCGACACCGAGGATGGCGATGATGTCCTGCAGTTCCTTGTTCTTCTGCAGAATGGCCTTGACCTCGTTGGCGACCCGGTAGTGCTCTTCGCCGACGATCAGCGGATCGAGAATACGCGATGTTGAGGTCAGTGGATCAATGGCCGGGTACAGGCCGCGCGAGGCGATGTCACGGTTGAGCTCGGTCGTCGCGTCGAGGTGGGCGAAGGTCGTTGCCGGAGCCGGGTCAGTGTAGTCATCGGCGGGAACATAGATCGCCTGCATCGAGGTGATCGAGTGACCACGCGTTGAGGTGATCCGCTCCTGCAGAAGTCCCATCTCGTCCGCCAAGTTCGGCTGGTAGCCCACGGCCGAGGGCATACGACCCAGCAGGGTCGACACCTCGGAGCCGGCCTGCGTGAACCGGAAGATGTTGTCGATGAACAGCAGCACGTCCTGGTTCTGGACATCGCGGAAGTACTCCGCCATAGTCAGTGCCGACAGCGCCACGCGCAGTCGGGTGCCCGGCGGCTCGTCCATCTGCCCGAAGACCAAGGCAGTGTCCTTGAACACGCCGGCTTCGTCCATCTCCATGATGAGGTCGTTGCCCTCACGGGTGCGCTCACCCACACCGGCGAACACGGAGGTGCCGCTGTGGTTGTGTGCGATGCGGAAGATCATCTCCTGGATGAGCACGGTCTTGCCGACGCCTGCACCACCGAAGAGGCCGATCTTTCCACCCTGGACATAAGGGGTGAGGAGGTCGATGCTCTTGATGCCGACCTCGAGCATCTCGGTCTTCGACTCGAGTTCGTCGAAGGCGGGAGCCGTCCGGTGGATCGGCCAGCGCTCACTGATCTCGAGCTGTTCACCGTCTTCGAGGTTAAGGCAGTCACCGGTGACGTTCCACACATGATTCTTGGTCACGTCGCCGACGGGCACGGTGATCGGGGCGCCGGAGTCGACGACTTCCTGGCCGCGGACCAGGCCATCGGTGGGCTGCAAGGACACGGCACGCACGATGCCATTGCCCAGGTGCAGTGCAGTCTCGAAGGTCAGCTTGCGCGAGCCTTCGGAGAGTTCCACCGAGGTGGACAGTGAGTTGTAGATCGCTGGCACGGAGTCGAGCGGAAACTCGATGTCGACAACCGGGCCAATGACTCGGGAAATCCGGCCGAGGGCTGTGCCCTGCGCCGGGGAGGTATCCGTAGCTGTGGCAGTCATGGTCTCTTTCTTCTCTGCTCTCGCCGGTCAGTCGCCGGCTGATGATGCCGCGAGGGCATCGGCCCCACCGACGATCTCGGTGAGTTCCTGGGTGATTTCCGCCTGGCGAGCCGTGTTGGCCAACCGGGTATAGGTCTTGATGAGATCATCCGCATTTTCGGTCGCGGTGTGCATCGCAGCCTGACGTGAAGCCTGTTCGGACGCTGAAGCACTCAACAGCGCGGACAGGATCCGCGAGTCGATGTAGCGCGGCAGCAACGAATCCAAGACGGCCTCAGCACTGGGTTCGAACTCATAGAGAGGGAACGCAGCCGCGTCTTTCGCCGGTGCGGACGGGCCGCCGGTGGCGACCTCGCCCGCGTCTACGACCTCGAGCGGAAGCAGTCGCCGGTATTCCGGATCGTGCTTGACGCTGGAGACGAACTTCGTGAACACAATGTAGATCTCATCCACACCGCTCTGCGCGGATTCGGCATTGAAGCTCTGCAAGAGGGCCTCACCGATCTCCCGAGCATTCTCGGGAGTCGGCATCTCAGAGATGCCGGTCCAGGCCTGTTGGATCGCACGGTCGCGGAAGGTGTAGTAGTTCTGGGCCTTACCGCCGACGGTGAAGAGCGCAACGTCCTTGCCCTCGCCGCGCAGCAGCCGATTAAGCTCTTCGGCTTCGCGCAGCAGGTTCGCCGAGTAGGCCCCGGCGAATCCACGGTCCGGGCCGATCACCAGCACTGCGGCACGGGTGACAGACTCGGGCTCGGTCGTCAACACGTGGTCGACATTGGACTCACTCGCCACCGCCGAGACCGCCCGGGTCAGGGCGTTGGCGTATGGGCCGGCAGACTGCGAACGTGCAATGGCCTTCTGAATCCGTGAAGCAGCGATGAGCTCCATGGCCTTGAAGATCTTCCTCAAGGACGAAGTGGAGCGGATCTTCTGCTTGAAGACCCTCTGCTGGGCTCCCATCAGTTCTTCCTTTCGCTGTTACGGATCAGATTCAACGCTTCTGCCGAACGATCTGCTCCTGCTCGACCTCATCGGATGAGGCGGTGGCAGTGTCTTCACTGCCGGCCTTGGATCCGCTGGAGTCGGAGCTGACGAAGTTCCGGGAGAACTCCGTCAAGACGTTGTCCAGCTCGGCCGAGGTGTCATCATCGAGCTTGAGCGTCTCACGGATAGTCGTGAAGATGCCGGTCTTGCGTTCGATGTGATCATGGAGTTCGGTTTCGAACTTGAGCACGTCGGAGACAGGAATCTCATCGAGGTAGCCATGAGTTCCGGCGAAGATCGACACGGTCTGCTTCTCGAAGGCCATCGGCGAGAACTGAGACTGCTTGAGCAGCTCGGTCAGTCGTGCACCGCGAGCCAGGTCGCGCTTGGTCGTCTCGTCAAGGTCGGAGGCGAACATGGCGAACGCCTCGAGCGAACGATACTGGGCCAAGGAGATCTTCAATGTGCCGGAGACACTCTTGAGTGCCTTCGTCTGAGCAGCGCCGCCGACACGGGACACGGAGATGCCCACATCCACTGCTGGACGCTGGCCAGCGTTGAAGAGATCCGACTGCAGGAATATCTGACCGTCGGTGATCGAAATCACGTTGGTCGGAATGAATGCACCCACGTCATTGGCCTTGGTCTCAATGATCGGAAGACCCGTCATCGACCCGCCGCCGAACTCATCGGAGAGCTTCGCGCAGCGTTCGAGCAGACGCGAGTGCAGGTAGAAGACATCGCCGGGGAAGGCTTCACGGCCCGGCGGACGACGCAGCAGAAGGGACACTGCACGATAAGCCTCTGCCTGCTTCGAGAGGTCATCGAACACGATGAGGACGTGCTTGCCCTCATACATCCAGTGCTGGCCGATAGCCGAACCCGAGTACGGGGCGAGGTACTTGAAACCTGCAGGGTCCGAGGCAGGAGAGGACACGATCGTGGTGTAATCCAGCGCGCCGGCTTCTTCGAGCGAACGGCGGACACCGGCGACGGTGGAACCCTTCTGTCCGATGGCGACGTAAATGCAGCGCACCTGCTTCTTCGGGTCGCCGGTCTCCCAGTTGGTCTTCTGGTTGATGATCGTGTCGATCGCCAGAGCGGTCTTACCAGTCTTGCGGTCGCCGATCACGAGCTGACGCTGACCACGGCCAACCGGGATCATGGCGTCAATGCTCTTGTAGCCGGTCTGCAGAGGCTCGCGCACCTCCTGACGATCCATCACGCCTGCGGCTTGGAGCTCGAGCTCACGCTGACCGACGGTCTCGATGTCGCCGAGGCCGTCGACCGGCTGACCCAGAGGATCGACCACACGACCGAGGTATCCGTCACCGACCGGAATCGAGAGAACCTCGCCGGTCCGGTAAACGTTCTGCTCAGCGGCGATCCCGGAGAACTCTCCGAGGACGACGACGCCGATCTCGCGCTCGTCGAGGTTCTGTGCCAAGCCCAAAGTGCCGTCTTCGAACCGGAGAAGTTCGTTGGCCATGGTGCCGGGCAGACCCGACACGTGGGCAATTCCGTCACCAGCGGTGACGACCTTGCCGACTTCGGACTTTACCGAGCTCTCGGGGTTGTACGAGTCAACGAACTTCCCAAGAGCGTCCCGGATCTCTTCCGGGCGAATTGTCAGTTCCGCCATCTGGTTTCCCTGCTTCCTTTACTCAAAACTGTGTCCGACGACCGGTGGGCCGCCTGTGCTGCCGGACTGGCCGGCCCCTCGATTTACTTAGCGAGCTTGCGCTGCACTTCGGCCAAGCGATCAGCCACTGTGGAGCTCATCATCTCGTCGCCGACCTGAACCCGGACTCCCCCGATGACTTCGGGGTCGACCTGAACGTTGAGAACGAGGTCACGCCCGTAGCTTGCGGACAGAGCCGCCGTCAGCTTCTGGGTCTGAACCTCGCTCAGAGGTTTGGCGACTGTGACGTCAGCGACCGAACGCTGCTGTCGTGCCGCGAGGGTGTCGCTGTACTGATCGAGGGCCATCGCCACGCGAAGACCGCGTGGGTACACAGCTGCCTGTTCGATCAGTGTGATGGTGTCGGCCTGAGCCTTACCCGCCAGCAAGTCTGCGATGAGCGCACGCTTCGTCGATGCAGACGCATCGGAGTCCAAGGCGCGCGCCAGTTCATGTTCGCTTTCGCACAGACGGGCGAAACGGAAGACTTCCTCTTCCACCTGGCCGAGTTGACCGGATGCCTGAGCAGCAGCAGCGATGGCTGTCACTCCGGCAACCTCAAGGCTGGTCACCAGGTCCTGAGTTCTGGCCCAGCGCTGGCCGACGGCCAGTTCGCTCAGACGCAGAGCGGGTTCGGTGGTCCGAGTCGAGAACAGAGTCCGCAGCAGCTGCTGCTTCTTCTCAGCTGACTCGGACGAGTCCGCCAAGGCCTTGCGCAGCGTCACGTTCTCGGCGAGAACAGCAACGATGGCCAGTTCGCCCTTGCCGAACTCACGGGCGTCGCCGTGTGAGATCTCAGCATTGGCGGATTCAAGAACGGCCTGCAGGGACAATCTGCTCGACTGGAGCATCACGCCCCCTTGACCGGCTGTGCCGAAGACTGTGACTCGAGATCGGAGATGAAGCGATCGACCACGTTGGCAGAACGCTGATCGTCGGTCAGTGATTCGCCGACGATGCGTGATGCCAGATCGGTGGCCAGAGTGCCGACTTCCGAACGCAGCTGCACCATGGCGGACTGACGTTCGGCTTCGATCTGCGTCTGGGCCGAAGCGACGATGCGCTCGGACTCAGCATGAGCCTGGGTCTTCATATTGGCGATGATCTGGGCGCCTTCTTCCTGAGCTTCGGCGCGCAGCCGTGCAGCTTCTGCACGACCGTCGGCGAGCTGCTTCTGATACTCGGCCAGAGCCTGATCGGCTTCGGCCTGCACCTTCTCAGCCTTTTCAATTCCACCCTGGATACGCTCTGCGCGCTCATCGAGGGTTTTGTTGAAGGCGGGGAGGACGTACTTCCAGACAACCAGGAAGACGATCAGCAGACAGATGGCACTCCAGATGATGTCGTACCACGCCGGGAGAAGCGGGTTCTCAGACGAGGCAAGAATTAGTACCGGAGTCATCGTTTAGTCCTCTTATTGATCAGGGCAGGAAGAACGGGGTGGCGATGCCGATCAGGGCCAGGGCCTCGATCAGCGCAATGCCGAGGAACATGTTTCCGCGCAGTGCGCCGGCCATCTCAGGCTGACGTGCGGTTCCCTCGATGGTCTTACCGATGACGATACCGACACCGACACCCGGGCCGATTGCGGCGAGGCCGTATCCGACGGTGCTGATACTGCCGGAGACTTCAGCGAGCATATCCATTGAATGCTTTCCTTTCATATGTCGGCCGGGTGGTTGGCCCGGCCCTTGTAACATCTGGAGTTACAGATTGAGGGGCGTTTCTCAGTGGTCGTCTGAGATCGCGGCGTTGATGTAGACGCAGGAGAGAAGAGCGAAGATATAGGCCTGCAGGACGACAATCAGCATCTCAAGGATGAAGACGAAGAATCCGCCGGCGAAGGTGATGATCGAGAAGAACTGGAATCCGTTCGCAGCATCGATGAGGAAGAAGCTCGTCGCTGAGAAGCAGAGCACGAGGAGGAGGTGGCCGACCATCATGTTGGCGAAGAGTCGGATGGCCAGCGTAAACGGCTGGGTGACGAACTTCGTGATGAACTCGATCGGGATGAGCAGAATATGCATCGGCCATGGGACTCCGGGCAGGATGAGCGAATCCTTGAGATAGCCGCCGAGTCCCTTCTCGGCGATGCCAGCCCAATGATAAGTCACGTAAACCGTCAGCGTGAGCACGATTGGGAGGCCGATGACGCCGGTGCCCGGCATATTGAGGAACGGAATCAGCTTCGTGACGTTCCAGAACAGAATGCCGAAGAAGATCGCGACGATCAGCGGCATGAACTTCTTGGCGCGCTCCTTGCCCATGGTGTCTTCGGCGATTCCGACGGTGACGAATTCCATCGCCAGCTCCATGCTGGACTGGAAGCGGCCCGGAACGAGCTTCATGCGCTTTGCCCACACAGCAAGCAGAACAACGACTGCCACAGTGGCGATGACGCGGATGAGCATCACGCGGTTCATCTCAAAGGGAGTGCCTTCGAAGAGGAACGCGGCGGGGAAGAACTCCGCCATGGACGGGGCGTGAAAACCACCTTCAGCGGCTTGGATCGTTGTGTTCGCAGCGTTGAGTGTTCCCACGTTTCCTTTACTCTCCCATGGTCAAAAGCCTTGATGGCCTGGCCTTAGCCACACACGAGTTGCATGGCTGTAGGTTCAGGAGCGACATGGAGCAACGAATGGCTCCAGCACCGCAACAACTCTACCAATTGTAGAGCGCTGTCGACAAATTCATCACCTTTGACTGTACCTCCTCTGGCAGGGGCTGTCGCAAGCGTCGAATTCGCCTATTTCGCGTCGGGATCCACGTAGGGAACGCGTCCTTTGACCACAGTCAGCCCTTCGACGAGCGAAGAACCGATCACGGCCGCGACGATCGTGAAGAACGCCACAGTTCCGTCCAGCCAGATTGCGTCTTTGAGCCGCCAGATGACGATCATGAAGATGAACGCTTTGAAGAGGAAGCCCATGCCCAAGAATCCGGCGATCGCCGTCAACCCCATGTTGCGGCCCGCATACATGATGACCAGGGTGATGATGATGAAGACCGCGGCCAGTCCACCGCCGACAGCACCGCCGTTGAGTCCTTTGAAATCGGATACGAGGTAGCCGATGCCCATTCCGAGCACGGCGACAGCAACGACGAGGATCGCCCCGCGGATCAACATGGTCCTCCAGACTCTGGTCCACGCTGCTTGAACGTAGGTCTCCTGACGACGTGACTCATCGGTCATGAGATTTCCTCTCTGGCTTTCTGGCGGACCCGCAGGGGGTAGAACGTGAAGATCAGGGTGATGGCGAACAGGCCGCCGACGATGCAGACCACGTAGACCCACGACATCAGGAGCAGCATGACTGAGCCGAAGGCGATCAGTGCGGTCCAGCTGTAGAGGATCAGCACTGCCCGGGCATGCGAATGTCCCAGACTGAGCATTCTGTGATGAAGGTGCTTGGCGTCAGCGGAGAACGGTGATTGGCCGGCCATGAGTCGGCGGACGACAGCCAGTCCCAGGTCGAGCAGAGGCAGGAACATCACTGCAATCGGCAAGATGATGGGCAGGAATGTCGCGAACACACGCTCTTCGCCCAGAAATGCCGGATCGACCTGCCCGGTCACACGGATCGTCGACGCGGCGAGCAGCAGACCGATGAGCATCGACCCCGAATCGCCCATGAAGATCCGCGCGGGATTGAAATTGTGAGGCAGAAAGCCGAGGCAGGCGCCGACGAGGATCGCGGTGATCAACGACGCCAGGTTCGCATAGGACTCAGGGGATGTATCCCGGGCCAGCCCGTAGGAATAGATGAAGAATGCGCTGCCGCCGATCGCCACGACTCCTGCGGCCAGTCCGTCGAGTCCATCGACGAAGTTCACGGCATTGATCGTCACCAGGACGACAAGGATGGTGATGATGATCGACATCCGCGGCGATGCGATGATCACTCCCCCGAACGGAATCGACAGCAGCGCCACTCCGTTGATTGCCATGAAGCCCGCGGCCAGCGCCTGACCTGCGAGTTTGGTCATCCAGTGGAGATCCCAGATGTCGTCGATGATGCCCAGCACACATAGCACCGTGGCGGCGCCCGCGATGCCGATGATGGGGGCCATATCGACGAAGATTCTCTGCAGGAACGGGGTCTGTGAGGCGAAGATGAGGCCGACGATCACCGCTCCGAACATCGCGACTCCGCCCAACCTCGGCGTCGGAACGGAATGCACGTCCCGTTCACGCAGGGGCGAGAAGATGAGGCCGCGCTCGGCCACCCTCCTGACCATCGGGGTCAACAGGTAGGCCACAAGGGCCGAGATGATGAGGATGAAGAGGTAGGCGCGCACTCAGCCGTCCAGGTCGAGGATGTCGGGGACGATGTCACGCAGTTCCTCGATGGTCACAGGCCCTTCGCGCACGATTCGGGGAACATCTCCGGTGAGGTCGACGATCGTCGAAGAGACTCCCGACACGCGGGCTCCCCCGTCGACGTAGATGTCGACATCGTCGCCCAGCATCTCCATCGCCTCATCCGCTGAGGTGGCTGCGGGCTGACCGGAGATGTTGGCGCTCGAGACGGCCAGTGGCCCCGTACGGCCCAACAAAGCGAGAGCGTATTCGTCGTCGGGCATCCGCACCGCAACTGTGCCATGGGTGTCGCCGAGGTCCCAGTCCAACGACGGCTGAGCATTGGCGATGATCGTCAGCGGTCCTGGCCAGAATTGGGCGGTCAGCGACAACATCCTCTCGTCGACGCCGTCGACGAGGCCGAAGACGGTCTCCGCTCGGGGGACGAGAACCGGCGGCGGCATGTCGCGTCCGCGTCCCTTCGCTGCAAGCAGAGCGGAGACGGCTGAGGCGCTGAACGCGTCTGCGGCGATGCCGTACACGGTGTCCGTGGGAATGACGAGCAGATTGCCCGTTTCGCTGACCCTGGCACATTCGTCAAGGACAAGATCACGGATGTCGCTTTGGGTGACGTCGAATCGTCTCGACACGAATTCTCCGTTTCGAATCATGGTGGTCAGTAGCCCGAACCGGGTGGTCCATGGTCACAGGTCGACCCCTGTCACACGATGTGCCACCGTGTAGCGGTCGCGTCCAGTGTAGTCCGGGTAGGTTGCGGCCCGCCTGAGACTGGCCGTGGACATGATGAGTTCACAGGCTTGCGGACCCTGCTCTTCGGAATGTTCCATGATGAAGAATCCACCGGGACGCAGCAACTTCTCCGCCTGCAACAGGATGAGTCGCGGGATTTCCAAGCCCGTCGAACCTCCGTAGAGAGCGGCAGCCGGATCATGTTCGCGTACCTCGGCATCGCGGGGCACAGCGTCATCGGGCACGTAGGGAGGGTTGGTCACGACGACGTCGGCCCTGCCCCACAGGTCTGGTCGGTCATCGGCGAATCTCGTCGCGTCACCGCGGATCAGCTCGACTCTCGAATCGCCGAGGTTGACCGACGCCAGATTCTTCAGCGACCAGTTCAGGGCCTCGGCTTCGGACTCGACGCCGATGATGGCCAGCCGCGGATGTTCGGTGGCCAGGGAGAGCGTTATCGCGCCCGAACCGGAGCACAGATCGATGACTAAGCCCTCGTGTGCGTTCTGTTGCCTGTCCAGCTCCTCGAGGACCTCTGTGACGAGGAGCTCAGTCTCGGGCCGGGGGACGAAGACTCCAGGACCGACCTGCAGTTCGAGGTGACGAAACGCTGCGACTCCGATGATGTGCTGTAGTGGGACCCGCTGACGCCGCCGGTCGACGAGTTGTGCGAAGACTTCGGTGACTCCGGCGGGAACAGACTCGCCGAAGAGGCGTTTGCGCGCCAGGTCGGAGGCGTCGATTCCCCATGCGTGGGCGAGTAGAGCCGCGGAGTCAGGGTCGGGATTGGGTACATCGGCGTCGGCCAGCAGCTGGGAGGCCCCGCGCAGCACCGTCGACACGTCCTCTTCAGAAGCGGGCGGGCGCGGATTCAGGTCAGTCTCCCAGCGCGTCGAGTCGTGCTGTTTTGTCAGCCTCACGGCAGGAACCGATGACAGGGTCGAGGTCGCCGGCGAGAACCTGGTCAAGGTTGTAGGCTTTGTACCCAGTCCGATGATCCGTGATCCGGTTCTCGGGGAAATTGTAGGTGCGGATGCGTTCCGAACGGTCAACCGTGCGAACCTGGGACCGTCGAATGTCCGCGGCCTCGGCTGCGGCTTCCTCGGCCTGTTTGGCCAGGATGCGGGCGCGCAGCATCCGCAGTGCTGCTTCCTTGTTCTGCAGCTGCGATTTCTCGTTCTGACAGCTGGCGGTGATGCCCGTCGGCACATGGGTGATACGCACGGCGGAGTCCGTCGTGTTCACGGACTGACCGCCGGGGCCCGAAGATCGGTAGACATCGATGCGCAGATCGTTGTCATCGAGCGCCACTTCTTCCGGCTCGTCCACTTCCGGAAACACGAGCACGCCAGCAGCCGAGGTATGGATGCGTCCTTGGGATTCGGTCACGGGCACGCGTTGGACCCTGTGGACACCACCTTCGAACTTCACCCACCCGTAGGCACCGTCATCCTTGGCCTTCAGTGCCAGGGTCACGTCTTTGTAGCCTCCGAGGTCAGAATGCGTGGCATCCAGGATCTGCGAGGACCATCCGCGCGAGTCGATCCAGCGCTGGTACATCCGCAGAAGATCTCCTGCGAACAGCGCGGATTCGTCGCCACCCTCACCAGCTTTGATCTCGATGATCGCATCGCGTGCATCGTCGGGGTCGCTGGGAACCAAGAGGTCTCTGAGTTCGGCCTCGACGTCCGAGGCTTCCTCGTGCAGGCGTGTGGCCTCAGCGCCGAATTCGGCATCGTCGGCCGCGAGCTCTTCCGCGGCGGCGGCATCGTCTTCGAGCTGGGCGAACCGACGAGCGGTCACAGCGACCTTGTCGAGTTCTGCGTAGCGCCTGGTCAGCTTCTTGGCGCGGCCAGCGTCAGCGTGCACTGCAGGATCGGAGAGTTCCGACTGCAGACGTGCATGCTCGTCGAGCAGTGCGCTGACGCTGGCCGTGAGGGTGTCATCGTCGGCCATCTCAGTTGTTGTCGGTGGCGGACTTTTGCATGGGCGTCGTCTTCTGCACCTGCATCAGGAATTCGACGTTCGAGCCGGTTTCCTTCAGCTTCGACATGAGGAGTTCGACAGCTTGCTGCTGCTCGAGTCCGGACAACACGCGACGAAGCTGCCACATGACCTTCATCTCTTCAGTGGTCATCAGCATCTCTTCGCGGCGGGTGCTCGACGCGTTGACGTCGACGGCCGGGAAGATGCGCTTGTCGGCGAGCTGGCGCGACAGACGCAGCTCCATGTTGCCGGTGCCCTTGAACTCTTCGAAGATGACCTCGTCCATCTTGGAACCGGTCTCGACGAGGGCTGTGGCCAAAATGGTCAGCGAGCCGCCGTTTTCGATGTTGCGGGCTGCACCGAAGAAACGCTTCGGCGGGTAGAGCGCGTTCGCGTCGACACCACCGGAGAGGATGCGGCCCGAGGCCGGCTGCGCAATGTTGTAGGCGCGGCCGAGGCGCGTGATGTTGTCGAGAAGCACGACGACGTCAGAACCCATTTCGACAAGACGCTTGGCCCGCTCGATCGCCAGTTCGGCGATCGTCGTGTGATCATCGGCCGGACGGTCGAAGGTCGAAGCGATGACTTCGCCTTTCACCGCACGCTGCATGTCCGTGACTTCCTCGGGACGTTCGTCGACGAGGACGACCATCAGGTGGACTTCCGGATTGTTCTCGGTGATCGCATTGGCGACCTGCTGCATGATCATCGTCTTGCCCGCCTTGGGCGGCGCCACGATGAGACCACGCTGGCCCTTGCCGATCGGAGTCACAAGGTCGATGAGCCGTGTCGAATGCTGCTTCGAGGTGGTCTCGAGGCGCATCCTCTCCTGCGGGTAGAGCGGAGTCAGCTTCGAGAACTCGACACGGCTGCGGGCTTCGTCAACGGTCAGACCATTGACAGAGTCCAGTCGCACCAGGGCGTCGAACTTCTCACGCTTGCTGTTGCGGTCGTTATCGCGAGGCTGGCGGATGGCGCCGGCGACGGCGTCGCCCTTGCGCAGCTGGTTCTTGCGCACCATCGAGGCCGAGACATAGACGTCGTTGGGGCCAGGCAGGTAACCCGAGGTGCGCAGGAACGCGTAGTTGTCATGCACGTCGAGGATACCGCCGACGGGGATGAGCACGTCATCATTGCGGATCTCGGGCTCGTCGTTGCCGCGTCCTCCGCGACGTTTGCGGTCACGGTCACGACCGCGTCCGCGACGGTTGCCACGGTCGTCGTCGTCGTTGTTGTTGCGACCCCGTTGATCGTTGTTGCGGTCGTTGTCGTCGTTCCGACGATTGCGGCCGTTTCCACGATCGTTACGGTCACTGCTGCGATCGTTACGGTCGCTGTCGTCGTTCTGACGATTGCGACCGTTTCCACGATCGTTACGGTCACTGCTGCGATCGTTACGGTCACTGTTGCGATCGTTACGGTCGCTGTCGTCGTTCTGACGATTGCGACCGTTTCCACGATCGTTGTTGCGATCATTGCGGTCACTGTTGCGATCATTCCCGCGGTCGTTGTCATCGTTCTGACGAGCGCGGCCGTTTCCGTGATCGTTGCGGTCCGCCCGCTCACCCGAGTCATCGGAGCTGTGTCCGGTGTCCTCGTTCTGGGCCTCGGCGCCACGTGAGCGCGAACGACTGCGACGCGAACGCTGCTTGTCGGGCTCACCAGTCGAATCGGACGAATTGTCGTCTGTGGTCGGCGTTTCGGCGACAGTGGAGGCCTCAGCCGAATTCGCTGCAGCAGCTTCGCCCTGCGAGGCGGTGGCGTCATCGTCAGACGTCGCAGCTGCACTGCGACGAGCCTGCCGCCGATTGGCTTCTGCGGGCGCTTCGTTGGAATCGCGCTTGTCTTCCTTGACTTCCTTCTCGGGAGCTGCGGAAGCGGCCGGTGCGGTCTTCGGGGCTGCTTGAACCTGCCCCGAACCGCCCTGTGCGCCATTGTGGTTGTTGATGGCGTCGATCAGTTCGCCTTTGCGAAGTCGACGGTACCCTTTGATCCCGAGTCCCGCTGCCATTTCCTGGAGCTGGGGCAGACGCAAAGCGGTCAGACTGCCGGTGCGTGGTGTGGAATCTTGAGTAGTGGTTTCAGACACGAAGGTCCTTCTCCCTCTTTCGGCCGTGCGGCAAGAGCCGTTTACTCACGGCGACGGAAACACCATTGACGGTGCATTGTGAAAGATAACCTGCCTAAGAATGAGCAGGAGACGTTCCAGAATTTGTGAAAAGACAGTGGATTCGCGATACATACCGCAGAATCCGATCACTGACGGAACACTCTTAGTTTACGTGCTCAACGGCGTTCACGCGAATCCGATGGCTGGTTCATTTCTTTGAGGCGATATCCGCCGAGGTCAATGGAGGTGTGAATGAGTGTCACCGCTTCTGAGACCAGTGCCGGGGGAACCGTGCTCGCGAGTACGAGGACGGTGGGTCCGGCACCCGAGATCACGGCGGGCAGACCCTCGGCGCGCAGAGCATCGACGAGCGACATCGACTCGGGATACGCATCACGTCGAAATTCCTGGTGCAGACGATCCTCGGTGGCCTCCAGCAGAACCGAGGAATCGGTGACGAAGCCATGGATGAGCAGTCCGGCCCGCGCGGAGTTCTCTGCAGCGACCTCATGTTCGATGGAAGCAGGGATCACGCTTCGAGCGATCTCCGTGTCCAGACGCACGTCGGGCACCAGCACGGTCACCTCGGAGATGGTGTTGGCCGGTACCTGCCACGACCGTGCAGGATCCGGCAGGGAGATGGTCACTCCCCCGGAGACGGCAGGCGCCGCATTATCAGGGTGGCCCTCGAGTTCGGAGGCGAGCTCAAGCACACGCTGCCTGCTCAGCTTCGGACCTCCGGCGTGAGCGCCGACCTCACCGGCCAGCGCAATGGCGCCCACGATCGCCGCCGCGGAGGACCCAAGGCCGCGAGAATGGGGTATCCGGTTGACACATTCCAAGCTGAGCCGCTCCCCCAGGCCGGCGGGGGCCTCCGGATACTCTGCATTGAGCACATCGCCGATCACCCGCATGATGAGATGGGACCGATCCGTCGGCAGCGTCTCAGCGCTCTCCCCCGTCACGCTCACGCAGGTGCTGGGGTCGACAGGGTCATCATGGATCGTCAGAGTCAGCGTATCGAAGATCCCGAGAGCAAGGCCGAAGGCATCATAACCGGGGCCCAGGTTCGCCGAGGTCGCCGGAACCTCGATCTGGATCCTCACGCTCACCTGTCTTCGAGCCCGAGAGCCCGTGCCGCGCTGACGGCGTCGACGGAGACCCGCTTCGGCTCGATCTCGGAACCGTCAGCCGTGTGCAGTGCCCAGCTGGGATCTTTGAGGCCGTGACCGGTCACGGTGACCGCGATCGTCGCCCCGGCAGGGACCTTGCCCGCCTCGGACATCTTCAGCAGACCAGCCACCGAAGAGGCCGAACCGGGTTCGACGAAGATTCCCTCTTCCCGGGACAGGATCTTGTGCGCGCGCAGGATTTCATCGTCGGTGACCGAATCGATGACTCCACCGGAGGAATCGCGGGCCTCGACGGCCTGCTGCCAGCTGGCCGGATTGCCGATCCGGATGGCCGTGGCGATCGTATCGGGTTCGTCGACGGGGTGGCCGAGCACGATCGGTGCCGAACCGGCGGCTTGGAAGCCCCACATCTGCGGCAGGCGCGTGGCGGCTCCGATTTCTTGATACTGGCGGTACCCCTTCCAATACGCGGTGATATTGCCGGCATTGCCCACAGGCAGCACGTGGATGTCGGGGGCGTCGCCCAGGACGTCGACAACTTCGAAGGACGCGGTCTTCTGTCCCTCGATGCGATCCGGGTTGACGGAGTTGACGAGGTGAACTGGGTAGGACTCGGAGAGCTTCCGGCACAGAGTCAGGCAGTCGTCGAAGTTTCCATCAACTTCAAGCAGCGTGGCCCCATGGGCGATGGCCTGGCTCATCTTGCCCGGAGCAATCTTGCCGGTGGGCACGAGCACGGCACAGGTGAGTCCAGCCTTGGTGGCGTAGGCCGCTGCCGAGGCCGAGGTGTTGCCTGTCGAGGCGCAGATCACGGCTTTCGCACCCTGAGCCACGGCCTTCGTGATGGCCATCGTCATGCCCCGGTCTTTGAAAGACGCTGTCGGGTTGAGGCCTTCGTACTTCACCCACACGTTCGCTCCGGTGAGCTCACTGAGCTTCTCCGCGTGAATGAGCGGTGTCCCGCCTTCGCCCAGAGTCACAGCCGGTGTGGTCTCGGCAATATTGAGAAGGCTGCGATATTCCTCGACAACGCCCTGCCACTGCTTTTTGGGAAACTCGGTCATTCTCACTGTCCTTCTACACGGATCACGGATTTGACGGCGCGCACCACGGTGAGGCCGCCGAGGCGGTCGACCGTCTCCCGCAGGATCGCGTCGGTGTTCGAGTGGGTGGCGAGCACGAGCTTCGCGTGCTGAGTGCCCTGGTCGTCGACCTCTCCCACGGTCTGGCGCATGAGTTCGATCGATGCGCCCTCGTCGGAGAAGATCTCGGAGACTGCGGCGAGGACACCCGGGCGATCGACCACGTCGAGCGTGATGTGGTATCGGGTGGTGATCGCCGATATCGGCAGGATCGTCGAGTCCTCGTGGAAGGGACGCTCATACTGGCCCCGACCACCGAGAACCTTGCGACGGGCCACGGACACCACATCGCCGAGGACCGCAGACGCGGTCGGTTCGCCGCCGGCGCCCTGCCCGTAGAACATCAGTGACCCAGCAGCCTCGGCCTCGATGAAGACCGCGTTGTAGGCTCCGCGCACTGTTGCAAGAGGGTGACTGCGTCCCAGCAGCGCCGGGTAGACGCGAGCGGACAGCCCCGGCCCGGCGGGCGATTCGCTGACGCGTTCGCAGACGGCGAGGAGTTTGATGACGAATCCCTGGTCCCGAGCCGTGGCGACCATCTCCGGCGTGATTTCTTCGATGCCTTCAACGTGGACATCGTCGATCGAGACCGGAGCGTGGAACGCCAGCGACGAAAGAATCGCGGCCTTCGCAGCGGCATCATGGCCACCGATGTCAGCGCTTGGGTCCGCCTCGGCGTATCCCAGCTCCTGCGCGGTCGTGAGCGCTTCGTCGAAGCTCCAGCCTTCGGAATCCATCTGGTCGAGGATGTAGTTGGTGGTGCCGTTGACGATGCCCATGATTCGGTCGATCCGGTCCCCTGCCAGCGAGTCGCCGACGGGACGGATGATGGGAATGGCACCGGCGACGGCGGCTTCGTGCTCGAGACGGACACCGGCCGCGTCTGCCGCAGACATGAGCTCACCGTAGTTGGCAGCCAGCAGAGCCTTGTTGGCGGTGACGACGGAGGAGCCATGGTCGAGTGCCGAGCGGATGAGCGTTTTGGCAGGCTCGATGCCTCCCATCAGCTCGATGACGATATCGGCGTCGGCGATGGCCGCCTCCGCATCTGTCGTCAGCAGGCTCGGGTCGATCCCCGGGCGCTGCTTCGAGGTGTCGCGGACGACGATTGCGCTCAGTTTCAGAGGCGCACCGATCCGTTCGGCCAGAGCCTCGCTCCGGTTCTGGATACGGGTGGCGACCTCGGTGCCGACGACTCCACATCCGAGCATGGCAACTTTCAAAGCCTGCATTAGTTCACCTTTTCGCTGTCTTCAATGGCACTCATACCCGCTCTCAAACGTTCATTCCCGGATCGCTGCGCAACATCTGAGAGTAGTCCTCGGGCGTCACGATCCACTCAACCTTATCCGTTGTCACGGCCAGGACCCCCGGTTTGGGCAGGTGGTTGTAGTTATTGGCCAGTGACCGGCAGTAGGCACCGGTGCTCGGGACTGCGACGAGGTCGCCGGAGGACACATCGGATCCCATGTATTCGTCTCGGACGATGATGTCACCGGATTCGCAGTGCTTGCCCACGACGCGCACGATGGCAGGTTCGGAACTGGAGTTCCGATTGGCCAAGGTACACGAATAGTCAGCATCGTAGAGAGCTGTCCGAATGTTGTCGCTCATCCCCCCGTCGACGGCGACGTAGGTGCGCACGCCATTATCGGTGTCGACGTCTTTGACGGTGCCGACCCGGTAGAGGGTGAACATGGACGGTGACACGATCGCGCGTCCGGGCTCGATGGAGATCCGCGGCACATTCGTGCCCAGTCCGCGGCACTCCTTGGCGACCACTTCGGCGAGCTCCCGAGCCATCTCAGCCACCGGAATGGGGGTGTCCTGTGAGGTGTAGCGGATTCCGAAGCCACCTCCCAGATCGACATCGGGCAGATCGACACCATGTTCGGCCATGATCTCTGCTCGCAGAGCCAGGACACGGGCGGCAGCAACCTGGAAGCCGGAGATGTCGAAGATCTGCGAGCCGATATGCGAGTGGAGGCCGTCGAAACGCAGATGCGATGAGTTCGCCACGGCCTCGGCGGCCCTCGCTGCGGTTCCGGCGGAGACGGAGAGACCGAATTTCTGGTCCTCATGCGCTGTGGCGATGAAATCGTGGGTGTGGGCCTCCACTCCCACCGTGACACGCAGCATCACCGGGGCAACGGTGCCCTTGGCGGCCGCGATCGATTCGAGCAGGGAGATCTCGTCGAGGCTGTCGACGAAGATCCGTCCCACACCGTAGTCGAGTGCATATTCGAGCTCGGCCACAGATTTGTTGTTGCCGTGCAGTCCGACCCGGTCGCCTGGAACTCCTGCTGCCCGGGCCACCATCATCTCTCCCAGGGAACAGGTGTCGAGACCAAGGCCTGCCTCATGGACCCACCGGGCGACAGCGGTGCACAGGAATGCCTTTCCCGCATAGAAGACGTCGACTCCGGCCAGGCCCTTGTCTGCGGAGAAGGCGGCCGAGTAGGCGCTGACGTAGTTCTCGGCCCGGGCGGTGAAGTCAGCGACGTCCATGACGAGGGTCGGGGTTCCGTAGCGTTCTGCGAGGTCGGTGACTGTGTGCCCGGCGACGGTGAGAACACCGGAGTCGGACTTCGTCACATTGTCCGACCACAGGCTGGGCAGGAGCGCGTTGACGTCTTCGGGGTAGGGCAACCACACGGGTGCGGGTGTGGCGTGCATGGTGCCGGCGATGTGGGCAGGCATTACATCCTCTCCGGGGCGCAGGCGCCCAGTAGTCGAAGTCCTGTGGCCAGGACGATGATGGCGGCTCGGTCGAGGACCAGCCGGGAAGCGTGGAGCCGCGTGATGTCCTCGTCGACGCTCGGTGTCACGGGGCATGCGTCCGCCCAGTCCAGAAACAGCTGGGATGCGGCTTCGAGGAGGCAGGTGATGCGCTGTGGTTCGCCGAGGGAGGCGGCGCGGCCCGTCGTGGTGATGAAGTCGGCCAGCGCTGCAGCCAGCGCAGTCTCAGTGTCATCGGTCAGGGTGTAGGGATCGAAGTCGGAGGCATCGATCCCAGCCGATGTTGCACGGCGTTCGATTCGGCAGGCTGAGGCGTGGGCAAACTGGACGAGGTACACAGGGTTGTCCGGGTGGGCCCTGCGCAGCAATCTCATATCGCCCAGATGCGATGACGCTGCGGCGCCACGTGCGGCCGTGAAGCGAAGGACGTCGGTCCCCACAGCGGGGTGCAGCGCCTGCAGCTCGCAGCTGGAGGAGAGGCGACAGTTGACTGTGGTTTCGATGCGCGCTGCCGTGTCATGATCTCGACCGAATGGCGTGTCGGCGCTGACGATGTCAGCGGCGATCTGGGCGAGGCTGCTGGGACTGACAGTAATGTTGAGGAACCCGGGTCCAGCGACGTCGACTCGGGTCACTCCGGCGTAGTCGCGCAGCATTGCCGCGATCTCCTCTGCCAGGCTCCTGGGCTCGGTGTGCAGAGTCGCAGCACTGCGCAGTGCGATGGTCGAGACCCAGTCACCGTGACGCTGTGCCTGCGACCGGCGAAGGGTCGGGCTCGCAACAGGCCCGCTGTCGATACCTCGTGCGGCGGCGGCGCTCGCCAGCGCACGCGCCAGAGCGGTCTGCAGAAGTTCCGGGGTCACTCGATCAGATTACTCGTGTCCGGTTGTCGACGGCGAATCAGGTGCCATAGTCCTCAGCATCGTCTTCAGCATCCTCTCGGCTCGTGGGGTGCCCAGATCAGATCGAGCCGGGGCGGCAGGCGGAGAAGCTGACTGCGAACTTCACCGCGATGGAGGCCAGTACCACGGCATAAGCGGGCCACGTAGCGTCAAAATTCTGGATCAGGAAAGCGAAGATCAGCGGGCCGGTCGCAGCCATCAGGTAGCCGCCGCCTTGGACGAAGCCCGACAGTGCTGCCGAGGCTTCGGCGCTGCGAGAGCGCAGGGTGATCAGTGTCAGGGCCAGTGGGAACGTCGAGATTCCGATGCCCAACAGGACCGTCCACAGCACCGGTGCGACTTCGGGGATGAGCCACAGACCGAGGTACCCGGCGGCCAGGCAGCAGCAGAAGGCAATGACGATCGGTGAAGCGGTGGACATCTTCTGTGCGAGAAGCGGCAGGACGAACCCGAGGACGAGGGGGATGGCAGTCACAAGGGCGAGCATGGCTCCCGCGAATGCCGGGTCGAAGCCCGAGCGTGTCAGCAGGGTGGGCAGCCATGTGAATAGGATGAAGTTGTTGAAGGAGGTCAGCCCGGTCATCGTCATCAGTGCCCAGGCACGACGGGTCTTGACCAGTCGCAGAAGTTCGCTTCCGCCGACGACTGTGGCCGAGACCTGAGAACGGGGTGCAGGTTTGAGCACGACGATCACGACCCAGACGGCGATCCCCACTGCTGCGGAAGCAGCCCACACGAGCAGTGACCCTCGCCATTCGAACTTCGACGCCAGAGGCACTGCCACGAGCGGGGGGATGAATGTCCCCAGCTGCAGCAGGCCCACGTGCACTGTCGACATCAGTGCGACACGATCAGGGAAGTAGGACTTCACGATCGGTGGCACAACCACATTGCCGATGCCCATGCCCAGCAGTGCGAGGATGCTGAGCGCCAGGAAGATCGCGGGAGAGTCGACAACCGCACGCAGGCCCAGACCCGCCGTGATCATGATCATGACTGCCAGAGAGATCGTCAGACCAGAGAAGCGGTTGTACAGCCGTGGTGTGATGAAGCCGCTGATTCCGTAGAGCAGCGGCGGCAGCATTCCGATGATTGCCAGAAAGACCGCGCTGAGATGGATCTCGGCGCCCATGGCATCCAGCAGAGGTGACAGTCCCGTCACGCCTGGACGCAAGTTGAATGCGGCGACAACGATTCCGATGACGATCAGAACAGATGCCCACGCAGATTTCATGCCTGCATTTCTATCATCCTCACCACTGCATCAGCCTCGGCGGGGTCAGTTCTCCTGTTTGTGTCCTTCGACCGGTGACAGCTGTGCGGCCCGTCTGGCCGGTGCCAAGGCGGAGAGCAGGCCGGCGAGGATCGCCACCAGCAGGATGCCCAATGTGGCGGGAAGCGACCAGTCAACGATCAGCCGATGGGAATAGTCGTGGGAGATCAGCCGGGTGCCGACAATGCCGAGTGCCCCGCCGAGGAGGAGGCCGATGACTGCCGCCACTGAGGAGATGAGAGTGGCTTCGAGAGCGAGGAGCGACCTGAGCTGGGAGATGCTCAGGCCCAGCGCCCGCAGCAGAGAGTTCTCGCGCCGACGTTCGATCACCGACAAGCTCACCGTGTTTGAGACACCGAGCAAGGCGATGAGGACCGCGATGAACAGCAGGGCCACAGCAACGATGAGGAAGACGTCGATGATTTCGGAGTATTGGCCCCGGGTCACTGCTGAACCACCCACGTCGTCACTGGTGACGTCGAGTTCTTCAGCCACATCCTGTTGGATCCGGAAGATATCGGCGACCGAGGCATTCGGATCGACCTTGACCAGAACTGCAGTGGAGGTTGCGGACACGCCCAGATCGTTGCCGACATCTGGGGTGGTGAAGAACACCAGGCTCGAGTCGCCGGACTTTTCAACCGGTACCGTCGCCTCGGTGAGGCCCTTGATGCGGATGCTGTCGGGAGCGAAATCGTCGGGGACGAGCACTTTCCCCGGAACCGGCACCTCGGCGCCCTCGCTGAGCACGGTCCGCGCGGAATCAGGATCGATGCCGTAGAGCTCCGGGGACGGATCCCCGAGTTCGCCGAGCACCTGTGCCCGATGAGCGACGACGACGGCCTCCACGCCCGCGATGTCACGTAAGCCAGCTGCTTCGTCACGGTCGACCGCGGTGTCGAGCGGCACAGCGATGTCGACGGGATACCGCTGGTCGAGGCCGAACCCCAGCGTCGCCTTAGTGGACATTCCACCGACCAGAATGGTTGCCACCAGGGTGACACCGATAATGAGTGCGGTTGCTGTCGCCGCTGTTCGACGGGGATTGCGCAGGGTGTTCAGAGTCGCCAGTCGACCCGGGATGCCGAAGGGCCTGAAGATCAGTTCGCCGATCGCACCGACGATGGGCGGAATGATCATCACCGAGCACAGGATAAGGCCGAAGACGAGAAGTGCGCCCCCGAGTGCTCCGCCCAGGATCCACACCTGTGATCTCTCGATCAGACAGACAGAGGCGAGAAGGAGCACGACTCCGAGGCCGATGCTCGACCACCCGAAGATGTGACGCAGCCTGCCGTGGCGCGAAGCAGACAGGGACTCGTCGACGGGCTGCAGCGCTTCCAGCGGCGTCACCGCGATGGCACTGCGAGCTGGTCGGATGGTGGCGAACACAGTGAGAAGCACCCCAACGGCAATGCCGATCAACAGCGCCGAGGCTGGAACGCTCAGGCTCAGATAGTCAAACTCGTTGGGCCAGATCTGTTTCGCTCCTGCCGCGAGGCCGAAGCTGAAGCCTGCCCCGACAGCCGCACCGACGATCGACCCCAGCAACCCGACCAAGGCCCCGTCTGTGACCACAGACCCGTAGAGCTGAAGGCGTGAGGCTCCCAGGCAGCGCAACAGCGCCAGTTCACGTCTGCGCCCGGCCACGATCACGGAGAAGGTGTTGGACACCACCAGTATCGCTACGATGACGGAGATGCCGGCGAAGGCCAGGAGCAGCCAGGTGATGACCTCGTTGCCGCCGGAGAGTCGCTGAGCCTTGACGTCGATGGCATCCCCGACGGTCATCGCCTCCAGGCTTCCCTGCAGGGTTGAATCATCGATCGCCGCCTGCAGGCGTGTGCGGACCGCAGCCGGGTCAGCACCCTCGTCAAGTGCGACCTGGAGCGCGACGACATTCCCCTGCGCAGCGAAGTACTCCTGGTAGCTCGCCGAGGTCGTCATCCCGCGGTGCATGCCTGCAGTCGCCGGACTGCTTCCCATTGAGGCCAGACCGACGACGGTGAATATCGTGTCGCTCTGGCTCGGTCCCCGATAGATGGGCATCGAATCATCGTCAGGACCGACGGACACCGAGTCAACGGAGAAGCGGATCTCGTCGCCGATGCTCACGCCCAGATCTGTTGCAGTCGCCTTGTCCAGGACCAGGTCTGTGATCGAATCGGGGCGGGTGCCGTCGGTGATGGAGAACGTGTCCAGGCCCGGATCTGCAGGTGCAGGAGTCAGAGCAAACGTGCTCTCGGAGAATGACTGGCCCCGGCCGATCGTCGTCGTGCGAGCATGGACGGCCACCGTGCTCACTCCATCAGTCTGTTCCAGAGGCTTCTTCAGAGGAGAGACCTCCTGCCCGTCGACGAAGACGTCCTGGCTCGGGACGATGACGAGGTCAGATTTGGAGAATGTGTGCCCGACGGATTCCTTAAGGCTCGCCTGCAGTGAAGAGCTGAGGATCAGGGTTGAAACGACGAATCCCGCCGCCAGAGCGATACCGAGACCCACCGCGAGGAATCGCCCCCAGTGGATTCGGATTTCCGCCAGAGCAACTGCGATCACAGATCGCTCAGCTCACCCAGCGCCGAGACCACGGATTCATTGGTCGGCTGATGCACTTCTCCTCCAGCCCGACCGTCTTTGAGGAGCACGACTCGATCCGCGTGTGAGGCGGCCACGGGGTCGTGAGTGACCAAGATGATCGTCTGTCCATATCGGGTGGTTGCTCCATGCAGCAGGGCCAGAACCTCAGCTCCCGCCTGCGAATCAAGATTGCCCGTGGGCTCGTCGGCGAAGATCACATCGGGGCGAGTCAGGAGGGCGCGAGCCACGGCAACGCGCTGCTGCTGACCTCCGGAGAGTTCGTGCGGGCGGTGTTTGAGCCGGTCCCCCCAGCTCAAGCCGCTCGACGACTTCTGCCTTCCATTCCGGATCGATCCTCTTACGCGCCAGCGACACGGGCAGTTCGATGTTCTGCTCGGCACTGAGCGTGGGAACCAGGTTGAACGCCTGGAAGATGAAACCGACGCGGTCACGCCGCATTTTGGTGAGTTCTTTGTCGTTGAGATCAGTGATGTCCCGGCCACCCATGGTGATGGTTCCGGAGTCGACTCTGTCGAGGCCAGCGAGGACATGCATGAAGGTGGATTTGCCTGAACCCGAGGGTCCCATGATCGCGCTGAATCTGCCGGCCTCGAAGTTCACCGTGATGCCATCGAGAGCTGTCACAGCGGTGTCACCGCGGTCGAAGCTCTTGCGCACGCAGTGCGCGCTGAGCACGACATCGGCCCTAGTCACGTCCGCAGGAATCGACATCACGGCCTTCATCAGCTGGTTGAGGTTCGTTACGGGCCACCCTAGTCGGCGGTAGCAGAAACCGCCCACCTCTGGTGATGAGGAGGGCGGCATGTGGTGCCCGCGACAGGATTCGAACCTACGACCTTCTGCTCCGGAGGCAGACGCTCTATCCACTGAGCTACGCGGGCAACGGATGCAATGCTATCACCGACCTGTGGTGCTTCCCAAAACGAAACCGCGTGCAATCGAGTCTCGATTGCACGCGGTTGTCAGCACCATCTCTCGAGGCTCAGGCGCCCTTCATGTCTTTGCGTCCAGGGACGTACTCCCAGTGCCAGAGTTCGTAGGAGTTGCGCTGAGCCCAGTCCGGGTTCTCCCAGCCGTACTTTTCAGCGTTTGCGACGAGCCAGTCATACTGCACACCGGATCCGTTCTGCGTTCCCGCACCCAGATCAAGGGCAATTCCCCAACCGTGGTTGGAGGTGCCGGGGCGAGCCGCGAATCCGGGTTTGCGTTCCGCGACGGAGATCTGGGATTCAAGCGACCGATACGAGTCGGTGACCGCCAGTTCCTTGCCTGTGTCCTTCTTGAACGCGGCGTTCATCTTGGCGAACGACACCGCAGCGTCAGAGCGCAATTTGTGCTTGCCGACGCCGATCTCGCACAGCCAGTCTTCGGGAACCTCACCGTTCGATGCCTCTCCTTTGGGCGCTTCGCCTTCGCACCCGGGAAGTACAGTCTTCGTGATGGCACGCGAAGCGGCCTCCACCTTGGTCTGCTTGGCGCTCGGAGCGCCGATAGCCATGCTCGTCTTCTCGTCGTCTGCCTTGATATCGGCTGAAACAGATTCGGAGTTGATAACGCGAGTCTGCGTATCGGCAGCGGTCTCGTCGACTTTGACTTCCTGGTTGCCGCTCATATTGCCGGCGATCATGACGGCCGCGATCGCAGTTCCTGTCACAGAGACAGTGGCCAAAGCCGAGAAGGTCGTCACCCGGCGACGACGCACCGAGCGCAGAAGAGATCCGTCCGATCCGCGGCTGCCCATCCGAGCGGCGACGAACGCCGAACCGCCGTGAGCGGGACGAGCTGAGGCTTCTTTGGCCATTGCCGCCCGACGCGGAGATCCGACGGCCGCTTTTGCTTCTGCAGCCATCGCTGCGCGACGCGGAGAAAGGGGCGCTGATGGAGTTGGATCCGAGTACTGCGACACCGATGTCGCACCCTGCTTGGAGAAGACAGATGACACCGACGAGGACGTATGCTGCTTGCGCAGATCGCGACGGCGAACCGGTTGCGCCTCTGCGGTCGAGGACTCACTCGACATATTACTCCGTACTGTTGTCCGTATTTCGGCCGCCATCTACCCCGGCGAACGAAAACCTTATGTCACAACACTATAACGACCTCGTTACAGATTGTCACTTTATGCTCACGCTTAGCGTGTGACCTGGGACTTCACATGATTTCGCCCCTCCCGGGGCACGATATGCCGTGCATTTGCGCGCTCCGGGAAGGGGGTTTAGTAACATATTGTTACAAATCAGTGGGCAAGTGGATGACGCATGTCACAGATCCACTGCCATCCGTGCGTGATGTCATGCTCAGTATTGGTATCGGCTCCGCTGCATGGCGTCCTGGACTTCCCCGACGAGTTCTTCCAAGACATCTTCGAGGAAGAGCAGACCCAGCACGTCTCCCTCCGCTGAGACGACCCGGGCCACGTGGATGCCGACCTTCTGCATCTGGGATAGGGCCTCTTCGACTTCATCACCCGCTGTCACCGTGAACAGGGGGCGGAATCTCTTCGCGGGAACCGGTGCACTGTATTCGAGCGTGCTGTCGGCGTAGAGGACGTCCTTGATATGGAGATAGTCCTGCGGGGACCCGTCCTTGTCGGTGACGAAATACCGCGAGAATCCGGTCTTTCCGACCATGGTGACGAGCTCATCAGGGGTCACACTTGACGAGATCGTGATCAGTTCGGACATTGGCACCATGATGTCGGCGGCTGTTTTGTCACTGAACTCCAGCGCGCCCTTGAGCAGTCCGGTGTCATCGGTGAGCAGACCTTCGCGCTTGGACTCGGCCACGATCGACTCTACCTGCTCGATCGTGAACGCCTCGTTGACCTCGTCGCGAGCCTCGATCTTGAACAGATGCAGGATCGAGTTGGCCAAACCGTTCAGCGGTTTGATGACGAAGCCGAAGACTCGGGAGAGGAATACGAGCGGGGGTGCCAACAGCATCACGGCGCGAGCTGACCCTGCCAGAGCCATGTTCTTCGGCACCATCTCCCCGATCACCACATGCAGATATGTGACGACACCGAGGGACAGGATGAAGGAGATCGTCGAGGACAGACCTGCCGGAATGCCAAGTCCTTCGAGCGGTCCGGACAGCAGATGGTGAATGGCAGGCTCCGCGACGTTGCCCAACAGCAGGGAGCAGACGGTGATTCCGAGCTGGCAGATCGCCAGCATCACCGAGACGTGTTCCATCGCGTAGAGAGCGGTCTTCGCAGCGGTCGACCCCTCCTGCGCTCGGGGCTCGAGCTGCGAGCGTTTGGCCGCTACCACAGCGAATTCGGCTGCGACGAAGAAGGCGTTGCCCAGAAGCAGGACGACGAGCCAGATGAGGCCCAACCAGTCAGCGCTCATCAGAACTCACCACCCTGTTCATAGCCGGCCGCGTCGGTCGCCCGAAGGAGAATACGCAATCGTTCGATGCGGCGACCGTGCATCCGTTCGACGCGGATCAGCGCGTCATCAGTGCGGATCTGATCCCCAGGTTCTGGGATCCGCCCCAACTCTTTGAGGACGAAACCCGCCAACGTCTCATAATCGGAGTCTTCCGGTATCTCGAGCCCGATCGTCGAGGAGACTTCGTCGGGACGAAGCTGTCCGGGAACGATCCATGTGCCATCGCGGGCAGGCCGTGCTGCCACTCGCATCCGGTCGTGTTCGTCGGCGACCTCGCCGACGAGTTCTTCGACGACGTCTTCGAGCGTCACGACACCGGCTGTGCCTCCGAACTCGTCGACGACGACGGCCAGCTGCAGGCCCTTGGCTCGAAGTTCCATCAGAAGCGGATCGAGCAGGAGTGTTTCAGGGATCTCGGTCACCTCGGTCATCAAACCTCCGGCGTATGCATCGTCGCGATTCGCCAGCGGAACCGCAAAGGCCTGCTTGACGTGGACGACGCCGACGATATGGTCCTTGTCTTCTCCGGCGACCGGGAATCGGGAGAATCCAGTCTCCCGTGCCTGCTCGATGATTGCTCGCGCGGTCGTGTCCTTGACCACCGATGACATGCGGGTGCGTGGAGTCATCACGTCCTCCGCGGTGCGCTCGGAGAAGCTCAGAGTCCGTTCGAGCAGATCAGCCGTCTGCTCATCGAGCATTCCCTCCTCGGCGGAGTGACGCACCAAAGATGTGAGCTCTTCGGGAGAGCGGCCGACCGAGCCCTCCTCCTGAGGCTCGATGCCCACAGACAACAGGATCTTGTTCGCAGTTCCATTGAGCACGCTGATCACGGGTTTGAAGGCAACGGAGAAGACATACTGCATCGGCGCGGCAATGCGACCAGTGGCCAACGGCACGGCGATCGCCAGGTTCTTGGGCACCAGTTCGCCGAATATCATCGACAGGATCGTGGACAGGATGAGTGCGATCGTCAGCGCGATCGGGGCAGCGAGCCCCGGACTGGCGCCCATCGATTCGAACACCGGAGCCAAGAGCTTGCCCAGAGACGGCTCCATCAGGTAACCGGTCAGAAGAGTGGTGATCGTGATGCCCACCTGGGCCGCAGACAGCTGAGTGGACAGATGGGTCATCGAACGGCGGAGAGTCTTGGCTCCGACCACGCCGTCCTCCACCGCCTTATCCGCAGTGTGACGATCGAGTGTGAGGAGGGAGAACTCAGCAGCGACGAAGACGCCGGTGCCACAGATCAGGATGAGTGCGAAGGCAAGGTACAGCCATTCCATCAGCGCCGTTCCCTGCCGTCCGCCGACAGGAGATCACGGTGAGTGATGCGATCGAACCTCAGGGGGTGAGGGTCATCGTCTGGGGCGCCGGCTTCCCGCCGGCTGGGACTGTCACTGCGCATGGCTAGATCTTACCAACTCCGAGCCAGCGGTCGGCCTTCGTCATATCCCGCGGCGCTCTGAACTCCGACCGTGGCGAGTTCGGCGAATTCCGCGAGGGTGCGGGCTCCTGCATAGGTGAAGGAGCTGCGCACGCCCGAAGTGATGCCGTCGAGCAGGTCCTCGACTCCAGGAGATTCTGGGTCAATGTACATAGTCGACGAAGAAATGCCCTCTTCGAACAAGCCCTTACGTGCGCGGGAGAATGCCGACTCCGTCCGAGTTCTGTTCGCCACTGCCCGCGCCGAGGCCATGCCGAAGCTCTCCTTGTACTTGCGGCCCTCACCGTCGACGAGAAGATCACCCGGGGATTCGTGGGTGCCTGCGAACCACGAGCCGACCATGACCTGCGATGCACCTGCGGCAAGGGCCAGCGCCACGTCGCGGGGATAGCGCACTCCCCCGTCTGCCCACACATGAGCACCCAATTCCCTGGCCGCCTCGGCGCACTCGCGAACAGCCGAGAACTGCGGACGCCCGACTGCCGTCATCATGCGTGTCGTGCACATCGCACCGGGGCCGACACCGACCTTGACGATCTGCGCACCGGCCGACACGAGGTCGTGAACGCCGTCAGCGGTGACGACGTTTCCCGCGACGATGGGCACGCCCAAATCTGCCGCCGAGATCGCGCTCAAAGTGTCAAGCATCTTCACCTGATGGCCGTGTGCAGTATCGACGACAAGCACATCGGCACCGGCTGCGACGAGGGCAGAGGCTCGTTCGACGGCGTTGCCGTTGACTCCGACCGCCACAGCGATCCTCAGGGTGTTCTGGTCATCGAGGTTAGGTGCGTAGATCGAGGATCGCAGCAGCGACTTGGGAGTCAGGGAACCCAGCACCCTGTCGCGGTCATCGACGACGGCGGCGAAGGGAGTCCGGGCCTCGTTCATGGACTCGAACAGAGACTCCAGCTGCGCGCGATCAGACCAATCGATGTCCGTGGCCCTGATGACATGAGGGGACGATTCGAGCAGCGCAGACACCGCAGTGAACCGGTCGACGTCTTTGAGGTTCGTCGAATCGATCACCCCTTCAAGCCTGCCGGCTTCATCGACGACGACTCCGAAACCGTGGGCGCGTTTGGCCAGAACGTGCAGTGCGCTCAGCACAGTGTCCTCCGGGGAGAACCGCAGCGCCGAATCGAAGACGCGATCTCGGCTCTTCACCCACGCGATCGTGTCTTGCGCCGCTGACAGCGGGATGTCCTGCGGCAGAACTGCGAGACCACCTCGGCGGGCCATGGTCTCAGCCATTCGACGACCGGACACGGCAGTCATGTTTGCAGCCACGATCGGCGTCGTGGAGCCGGTCGGATCGGTCGTCGACAGATCGACGTCGAACCGGGAGGTCAGTGAGGACGAATTGGGAACCAGGAAGACATCCGAGTACGTCAGATCACTATTCTGGTCATTTGAGATGAAACGCATGACACTATTGTCCCCTATGCGGACATACTCGGGTACATCGCGTTAGGCTGGTCATGTCGTTAAGCAGCAATTCTTGAATCAGGAAGTAGGCGATCAACGCCGTGTCCGTCAATACTCCGAACCGCACCGTCGACGACTTCGGGTCGAATGAGTGGTTGGTCGAGGAATTGTATGAACAGTACAAGTCCGATAAGAACTCCGTCGACCAGTCGTGGTGGCCGTTCTTCGACAAGTACGAGAAGAACGGGGATGGAGCAGCAGCGAAGACTGCCGCCGCCAAACCCGCAGCGAAGACCGGCACCAAGCCGGCCGCAAAGACCAATGCGAAGTCATCCTCAAAAACTCATGCGAAGTCACCCGACAAGTCCACCGAGGACACGTCGGGAGAAGACTCCGTTGCGGATGACAGTCCCCGCGGAATCTCCCCTTCTTCGGCTCAGGCTGAGACCCTGAAGGCCGAGACCAAGTCCGTGCCCAAGGTCGTCGTGAAGGACACCGAGTCCAAGCCGGCTCCAGAAGAGACCGTGACTCCATTGCGCGGTCCGGCCAAGCTGATCGCTAAGAACATGGACGATTCGATCGAGGTTCCCACGGCTACGTCCGTGCGTGCGTTGCCGGCCAAGGCCCTCATCGACAACCGCATCGTCATCAACTCACACCTCAAGCGGACCCGTGGTGGAAAGGTCTCCTTCACCCACCTCATCGGCTTCGCCGTCATCCGAGCTCTGCAGAACTTCCCGTCGCAGAACGTGTCCTATGATGTGCGCGACGGCAAGCCCGTGATGGTCTCTCCTGCCCACATCAACTTCGGGCTAGCAATCGATGTGCCGAAGAAGGACGGTTCGCGCACGCTCCTCGTGCCCAGCGTAAAGAAGGCTGAGACCCTGACCTTCCGCCAGTTCGTCGACGCCTACGACGGCCTCGTGGATAAGGCACGCCAGGGCAAGCTCACAGCTGACGATTTTGCGGGCACCTCGGTCTCGCTGACCAACCCCGGCGGAATCGGAACCGTGCATTCTGTGCCTCGTCTGACCAAGGGACAGGGTTGCATCATCGGTGTCGGTGCGCTCGACTACCCGGCGGAGTTCCAGGGCGCCAGCCAGCACACGATCAACAAATTGGCCGTGTCCAAGGTGCTCACCCTGACCTCCACCTACGATCACCGCGTGATCCAGGGTGCAGGATCCGGCGAGTTCCTCAAGCTCGTCCACAGCTACCTCCTCGGTGAGGACGGTTTCTACGACGATGTCTTCGAGTCCCTGCGTCTGCCCTACGAACCAGTGCGCTGGGTTCCCGACGTCTCCGCTGAAGACCAGGACGATGTCAACAAGACCGCCCGCGTCATCGAACTCATCGACGCCTACCGCACGCGCGGTCACCTCATGGCGAACATCGATCCGCTGGTGTACCGGCAGCGTTCGCACCCGGACCTCGATATCAACCAACACGGACTGACCCTGTGGGATCTCGAACGTGAGTTCCCCACCGGCGGCTTCGGTGCCAAGCCGATGATGCCCTTCCGCAACATCCTCGGACTCCTGCGCGAGAGCTACTGCCGCACCATCGGCTTCGAGTACATGCACATCGCCGATCCGCTGCAGCGCCGTTGGTTCCAGGCCAAGATCGAGGTTCCGCATCAGGAGCTGACACGCTCTGAGCAGGGACACATCCTCGGCCGCCTCAACGCAGCCGAAGCCTTTGAGACCTTCCTCCAGACGAAGTACATCGGGCAGAAGCGCTTCAGCCTCGAGGGCGGCGAATCAGCCATCGTCCTCCTCGACGAGGTCCTCAACCAGTCGGCAGACACCGGCATGGAACAGGTCGCCATCGGGATGGCGCACCGCGGACGTCTCAATGTGCTCACCAACATCGCAGGCAAGTCCTATGCGCAGATGTTCCGTGAGTTCGACGGAACGATGTCTCCAGACAGCGTCCAGGGCTCTGGTGATGTCAAATACCACTTGGGCACCGAGGGGTCCTTCACCTCACCCGCGGGCAACTCGACCGATGTCTATGTCGCGGCCAATCCCAGCCACCTCGAGACCGTCGATCCGATCCTTGAAGGCATCGTGCGCGCCAAGCAGGACTTCATCGACCAGGGAGAAGCCGGATTCACCGTACTTCCCGTCCTCGTCCACGGCGACGCGGCATTCGCAGGTCAGGGTGTCGTGACCGAGACCCTCAACCTCTCGGAGCTTCGCGGCTACCGGACCGGTGGAACGATCCACATCATCATCAACAACCAGGTCGGCTTCACCACGCCTCCGGCCTCGGCTCGCTCGTCGTTCTACTGCACCGACGTCGCGAAATCGATCAACGCACCGATCTTCCACGTCAACGGCGATGATCCCGAAGCCGTCGTGCGAGCCGCACGGCTTGCGTTCGAGTACCGTCAGGAATTCAACCGCGACGTGATCATCGACCTCGTCTGCTACCGCCGTCGCGGACACAACGAGGGCGACGACCCATCGATGACGCAGCCGCTGATGTACTCCCTCATCGAGAAGAAGGGTTCGGTGCGCAAGCTCTACACCGAATCGCTTGTCGGCAGGAAATGCATCACCGACGATGAAGCCAGCGAAGCGCTCAAGGACTACCAGTCGAAACTGGAATCAGCATTCGCCGAGACCAAGGAAGCCGAAACCGGCTCCTACGACGGCGATGCCTTCAACGCTCCGCACGTGCCCAGCGACATCGAAGCATTCAACAATGCCGAGACCGCGATCAGCACGGACACTCTGCAGCACATCGGCGCAACATTCGCCGCTGTTCCAGAGAAATTCACCATCCACAAGAAGTTGCGTGCCCTTCTCGAGAAGCGCAAGGAGATGTCACTGTCCGGCGGCATCGACTGGGGCTTCGCCGAGCTGTTGGCCTTCGGCTCGCTGCTCATGGACGGAATTCCTGTTCGCCTCGCCGGCCAGGACTCGCGTCGCGGCACATTCGTGCAGCGCCATTCGGTGCTCATCGATGCCGACAACGGCAACGAGTGGACGCCGCTGCAGAACCTCAGCGACGAACAGGCTCGGTTCTGGGTCTACGATTCGCTGCTGAGCGAGTACGCTGCGGTCGGCTTCGAATACGGCTATTCGGTCGAACGCCAGGATGCCCTGGTCGCTTGGGAAGCTCAGTTCGGTGACTTCGCTCAGGGCGCCCAATCCGTGATCGACGAGTTCATCTCGTCCTCGGAGCAGAAGTGGCAGCAGAACTCCGGCGTCGTCATGCTCCTGCCCCACGGGTACGAAGGTCAGGGCCCCGACCACTCCTCAGCTCGCATTGAGCGCTACCTGCAGCTGTGTGCCGAGTCGAACATGACGGTGGCCCTGCCATCGAACGGTGCGTCCTACTTCCACCTGCTGCGCCGCCACGCGATGACGACGAACAAACGTCCGCTCATCGTGTTCACGCCGAAGTCGATGCTGCGGCTCAAAGCCGCGGCGAACTCTCCCGAGGACTTCACCACGGGAACTTTCGAGCCCGTCATCGACGATGCTGTCGTCGATCCCGAGAAGGTCGACCGTGTCGTCATGGTCTCCGGCAAGCTCTACTGGGAGCTCCTGGCTCAGCGGGAGAAGCGTGAAGACACGACGACAGCGCTCGTCCGCGTCGAACAGCTCTACCCGCTCGATGAGGACTCCATCACGGCTCTGCTCGACCGGTACCCTGCCAGCGCACAGCTGGTCTGGGCACAGGAGGAGCCTGAGAACCAGGGTGCTTGGCCGTTCATGGCACTGAACATGCCACAGCTGCTGGGCGACCGTGAACTCACTGTGATCTCACGGACTGCCTCCGCTGCGACTGCCACCGGTCTCAAGCATGTCCACGAAGTCCAGCAGCAGGAAGTCATCGACAGGATCTTCCGCCGGTGAGCTTCGTGACTCCGACGACCGTTGCTGTGATCGGTGGCCCGCTGGTCGCCGGTCACGGCGATGGTCGTGGGCTCGGATGGGTCGGACGCGTCACTGCCAGGACGTTGCCCAGCCTACCCGATCTCAGAGTCTTTCCACTGGCAGTGCCGCACGAAGACTCTTCAGGTCTGCATGCTCGCACCATCGCCGAGGCGTCCCTGAGGTTCACCTCCGACGGTGACAATCGGCTGGTTCTGGCTTTGGGGTCAGGCGACCTCGATTCCGGTCGTTCCGTTGCCCGCGCCCGTCTCGACGTGGCCAATGTGCTCGACGAGGCACTGGCAAGAAAAGTCGCGGCATTCGTGATCGGGCCTCCCCCTGAGTACAATTCTGAACGGAATCGTGCAATTGCTGAGCTCAATACGAGCTTCTCGGACGTCGCAAAACGACGCGGCATCGCCTATGTCGATACGTTTACGCCTCTGCTCGGGCATCCCGTGTGGCAGCGTGAGATCGCATCCTCGCGCGATCATCTTCCTGCACAGGAAGGCTACGGCCTGCTCGCCTGGCTGGTGCTCCACCGTGGTTGGTTCCCGTGGCTCGGTGTCCAAGATGCCATGGACGGTTCCTGATCTCCGCCCCCCCGAACCCAGCCGCATGAGTCTGATCCTCATGACCTGAGTGACACTTTGCCCAGGCACAGGGGCCATGAAAGAATGAAGCATCTAGTTGATCTAGTTGAAGGAGTGTAGTTATGAGCAAGCGCAGCCGTAAGCGTCACGACCGTCGCCGGAACAAGGCGAACCACGGAAAACGTCCACTCGGCTGATTCTTTCGAATCATCCGAGACAACGAAGAGGGCGGGGAGAGTGTTCACTCTCCCCGCCCTCTTCGTATGCCTGGTTCAGGCGGCTACGCCCCTGAGCCGGGCCAGACCGACTGCTCGGTGGCGATCCGCTGGCGGATCTTCTCCCGCAGTCCCATTGGTGCCTGTTCGCGACTGCAGGAACGGCGCACCAATTCCTTGAGCAGTGCTTCGATCTCGTATTCGTCGTGGCACGACGGACACTGTTCGAGGTGCACAGAGATCTCGCGGATCTCCGTCGTCGTCAGCTCTCCGTCAAGATAGTGGTAGATGCGCGTCAGAGATTCCGCGCGCAGACTCTCACAGCATTCCTCGCTCATTTCGCACCTCCCGCGGGTTTGGAGAAGCCACGATCCGTAGCATAGTCGGCCAGCAAGTCGCGCAGCTGACGACGCCCACGGTGCAAACGCGACATCACGGTGCCGATCGGCGTCTCCATGATCTCAGCGATCTCCTTGTACGGCAGACCTTCAACATCGGCATAGTAGACCACCATGCGGAAATCCTCTGGAAGCTCTGACAACGCATCTTTGACGTCAGAGTCGGGCAGATGGTCGAGAGCTTCCAGCTCCGCCGAGCGACCACCGGAGGACGAATGACTCGCGGCCTGGGCGATCTGCCAGTCCTCGATGTCCTCACTGCCGTTTTCCTGCGGCTGGCGCTGCTTCTTCCGATAGTTGTTGATGAACGTGTTCGTCAGAATCCGGTACAGCCACGCCTTGAGGTTGGTTCCCGGCTTGTACTGGTGGAACGCGGCATAGGCTTTCGCGTAGGACTCCTGGACGAGGTCCTCGGCATCAGCAGGGTTTCGGGTCATTCGCAATGCAGCCGCGTAGAGCTGATTGAGATACTCCAGAGCGTCACGCTCGAAACGGGCCGAACGCTCGGCCTTGGTCTCGGGGACTTCTTTGACTGATTCGGTCATCGTAGTCAATGGTACGCCCGTTCTCTCTAGGACGGCAGTGGCGTTCACAGACTTCTCCTTCTGCCTTTCGACTCAGCACCGACAAGATCGCCCTCACCGGTGCGTGTTCTCTGATTCAACACCGAGGCGAGGCCCCACTATTCCCAGACAGCGGTTATGCTTGCCAGTGAGATGCCCGACACGTAGGAAGGACCATAGTGTCTCCAATCAGATTCCTCGCACGGCCCATGCTGGCCGCCGGTTACATCAGCAACGGGGTCGACCGTCTGCGCCGCCCGGAAGCAGCGGCCGCGTCGATCGGTCCGCTGCTGAACATGGCACGCAAACAGATCGATGTGCCCATCGATGCTCCTACCCTGGCACGCGCCACTGGAGCGGCTCAGGTCGCTGCAGGCTCGCTGCTGGCTATCGGCAGATTCCCCCGCGTCAGTGCCACGATCCTCGTCGGCACCTACCTCCTCGACACCGTCGGTGAACGTATCGCAGCGGATAAGGCAACCTCGAAAGAAGACAAACAGGCGCGCACGGAGCGCACCCTGATCCGCACCTCGTTGCTCGGCGGCGCGCTGCTGGCCAGTGTCGACACTGCAGGCAAGCCAGGACTTTGGTGGCGCACGCAGCATGCCGCCGAAGATCTCTGGTCCTCGGTCGAAGACACCTCCAAACAGGCAATGAGTGCGCTTGGCGTTGACTGACACACCCGATCTCACTGCACCCGCCACCGGCGACTGGATTGCTCCTGTCGCCGGTGGCGGCGTCACCGCGAATGTCAGTGTTCCCGGTTCGAAGTCCCTGACCAACCGCTATCTCGTCCTCGCCGCACTCGCCGAGTCCGAGTCAATCGTGCGCGGGTGGCTGCGCAGCCGTGACACCCTGCTCATGGTCGAGGCTCTGAGAGCGCTCGGCGCCGACATCGACGAAGCCAACGGCAACTTGCACATAACTCCCATTGACTTCTCCGCACACCGTGAAGGGCCTCCGGTCACCATCGACTGCGGTCTGGCCGGAACCGTGATGCGCTTCGTTCCTCCGCTCGCCGCAGCCACCGGACGTGAGATCATCCTCGACGGCGACGAACAGGCCAGAGTCAGGCCGATGTCGGTGATCATCGATGCCCTGACCCGCCTCGGCGCTTCCATCACTGCGGAGAACAATCTGCTGCCGATGACGATCCATGCGCAGTCCCACCTGCGCGGTGGCCACCTTGAGATCGACGCCAGCGCCTCCAGCCAATTCGTGTCGGGCTTGCTCCTGACCGCCCCGGTGATGCCCTTGGGGATCGAGCTCGTCAACTGCGGCGATTCCGTGCCCAGCCGGACTCACGTCGACATGACGCTCGAAGTCCTCGCCGACGCGGGGGTCGACGTCACAGAGCCCGAACCCGAACGATGGATCGTCGAACCGGGTCTCCCCCGCGGACTCGACGTCCGCGTCGAACCGGACCTGTCCAACGCCGCGGCCTTCGTCGCCGCTGCTCTGGCCACCAGCGGAGATGTCACCGTCTCCGACTGGCCTGCCCATACAACACAAGCCGGAGATGGGTTCCGCGCAATCGCCGAGGCCTTCGGCGGCACCGTGACCCTGGACCGAAACGGTCTGCGAGTCCAAGGGCCCGACGTTCTGCGAGCCGTTGACCTCGACCTCTCTGCCGTCGGTGAACTCACACCCGTCATCGCTGCCCTGGCTGCATTGGCCGACGGCACGTCGAATCTGACTGGAATCGGTCATCTCCGCGGGCATGAGACCGATCGGCTCTCGGCCCTGCGCCGCGAGCTCGGCGCCATCGGCGTCGACGTCGACGAACAACCGACGTCTCTGACGATCACGGGCTCGACTCCGCGCCGCGGAACGTGGCATACCTACAACGATCACAGGATGGTCATGGCCGGAGCGATTCTCGGTCTGCACATCGACGGACTGGTCATCGAGAATGCCGACACCGTGGCGAAGACACTGCCGGAATTCACCCAGCTGTGGGAAGACATGTTGAGTCGGCGCGCCTGAGATGGCAAGGATCTACCGCGACGAGGACTACCGACCCCGCCCAAGCAGACGCGGCTCCAGACCGCGGACGAAGAACAGGCCGAACCACGACGCAGCGATCGACGGACTCGTCACCGCCGTTGACCGGGGACGGTATCGAGTAGTTGTCTCCGATGACACCAGCGACGTCCGAGATTCCCCCAGAACAAGTGCAGCCACCTCCGACGTTACGGCTGTACGAGCCTCCCACCTGCGCAAAGACGCGGTGGTCCCCGGCGATATCGTCAAACTAGTCGGTGACACCTCGGGCAGCAAGGGATCGTTGGCGCGCCTGGTCGAGATCACCGAGCGACGAACCCTGCTGCGCCGCAGCGCCGACGACACGGATCCGACGGAACGCGTGATCGTCGCCAATGTCGACGTCATGGCGATCGTCACAGCCACCGAGGACCCCGAACCCTCATATGGGCTCATCGATCGAGCCCTGACTGCGGCCTTCGATGCCGGCATCACTCCCCTGCTCATCGTCACCAAAACCGATCTGAAACCGGCCGATAACATCGTCGAGCGGTTCTCGGAGACCGGAGTGGAGATCGTATCCTCCGGGCTCAGACCCGACGGTACGCTGACCGATGCGACGGTTTTCGATCGCTTACAAGGCCAGATCAGCGTCCTGGTCGGACATTCGGGTGTCGGAAAATCGACCCTTATGAATGCTCTTGTTCCCCGCGCTGAGAGAGCCACCGGCCACGTCAATGACGTTACCGGGCGCGGTCGACACACCTCGTCCTCTGCGATCTGTCTTCGTCTCGACGGTGGTGGCTGGCTCGTCGACACGCCCGGTGTCCGCAGCTTCGGGCTGGCCCACGTCGATCGGGAAACGCTGATCTCGGCCTTCCCAGAGCTCGTCGGAGCCACTGCCGAGTGCCCACGCGGCTGCACCCATCACGCCGATGCGCCGGGTTGTCGGCTCGATGCCTGGGTCCGCGACGGCAACGCGGGTCCCGGTGGAGTCTCACGGTTGGAGTCACTGCGCAGGCTGCTGCCCACAACTGGATAAGGTGGAGGAATGAACGATCTCGACCTGGCAACCGAACTCGCCGACCTCGCGGACTCCATCAGCTACCGTCATTTCGTGGCACAGGACTTCACTGTCGAGACTAAACCCGATCTGACTCCCGTCACCGAATGCGACCGTGCGGTGGAGTCAGCGATCATGGAACGCCTCAACGCCGAACGACCGGAGGACAGTGTCCTGGGCGAAGAGTTCGGTTCCCACGGTTCCTCCCCCAGGCGGTGGATCATCGATCCGATCGACGGCACGAAGAACTTCGTCCGCGGTGTTCCGATCTGGGCCACTCTGATCTCCCTGTACGACGGGAAGACACCGATCGTCGGCATGATCTCAGCCCCTGCCCTGGGCCGACGCTGGTGGGCCGAGGTCGGTCAAGGTGCCTTCACCTCGGCGCTGGGAGAAGCGGCCAAGCGCATCCACGTCTCTGACATCGATTCCTTCGAAGACGCCTCGATGTCCTACGCGTCGCTGTCCGGGTGGAAGAACCTCGGGGTCCTCGACGATTTCCTCGGTCTCTGTGATCGTCTGTGGCGGACTCGAGGCTATGGCGACTTCTACTCGTACATGCTTCTGGCCGAGGGAGCAGTCGATATCGCATGCGAACCAGAGCTGGAGCTCTACGACATGGGTGCACTGGTTCCGATCGTTGTTGAAGCAGGTGGGACGTTCACGAACACAGCTGGCGTCAGCGGACCTTTCGGCGGCAATGCCCTGGCCAGCAACTCGCGCCTGCACGAACGTGCCCTTGATGCACTGGGCCGAATCACTCCTGCCACACCTCCGGCCCCTACTCCGGTGTGAGTTCTCGCCGAAACCCAATCATCTCTGAAGAAAAGGGAGACAGATGCCCGATGTGATGCGTGCCGACCTCTGGCATTCGATGGCCGATGCGGCCGGTCTGATCAACGCCGACGGAACGATCGGAGAGACGATCTACGGACAGATGACAGCATTGGCTGCGAATACCGGAGCAGTAAATCTGGGACAGGGCGCACCGGGAACCGATGCCCCTGCCGAGCTCATCAACGCCGCTGCCGACGCCATGCGTGACGGCTTCAACCAATACGCACCAGGTCAGGGCTTTCCAGCACTCCTCGAGGCCGTGGCCCAACAGCGGTCTCAAGACTTCGGTCATGAGGTGTCACCCCAGCATGTGCTCTACACGTGTGGGGCCACAGAGGGCCTCACCGCCGCAATTCTGGCCCTGCTCCCCCAGGGCGGGACCGTTCTCGCCTTCGAGCCGTTCTACGATTCCTACCCGGCGGCTATCGCCGCTGCAGGGGGATCTCTGGTCACCGTACCGATCCTGCCGACCGTTGAGGGCGGATTCGCGCCCGATTGGGCCAGCTTCGACGAGGCTGTGACAGCCCCCGGCCGCCTCCCCTCGATCATTCTCATCAATACTCCCCACAATCCGACAGGGTTCATGTTCAGCGCACAGGATCTGGCTCGCATCGGTGACGCAGCAGTTGCCGCAGACGCCTGGGTACTCACCGACGAGGTGTATGAACAATTGGTCCTCGATGGCACGCCCCATGTGGCACCAGCGGTGGCCATTGAAGACAGCGCGCGAGTCGTCACAGTCTCTTCGGCGGGAAAGTCCTGGAACACGACTGGGTGGAAGATCGGATGGGTGATCGCGGAGCCTGAGGTCAGAGAAGCCATCCAGTCGGTCAAACAATTCCTCACATTCACCGCAAGCGGTCCTCTGCAGGTGGGACTGGCCCGCACACTGTCCGGAGCTTCGACCTTCGTGGCTGAGAATCGATCATCCCTGCAGCAGCGAGCAGACGTCTTGGTGCCGGCATGTCGTGCCGTTCCAGGAGCGATCGCGTCAACGCCAGCCGCCGGGTACTTCACCGTCGTCGACTTCTCTGCCCTGACTGACCTCGACGCCTTCGAACTCAACGACCTGTTGGCGCGACGGTACTCGATCGTCGGCATTCCCGTTCCTGCCCTGTGTCGGGCGGGATCTCCTGCGCATGCGGCGTACCGGTCATCCATTCGCTACTCATTCTGCAAGTCTGCAGCGGATGTCGCTCGCGGGGCACAGCTGTTTGACGATCTCGCCGCCGAACTGGCCAAGGATCCCAATGCGCTGCGGAGGCAGACCTGACTTCACCAGCGTTGTGCTGAACACAGAACGAGCTGCCAAGAACACATAGGGCAGGGGGCCGATCGCGTTGCTGCGATCGGCCCCCTGCCCTATTCACTGCATCTGCCTCAGCGCCCGTACGTCTGTGGCATCACCTGGAGGTTCAGGCCTTGACGAGTTCGAGTTCGAGTTCGAGTTCGATCTTGATCTTGTTGGAGACGAGCAGCTCGCCACCACCGAGCACAGCGTTGAACTCCATGCCAAAGTCCTTGCGATCGACCGTGGCAGCTGCCGAGAGGCCCGCAACCTGGTTTTCGTTGGGATCGGTGGCAACTCCGCTGAACTCGGTGGCGAAGGTGACTTCCTTGGTCACGCCGCGCATGGTGAGTTCACCGACAAGTTCGAACTCATCGTTGGATATGGCGTTGATCCCGGTGGATTTGAAGGTCAGCTTGGGGTTGTTCTCGGCTTCGAAGAAGTCACTGCTCTTGAGGTGACCGTCGCGCTGGGGGTTGCGAGTGGTGATCGATTCGACGTCAGCCTCAGCGGTGACCGTACTGTCTTCGAGGGTCTCACCGACCTTGACGCTGCCTGCGATGTCTTCGAAGTGTCCGCGGACCTTCGAGACACCGGCGTGGCGAGCGGTGAACGTGAATTCGGAATGCACCGGGTCGATGTTCCAGATTCCTGCGGTGAGTCCCTGTGGTAGAGCAGTCATGATTTCTCCTGTTCGTTGAACATTGAATTACAAGATCACTCTAGTTTATCTTTCAACTATCGACAAGACCGGGCCGGGATCACCCTCGGGGTGAGGGCCTCAGGTGGACAGCAGGCGGACATGTGGCGGACGTCACCCTACTTCGGTTTGGCCTGCAAGAAACAGCTCCTGTAGGGTAGAGAATACGACGCGGGGTGGAGCAGTTCGGTAGCTCGCCGGGCTCATAACCCGGAGGTCGAGGGTTCAAATCCCTCCCCCGCCACGTTGTAAATGTGTCGCGATATCGTTCACTCGGTGTCGCGGCACATTTTTTGCGTCTGACCAGATCGCCTCTCACCACATCGTGCGCCACTCAATCCACGGCCCTCTCGTCATTGCTCACCTCAACGCTCCCCTTTCAGGCAGTTATCCTCTCTCGGAATGATTCGCGTGCTCGACGACTACCTCTCCATTCAACCGATGACCCTTGCGCTGCAGTCCTGCGTCAGCGGCGCCCGACTCACACCCAGGCTCTGCAGTGGGGCTGACGCTGCAATGCCGGCAGGGAACCATTTCGCAGATTACAACCCGATTATGCTTCTGACTTGCGAGGACGTAGTATTTACCGAGTAAACAAACGCCGCGGGGTGGAGCAGTTCGGTAGCTCGCCGGGCTCATAACCCGGAGGTCGGAGGTTCAAATCCTCCCCCCGCCACGAAAGTGGCAGAACCCCCAGTCAGTTCAACCGGCTGGGGGGTTCTTCATATTGATCCTCGACCTGACTTCCTGCCACGCAGGGACAGCCGCGGATCTGCTGCGTTCCGAGGGAATCGAGCTCCTCGGACCACGCGCGAATATGGTCATCCATGGCATTGGGAGCAGCTGAACATACTCCGGGGCAAAGGTTATTCTTACCTTATGAACTGGATCGCTCCGGGGATAATAGAGGCAGGGAGATTGGAAGAAGGAGATTCTCTCATGCCAGTGAAATACACCGATGAGCTCAAAGCTCGTGCCGTCGAGCTCGTCATGCATGCCCAGGCCGATCCTGAGACCGCGAGCAGGGCAATCACCCGCGTCGCGAACGAACTCGGCCTGAGCAAGGAGACCCTGCGAGTTTGGGTGCGCAAGCACAAGGACTCCGGCAGAGCCACGCCGACGGAGTCGGTCGACCTTGAGGCCGAAAACCGTCGACTGCGCGCCGAGTTGACCGAAGCGAAACGGGCAAACGAGATACTTCGCCGGGCGTCGGCTTTCTTCGCGGCGGAGCTCGACCGCCCATCCAAGTAATCGTCGATTTCATCGACAACAACCGCGACGAGTTCGGAGTCGAGCCAATCGTGCGCGCCCTTTCAGGGACTGCTGCACGGATTGCTGTGAGCTCGTATTACGCGTACAAATTACGCCAGCCTTCAGCCCGTGCTGTCCGGGACCGGGAGCTCAAGACCGCCATCCGGGACGTCTACGAGGCGAACTATTCCTGTTACGGGGTGCGGAAGATGTGGAAGGCGATCAACCGCGAGTATGCGGACCGGTTCGGGAATATCGCTCGGTGCACGATCGAGCGGTTGATGCACCAGCTGGGCATTGACGGGGTTCGTCGTCGGCGGAAGCGTCCGAAGACAGCCTCGGCCAGGGCCGAGGAGTGCCCGGAGGATCTCGTCGAACGCGAGTTCACAGCTGAGGGTCCGAACTGTCTCTGGGTCGCCGACATCACCTATATTCCAACCCAGGCTGGGTGGGTATACACAACGTTCATTCTCGACGTCTTCCACCGCGAGATCGTGGGCTGGCAGGTGACGAATCATATGCGTGAGTCGCTGGCCAGGGACGCGTTGACGATGGCTCTGGCAGCGAAGTTCCGGGCCGGCGAAGACGTGTCCGGGCTTGTCCACCACTCGGATCGCGGAGTCCAATTCAGGTCGATTCGCTATGGCGAGACTCTGGCAGAATCCGAGATCGTGGCGTCGGTGGGGTCACGCGGGGACTCATACGATAATGCCATGGCTGAAGCACTGAATTCAGTCTACAAAGCGGAACTGATCGACCGTCGCGAATGGTCGGGGTTGATCGAGGTGATGGCAGCGACATCGAAATGGATCGGGTGGTACAACCGGCAACGACTGCATTCGGCGATCGGATATCGACCTCCGTTCGAGGTCCAAGCTGAGTGGACCAACCAGGGTGCGACCGCGAGCGTAGCTGCATAGAAAACCAGGAAAAACAGCCTCTATGAAACCCGGTGCTTGACAAACTTATCTTCCCGCAGCAGAAGCACAGTGGCCGCAATCGCATTGTCCGTCCTCCTACTCACCAGCGCCTGCACCTCAGGCACCGCCAACGGCAAGGATGAGGGCACCGGTAAGAAGGATGTCGCCACCGGTGGTGAAGCCTTTGCCACAGCCGATGAAGAGACGGCCGAACTGGGAAGCGATGCCAAGCCCGGAGTGTTTCCACGCACGGTGAGACATGCCAGTGGCACCACCGAGATTGCAGAGCAGCCCAAGCGCGTCGTCGTCCTCGACACCGGTGAGCTCGACGATGTCCTGGCCTTGGGCATCAAGCCCGTCGGTATGGTCACAACCAAGGGAACACACCCGGTGCCCTCCTATCTTGCCGATCGGGTCAAAGACGTTGACACGGTGGGAACGATCAACGAACTCGATCTGGAGGCGATTGCCGAACTAGAACCGGATCTGATTCTTGGCAGCCAGCTGCGTGCTGACACGCTCCACGAAAAACTCGACTCCATCGCGCCCACGGTATTCTCAATTCGGCCGGGATTCCCGTGGAAGGAGAACTTCCTGCTCGTCGGCGAAGCATTGGGTATGGAAAATGAAGCCACAGACGTGCTCAACGGGTACACGAGAGCCACCGGCGACCTCGACGGTGCGGTCGATGGCAACCCGACGATCTCGCTCGTGCGCTTCATGCCCGAGAGGCTGCGACTCTACGGCAACAAATCCCTGATCGGTGTCATCCTCGAGGATGCCGGGCTCGCCCGCCCTGAGACACAGGACATTGCTGAGCTCGCGGTGGAGATCTCTCCGGAGAACCTCGACCAGGCTGGTGGCGACTACGTCTTCTACACCAGTTATGGTGACCCTGAAGCAACCGGCGAGACCACAGCGCTTTCCGGCAGCCAATGGGCGGGATTGCCGGCCGTCGAGGACGACAGAGCCTTCCGGGTCGAAGACGACGTATGGTTCCTCGGATTGGGTCCCATCGGAGCGGGGCAGATCGTCGATGACCTCGAAGGGTACCTGACTGACTGACCGGGCAGAGCGGCTGCTCCCCCCGGGTGTGCTCACCCGCAAAACGACCTCCTGCGCATGAGCCAGGCCCCTGGGATCCGATCGGATCCCAGGGGCCTGGCTCATTCAGCGTCGACCGTGTCGGGTGTCAGTTATCTCCACCCTCAGCGGCAGGGGTACTGGCCGGAGCAGAAGTTCCGTCCTTTGAACCGTCCTTCGCGAGAGAGGGATCGGCTGCCACCGCATCCTCAATCGCGTTCTTCAGGCGATCCTGCGCCTTTCCGTACTTCTCGAAGTCACCCTCCTTGAGGGCCGCGTCCGAATCCTCCATCGCCTTCTTGGCTTCCTGCAGCGCATCGTTGAGGTTCTGATCGTCAGGCGCAGCTGCGGAGTCGCCACCGCTCCCTGATCCGCCTGACTCGCCTGCACCACTGTCCTCGGTGCCTGCGTCACCGGCCTTGGCGCCTGAGTCGCCGCCGAAGACCTGGTCGAGAGCCTCATCCAGGGTCGGAGCGAACCCGATGTCCTCGCCGAAGGCCACCAGCACGTGCTGGAGCAACGGGTAGGACGTGTCGCCGGCAGACCGGACGTAGACGGGCTGAACGTAGAGCAGACCGCCACCGACGGGCAGAGTCAGCAGGTTGCCGTTCTGAACTTCAGACTCACCCTGACGCAGCAGGTTCAGGCTACGCTGCACATCCGGGGCAGTATTGAAGTTGTTCTGCGCCTGTCCAGGACCGGGTACCGTCGTGTTGCGCGGCAGCTGCAGAAGTCGCAGCTTGCCGTAGCCATCTGCCACCTCGCCGTTGGAATCGCCGGCGTCAGCATCCGCAGACAGGAATCCGGTCAAGTTGTTCCGAGCCTGGCCCTCATCGGAGCGAGCCGGAATGTAGGAACTCGTCAGCGAGAACGACGGAACCTTCTGACCCGGCATCTGCAGGGTCATGTAGAACGGAGGCTGAGTCAGACCACTGCTGGTCTTCTTCGTCGGGTCCGTTGGCAGCGTCCAGAAGTCCTGGCCGGTGTAGAACTCACTGGCCGAAGTCACGTGGTACTTCGTCAACAGATCGCGCTGTACCTTGAACAGGTCCTCCGGATACCGCACGTGGCTCATCAGGTCGCCCGACATTTCCGAAGACGGTTTGATGAGGTCAGGGAAGATCTTCATCCACGTTTTGAGGACGGGGTCTTCCTTGTCCCACTGGAACATGTCGACCTTGCCGTCGTAGGCATCGACCGTGATTTTGACCGAGTTCCGGATGTAGTTGACCTCTTCATCCGGAAGAGTGGCCACGGAGTTGGGCGCAGTAGCCGTCACCGAGTCCTCGGTCGCCTCCTGCAGTGGCTGAGGCGTCGAATACGGGTAGTCGTCTGCCGTCGTGTAGCCATCAAGGATCCATTTGATCTTGCCGTCGACGACAGCCGGGTATGGATCGCCGTCTATCTTGAGGAACGGTGCCAACTTCTGCACGCGCTCCCGTGGGTGACGTTCATAGAGGATCTGTGATTCGTCGTTGACTGCATCAGAGAGGAGGATCTGCTCGTCCTGATACTTCAGAGCATAGGCGAGGCGGTTGAAGAGGCCGCCCAAGGATGGACCGCCGTTGCCGCTGAACGTGTTATTCACCTGGCCCGAACCGCTGTCCTCATCGGAAGGGTAGTCAAGCTCTCGAGGGGTCGAGTCCTTTTCGCCGCCGACGATCGAGTAGTCCGGTGAGCTCTCACCGAAGTACACGCGCGGTTCGTAGTCCGGGAACTCGCCCTTGGGCGGAATGTCGGACTCCATGAACAACGGCTCACCATCGGGGCTGCGCTGGTTGCCATTGGCGGCAACGACACCAAACCCGTGGGTATAGACGATCGCACGGTTGTACCAGCTCTGGTTGTTCACCGAGCTTGGGGCCAACTCACGGACCGCGATCACGGTGTCGCGCATATCGCCGTCGATGTTGTACCGATCGACATCGAGCTGCTCGGGGAAGGAGTAGTAGGGCCTGACCTGTTGCAGCTGCCGGAACGTATCCGAGACCAGGTTGGGGTCGAGCAGACGGATCGACGCAGCGGTCTCGGCGTCTGCACGCAGTGCGCCCTTCTCGCCGCTCGTGCTCGGCTCATAGGGAGTCACATCGATGTCGTTGAAGTCGAAGGCGTCACGAGTCGCATCGATGTTGTGCTGAATGTACTCGGATTCCAGGCTCTGCTGGGAAGGACTGACCTGGAACTGCTGAACCATCGCGGGATAGGCGATGATCGAGATTCCGCCGAGGACGATGAGCGTGGCAGTCGCGATGAGCGAGATCCGCCAGTTTCCCTTCCAAGCCGTATAGACGAACATGAAAGCCACCAGCACCGCCGCGATCGCGACGATGGCCATGGCCGGAAGCGCTGCCCTGTCGTCGGTGTAGGTCACACCGGGCACGATGCCACCGGTCGCCGTCAGTCGTTCGTACCGGGCGAGCCACAGACGACCTGCCTGTACGAGGATCAGGACGGCGACGGTGATTCCCAACTGCCACTGGGCAGTCTTCGTGAGGACGACACCCTTCTGCTCCCCAGGACGGATGCCGCCGAAGAGATAGTGCCCGACAAGTGCAGCAATGAGCGACAGCAGAACCGCCATCCCCACCTGATCTCCGATCAGCCGCAGGCCGGGCAGGACGAAGACGAAGAACGACTTGTCCATCCCGAACTGGGCATCCTTGGAGCCGAAGGAGGTCGAGTTCATCCACTGGAGGATGGTGTTCCAGTGCGCCGAGGCGGTGATCCCGCTGAGCACACCGACGACCGCTGGGATCGCGAAGGTCGCGACTTTGCGCAGCGGTTCGATGGCTTCACGGTACCGATCGAGGTTCTCCTGGCGCGGAGTCGTCGGCGCGTACACCGGACGATTGCGGAAGGCCAGGTGCAGACTCAGCCACACGGGGACGGCCATGACGACGAATCCGGCTAGGAACGTCAGCCCGCGCGTGAACCACATGGTGCGGAACACCTGCGAGGCATCGATCTGCTTGAACCACAAGATTTCGGTGTACACCTGTGTGAACGCGATGAAAGCGACGAGCAGAATCGCCACTGACACGAGAGTGAGCAACAGGGGCGAACGTCTGGGCCGGTTCGTCGGCATTCGTGCGGAGGTGGGTGAGGACGGAGAGCTCACTACTGCCCTTTCTCGTTGTTGTCGGCGCCGTCGGCTGGACACTTCTTGAGATCTGAAGTGTCTCCGGCTGCGTACTTCTCCACGGCGTTCTGCGCATCATCGAGGGTATCGATGCGCGCCACCGTGATCTTGGACTGATCTGCAGCCTCGATGACTTCTGCACAGTTATCTGCGGGCGAAAGGAAGAGCTTCGCCCCCCGCGCAGTAGAGGCTGCTACCTTCTGTCGGGCACCACCGATGGGGCCCACATTTCCTGCAGGATCGATCTCGCCGGTTCCTGCCACGTGCTTCCCACCGGTCATGGCACCGGGTGTGAGTTCGTCGATGATCGCCAGTGCGAACATAGTGCCGGCGGAGGGCCCGCCGATGCCTTCGACGTTGAATGACACGTCGATGGGAAATTCGAAGTCCTGCTTCATGCTGATGCCGATGGCCTTGCGTCCATCGATCGTCTCGGGTTTCATTGCGACGTCGACGTCTTCGTCACCGCGTTCGACGACGATGTCGACGGAGTCGGAGGACTGCACTGTCTCGCTCATGACCCGAGCAGCTGCCGGATCAGAGTCCAGCTTCTTCCCGTTCACGGAAATGATCCGATCACCCTTGCGCAGTTTGGCCTCTGCGGGCGAGTCGGGAACGACCTCACCGACGAGAAGATGGACCTTGTACGGCTTGTCGAGTTGTCCCATCGCCGCGGCCACGGCCACATCCTGGCTGGATGACATCTCCACCGCATTGGACGCAGCCACGTCTTCCCGCGTCGTCTCAAGGGGGTAATAGGCCTCGGTGGGGATGACCGTCTCCTTGCTGTGGAGCAGAGCGCCCAGAGCCTGCGAAGCATAGGTGTCACGACCCGGACCGCCGCTCACAGCCACCGTGAGCATATCGATGCGACCATCGGTCGGGTAGGTTTTGGCACCGGAGACATCGATCATGGGCTTGCCCTGATAGTCGCCGAGGGTGTTGAACACCGGTCCAGGCAACTGCAACATGTATGGCACCGGCAGCAAAATCGCAAGAGCGATGAGGATGTAGGTCATGACCCCTGAAGTCGTGGTCAGACGTGGAACGCGTCGTCGAGTGTCGCCACGCGTCGGTGCTGCGGGCACCGGCACGGCCCGATGGGCATTAGCTGTCATGTGTTCCTTTCGCTGCACCGCCCAACCAGTCTAGTTGAAACCTGACCGTGAGTTTCACAGACTCCTTTCGCCCGGTGCGAACATCATCCGAAACCTCCCGGAATTGGGAAGCTTCCCACATCCGGAACCGTTAACGTAGAAGACAAACCGATTCTTGGGGGCTTTGAGAAAATGAGCGATGACAACAACAACGAGCAGAATCCATTCGAACAGATCTTCGGAATGCTCTTCGGAGCGAACGGTCCCGGCTCCGGTCAGGGCCAGGACAAGGACGGCGATGCCGGCTCGCAGGGCTTCCAGATCGATCCTGCGATGATGTCGACCATCATGAACCAGATGCAGGGTCTCTTCGGGCAGGGTACCGATTCCCAGGCACAGGCGATATCGATCGCGCAGAAGGCGGTTCCGACCCCCGACCCCGCAGTGGGCGAGGAATCTGCCAAGGCGACCACAGACGCCTTCCGACTTGCCGAACTGTGGCTCGCCGAGGCGACCGAACTGCCCGTGGCGAACCGAACGGCGCGCACTCTCACGCGTGCGGAATGGGTCAGCGAGACCATGCCCGGGTGGCAGAAGTTCGTTCTCCCGATCAAGGAGAACATGTCCTCTGCCCTGACAGAGACTCTCGAGACTCAGGTGCCAGCAGAGATGAAGGGCATCCTTGCCGGAGCCTCGTCGATGTTCGGCTCCATGAGCGACTCGATGTTCGCAATGCAGATCGGTCAGGCCGTGGGTGCATTGTCGGAGAGCGTTCTCACCGGCACCGAGGTGGGACTGCCCCTGCTGCCTCACGACAGCGCAGTGCTCGTGGAGACCAATGTGGAGAAATTCGCCTCCGAGATCGACGTCGATGCCTCGGAGGTCAGGATCTACCTTGCCGCTCAGGAGCTCGCGCATCTCGCGTTGTTCGAGCGTGCCCCCTGGCTCAGCGCTCAGGTCGAGACTGCACTGACCCGCTATGCGCAGGGACTCAAGGTCGATACCTCACAGATCGAGGACATGGCCTCGCAGATCGATCCGTCCAACATCTCCGATCTCAGTGACAATATCCGTCAGGGTCTGTTCAATCCTCCGACCACCGAGGACCAGAAGAAGGCACTGACGAATCTGGAGAACCTCCTCGCAGTCATCGCAGGGTGGGTCGACGTGGTCGTCTATTCCGCATCTGCGCATCTTCCCGGACGCGATCAGATCCGTGAGGCACTGCGCCGCCGCCGAGCCACTGCAGGTCCTGCCGAAAAGACGTTCTCAACGTTGGTCGGCCTGGAATTCAATCCCCGGCGTCTGCGCGACGCTGCGGCCTTGTTCGGGTATCTCGAGACGCAGGGAGGCACAGAGGCCAGGGACAAAGTGTTCTCCCACCCCGACCTTCTGCCGACGACGCAGGACCTGGACGACCCGTTGGGCTACTCCGAACGCCGACATGCCGAATGGACCAGCGAATCGACTCTTGACGAAGCATTGAACCGTATTCTCGCCGAAGGTATCGAAGGCACGGAAACCGGCGGAGACTCGGGGCCGCAGAACGATGCCGATTCCGACTCCGGGTCGAATTCCGACGATGGTGCAGACGACGACGATGAGACCGGCGGCCGCAGCGAGAACTGAATGATTTGCCTCGACACCGCCCGCGCCGAGGTTGGCGCCACGTCGGCACCGACTGACTTCACGCTCGACTTCGAGCGTCTGTTCGTCTCCGTCGGCGACGCTGCGCTGCGCCGCGAGGCGGGTGCTGAGCATGTCACTGCCAGCTGTCTCGTCTTCGACCCCGACACGGAGTCCGTGCTTCTCAACCACCACCGCAAGGCTGGCCTCTGGGGTCAGTTCGGGGGGCACCTCGAGGCCGAGGATGACAGCCTGCGCTCCGCTGCGCGCAGAGAGGCCATAGAGGAAAGTGGGCTGAACCGGCTGGCCTGGTTCTCGCCCAATCCGATCGATCTCCATGTACATGACCTCTCGGCTTCGTTCGGTGCATGCGAACGTCACTTCGATGTGGTGTTCGCCGCGGTCGCGTCCGTGGACGATGTTCCCGTCGTCTCAGACGAGTCTCTGGCGGTGAAGTGGTTCCCCCTCGCTGCACTGCCTTCCTCGCTCATGCCCGATCTCGTCGTGCGACTGCCGGAGCTCTACCGGGCAGGTGTGGAATCACGGGAAGTCAGCGACCGCCACCGCGGCTGAACTGCTCTCCCGCACTGAAGCCCTCAAGGTAGAGCTTCGCGTCCGCCTGCCTGGGGTGTCTGTCCGCAAGCTCGTGGAACGCCTTGGAATGGGGACCGATCTGCAGATGAGCGAGTTCATGGACGATGACGGTCTCCAACACCCAACGAGGCACCGCCTGCAGACGGTGGGAGACCCTGATGTCCCCTGTCGAAGTCGTCGTCGATGCCCACCGACTGATGTTCTGATTCGTCACCCACCTGATCGAGTGCGGACGCAGGCGACCATCGAAATAGCGCTGGTTCAACTCATCTGCCAGTCCGACGAGATCCGCCGCCGAAGAATGACCCCTGGCGGCAAGGCGATTGAACAGATCGGTCAACGATCGAATGTTGTGTTCCACGCTGTATCTCACAGGCGTGCTGAGAACATACGTATCCACTTCCTTCGAGACCGAGATTGTCTTCTTCCGGCGAGCAGAGCGGCGCACTTCGATCTCACCACGGGCGATCGCCCGCAGCACGTCCTCTTCGGTCCATCGCTGTTGAGTTGCCACAGACCCATCATAGGAAATTCGACAGCCGTTGCTTCATTCGTCTCTCCTTGTGAGTTTCCTGAGTATCGTCATTCCGGACTGCGCGTCGGGGTGTCCACAGGCCGAGTTGTCCGTTGCGGCCGCCGGAAACGGAAGTGACCTACGCTTTCACACTCTGCAGAGCTCCTCGCACAATCGTTCGAGGCCTCCTTCTCCACAACTCATAGCGACATATCCACAGGTTATCCACACGCTGTTGACTGGTCTGTGCATAAACCGACATTGACGGGGCGGCAATTGCAGAATAGGTTCTATGATTGACCCCGGAAAACCCGGGGATCCGTGCGGAAGGGGAAGCTGCACGAGTCTCCGCGAGCGCCTGGGGCACACAGCGGTTGAGGGCATGTCGGAATGCATTTTCTGGCCTGCCTTCAACTGTTGTCCACAGGGTTTTCCACAGATCGGCCTCGTCCATGGCAGATCTCCTCCACCTTCACTACTGTGGAAGTCCGAGGCGTTCGAGGCGAGGTGGAGACATGTTCCGGATTTTTCCCAGTGTGCCGATCACATGGCGGTCACCATCGTGTGTGCAGTTCGGCGTCGATGATCCCGTCCTCATTGACGGGCTCCTGCCAGCAGATGTCGCTCTCGTCGGGGAACTGCAAATGGGTGTCGGTTCGGCACAGTACTACTCTCGAGCACAGGATCTCGGTGCCGACCTGGGCCGGGCGAGTTCACTGATCACATTGCTCGGCGAAGCAGGCGTCATGGTTCCCGACGATTCCGATGCCGTGAAGATGACGAAGAGTTCACCACTGTTGGCGACTGCACAGATCTTCACCCTCTCACCCGATCGTGTATCGAGGCTCCTCGGTGATTCCCCGATCCTGGTGGTGGGGCCGCTGAGGGCAATCACCGAACAGTATCTCTCAGCCTCAGGCTTCGCCATCGCAGAGCAGCATCGCGTCGAAGACCTCGATCTGCTGTCCTCACCGCTGGTGATCACGACCTCGTACCTCGTCCCCGACATTCACACCGCCACTTGGCTCACAGATCGCGAGGTCCCCCATTGCCAGGTCGTGATCGGGGAATACTCTCTAGAAGTCACCGGTCTCATCCAGCCCGGGGCGACACCCTGCGCCATCTGCGACTGCCTGCGGAAGAAGGACGCCGATGATTCCTGGCTGGACCAGTACCCCCAAATCCGAGCCCTCCCCGACCGTGAGAGTCTCAGCGACCCCCTGTCACGGGCGCTCGGCGCACTCAATGTCGTCCAGATCCTCAGACGATCTCTGCTGCGCCCAGACACCGCCCCGGTGCACAGAAACGTCTCACTGGCCACCGGCATCGGGACCGACGAGACTCTGGCGTTCCATCCCCGATGCCAGTGCCGCGCTTCCGTCCCACACTTCGACCTAGTCCACGAGCAGGCTCAGTAACCCTGACCCATAGAGTTCGAGTTTGGTGGCGCCGACGCCTGGGATCTTCGCCAATGACGCCATGTCCTGCGGTCTGATCTCCGCGATCGCCGAAATCGATGTGTCGGTGAGAACAAGGTAAGGCGGAAGCCCCTGTTCCAGGCCGACGCGTACCCGCCATCGTCGCAGCCTGTCGAGGAGCTCTAGGTCGATGTCGGCAGGACAGTTCGCACACCGCGACAGGGCTCGGTCGACCTGGGACACGAGCACCTTGCCACACGATCTGCAGCGATTCATCGCCACCGAGGTCGCAGTCCGACGGCCGTGCCCCACCGATGGATCGACCCGACCGAGTTCACTGAGGAATCGGGACGCCTTGCGTGGTCGCTGTTTGGAATCATGCCGTGACTGCGACCAGCTCAAGCTGAGGTCTCTGCCCGCGCGGGTCAGCGCCACATAGAACAGGCGTCTCTCCTCAGCGACCGCGCGCGGCGTCTGGGCGTAGCTGATGGGCAACAGGCCCTCACTGAGACCGACGAGGTGCACGCTGTCCCATTCGAGGCCTTTGGCCGCGTGGAATGAGGCCAGGGTGACGCCTTCGATGTCGGGAGCGAATTGGTGTTCGGCACGATCGCTGAGATCAGCGAGAAACGTCTCCATTGGCACCGGCAGTTCAGATCCTGACTGGTGGGTCTCCGCCAGATCGACCAGAGCCTTCAGAGACTCCCATTTCTGTCGACTTGCTCCGGCTGCAGGTGGTTTGCTCGAGTAGCCCAGGGACACCAACACCTCGGCGACGACCTCCGGCAGGGGCCTGCCGCTCGAGGTGGCACGGGCCGCCTTGAGCATGAGCACGGCTTCTTTGACCTCCTTGCGCGCGAAATACCGCTCTCCGCCTCGCAGGACATACGGTATTCCGGCTGCGGCCAGCGCCTGCTCGTAAGCGGGACTCTGACCATTCGTGCGGAACAGGACCGCGACGTTTCGCGGGCGGCGGCCAGCATTGATCTCGGCAGAGATGGCTTTGACGACCCCGGTGGCTTCAGCGTCATCGGTCGGGTACTCGGTCATTGTCGGCTGTTGGCCTTCGGGATTGTCGGTGCGCAGGGTCAGCGCAGTCCGGGACGTATGCCGAAGCAGGTTGTTCGCCGTGGACACAATCGCCTTCGACGACCGATAGTTGCGGACCAACTGGATCGTCGTCGACGTCGGCAGTGAGGCATCGAGTGTCCTCAGCAGTGAAGAATCTGCTCCGGCGAACGAATAGATCGTCTGGGCCGGGTCACCCACGACACAGAGATTGTCCCGTGGTCCCAGCCAGCGTGAGAGCACATCGTATTGGAGAGGTGAGACGTCCTGGAACTCGTCGACGACGAAATGCCGGTACTGGTCGCGAATGTCTGCTGCGATGGCGGGGTACTCTGCGAGCACTCCGTTTAGAACGAGGAGAACGTCTTCGAAGTCCATGAGCCGACCGCGTGTCTTCGCTTCACTGTAGGCCTCGAAGATGCGCACCATGTCTTCGACGCCCAATTGTCCGGGAAGATCGCGCCCGGCGGCTTGAGTGGCATAGTCGTCGACTCCGAGGAGGGACGCGGCAGCGAATTCGAGCTCGGAGGCCACATCTCGATTCAATTCCCGGCTGGTCTCGATCCCCATACTCTGCAGCACTGACCCGAGGATCCCGGCTTTGTTGTCAATGATCCTGGGGAAGTCTCCTGTCGCGAATCGATCCCAGAAGAAGCGCAGCTGGCGAAGTGCGGCAGAGTGAAAGGTCCGCGCTTGGACGGCAGGAACCCCGAGGTCGCGCAGACGCGATCGCATCTCTCCTGCGGCCTTAGCTGTGAAGGTCAGAGCCAGAACGTGGTTGGGAGGGAACACCTCGGTGGCAATGCCGTAGGCGATACGGTGAGTCATCGCACGTGTCTTGCCCGTCCCGGCTCCTGCCAGGACGATCACCGGTGTTGAGAATTGGGTGGCGACCTCCTTCTGCTCCGCGTCGAGAGCATCGAGCAGTGCCGCGGCCTGAGCGTTCAAATGCTGTCCAACCAGCTGTAGAGGAGCTGACCGGCAATCGATACGAGTCCGGGGGCCCGGACCGCGCCACGTTCGATGGCCGCGCGCAGTTCCTCCCGGGTGAACCAGGTCAAGGTGGCGATCTCAGCCTTATCGGCAGCGAATTCGAGACTCGGTGCCTCAGCTGAGAAGCCGAGCATGAGTGAGCACGGGAACGGCCAGGGTTGGGACCCGAGGTACTGCGGGTTCGCTACTTCGACATGAGCCTCTTCGAACACCTCGCGAATGACTGCGTGTTCCAGGGTCTCACCGGGTTCGACGAATCCGGCCAGCAGAGAGTACCGGTCAGCTTCCCACGCGGCATTGTTGCCCAACAGCACCCTTTCGACCCCGGCCTCGTCCGTGTTGATGATGAGGACGATGACGGCCGGGTCCGTGCGGGGGAAGTGTTCGCTGCCGTTGTCCGGATCCGTTCTCACCCAGCCTCCCCGGGCGGGACGAGTCGGTCGTCCGGTGCGGGGCGAGAACTGGTGGGCTCTGTGCCAATTGCCCAGGCCAACGATCTCGCACGCCAGGGACACCTGCACGTCGTCGAGAGACTCTGCCAGCTGACGCAGCGGCAACCATACTGGTTCGGCGCTGTCGATGCCCTCCCCCGGTGCGGTCAGCAGGTCCGTGGCGTCGCGGGCACGGGAGGTCGCCAGCGACGAGTCGAGCTGACTTCGACCAGAATCATCAAGGGAGACCCCGATGTACCGGACACCTTCGTCGTCACGGCCGAGGTAGATTTCGGTCTGCTGGCCGGGCACCATGACTGAATCACTGATAAACAGGCCCCCCGCCGCCACGAGGAGTGCCCCACGATGCTCGAACACGGGTTTTGCTCCGCTGGCCCACAGTTCCTGCAGGTCACCGTCCTGACCACGAGCGAGATGGTCGCGATCGATTCCATGGCGGGCCAGACTGATCGGTTTCACGGGTGGCAGTGGCTTCATGTCCTCCACGATAACTCAGGCTCCTGACGCGGGAAGCGTGGGTGCTGACACGCTCAACAGCCGAATCTCCGGTCTCCAGCCGGTGCCAGACGGTAGATTGGGGAGGGTGAATACCAAGGCGCTCAAGTTGGCAGCTGTCGCGGCAACGATGCTCGAAGGCTTTTCCCCAACGGAATGGATCCCTCTGCCGTCACTGGGGCTGGGAATCAGAGTTCTGCTTGACGATGGCCAGCAGCAGTTGGTGGCGACGGCACAGACGAGTCTCGATCGGTCCGCAGACACCGGCTCTGCAGCCGAAGCAGCTCGGATCTACGACGCGATGTATCCGCATGCCGGATTCACCTGGCCTCATCTGCGCGCTATCACCGAGGTCGAAGCCGACTACTTCGGCACTTCTGCACCGATCACCGTGACACTTATCGAGCCATTGCCTGGTGCCCCTGTGAGCGATCAGGCAATCGCTGACGTCGCACGGGCGAGCTCGTTGGCTCAGGCTCTGGCCACCCTGCATTCGGCGGCGCCGGAATCAATTTCCGAGGCGGGGTTCCCCGTCGAAGACCCGTCTCGTTTTCAGTTTCAGATCTTGGAGCGGCTCGATCAGGCCGCGGCCACGGGCCGGGTGCCGGCGGATCTGCTCCAACATTGGGAAGAGGAGTTCGAGCAGGTCTCCCTCTGGCGCTTCCTCGCCACCCCCATCCACGGTGCGATCGACGAGACGAGTGTCTACACCGACCAGGAACGAGTGCTCGCGCTGTCGGGAATCGAGCGACTGCGCGTGTCCGATCCTGCGATCGATCTTGCCGCAGCCTCGGCGCTCATCGACCCTGCCGCTGTACCGACCTTCTTCAGCGAGTACAGAAACTCGCGACCTCGTGCAGACGAGCATGTGATCACTCGTGCCGAACTGCTGGCCGAGTTCGCAGTCCTCGACTGGCTGCTCGAGGCAGTGGATTCCGGCGACGAGGAGGCGATCCAGGACGCAGGGGAACTTCTGTCTTCGTTCAACGACGTCCTGTTCGCGAAGGACACTGCGGAGCCCAGCGCCGCTCCCCCTGGCCCGGCAGACGCAGACAACGACGACGCAACTCCAGGGGCGGTCGTGCTGTCGGAAGAGTCCGAGTCGGAGCCCGATGCTGGACTCGCGGCTGAGTCCGAAAACGTCATCGACGAGGATACTGAACCGGACGAAACTGAACCGACCGATGGCATTCATCGCCCATGATCCTGAGCCGATCCTGAACTGGGAATCAGATCTTTCTCTCCGCTCGGACCACTTCACCGCCCCATGTGCTGTCATTGGCCTCCAACCACGCGATGATCTCGACTTCCTCCGGCAGCGCAGTGAACCTCACGATGTCGTCGCTGCCAACGAAGTAGAAGGTTCCCGTCACCTCGGTGATCTCGGGATGTACCCGCTGGATGGCGAAGCGGTAGAGAGCCAGCTGCCACTTCATCACCTCAAGCGTCTTCTCCTCTGGCTGTTTCGAGGTCTTCCAATCGACGACTTCAGCGTGATCGCCTGTGATGAAGACCGCATCGATCTTGCCGGGAACTCTGAACCGCCCAAGGACGAGTTCGAATGACATCTCGATGTGGTCGGCGTGCCTGCTCGCGAACTCGGAGCAGATGAATGTCTGCTGCAGACGCTCGATCGTCGTTCTGTCGATGGCCTGGACCTGCTGTTCGTCATCAATGTCGATGCTCGCCTGCCCGAAATGCTGCTCGACCCAGGAGTGGAAAGTGGTCCCGATCTCTGCGGCTCGGCTCGGCGGATTCGGAATGGGGCGCAGTGTCTGGGTGATGAACTGCTGTGGGTCTCTGCGCCACGAAACAAGAGCCGTCGCCGACAGCCGATCCGGGACGCTTCCGGTGTTGCCTGTGCCTGGGCGGCTGCTGATCCGCAGTGCCTGTCGGGCGTACTCGCCCACGAGGCCCGGCTTCTGCGCCAGCTCGTCAAGGCCCGCTGGTGCAGCAGAACTGACCCATTCAGCCGCCTGTCGAGCCGTGGACACACGATCTGTTCGCGGTACGGGCCAGATGCTTGTCTCGACACGGTCCTCAGCGGACTCCTCGGCAGGTTCAGGCATATCGACATCGCGTTCCAGCACCTCGATCGCCTCGGTCAGGAACGGGGATGGCGCGTCGGGGTTGGCTCTGGCTCCCACCAGCTCCGCTCCCAACCACAGGTAGTGCTTGGCGCGGGTGAACGCCACGTAGGCAAGGCGCCGTTCTTCTTCCTCATGCGCATCGGCGATAGCTGGTTTGATGAATTCGCCGACCCATTCGTCGAGTGCCTTCTTTGTGTCGAAGTCGGCGGTGCGAAGATCATAGTCAACCAGATGTGCACGGTCGCCCCGCAGCGGGTACGGCAGAGCTGTTCTCTCCATCCACCCTTCTTTGTCCCGCGGTTCCGTCGGGAAGTCCTTGACCACCAGCGACGGCACAGCGACTGCGTCGAACTCCAGGCCCTTCGAGGCGTGGACCGTCATGATGTCGATCGCGTCGGAGGCCGAATTCGGCTCGGCCACGCTCAGTGCGTCCTTCGCCTCCATCAGGGACAGCCACTCCAGGAAACCCGGCACCGACGGCTGGTCGTCGGTTGCCGAGTACTGGCTGGCTGCGGACAGGAAGGAGTCGATCGCTGAGCGGTGAAGGTTACGCAGCGAATCGCTCAGCCCCCAGATGTCGGAGTCAACTCCGGTTTCGGTCATCGCGGTACGGATGATCGAAGCGATGGTCCCGGAACCGGAACGGACATAACGCAGAGCCCGTGCCAACCTCACCAGTCGGTCAAGCGCCATCGAGCTCAGGCCCGAATTCCGGAAGTTATTCACCATCGCCCGTGCGCCAGCGATGTTTGCCGACCCTGCGAGTGCGTCGGAGAGGTCGACGAGTTCGTCAAGGCCCTCGACGATCGTCGGCTGGTCGATGGCTTCGGGCACGACTCCGGTACCGTCAGGGCTCTCTCCCCTGAACTCGGTCAGTCTTGAATCGTTCTGCTTCCGGGTGAATGCCTGCAGAGCGGCGATGTCTGTGGCGCCGAGGCCCAGCAGACGTCCGCTGATCAGCCGCATCAGACTGTCCCCGGCCATCGGGTCAACGGCGGCAGTGAGCACTGCTCGCAGATCGGCGACGTAGGGGTCACTCAGGAGACCCGATGAGCCATGCACGTGAACGGCGTAGCCCGCAGTCTCCAGCGCCGCGGCAACCGGCGCGAAATGGGCACGTTTGCGGCACAGGACTGCGGTCGATGACCCTGTGGGAAGCGTGGCGACCCATTCTGTCAGTGACCTGAGTCCGACGGTGAGGAAGTCCGGATCATGTGCTCCCGAGCTGATGTCGATGGCCACGCCACCATCTCCTGCGCCTGCCCGAGCCGACAGCGGCTTTTCCTGGCTACCGGTCAATCCGTCCGCTGTCCGGTTGGCGACCTTCAGAATTGTGTGGTCGTTGCGCCAACTGGTGCTCAGCGTCAGCGCCGCCACGTTGTCGAAGTCCGCGGAGAAGCGGATCATGTTGTCGGCACTTGCGCCGCGCCACCCGTAGATGGCCTGTCTGGGATCGCCTACAGCTGTCACCGCTTTGGATTGGAACAGATCGCGCAGCAGTTTCAGTTGAGCAACCGACGTGTCCTGGAACTCATCGAGGAGAACGATTGACCACCGCTGCTGTTCAGCACTGCGGGCGGCCGGCACTTCGTCGAGGATGCGCTGGGCGAAGCGAACCTGGTCCGAGAAGTCCATGGCCAAGTTGCGCCGTTTGGCCCTCATGTATGCGTCGGCCAGTTTCGCTGTCTTGATCTTGGCTTCGAGCTTGGCACGCCGACCGTTGGGATCGACGGGCTTGCCCTTGCTTGAGACCAATGCCTGCAGGCACTGGTCAAGGTAGTCCGTGACCTCGTCGACGTCGCGACCGTGGTCGTTCATCGCTGCTGCCAGCGAAATGATGTCTGTGATCATCGTCTCTCGTGCGAAGTCGCCGGGGATCTCCTCTGTTGAGGTTGAGTCGATGATCGAGCCGGCGATCGTATGAGCAGCGGCGTCATCAAGCAGCACTGTCTCGGGTTCGATGCCGATGCTGACTCCGTGCTCGCTGACGATCGAGGCCGCATAGGAGTTATAGGTCGAGACCGTGGGATTGTCGAGACCCGGAAGGCTCGTGTCGGCGCCCAGTCCAAGACTGTGGCGCAGACGGGCCAAAAGCACCCTGATCCGAGCGCCCAGTTCGCCCACGGCCTTCCGGGTGAAGGTGAGCCCCAAGATCTCCTCAGGCGCGACGAAGCCATTGGCCACGAGCCACACGACCCGCTGGGAGATCACCGTCGTCTTGCCCGAGCCGGCGCCGGCAGTGACCTTCATCGGCTGTTGAGGGTCGGCTTCGATGATGATTCGCTGCTCTTCGCTCGGCGGGAATGCCTGGGCAGGGTCGGCGGCGGTTAAGCGGGCCAGTTGTTCTGCGGTGAAGCGCATCAGGACTCTTCCAAGGTCTGTGGCCCGATTGCCGGGCAGGAGGTGCGGACAGGACAGCTCAGACACTTCTGAGGTTCGACTCGGGCTGGAAATTCGGCGGCTCGCATACCATCGGAGACATCGTTGATGAGGTCTCGGGCCCACCCCGGATCATCATCGATCTCAAGCGCGGACTGCTCTCTCGTCGTCTGTTTGGAATTCCGCAGAAACACGAGTTCGGCTCCATACGCTTTGGCGTCGATGATCTGTTCTTCGCCGATGGTGATGGTCCCGGAATTGATCGTCTCCTGATAGACGCCGAGCTGTGCGTGACGCGGCATCTCCTTGCCCTTGACGACGTTCTTTCCGGTTTTGAAGTCGACGATCCGAATGCCGTCGGGTGTTTGTTCAAGCCGATCGACGCGCCCGGTGACCTTCCACTCCTGGCCTTTGTCATCAACCCCGGTGGCATACACCTGGGCTTCTACACCAAGGGGTTCGCCAGGCGCGGTCTTGATGTATTCGCCGAGGCGGTCAGCCATCTTCATCGCCAAGGTGTGTTCTCGATCCCGCTCCCACTCCGCGTCGAATTCGAGCGTCGTGAATTCTTTGTCCACGTATTCGCGGATTGCCGAGGTCGGGCCCGTTGGGAAGTTCTCCGCCGCTGCGTGGATGATCGTTCCCAGGCTCTGCGCCATAGAGCCTGGTCTATCTCCTCCATTGCGGGTGAGGAACCACCGCAGTGAGCAGTCGGTGAAGGTCTCGACTTGGGACGGAGACACTCTTACCGTGTCTTCGGAGGTGTAGAGAGGCTCGGAGGAGGTGATGTCTTCGGTTTCGCGCCACCGTTCGGGTGGTTCGACCGTGGCGCTGGTGGCAGTCAGTGCCGCCATCAGCTGAGCCCAGTCCTCCACATTCTCCAGATCCTCTACGGGCGTATTCTGTCCCGGGTCCGCGGCAGCCCTCAGCAGCCGTGCACGAGTGTGCGCGGCCATCTCCGCAAGAGACAGCGGCAGAAGTTCGTCCTCGTGAGTGATCGCGTAACTGTCTGCATCCTCAGTGCCCTTCGCTGTTCGCGCCGCAATCACGTCGAAGAAGGGCGAGGGATTGCTCTCGGCATCAGAGATTGCGGTGACGATGATGTGTTCTTCGGCCCGGGTCAGCGCCGTATAGAAGAGTTCGCCCTCTTCGCGCAGATTCTTCCGTTTGGCGTGGGAGTGGTAGCCCGGGTCACCGCTCGCGGTCTCACCGGTTGCCAGCACAGCGCTGAGATCGTCGAGCCCGAGGATGCCGCCACGGATCTTCGGGTTGGGCCATACCCCTTCGTTCACCTCGGCGATGATGACGAGCGGTACTCGTAGATGTGCCAGGGATGACGGTGTGCCGACCTGCACGTGGTCGTCGGTGCCGGCCCGTGCGGCCAGGGAATCCTGCGCAATATCCTGCTCTGCCACGATCCCGGCGAACGAGCGCGCTGTGAATCCTCCGCGATCGGAGATCTTCTGTGCCAAGGTGAACAGCCGCAGCACCGAGTCCAGGTGCGAATTGGCCACGGACTCTGGGTCGCGAAGCGCCTCTGACTGCCACTTTTCCGCGACGCCCGAGGCCTCCCAGATCATCCACAGTGCCTGGTGCGGGTCGACCGACCGCACCTCGGCTGCTGCTCGCAGCATCCGTGAGATCGTGGTCAGTCCCGTCGGGGATGAGCCGTCGACATCGCTGCGCAGCGCCTGTGCCAGGGAGGTCGAACTGTTCGCTGCCGGAAATTTCTTCCTCACCACGCGCTTGAATCGTCTGATCTGCACCGGGTCGAGGCGGACATAGACGCTTCCGGCCAAGGCCAGAGCCTGTGCAGCTATCGATTCGTCGTCAGCGAAGTCCGGGGTGCGTGAAAGCAGCTCGAGCAGCGGCGCGGTAGCCGGGTCGATGCTGAGAGGCTGCATGATATTCGCGGTCGCCACGCCTGAAGCACTCAGCTCGTTCGCGACGACTCGGGCTGTCGACGTGTTCCGACACAGCACGGCCACGTCCGACCACGCATGTCCGTCTTCGACGAAGTTCGTCACTCTCCGCGCCAGGTACCGATAGCTCGAAGCGGCTCCCTCGAACACATGGGTCTCCACCGTCTCAGGCACGTGACGCACGGACGTGAAGACAGAGTCGTCTGCGGTATGGGCGGCGGCCTGGGCGGGAACATCAGCGACAGCCGAGCTGTCGTCTGAGATGTCCGGCCCGCTGCTGAGTCGCGGCATATGGCGCAGGCCCCACCGTGTGGTGATGCGGCGACCGAAGTCATCGCTGACGTCGAGGATGTCGGATCCTGTGCTCTTCACTTCGGGCAGGATCACGGTTGTGAAACTGTTATCGGCAGCACTGCGATCAATGATCGAGGCATCTGCTCCGTGGAAGCGTCCGGTCACGGTCTCTGGACTGCCGAACAGCGCCAGAGCACTCCCGCGCTCACGCAGCTGCTCAAGCAGACCCCAGCTCGCAGCGGGGAAGTCCTGAACTCCATCGGCAAGGACCACTGCGGGCACCACATCGGGAGCGAAGGTCCAGGCTCGGCCCGCGGTCACCTCGGCGGGTTCACGCAGAACTTCGAACGCTGCTCGCGCCAGGACAGTCGCAGAGTCGGTTCCTCCATAGCCGGGCATGCTCATGATGTCGAGGTATTCGTCGAGAACCTGGGCCACAGCTTCCCACCGCGGATCATGATGCCTCTCAAGCGCACGATCGAGAACACTGCGTCCGAAATCGAACACGAACTCGGGAGCCCGATCGGGTCCACCGCCGGCGACCGGAGCAGGAACCCGCACACCGAAGTCGAACTCCATGACTCGGTTGAGGAAGTCACGGACCTCGGTCCGAAACGCCGAGGTGGATCGCACCTCCGCGGTGATCTCGGCCGGCCAGGAAGGCCCACGGCCGTGGCCGAGCTCGTGGCCGGCCAGGAGATCGGCAAGGAACACGTCCTGATCGGCGCCCGAGATGAACTCGAGGTCATCGCCGGTCTGCGTCGTGTGAGCTGCGCGCGCAATTCCGTAGGCGAACGATGAGATGCTTCGCGCGGGAGCAGACGCCAGCACGGCGTCTTTGGGTACGGCGAGGCGATTGCGCAGTACGTCGGCATGATCGCGATTGGGCGTGAGAACAAGCACCGATGCGGGACTGACAGCGGACATCAGCTGCGCGTACACGGATTCGAGCATCGTTGTCTTGCCCGTCCCAGGGCGCCCGACGACCGTCACTGACTTCCCCGCGAGCAGTTTCGCGCCGATCTCCTCAGTCACTTCATCCATACTCGTATTTCATCATGAGCCACGGACATGAGGTCGACGCGGCCGACATCGACCGCGCTGACGGGCCTTGGACTTGGTTTTCGCGTAGCATGAAGGGATGTCGAGTCCGCAACAGAGATTGCCCCGTGAACAGCGCCGTGACCAGTTGGTGGGGGTGGCACGTTCTGTCTTTGCGACTCGCGGATACCGGACCACCTCAATGGACACGATCGCCGAGGCGGCTGGCGTCTCAAAGCCTGTCCTCTACCAACACTTCGCGTCGAAACAAGATCTCTATCTCGCACTCATCGACGATTCCGCAGCGCATCTTGAGTCGACTCTCGATGCCGCGATCGGATCAACCTCTGATCCGCATGAAAAAGTCCGTGCCACCTATCGTTCCTACTTCGAGTTCGTTGTCTCCCACCGCGAGGAGTTCGTCATCCTCTTCAACTCCGATGTCTACGAACCGCAGGCGCAGGAGCGAATCCGCAACCTGCGAGATCGGTCTGCCTCACGTGTCATGACAGCGCTGAAGAGCTACACCGATCTCGATGACATCCAGGCCCGAATGCTGTGCCGGACTCTCATCGGCACCGCCGAGGTCGTCGTCAAACAACTCGAGACGACGCCGCAGATCGACGTTGACACCGCCGTCAGCCTGCTCACACAGATGAGTTGGGGCGGGCTCCAGTCCTTCACCACGAAGTGACCGGGAGCTCTGACCTGACCGGGAAGAAAACACGGCCTCGCTGACGTTATGCTGAGGACGACTCACACCACGACCCGTACAAGGAGCACAATGGAAATCAAGATCGGCGTCAAGCAGTCACCGCGCGAAATCGTCATGGAATCTGACGAGACCCCGAAGGATCTTGCCGCGCGCCTCGAAGAATCCGTCAAGGCCGAATCGCTGCTGTCCTTCACAGACCTGAAGGGACGCCAGGTATTCGTCCCGGCATCCGCTCTGGCCTATGTCGAGATCGGCACGGAAGCTGCCCGTCGCGTCGGGTTCGGCGCCTGAACGGATGCCTGCGCGCAGCATCGTGTCAGGATGAGCGCCGCATCTCGGTGAATTCCCCGTGAATAGGTTGGGGGCCCGGTTACTCACCGGGCCCCCAACCTATTCACGTGCCGGATTCGGGCAGTCTCAGGCCACGAGTCCCAGGGCTGACATCCGCTTCGAATGGTTGGCTGTCACTGCCGGAATCGATGCCACCACCAACTCCTCATCGATGCCGAGAAAGGGGTCGGTGAGAAGGCTGCGCGCGCGACCCAGGGTTTCGGCCACCAGCTTGCGTCCCCACAGCGCCAGACGCGAGGCCAGCTGAGTATCGGCAGCAACGTCGAGCGTCAGGCGATTGCGCACATATTCGGTCGCACGTGTATCATCGAGAATTGTAATTGCCAGGCTGTATTCGGGCTCGCTGAGCTCATCCACGGCCGTGCGGTAGAAGTCATTCATGATTCCGTCGAAGACGAATCCCTTCATGAGACTTTCGTGCCAGTCACGAGGACGAGTCCGTTCAGCCAGCACGGTGAAGGTCGGCTCGAAATGCTGACAGAGCTCGACCGCGTCCTGGCCCAATCGACTGATGTGCTGCGAGAGCTCTTCGAAGTTCGCAAAGGACAGAGAGGCCAGCCGCGCCAAAGTGACTTTATCGTCCATGTGCACAGCGGTGGTCGCATTGGTGGCCATTCGTTCGAAAGCGGTCAGCTCGCCGAACGCCAGAAGTGCGAGCGTAGCAGCATTATTACCGGCCAATGGGGCAGAATCGGGCATAACTCAAGAGTACCGGTTCACGACCATCACGAGCGCGAAGGCGCTAAAAGGAGTTTGAAACATGGCGGAGACAGAACCAGATTTCGCTGAACTTGGAGTCGCTGGACCGATCGTAGCCTCATTGGCTGCCAAGGGCATCACACATCCCTTCCCGATCCAGGCGATGACGCTGCCGGTGGCACTGTCCGGAGCCGACATCATCGGACAAGCGAAGACCGGAACTGGCAAGACGCTGGGCTTCGGCATTCCTCTCCTGCAGCGTGTCGTCGGCAAGAATGAAGATGGTGCTGCCCCGGCAGATCCCGAGAACACACCGGAGATCGGCACTGACAGCGCCGAGACACGCCTCCCCCAGGCTCTGGTCGTCGTGCCCACCCGTGAGCTGGCCAAGCAGGTCGCTGCCGATCTCGTGACCGCCTCCACACAGCGTGACATCGACATCATGACGATCTACGGCGGCATGGACTTCGACCCGCAGATCAAGCAGCTCAAGTCGGGTGTCGATGTAGTCGTCGGCACTCCCGGTCGTCTCCTCGACCTCTACGGGCGCAAGGTTCTCCGGTTGCACAAGGCCCGCACGGTCGTCCTCGACGAGGCCGACGAAATGCTCGACCTCGGGTTCCTGCCCGACGTCGAGAAGATCATCAACGCTGTGCCCGCACACCGTCAGACCATGCTCTTCTCCGCCACCATGCCCGGCGCGGTCATCACCCTGGCCCGGCGCTACATGAGTCGCCCCACGCATATTCGCGCCCACGACAACGAAGATCTGTCGCTGTTGGGCAAGAACACGGCGCAGTTCGTCTATCGTGCCCACTCGATGGACAAGAGCGAACTCGTCGCCCGCATGCTGCAGGCCGAGGGACGTGGATGCACCATCATCTTCACCCGCACCAAACGGACTGCAGACAAGCTCGCCGCGGAACTCGGCGACCGGGGCTTCCAAGTCAAACCGCTGCACGGCGACCTCGGTCAGGTACAGCGTGAGAAGGCCCTGAAGTCCTTCCGTGACGGTCAGGTCGACGTGCTCGTCGCCACCGATGTCGCGGCACGCGGAATCGACATCGACGATGTCACCCACGTCGTGAACTATCAGTGTCCAGACGATGAGAAGACCTACGTCCACCGCATCGGCCGCACCGGCCGCGCCGGCAATACGGGCATCGCAGTAACCCTCGTCGACTGGGACGACATGCCTCGCTGGCGACTGATCAACAAGGCCCTCGGACTCGACCACGATGAACCCGCCGAGACCTACTCGACGTCGTCGCACTTCTTCGCCGACCTCTCCATTCCGAAGGGAACGAAGGGCCGTCTGCGCAGGCAGCAGACCGAAGGCTCTGAGGACCATGCAGGTCCCAAGAAGTCGGAACAGCGCCGAGGCAGTTCCTCTGGCCACCGCGGATCTTCTGCCGGTGAAGAGGGGACGAAGAAGCCACGACGCAACCGCGAACGTCGCCGCACCCGTGGCGGCAAGCCTGTGGGACGCACCTCCAGTGCTCCCAGCGACGGCCAGACCTCCGCGGACTAGGGGACACAGCCAGAACCAGTCACATCCGAACAGCGGCCCCGACCACAGCGGTCGGGGCCGCTCGTTCATCTTGCGTTCAATTCATGCCCAGACAATGGTGGAGCCCATGTCGTCAAGCATGAACGAGAGTGAGTTTTGTTCGGTTCACACCGGCCGGACGCGGAGTCCGTCGAAACAGCACCACCGGATGGAATCCGCCCACAGATACGGTCTCAGGAGTCCCCTCTCGCCTCCCGGGGCCACCGCGATGACGTCGACGTCATGCGCGTCCTGGCCGGACTGACCGTGATGGTCGGCCACTCCGGCGGAGTCCTCATCGGACGCGGTGAGGAGGCGGACAACAATCACGCCTGGCTGTTGGGTCACCTCGCCGAGGCGGTCAATCCGTGGGCGGTCCCGATGTTCTTCATGATCGCCGGCTGGGCAACCCTCGTGGGTGCGCCTCCACGGTCAGGGGCGAAGGTCTGGAACCGCATCATCCGTCACCTCGTGCCGCTGTTCGCGTGGTCGATCATCTTCATCCTCGGCTTCAATCTCTTCAACACCGACAGTGTCGACGTTCGCCACGATCTGGTCCGAACCTTCCTCGAGGCTGGCCGGCCTGCGTTCCATCTCTGGTACCTCTACGCCTATATCCCTCTCACCCTCGTCTTCGGAACTCTCGTGCTGTTCTGGCGCGGGCAGCGGCCGTGGAAGCTTGCTGCTCTGGCCGTCGTCCTGGCCTGTTCGAGTGTCTGGGCGCCGTTCGTGCTCGAGCAGCTCGGTTCCACCCAGAGCACATGGAAGTGGGGCTTTGCGACCTACCAGGTGGTGTATTTCTGCATGGGTGCATTCTTCATCCACTATGCGAAGGATCTGCGTCCGCCGATGTGGACGCTCGTACTCGCTTTCGGAGTCTGCGCACTCGGAGTCTTCTGGTGGGAATCGAGCTACTCGTACCCGATCGCCAACGCGAATCCGCTCATCGTCGGGTTGGCGATCAGTGTCATCCTCATCATCTCCCGCATCGAGCTGGGCGAAGGCACGAAACGATTCTTCACAAAGCTGGCTGCGGCCTCATTCGGTGCATTCCTCGTGCATGTGTTCTTCCTCGAACTCTTCTTCGGCCGCCTCTTCGTCATCGAAGCCTCGCCCCTGCTGCTGGTCGTGCAGTATGTGGGTTACCTCGGGCTGACCGCGGTCCTGTCCTACGCACTCAGCCTGGCGTGGGGAAAGCTGCGTTTGCGCAGGATTCTCGGCTGAAGCCGGCAACCAGCGGCCGGCAACCAGCGGCCAAGCCTCAGCTCTGAATGAAGTCGACTCCCCCGGGACGGGAGTTGGCACGGTCGAGGAGCTTGGCGAACATGTGGTCCGTCGTCGCGTGCTCGCCCAGCCGGTTGGGCTTTCCGGTGCCGTGATAGTCACTTGACCCGGTGATGATGAGGTCGTGGTCGCTGGCGAGCCTGCGCATGACCTCACGTTCGTTTGGCGGGTTGTCACGATGATCGACCTCAAGACCGTCAAGACCGGCTGCGATGAAATCGGCCATCGCCGTATCGGGGACGACCAGGCCGCGCATCGCGGCGCGCGGGTGGGCGAAGACGGAGACTCCCCCGGCCTCTCGGATCAGTGAGATGGCCGTAATGGGATCAATCGTCGGCAGGCTGACATGGTATTTGCCGTGACTGGACAGGATCGAGGCGAAGGCTTCGGTGCGCGACTTGACGATGCCTGCGCCCACCAGAGCATCGGCGATATGGGGTCGACCAATCGTCGCATCTTCGCCGGAGACTGCGAGGACCGCATCCATGTCGATGGGATAGTCCTCCGCCAGACGGTCGATGATGAGGTGTGTGCGGTCAAGACGGGCGCGTCGTGTCTCCTCGACCACCGCAGCCAAGCCGGTGTCATAGGGGTCGTGGAGATAGGACAGCAGGTGCACGCTGATTCCCTCGTGCCGACACGAGATCTCCATTCCCCGGACCAGACCCAGGCCGTAGACCCTGGCGGCAGCTTCCGCTGGCGCCCACCCGGCGGTGGTGTCATGGTCCGTGACGCCGAGTACGTCGATGCCTTCCATCGACGCTTCGGATATGAGTTCGGACGGGGTTTGAGTCCCGTCCGAGAAAGCAGTGTGCACATGGAGATCAATGACCATGTGCCCAGTCTATCCGCAGTCACCGGCGATGATCGTCCTCGTCCCAGCAAGGTCTGCAGACAGTGCCTAGAATGGACGTATGACAGCCCACAATGAAGACAGCACTGAGAAGACCCAGGCCCTTGACGATCGCGTCAACAACCGTTCCCATCGCCCCAATTCGCAGGCATTCCGTAATTTCGTTGCCGAGGGATGGGACCGCACGCCGCTCGACGCCCAGGCTCTGGCCGCAGCCGGATTCACTCCCGCACGTCGGGCGAAGGTCTCCGCGGCCTTCCCAGGTGAACGACTCGTCATCCCGGCCGGCGGCCACAAGGTCCGGTCCAACGACACCGACTACCGCTTCCGTGCCCACTCGGCATTCATCCATCTGACCGGCCTCGAGGCCGATTCCGAGCCGGATGCCGTCCTCGTCTTCGAACCCGAGAACGACACCCACAGCGTGACCCTGTACTTCCGTCCCCGCGCGGGTTCGGACACCGTCGAGTTCTTCTCCGATTCCCGGTACGGCGAATACTGGGTCGGACCCCGCGCCGACCTCGAAGCGATGTCGACGATGACGGGCATCGCCACCGAGAGCTCCGCAACAGTTGACGATGCGATCACGAAAGACCTCGGTGCGATCTCCCTCCGGCTGGTCCGCCAAGCCGATGTCCGCATCGACTCGGTCATCGATGTCGCCCGCACTCAGGTGCAGGCCGATCTCGAGATCTCGGAGGCCGGCGATGTCGAACTGGCCCAGCTGCTGTCCGAGCTGCGACTGCTCAAGGACGAGCACGAGGTCGAAGCTCTGCGTGAAGCCGTCGCCATCACCCGTTCCGGCTTCGACAACGTCGTCGCCGCACTGCCCACCGCGGTCGCTCATCGTCGCGGCGAACGCGTCATCGAGACCGCCTTCGAAACAGCTGCCCGAACTGATGGCAACGGCATCGGCTACGACACGATCGCGGCCGCCGGCAACCATGCCTGCACCCTGCACTGGATCCGCAATGACGGTGCGGTCCGGGCCGGGGACCTCGTCCTCGTCGATGCCGGGGCAGAGGCTGATTCCCTCTACACCGCCGATATCACTCGCACGCTCCCGGTCTCGGGAACCTTCACCGAGGTCCAGGCGAAGATCTACGACGCTGTCCTCGACGCCTCGGACGCGGCCTTCGCCGTCGCCGCTGACCATGTCAACCGTGAGGTGAAGTTCCGCGAGATCCACGAAGCGGCGATGGAAGTCATCGCCACCCGCCTCGAAGAATTCGGCATCCTGCCGGTCTCTGCAGCCCAGTCGCTGTCGCCGGATGGCCAACATCACCGGCGCTGGATGGTGCACGGGACCAGCCACCACCTGGGGCTCGACGTCCACGACTGTGCTCAGGCCCGGGCGGACATGTATCTCGATGCAGTGCTGCAACCCGGCATGGTCTTCACGATCGAGCCCGGCCTGTACTTCAAGACCGATGACCTGCTCCTGCCTGAGGAATTCCGCGGCAACGGTGTGCGCATCGAAGACGACGTCCTCGTCACCGCCGACGGTGTCGAAAACCTCTCGGCAGGCTTTCCACGCGCCCGCGCCGATGTCGAGGCCTGGGTCCAGGGACGATGAGCATGGGCCCGATCCGGGGCCGGGGAATCCTGGAGATCCCGGGAATCGCTGTGGGCCACGCCGGCCAGTTCGCCCCGGGCCGGCTGACCGGGGTCACTGCCGTCCTGCCTCCATCGGGTGCGCAGGTCGGCGTCGACGTCCGCGGCGGCGGGCCGGCCACCCATGAGACCGACGTCATCGCCCCCGGCACCCATTCCTATGGTGCCGATGCGATCGTCCTCACCGGCGGCTCGGCCCTGGGGCTGGCGTCGGTGAGCGGTGTCGTTCGCACCCTCGCCGAGGCAGGCCGTGGATTCCCCGCCCCGGGCCTTGCCGACACGGTCATTCCCCTCGTCCCGGCTGCCGCGATCTTCGACCTCGGACGAGGCGATGGCTCGGCACGTCCGCCCACGGACGTCGACGGAGCGATGGCGGCCCGTGCGGCCCTTCGCTCCACCCACGATGGGGCAGAGGCCTCCGCAGTCAGGGGCAGCCTCGGCGCGGGTCTTGGTGCTCGGTCGGGAATGCAGAGCATGCGCAGCTCATTGGGCTCGGTCTCGATCCGTCTGCCCAGCGGCTACACCGTAGCTGCGCTTGTGGTGGCCAACCCGCTCGGGACGATCGGGACTTCCGATGGCACGCTGTGGGCTCACCCACTCCTGGGCTCCTATGGGTTCGATCTGCCGAAGATCGGGCATCTGCCCGCGGCTCCCGTATCCACGGCGGAGGCCACCTCGGCGAAGAACACGACCATCGCCATCGTCGCCACGAACGCGGCGTTGGATCCTGCACAGGTCACACGCATGGCCTCTGGTGCCCATGCCGGCATTGCCCGGGCGATCCGCCCCTCACACACGCTCTTCGACGGCGACACGGTCTTCGGCATCGCCACAGGTGATGTGGGCCTGCCTGAAGACTTCGCGGCCTCGACACTCGACCAAGTCTCGATCACCGCCGCGGCCGCGGATGCCCTGAGCTTGGCGATCATCGACGCTCACGTCGCTGCCGCACCTGTGGAGGATTCGTGGGGTCAGCCGCCGACGCTCAGCGATGTCGCCCCCGAGTTTGCAGAGGCCTTCGCCGCGCTGGCCTGAGCAGATCACGCTGGCCTGTCCGGATCACAGCTGCGGCCCGGACCGCCGAGCGCAGGCAGAGACTGGGGCGGGTGCCGACATCACTGATGCCGGCGCCCGCCCCGTCCTGTGCGAATCTGATTCGACAGCCTCGCTCAGGGGGAATCGATCAGTTCGAGTCGGCCTTGCGAGCCTCATCGGAATCGAGTCCCTTGCGCTCGTCTTCAGTGATCTTCGTCTCCTGCGCAGAGCTGAACCCGTCCTTCGCCAGCTGCCTCTTCGAGGTCTGAGCCGCTGCGGCCTCGTCCTCGACGACGGTGAAGCGGATGGTTTCCCTGTATTCACGACCGTAGCGGTCGATGCCGGTCACCTCGGCGCTGTGCGTGCCCAGGTCGAGGTCGGACGGGATCTCTGCACGCCACAGGTGCGAGCTGGTCTGACCGACGCTTCCCGATGTGCGCAGGTTCTGCGAAGTCGTGTACGGATCGGAGTATTCCCATCCCTTGGCCAAGGACTCGCCACGGCCGGGCTGAGTGTGCACGGCAACAACGTTCGCCTTGCCGTCGAAGCTCATCTCGACCCGTGCGTCCGAGGTGCCGGCGAGGAAACTCGAGGTCAGCCACGTATCGCCCTGCTTGAGATCATCGCGGGTGACAACGCGCTCGGACATCGCCTCTGGCTCGTCACCCGCCTTGTCCTCGTCCTGCCAGTCCTGTGTCTGCTGCGCCCAGTCGCGCCATCCGGGTGAGTTCACGCCCAGCAGCATCTGGTGGTCATCGGCTTCGTTGCGGACGGTGTAACGCTCACTGCGGTCAGCGCCGTCGAACTCAAGGGTGAGAATGCCTGGCTCCGATCCATCGCGGGTGAAGGAATAGGGAAGTCCGTCGGCGTTGAGCCCGCCTGAGTACCAGTCACCGGAGACCGCGCCGGCGACGATCTGGGTGTGGGAGAGGGTGTCGATGCCCTCGTCTGCCCACTCCTCACGCTGCTCGCCGGCGATGAGGTTCTCCTGCGTGTGAGTGTGACCGCCGATCGTCACCGCGTTCGGATAGTCGGCGATGACATCGTAGACGTCGGCTGCGTCGTCGACGATGGCCTGCTGGTGGGTGACGATCGGCGCGTGCGTGGCGATGACCACGTGGGCGGTCTTCGGCACATTCTTCAGATCGTTGCCCAGCCACTCGAGTTGTTCCTCGCCGATCTTCTCCTTGTACTTCTTCGTCGACTGGTTGCCCGAGTACTCGATGCTGTCGAGGACGACGAAGTGCGTCTTGCCGACGTCGTAGGAGAAGTGGTCGGGCCCGAACTGGTCACGGAAGGTGTCGAGTGCGTGTGCGTCGTCCGGAGAGTCGTAGTCCTGGTCGTGGTTGCCGGGGGCCGCCCTGACAGGTCCGTTCATGCTCGAGTAGATGTCTCGGAGTTCGTCGTTGAGGCTGAGGTCGTCGCCGACGTTGTCGCCGAGCAGGAGGACGCCGCAGCCCTGGTAATCGTCACGATCGGCGAGGTCGCCTACGGCGCCGTCGCGGGCATAGCCCATTTCGGTCGTATCATAGGCCTGCGTATCGGCGGCGATCGCGCAGTCCTGCTTCGCTGAGGCGGTCGATTCCGACTTGATCATCGGGAAGTTCACGGCCTTCGGGGTCTCCCCCGTGGGCTCGATCCCGCCGTATTCGAAGTCCCCGGGGGACCCTTCCGGCAGATGGTTGTAGCTGAATTGGGCGAAGTTGTCCGAGTCGACCGGGACCTGCCAGCCCGACGGCTGGGTGATGGAGACAGTCATATTGTCACGAACGGACAGCTCGTAGTTGCCTTCCCCGTCGGTCTGCACGACGTCGACGCCGTTGGTGACGGCGACACCGGGAATCCCGGTCTCGTCTCCGTCGAGCTTGGAGTTCTCGTTGACGTCGTCGAATACCCGCCCCTGCAGCGTCTCTGAGTCAGCGGCCTGGGCGCGGTCCACCTGCACGTGGCCTTCATAGAGTTCAGCAGGGGCCTCGACTGCCAAAGCAGAGCTTGCGCTCACTGATGGCGCCATCAGGGCGAGAGCGGCGCAGGCGATGAGTCCCGTCGCCGCACATGGACGAAGTCGTCTTTCGGACATACGTGGGTCTCCTATTTTGAGTAGTGGGACGATCTGCCGAGAAGAGACCCTAGGGAGGCTGAGAGAATCCTGAATTACTGAAGCAAGGCTGCTTGATGAACGGCAGGTGATGGGTGCATGGCACCTGCCGGCAGCCAGCGGTCTGGCCGCGTTTCGCGCACACGACGGCGATGACCCCGTAGGCTTGAGAGCATGAGTGGTCCACCGAAAAGAGTCTTCGTCGCCCGCCTCATCGCCGTCCCGGTATTCGACCCTCTGGGAGACCAGGTCGGACGCGTTCGGGACGCCGTCATCGTCTACCGCGCCACCATGCGGCAATTTCCCCGCGTCATCGGCCTCGTCGTCGAGGTTCCGGGCCGACGGCGCGTCTTCGTGCCGATGGGCCGGGTCACATCAATCGATTCCGGTCAGGTCATCACCACCGGACTGGTGAACATGCGGCGCTTCGAACAGCGTCGCTCGGAGACGCTGGTCGTCAACGACCTCCTCGACCGCCGCCTGCGATTGCGCGAGGACGACTCCCCCATCCAGATCGAAGATGTCGGCATCGAACAGCAGGTGAACAAGGACTGGGAAGTGACCCGCCTCTTCGTCCGCCGAGTACAGGAGCGCAGTGCATTCTCAGCCTTCCGTCGCCGCGGTGAGACGATGCAGGTCTCCTGGACCGACACCGAGCACCCGGCCGACTCCGACGTCGATCAGGAGGCCACACAGCTCATCGCGGCCTATCAGGACACGAAGCCGGCCGATCTCGCAGACGTCCTGTTCGAGATGAGTCCCGAGCGCCGCCTTCAGGTCGCCCGCGCCCTCGACGACGAACGGTTGGCCGATGTCATCGAGGAACTGCCCGATGAGACGCAGGTCGAGCTCCTCTCCGCCCTCGACACACAGCGCGCGGTGACCGTCCTTGAGGAGATGGAACCCGATGACGCGGCTGACCTCCTCGGCGAGCTCAGCGATGAGCAGGCCGAACGGTTCCTCGCCCTCATGGAGCCCGATGACGCCGAGGATGTGCGTACCCTGCTGTCCTACGACGAGGACACCGCCGGTGGGCTGATGACGACGGAACCGGTCATCCTGACCCCGGAGACCACCGTCGCCGAAGCGCTGGCCCATGTCCGACGGGAGGATCTTCCCGCGGCCCTGGCGGCAGCGGTCTTCGTCTGCAGACAGCCCATCGAGACTCCGACAGGCAAGTATCTGGGCATCGTCCACATTCAGGAGATGCTGCGCCATCCTCCACACGAAGCCGTCGGCATCATGCTCGACACGGAGGTCGAACCGCTGCCAGCGGACTCGCCTCTCGGCGAAGTGACCAAGCTGCTGGCGGCGTACAATCTGGTGTCGGTGCCGATCACCGACGAGAACGACCACCTCATCGGAGTGGTCACCGTCGATGACGTCCTCGACGAGCTGCTGCCAGACGATTGGCGTGTCACCGGTCGCGATGATCATAGGAGGGGATAGCTGTGGCTGCTGACGATTTCGACGTACCCCGTTCGAGCAAGCGAAGACTCCCCAACATCGCGATGTCTCCGGAGACCTTCGGACGTGGCGCCGAGGGATTCGCCCGGTTCATGGGCACTCCCGCGTTCCTCGTGGGAATGACCGTGTTCTGCGCCGTCTGGCTTGTGTGGAACACACTCCTGCCGGAATCATGGCAGTTCGATCCCCGGTCGTTGAATTTCACGCTCCTGACTCTCATCTTGTCCCTGCAGGCCTCCTACGCTGCGCCGCTGATCCTGTTGGCGGAGAACCGCAGCACCGACCGTGACCGCGTCGAGTTCGAACACGACAGGCAGCGGGCCGAACGCAATCTCGCCGACACCGAGTACCTGGCTCGTGAGGTCGCGGCACTGCGGATCGCGATGCGTGAAGTGGCCACACGCGATTTCATCCGCTCCGAGCTCAGGGAACTGCTCAAGGAGCTCGACGAAGATGCGAAGGGCCCCGTCAGCAATCCTGTCCGAAGTGACCGGGGCGACGACGAACAGGTAGGCTGAAGACCCCGCGAAGACTGAACGGGACGAGAAAGGACGTGAACATGAGTGGCCCATCCGAGGACGCAGTTCGGGAAGCTCTGACAGGCGTCATCGACCCGGAGATCCGCCGCAGCATCGTCGAACTCGACATGGTCGAGTCCATCAGCATTGACGGCGGGAAGGTCACCGTCACCGTTCTGCTGACCATCTCCGGCTGTCCCCTCAAAGACACGATCACGAAGGACACGACGGCTGCGGTATCGAAGGTCGAGGGTGTCACCGATGTATCGGTGATCCTCGGTACCATGACTCCCGAGCAGCGTACCGCGATGCGCGAGAAGCTCCAGGGCAGCGGCACCAGCCGCGAGGTCCCATTCAACAAGCCCGACTCCCTGACGAAGGTCTATGCCATCGCTTCTGGCAAGGGCGGTGTGGGCAAATCCTCGATCACCGCGAACCTTGCCGTGTCCCTGGCCCAGAACGGACTGCGCGTGGGCGTCGTCGACGCCGACATCTACGGCTTCTCGATACCGGGGATGCTCGGGCTCTCGGGCAAACCGACACGTGTCGATGACATGATCATCCCACAGGTCGCCCATGACGTGAAGGTGATGAGCATCGGCATGTTCGTGCCACCCAATCAGGCTGTCGTGTGGCGCGGACCGATGCTCCATCGCGCCCTCCAACAGTTCCTCACCGATGTCTTCTGGGGCGATCTCGACGTGCTCCTCCTCGACCTGCCTCCGGGCACCGGTGACATTGCGATCTCCGTGGCACAGCTGCTCCCCGAGTCGGAACTCCTTGTCGTCACGACACCTCAGCAGGCTGCCGCACAGGTCGCCGAACGCGCCGGCTCGATCTCCACACAGACCGATCAGCGACTGGCCGGTGTGATTGAGAATATGTCCTGGATGGAGATGCCTGATGGCACCCGAATGGAGGTATTCGGCTCCGGAGGCGGTGCCCAGGTGGCCGCGAACCTGTCCAAGACGATCGGCTCCCAGGTCGACCTGCTGGCCCAGGTGCCCCTCGATACGCGGGTTCGGGAAGGGTCTGACTCCGGAACTCCTGTGGTTCTGGGAGAGCCCGACTCCCCCGCCGCACGAGAATTCGCCTCCCTCGCCTCGACACTGGCTCGTCGCTCACGTGGCTTGTCCGGCAGGTCCCTGGGCCTCAGCCCAGTCTGATCCGCTTGATCCCGCGCCTGACACATCTGCGCCGCACTCTTACACTGCTCGCCGTCTGCTCCGTGCTGGCTCTCACCGCCGGTTGCGTCGTGGTCGGTCCCTCCCGGGACAGCCCCGATCGCACCGATCCGGAACGAACCGACCGCGCACCCGACGAGGGGAACGAGGTCACGGCGGAGAAGAACCTCGACATCCTGAGGAAGTCCATCAACAGCTATGCGATCGTCGACGCCGAACGGGATCCGAGACTGAATATCCACCTCTTCGGACTGCCAGGTGCCCACTCCCTGAGCACGGCGACAGAGACAGCACTCCTAAAGACCATCAGATCGGCAGGGGGCTTCGGCAGCCATCAGGCTTTCTCCCCCGTGGCGACTCCTCCCTCCCACCGCTGGGAGCCCACGGCATTCGATAGCCCCACGAGCGCCTCGAGCAACGTCGACGGCGATGGCGATGGCGATGGCGATGGCGATGGCGATGGCAGTGCAGGTGCTGCGGATGTCAACGTCAGCAATAACATCATCGCCGCCGGTGGGCGCTTCCTCATCTCTGCACTGACGAGGCAGTCCCCGACGACGAAGACCTGGGCCGTGCTCACGGACCTCGCCAACGACACGACAGTCCACGCTCAGGAGATGTTCACTTCGGAAATCGACCCTGCCGAGGTGGACGTCGACGAGTTCGGTGAACTGACCATCGACGGCGAGCCGGTTGCCCCCTCGGATCTCACGCCGCAGGGCACCAGCGTCGCCGAAGCCCTGCACACCCCACTCGCCCTGCCGGAGGGAGCCGATGTCCGGGACCCGGACTATTCGTGCGCGCTGCTGCCCTGCGTGGCCCTGACCTACGACGACGGGCCCGGGGAACCTGACGTCGAGGACAGGCTGCTCATGGAGGCGGAATCGGCGCAGGTCCGGCTCACCTATTTCCTCGTGGGCAAGCGGGTCGCCGCTGACCCCGGGACAGTGAAGAGGATCTCTGCAGCAGGACACGAGGTCGCCAACCACACGTACTCCCACCCTCGGCTCAACCGGACCGATTCCGACACTGTGAAGGCCGAGGTCAAGAGGACCGACAAGACGCTCGAAACGGCGGTGTCGAAAGCGCAGCCGCTCGTGCGACCGCCATTCGGCGCACTCGACAAATCGGCCGCTTCCGCACTCGATCGACCGGCGATCCTCTGGGATGTCGACACCGGTGACTGGAAGCACAAGGACTCCGACCGGACCATCACCGCGGTCAGAGACAATGCAGAACCCGGATCCATCGTCCTCATGCACTCGATCCATCCGACAACGGTGAATGCGGCACCGGGGGTCTTCAGGACAGTCGCGGACGATGGCCTCTACCCGGTCACTGTCAGTCAGCTGTTCGAAGGGATCGGATTTGAGAAGGGCGGCTCGTACTTCTGTCGCGGCTACGGTGACGAACTGTGCTCGACCCCCGAACATCCCTCGGTGCACAAGGACTGATCGATTGGTTCAGGTCGCCTCGGTATCAAAGGGAGCGGTGATGGAGCGGTCACGCATGACGGCCTGAGCCTGGAAGCGTTCGATCGGCGACAGGGTCTGTGGACGAGACTTCGCAGCAGCGGTCCCAACAGCGTCCGTGGAGCTGTCGGAACCTTCGTCGATCGCCGCAGCGGGCTGATCGCTGGCCACCGTCGACTGTTCCCGAAGCTTGGACTCTCGGATGGCTGAATCCTCTTCGACTAGCGCCTCGCGCACGATTCGGCGCGGATCATACTGACGTGGATCCAGCTTCTGCCAATCAACGTCCTTGAAGTCATCCCCGAAGTCACGACGCACGCTGTCCTTCGCGCCCTCAGCCATGCGACGCATCTGGCGCACGAGTTCACGCAGCTTCTGCGCGTATTCGGGCAGGCGTTTGGGCCCGATGACGACAAGAGCCACTACCACCAGGATCAACATCTCGGTGCCGTTGATACCCAACATGGGAACAAGTCTACCGTGCACCGCAGTAAGCTCGACTCACGGTCAGCACAGGATCGCTGACACACCGCAGGCCCGTTCGGACACCTGGGTGTCCAAGGCAGGGCCGCAGAGCACAGGAGGGAATTGAGCGCATGGACGAGGTGGTGGTGGAACGAGTGCTGCGCATCGTCGAACTCGTGCCCATGGGCAACGTGGTCAATTACGGGACCGTCGGACTGGTCGCCTCCTGCTCGCCACGCTACGTCGGACGAGTGATGAAGGAATTCGGTTCCAACGTCACCTGGTGGAGGGTCGTCAACGCCGCGGGGGTGCTGCCGGAGGCTCTGCTGCCCACCGCTCGCGGGCGCTGGGACGACGAGGGCACCCCGCACACGCATGAGAAGGCGAGCAGGTCGGCCTTCATCGACATCGATGATCTGGAGGAGCTGTGGCGAACCCACGGAATCGACCCTGGGAGCAGTTAGACTGAGAACCAAATGTCAGCCGAAAGCGAGGGTCGATTGTCACGCGAGAATGCAGGTGATCTCACCTTCTCCGAACAATACAACGGGCCCGACCCGCTCCTGGATGCCGCACGGGCCCTCTCACACGAAAACGGTCTGGCCCCGGTGTCGCAGACGACGGCGTCGACGCTGACCCTTCTGGCCCGGCTGCTCACCCCTGTGGCCGCGGTCGAAGTCGGCACAGGGGCAGGCACCTCGACATTGGCGCTGCTGCGGGGAATGCCCAAAGCGGGGATCCTGACTTCGATCGACACGAATTCCACAGCTCAGGGCGCCGCCCGTGACCTCATCGACATGGCAGGAATCCGACACAGCCGTCTGCGCCTGATGAGCGGACGCGCCGAAGACGTCCTCCTCCGCCTGGCACCGGGCGCCTATGACATGGTATTCATCGACTCGGAGCCGACGAACCTCGAACGCATGATCGAGCCTGCACTTCGTCTGCTCGACGCGCACGGGCTCCTCGTCATCCACCAGACCTTACTCAAGGGCGGTGTGGCCGATCCCGTTGACCGTTCGCCCCGGACACAGGCGGCACGTGGACTTCTCAACCGTCTGGCCGAACAGGAGCGCCTCGAACGCGTCCTCCTGCCCATCGGCCAGGGCCTGCTGATGGTGCAGAAGACACTGCGCTGAACTGTCGCCCGAGGCTGAACGGTCCGACACGGCTGTGAATGCAAAAACAGCAGAGACTCTGCGAAGTCTCTGCTGTTCGTTTCGCTGAGCTGATCGCTCAGCTGGGGAAGGGTGCTGTGCTGATCACTGACCCAAGGTCTCGGCCAAGGTGTCACGCAGATCTGTGGCTTCATCTCTGCTGAGTTCGATCACCAGACGGCCTCCGCCCTCGACTGGAAGCCGCATCACCATGTCTCGACCTTCTTTGGTCACTTCCAGAGGTCCGTCGCCGGTGCGGGGTTTCTGGGCTGCCATGTGGGCTCTTCCTTCCGTTGATCCTGCAAAGACGGTTCACGCTCGATGGACCGAATGTTGTACCTATGATTATTCCATGATCCGGTCAAGGACGGGTAACTCGACCGAATTCCGACATCTGGTCAGGGCCTTCAGGGCGGCAGATCTGCCGGTGGGGTGAAATGCCACAGGTAGGCGACCCACACGATCTGGAGCAGGATGAATGCGCATAGCACCGCCGCCCTGTACCCACGAGAGCGGACCAGCGACAGGGTCAGCGCCATCGGGAACAGCGGCAGCAGAAGCCGCAGCGTCGAGGTCTGCGGAGTGAAGAAGATGAGCAGGTAGACACCGTAGGCCAAACAGAAGTACTGCATGGTTCTGCCCATCCTCGCTCCCGCCGGCGAGAAGATCAGTGCCAGCATTCCCGCGATGACGACGAAGAGGAGCACCGGACCCAGCGGACCGATGAGACTGTTGGCCTGAGCCAGCCACTGCACCAGGTAGGTCGACTCCCCCGTATGCCATGCCGCCTCGGTGTCCGTGTACGCAGTCACCGACCCCGTCGTCAACCACGCGTGAGCGGGGTGGAGGAGGGCCGCGACGCACGAGAGCACACCCAAGGTCCAGGATCGGACCACCTCGGCGGCGGGATACGCATCCTGCCTGCGGTGAGTCATTCGGTCGATGAGGTGCAGCAGCATGAAGAAGGAGAAGGCGACACCGATGGGGCGGGACAGATCCATCAGGAACACGACAGGGATCGCGCTCAGGTAGCGTCGTTCGACGACGAGGAAAAGCGCGGTGGCCTGCAGGAGGAGCGTCAGGGACTCCGCATACCCGGTGGAGAAGATGGCTGCCGGAGGAAAGAACATGACGAGAGCCAGACCCGTCAGAGCCTGCCCCGGGTCGGTGTATTTGCGAAACAGTGCCAGGATGACGATGGCGGCGAGCCCAGCCGCGACCGTCGAGACGATCGGTGAGATCACCTCGTAGCTCAAGCCGGTCACGCTCGAGAGGTTGCCGACCACGCCCGGATGCAACGGGTAGAACGCCCATTGGTTCTCCGTCACTGCTCCCGTTTCGTTGACCGGCAGGATGCTCGGATAGCCCTCCTTCGCGACTCGGCTGTACCAGCCGCCGTCCCAGAAGTTGAGGAAGTCGTTGAGGGTGGTGGTGACCGGGCTTGAGGACCAGTTCGCCGGATCCTGGCGTTTGAGGACAGCGGCGAAGATCGAGATGCTCACGACTCGTGAGACGAAGTAGACGGCGATGGCCTGGACCCACACGGGCAGGGTGAGGAACAGGGTGCTCAACCGGGACAAGCGGGAGGAGCTGAAGACTTCGGGGGCGAGGGTGATTCCGGGGAGGTCGTGGGCTCTGCTCATTGCTGCCCGCGTGCGGCTTCCAGCTCGAGGATGCGAGTGCGCAGAACTCTCACCGCGTCGTCGACGTCTTCCATACGGTAGCCCCGCAGCGCGGGCCGGAACGAAAGTCCGTCGAGATCCTCCGGCGTGAAGTCGTGATCCAGGGGCTCCCACACTGTTTCGGTCTCCTCGGCAGATTCGGCGGAGAAGACGTTGAATGTTGCCGCCAGCACGATCACGAGCACGAAGATCGCCGCGGCCACTCCGATCACAATCCACAATGGCATAACGTCATTTTCTCACAGTGGGCTCGACTGCTCAGCGCAGGCCGCGCACGGTGTGTTTGGGAACCGCATCTCCGGTGATCGCCAGGGTCACATCAATGGCGTCTGCAGTGGCGCGAACGTCGTGGGTGCGGATCATCGCGGCACCCTCGGCCACGGCCAGGGCGGTGGCAGCGATCGTTCCGTGCAGACGCTGCGCCGGTTCCACGCCGCCGATGGCCTCGCCGACGAAGTCCTTGCGGGAGATGGCCAGCAGTACCCGGAATCGGGTTTCGGTGAACCGCTGAAGTTCGCGCAGCAGCCGCAGCGACTGATAGGTGTTCTTTCCGAAGTCAGGTGTCGGGTCGATGATGATCTTCTCAGCCGCGACACCGGCATCCAGTGCGGCCTCGGCCAGCCCGATCACTCCGGCCAGGGTCCGGTCGACAACCTCACCGGCGGTCAGACCGTACCGGTTGCGGTGGGCATCGGTGCGTGGAGACAGACCGCCCGTATGTGAGCAGACGATGCCCACGTCATTCCTCGCCGCGACGGACGCCAGCTCGGGATCGACACCGGCCCAGGTGTCGTTGAGCAGTCCCGCACCCGCGGCGCAGGCAGCCTGGGCAACCTCGTGTCGCCAGGTGTCGACGCTGATGAGCACATTGGGGTGGCTGTGAGCGACGGCTTCGATGACGGGGCAGACACGGTCGATCTCCTCGGCGATGGAGATCTCCCTGCCGCGGCCGGCCCGCACCCCACCGATGTCGACAATATGCGCACCCTCCTGCGCGGCGGTTTCGACGGCGTCGATGGCTTCCTCGGCGGTGGACGCGGATTCGTAGAACGAGTCCGTGGTCCGGTTGATCACGGCCATGATGGCAGGATTGCCCGGCCGGGCCAGTGACAAGTCGAAGCCGCCGAGGTGAGGGCTCAGTTCCGCTGCGTCCCTCACTGTCCGGCTCCGTCGATTTCGGTGCCGATGATGTCGACGACTTCGTCGATGTCGTCCGTCAGGGCGAACAGGTTCATGTCTCTGTCGTTGATGGTGCCTTCGGCCACCAGGGTCGTCGTCATCCAGTCGATGAGGCCCTGCCAGTAGGCGGCGCCGAAGAGCACGATCGGGAAGGAGGTGACCTTGCCGGTCTGGACCATGGTGAAGGCTTCGAAGAGTTCGTCGAGGGTGCCGAAGCCGCCGGGCATGACGACGAAGCCCCGTGAATATTTGAGGAACATCGTCTTGCGAACGAAGAAGTAACGGAAGTTCACGCCGAGTTCGACGTGGTCGTTGAGCCCGGATTCGAAAGGCAGTTCGATGCCGAGGCCGATCGAGACTCCCCCGGCCTCCCGAGCACCTAGATTGCCGGCTTCCATGATGCCTGGTCCGCCACCGGTGATGATCGCGTTGCCGCGGGCGGCGATGCGCCGCGAGATCTCGCGGGCATCCTGATAGGCCTGCGTGTCTGCACTCAGCCGGGCTGAGCCGAAGATCGACACGGCCGGTCCGATCTCTGCCAGGGATCCGAAGCCCTCGACGAATTCGGATTGGATCCGCAGCACCCGCCAGGGGTCCTCGTGGACCCAGTCGGAGGTTCCACGGGATTCGAGCAGGCGCTGGTCCGTGGTCGTCGTCGGCACCTGAGAGCCGCGCAGACGCAGCGGGCCCTTGTTGTAGAACGCCGCATCTGTGGGCGCGGAGTCGTCGCCGGGAGATTCGCCTGTGACCAGATCGCCGGTAGTGGGTTCATCGGGGGACGGAGAGTGCTCGCTCACGGGCCTCAACGCCCTTCGAGGTAGTCGCGCAGCGTCCGGCTGGCCTCTTCGACCTCGGTGACGGCGACGTGCTCATCGGACTTGTGGGCGTACAGGGGATTGCCGGGCCCGAAGTTCACGGCGGGAACTCCCAGTGCGCTGAACCGCGAAACATCGGTCCATCCCAGCTTCGGTGCGGGTGAGACGCCAAGGGTGTCGATGAAATCCTGAGCGATCGCCCGATCGAGGCCGGGTCTGGCACCTTCAGCTGCGTCCGTGACGACGACGTCGAAGCCGGTGAAGAACTCGCGCAGGAAGCCCTCTGCCTCGGTCGCGGACTTGCTCGGGGCGAAACGGTAGTTAACGGCAACCGTGCAGGCATCGGGCACGACGTTGCCCGCGACTCCCCCGGAGATCGACACGGCGGACAGGGACTCACGGTAGTCGAGTCCATCGACGTTCACGGTTCCGGTTTCGTGTTCGGCCAGGCGCCCCAGCACCTTTGCAGCGGCATGGATGGCGTTGACTCCCATGAAGGCGCGTGCGGAATGGGCACGAACTCCGACCGTGGACACGTTGACCCTGATGGTGCCGTTGCAGCCGCCCTCGACGGAAGCGTTCGAAGGTTCACCGAGAATAGCGAAATCACCGCCCAGCCAGTCAGGATGGTTGCGGGTGACCCGGCCGAGTCCGTTGAGGGAGGCGTCGACCTCCTCGTGGTCGTAGAAGACCCAGCTGACGTCACGGTTCGGTTCGCGCAGATTCGCGGCAGTGACCAGTGCCATCGCGACCCCGGCCTTCATATCACAGGCGCCCCTGCCCCAGATGACTTCGTCGTCGGTGTAGTCGCTGCCGGCGAGGCGTGTGCGTCGGGGCGGCAGGTTGTTCTCCACGGGAACCGTGTCCAGGTGGCCGGCGACGACGATCCGTTCGGAATGACCCAACTGTGTGCGGGCCACGATGGTGTCGCCGTCGCGCAGAACCTCCAGTTCCGGACCGGGTCCGGCACCGATACGCTCCAGCACCTCGGCGACGGCATCGGTGATCGTTGTCTCATTGCCGGAGACCGATTCGATGGCACACAGGCGACCCGTGAGCTCGGCCGGGTCGTTGAGAGCCTCGAACAGGTAGTCGGCCAGGTCACCGGTGGGAGTGAAAACGGATTCGGTCTCAGCAGATGGATCGACAGTCATACCGCTTAGCCTAGTACTGCCGCCACCGACTAGTCTTGGTGGCATGACAGAACGCATAGTTTCCGCACGTGGCTTGGCCACCCTGCACAATGACTCCGTCCTCACCACCTGGTACCCCACCCTGAGCACGGGAGAGACCCCGGACGCCGCCGAGGCAACAGCCGCCTCCCGCGCGAACACCGACGGGCTCGATGGGCTCGTCGGCACCGACGAAGCTCGAGGCACCCGGACCGAGGTCGTGACCACGACGATCGACCTCGACGTCGGTCCCGCTTCGGCGGCCGACGCCTACCTGCGTCTGCACGCACTGTCTCATCGTGTGGTTGCTCCCAATGACATCAACCTCGACGGGATCTTCGGCCACCTCGCGAACATCGTATGGACATCCGCGGGGGCCTGCTCTCCGGAGGACTTCGAGACCACCCGCGCGAAGCTGCTGGCCAACGGCCCCGTCGCCGTCTACGGCCTCGACAAGTTCCCGCGCATGACCGACTTCGTCATCCCCTCAGGTGTGCGCATCGCCGATGCGGATCGCGTGCGCCTCGGAGCACACCTGGCCTCCGGCACGACCGTCATGCATGAGGGCTTCGTCAACTTCAATGCCGGCACGCTGGGGTCAGCCATGGTCGAGGGACGCATCTCCCAGGGCGTCGTCGTCGGCGACGGCTCCGACATCGGCGGCGGTGCCTCGATCATGGGCACCCTTTCCGGCGGCGGCACGCACCGCATCTCGATCGGCAACGGCAGCCTCCTGGGTGCGAACTCCGGCGTGGGAATCTCCATCGGAGACGACTGCATCGTCGAGGCCGGGCTCTACATCACCGCCGGCACTCGCGTCACCGTTCCAGGTGAGGACGAGACGGTCGTGAAGGCCTCCGAACTCAGCGGTCAGAACAACATCCTGTTCCGCCGCAATTCCGTGACCGGCGCTGTCGAGGCGATCTCACGCTCGTCCAAGGGCATCGAGCTCAACCCCGACCTCCACTGAGCCTCACTTCAACTCGCTCAGGCTCAGTTCACTGAGGACACTCTGAAGCGACACCGACGAGGGCGCGTTCGCGAAAGTGGGCGCGCCCTCGTCGTGCCTCAGCCTCAGCCTGTCTCAGCGCCCAACAACCCTAGATGGTTCGCTGGAACGAGCGGCCCGGGCCGACATGACAATACGCCCTACACTCAGCTGCATATCACCGTCTCGCAACGGGTTGAAGCAGTTCTGAGTGTAGGACGTATTTGGAGCGAGGCGGACTGAACACCAGCGGTGCCTGTGAGCACCGGCCGTGAGATCAGCGGTCGTTCATGTCCTTGTAGTCGCGCGAGTAGGCACCCGTGTAGATCTGGCGCGGACGGCCGATCTTGGTCTCCGGGTCGTTGATCATCTCGCGCCACTGGGCGATCCAACCCGGCAGACGGCCGACGGCGAAGAGCACCGTGAACATGTTCGTCGGGAACCCCAACGCCTTGTAGATCAGGCCCGTGTAGAAGTCCACGTTCGGGTACAGCTTGCGTTCGACGAAGTAGTCATCGGCCAGAGCGATCTCTTCGAGCTTCTGGGCCACTTCGAGCAGCGGGTCGCCGCCGGAGCGAGCCAGGACTTCGTCGGCGGTCTTCTTGATGATCTTCGCACGAGGGTCGTAGTTCTTGTACACACGGTGACCGAAGCCCATGAGACGAACGCCGTCTTCCTTGTTCTTCACCCGTTCCATGAACTTCTCCGGACCGTCGTCGGAGGCCGAGATCTCCTGCAGCATCTTAAGCACGGCAGAGTTCGCGCCGCCGTGCAACGGCCCGGCCAGGGCGTTGACGCCAGCTGAGATCGACTGGAACAGGTTGGCCTGCGATGAGCCCACGAGTCGAACAGTCGAGGTCGAGCAGTTCTGCTCGTGGTCGGCATGGAGGATGAAGAGCTGGTCCATGGCTTTGACGGCCAACGGGTCCGGCTCGTACTCCTCTGCGGGAACACCGAAGTTCACCCGCAGGAAGTTCTCCACGAGGCTCAAGGAGTTGTCCGGGTGGATGACCGGAAGCCCCATGTTCTTGCGATGGGCAAGGGCCGCGATCGTCGGCATCTTCGCAAGCAGACGGAATGTAGAAGTGTCAACCTGACCTTCGTCAAAGACGTCGAGGTCGTCTTGGTAGAAAGTCGACAAAGCCGCGACCGCAGCTGCCACCATGGGCATCGGATGCGCATCATAGGGGAAGGCCCGGAAGAAGCGACGCAGATCCTCGTGGACGATGGTGTGTCCGCGCAGCCGACCATCGAATGCGTCGAACTGCTCCTGAGTGGGAAGTTCTCCGTGAATGAGCAGGTAGCTGACCTCAACGAAGTTGGAATGCTCGGCGAGCTGCTCGATGGGATAGCCGCGATACTGCAGAACTCCGGCGTCACCGTCGATATAGGTGATGGCCGAGGAACTTGATGCCGTATTGGCGAACCCTGGGTCATAGGTCACCGCACCGGTGTCTTTCAGCAGGGAGCCGATGCGATATCCGTTGTTGCCTGCGGAGGGAGTCACCTCGGGCAACGTCAGTTTCGTGTCCCCGACCTGCAGACTCGCATCCGATGGCATATGTTCTCCTCAGCCTCGACCCACCTCAAGAACTTCCTGAGGTGTCTTGCACAATTCCCTCAAAGACTACCGATAACTGTAAGAATCAGAAAATCACAGCCACCTACCCGAACTGGTCGGTAACCTGCCTGAACTGGCCGTACGGAGGGTTCTCTCAGTCTCATTCGGATACTCACCTGACCAGCCCTGTGGCCGTCGAACGACTCAGCCGGCTGCCCTATGCAAGCGCTGCGCGGCCGCGCCGATGCGCTCATCGCTTGCAGTCAGTGCGATGCGCACATGGTCAGTAGCCGCCTCACCATAGAATTCGCCGGGACCGGCGATGATGCCGAGGTCTGCCAATTCCGACAGAGAGTCCCAGCAGTTGGCGTTCGCGCTCGACCACAGATACAGCCCGGCGCTCGAGTGATCGATGCGGAATCCGTAGGCTTCGAGTCCGCTGCGCAGCAGGTCCCGACGAGCCCGGTAGCGTTCCTTCTGCTCAACAACGTGAGCAGTGTCTCGCAGACCGGCGACCATCGCAGCCTGAACTGGAAACGGCATGATCATGCCGGCGTGCTTGCGCGACTTGGTGAGATCGCCGATGAGCTGGCTGTCTCCGGTCACGAAGGCTGCACGGTACCCGGCGAGGTTGGACTGCTTCGACATCGAATACACGCTGAGCACACCGCTGTGATCGCCACCAGTGGCATTGAGAATGCTCGGGGCCGGTGACTCGGATTCCCAGTTGAGCAGTCCGTAGCATTCGTCGGAGGCAAGGACGACTCCGGCGCTGCGCGTACGGCGGACAACCTCGGCGAGGGTGTCGGTGTCGAGCACCTCACCCGTGGGATTGCCCGGGGTGTTGATCCACAGCAGACCGATCCCGTCGAGGGGGGCACCGGCGGCCACGTCTGCCGCGTCGAGGCGACGGCAATTGACACCGGCGATTGTGGCACCCATCTCGTAGGTCGGGTAGGCCGCCGAGGGGCAGGCTACGTCCAGACCCGCCTGGCGCAGCCCCAGCAGGGTGGGCAGCCATGCAACCAGTTCCTTCGAACCGATCGTGGGCAGCACCTCGGCTGCGGGGTCGAGCGTGACCCCATGCCAGTTCCGGTACCACCAGGCAATGGCTTCACGCAGCTCACCCGTTCCCGCCGTCGTCGGGTAGCCATGGGCATCACTGGCGGCTGCCAACGCAGACTGGATCACCTGTGGGGTGGGATCGACCGGTGTGCCGATGGACAGGTCACAGGCACCGTCGGAATGCTCTGCGGCACGGTTGCGAAACTCGGTGAGTCGATCCCATGGATAGTCGGGCAGGTTGAGGCCGAAGCGAGACGACATGGCTCAGTCGTGCTGCTGCAGAGGCAGAGCAGCGATGATCGGGTGATCCAGGCCGGTGTTGCCCAGCTTCGCGGCGCCACCGGGTGACCCGAGCTCATCGAAGAATTCGACGTTGGCCTTGTAGTACTCCGCCCATTCCTCCGGAGTGTCGTCTTCGTAGAAGATCGCCTCCACGGGGCAGACCGGCTCACAGGCACCGCAGTCGACGCATTCGTCTGGGTGGATGTAAAGGCTGCGCTCACCTTCATAGATGCAGTCGACCGGACATTCGTCGATGCAGGCCTTGTCCTTCAGATCGACACAAGGCTGGGCAATGATGTACGTCACGAGTTCGACTCCTATTAAGACTCAACGAGATTGCACGTATACAGCCTAAGACTACGCCTACTGGCCCCGCGGGGTCCCATCGGGTCGACGTGATCCTTCTTTCACATTCGTGTCCCCCGTCACGCCTGCAGCGGCTGCGATACACCCTGGATTAGGCTGGAGGTGCAAGAGCTCCAAGACGTTTCGGCGGAAGGCGACAAGTGGACGATCTGCAGCCCGGCAAAAGAGTGGTCGTGCGGTATTTGCTCGAGCCCGGTGATACGCACTCGACCTCGGATGCCCTCGGCGTCGTCAACAGCGCAGACGAGTCATCGGTGGAGATCGGGACCAAGCGCGGACCGATTCGGATCACCCGAGAACAGATCATGCTCGTCCACGAAGTTCCACCAGCACCGACCAAATCGGGTCGCACCCACGAGATCGTCTCCGCCGTCGACCTGCGCAGGATTTCGGCCGCGGCATGGCTGCCGCAGGACATCTCCTGGCTGCACATGGAGAATCTGCGCAACGAGAGCGCCGAAGATGCCAATGACATCGGCTTGCTGCAGAAGGGATGGCTGCTGCGCAGCTCCGAATCGGTGACCAGACGCGCCAACAGCTGCCTGCCCGTCACAGACACCGGAATGGACTGGGAGCAGAGCCTCGATGCTGTCGAAGCCTGGTACTCAGCACGGGAGAAGCCAAGCTGCATCCAGATCTATTCGAGCGAGGATTCCAGTTCACTGGCCCCGGCGTGCGAGGGTCTGGCGCCACTGCTTTCGGCCCGGGGCTATTCCCCTTCCGAACCGGTCTTCCTGCTGGCCGGTTCCACCGCCGAGGCGGCTGCTGGAGCGGCGCATCCCGGTGATGCGGCTGCACCCGGGCTGTCGATCGACGTCAGCGAAGAGCCGAGCCCCATGCATTATGCGGCGTGGACGAGTGAGCGCGATCCGGGCTCGGAGGAGGCACTCCGTGGGCTCATCGAAGCCTCAGATCCGTGTGAGTTCGTCACGGCCTTCGCCGATCGTCCGGATGGCAGTCGGTCGATGGTGGCCAGTGCCCGGATCGTCGAACGCAGCAAATGGGGTGTGTTGACGAATCTCGTCACCCGTCCCGATCTGCGCCGGCGCGGGGCCGGCCGTTCCGTGGCCAGGGCTGCTGCAGCCCTGCTGTCGCAGCGAGGAGTCCGCTCCTACCTCGTTGATGTGGAGGCGAGCAATGAAGCCGCGCTGAACCTCTTCACCTCACTTGGTGCCACAGTCCGTCACCGATCCTGGTTCGCCAGCCGCGGCTGAGGCTCGTCAGCGGCTCAGGCACCTCAGCGATTGCGGCGGATCAGTCCTTGCACTCAACCTTGTTCACCGGCCGATAGACGGTGACGAATGAGTCCTTCGACGTCTTACCCGACTCGATGTCCTCCATCGTCCGCGTGATCTTGATCGACCATCCCTGCTTTGGAGACTGAGGCCTGCACTCGGGACCCGAATCGGTAATGGACCCGGGCGAACTGTAGTTGTACCGGCCGGAGGAGTCCGACTCGACCTTGAGCTTCTTGTCACCGAAGACCTTCGCGTGGACCTCTCCGCCGGATAGGTACATGTCGAGGACGATCGGCTGCTTCGACGTGTTCGTGAACTTCATGTCGATCGTCGCCCAGTCCAGTGTGGCTTCCCGGCCTTCCGGGTAGCGGGAGATATAGCGCGAATGCGCCTGGTGTTCGTCCAGGTCGAAGCCGGCGAAGTAGGCGGCGTTGAACAGCGTCGTCGACACCTGGGAGACTCCCCCACCGAAGTCCTCCTTCATCTGTCCATTCGAGATGACTCCCGCAGCCTTATATCCGTTGGCCGCCGTGCGCTGTCCGATGGCTTCGTTGAGGGAGAACTGCTCCCCTGGCTGAACGACTGTGCCGGAGACCTTCTTCGCAGCGACCTTGAGGTTGGTGTCGCGGTTGGGCTCCGAGGAATAGCCGGTTGAGAAGTCGGACATCACGTCGGAGACATCGGCCTTCTTCGCTTCTTTCGTGGTGAAGTCCGGCTTCACGGAGTCGAGCGTGACCGTTGGCTTGTCGGTCTCTCCCGTGATGGCGTCGGTGACGGCCTTGGTCAGCTCGTCTTTCTTGATACCGATTCCCGTTTCGGACTCCACCACCTGCGGTTTGCCGTCCTTGATCGTGAAACTTGCATCTTTGGCAGGCTTGCCCACGTCCTTGTTGGCTGCCAGGACACGTTTCTGCAGGTCCTCCTCGTCGAAGACTGGGGTCAACTTCGAGTCCTTCGGTGCAAATGTCAGGGTCTTCGCGATCGTTGTCGAGCTGATCGTCAGATCACCGGCATCGACATCCGAGTCGGCGTCCTTCGCAGGTTCAGCGCGTACGCTCAGATCCTTGCTCACAGCGTCCTTGGCGAATCCCTCGACGACGTCCTTCGCCTCAGCGGTGGTGATGTCGGGTTCGACGTCGGTTGCAGTGACCGGCAGCGCGTCCCCGGTGCGCAGCCACGAATCCTCGATGGCTTTGCGCACCTGTCCGGCATCGACGGTCTGACCGCTGGCACCGTCTTTGATCTCCGGCTTGGCCTTGACGAAGCTGACTTCGGCGTCGACTGGTTCGATCTCAAGGGATTCAGTCACCTTGCCGGTGACTTCCTCAAAGGTTTCATCGTCGATGCTGATGACCGGTTCGATTTCGTCATCACCGAAGAGCCGGTCCCAGATGATGGCCGGATCAAGGGTGAATCCGGTGGCCCGGCTGATGGTCGCCGGGATGTCGAAGCTGACTCCCGCCTTTTCGGGGTCGAGTGCGGCGGTGGGCTTTCCCGCCTTGAGCACGATCTTCTCCCCCGCCTTGTCACCGAGTTCCTCTCGCAGAGTCGCTTCGGCAGCGGTGGTGGATTGGCCGCCGATATCGACGCCGACGACCGTTGTCCCCGGCGTAAGGACACGTCCGGTGAGGAACCCGACCACCAGGTAGATGGCAGCGAGGACGAGCAGGACGAATACAGCGATCAGCCACGGTCTCCGCTTCGGAGTCTCCGCAGCACCCCGCGGGCGCCCGCCGGGGTTCGGTGAGGAAGGGGACAGGGTCTGCCTGGGCATGATTCTCCCGGTTCTAACGTGCTGCTTCGGGCCGCCGCACCTTGATGAACGCGAAGATGGCGGCGATGAGCATCGGACCGATCAGCCAGGCTGCTGAGCGCAGCGTGCCGGTCACGATGATGTCCGCGCCGGGCAGCCACGTCGGCTGACCGAGGACATAGGAGAGGATGACGATGACGAATGCGGCGACCAGCATCGGTGAGGAGCTCAGATACATCGTTTTGAGGTGCCAGAGTCCACAAGCAGCCAGGAGAAGAGACAGGGCCAACCCCCAGGGCAGAATGACTGTGGCGCCCGACAGGTCGAAGACGCTCACGTTGAGGTGCTGCATTGCGCCGAGGAAGCCGATGAGCACAGCCAGCACCACCGCGTGGGCAAAGGCGAAGAAGCCGGGCTTCTTCGGCTTCCGACGTCGGCGACGAAGAGGTGCGGCATCAGTGGCGGCACCCGGGGCCTGCGTTTCGCAGACGTCGATATCGAGGTCAGCGAGCACGTGAGGTGCTCGACCCGAGAGCAGACGCTGGGAGGAGATGGGTGTTCCTGCGCCGATGGAGTAGTACTCGTGGTCGACGATCTTCATGCCGATGCCGTTCGACAGGGCGAAGAACGCCCCGGAGACAGTCACCTGGGTGCGGTGGGCGGCCAAGGCCGCGCGTTTGACCCCCAGGAGCGAAGAGATGTCCTGGGCGACGACGATCTCACTCACGGGTGGTTTGGTGGGAATCGTCTGGGCCGGTGAGAAGCCGGTTTCGGCAAATCCGGGCTGGTCAGCGTCGAACGTTTCGCGGGCAGCCTCGGCGGGGACATCGACGAACAGCAGTCGCCCGGTCCTCCAGGCAGCGGCATCGACGGCGGCGACGGTGGCCTCATGGACGCGCACGTGGTCGGGGTGGCCATAGCCTCCGTTAGAGGCGTAGGTGATGACCGCATGCGGACGGACATTGTCGATGACGGCCGCGATGTAGCGGGCAACGGTCGAGAGTTCGGCAGCACAGAGAGCATTGGCCGGCATGGTAGAGGCTGCGACGGCGTGGCCATCGGCGCCCCATTCCATCCCGGAGTCTTCGAAGGTGTGGGCATCGCCACCCAGGAATAGGTGTTCGCGCACGCCCAGTGCAGCCATCGCCTCGGCGACCTCTGATTCCCGGACGCGGGCGAGCCCGGTCCGATTCCCTTCGAGACCCTTGAGGTCGGCGGGGATGACCTCGCCGGCCTCGCCTCGTGTGGCGCTCAGGACCGTGACCTGCGCCCCCTCGCCGACTAGCGCGGCAATTGTGCCTCCGGTCGTGATCGTCTCATCGTCGGGATGAGCATGCACGAAGAGGACGCGGGGTACGACGGTCATGGGGTCCTGAGCGCTCGAGGTCATACTGTGGTGTGAGAAATCACGCGTTCTGTTTACGCATCTTGGCGTAGGTCTTCGCGCGTTCCTTCGGGTCGAGTTCCAGCTTGCGGATGCGCACTGCACCGGGTGTGACCTCAACGCATTCGTCCTCGCGGGCGAATTCGAGACTTTCCTCGAGGGTCAGCTTGCGCGGCGGGGTCAGGTTCTCGAAGGAGTCTGCCGAGGCCGAACGCATGTTCGTCAGCTTCTTCTCCTTCGTGATGTTGACGTCCATGTCGTCGGCGCGTGAGTTCTCTCCCACGATCTGGCCCGTGTAGACCTCCGAGGTCGGCTGCACGAAGAAAGTGCCGCGTTCCTGCAGGTTGATCATCGCGTACGGGGTCACGGATCCGGGGCGGTCGGCGACGAGGGATCCGTTGATGCGGAACTCGATGTTGCCGGCCCAGGGGCCATATCCGGCCGAGAAGGAGTTCGCGATGCCGGTGCCGCGCGTCTCCGTGAGGAAGCGCGTGCGGAAGCCGATGAGTCCACGTGCGGGGACGGTGAATTCCATCCGGACCCAGCCGGTGCCGTGGTTCGTCATGGTCGACATGACGCCCTTGCGGGCGGCCATGAGCTGGGTGACGGCTCCGAGGTAGTCTTCGGGAACGTCGATCTGGAGTTCTTCGAAGGGCTCGTGGACCTTGCCGTCAACCTTCTTGGTCACAACCTGTGGTTTGCCGACGGTGAGCTCGAAGCCCTCGCGGCGCATCTGCTCGACGAGGATGGCCAGCGCGAGTTCTCCGCGTCCCTGAACTTCCCAAGCGTCGGGGCGCTCGGTGGGCAGCACCTTGAGTGAGACGTTGCCGACGAGTTCTTGGTCAAGACGATCCTTGACCATGCGAGCGGTGACCTTGGTGCCTTTTTCGCGACCTGCCAGTGGCGAGGTGTTGATGCCCACGGTCATCGAGATTGCAGGATCGTCGATGACGATCGCAGGCATGGGCTTCGGGTTATTCAAGTCGGTGAGCGTGTCGCCGATCATGATGTCGGGGATGCCTGCCACAGCGACGATGTCGCCGGCAGAGGCCTCGGTGGCCGGGACCCGGTCAAGGCCCTGGGTTTCGAGAAGCTCGGTGATCTTGACCGAACTGATGTCATCGCCGCGCGCCCATGCGACCTGCTGGCCCTTGCGCAGGGTGCCGCCGAAGATACGCAGCAGAGCAAGACGGCCGAGGAACGGCGAGGCGTCGAGGTTGGTCACGTGCGCCTGGAGGATGTCGTCGTCGTTGATCTCCGGAGCCGGAATGGTCTCGAGGATCGTCTTGAACAGTGGCTCCAGGTCCGGGTTGGACGGGGCCTCACCATCAGCAGGCTGCTCGAGGGAGGCTGCGCCGACCTTGGCTGCGGCGAAGACGGTGGGCACGTTGAGGACCGAGTCGATGTCGAGGTCGGGAACTTCGTCCGCGAGGTCTGAGGCGAGGCCGAGGAGCAGGTCCTGGGATTCTTCGACGACTCCGTCGATGCGAGCATCGGCGCGGTCGGTCTTGTTGATCAGCAGGATGACCGGCAGCTTCGCGGCCAGCGCCTTGCGCAGCACGAAGCGGGTCTGGGGAAGAGGGCCCTCGGATGCGTCGACGAGGAGGACGACGCCGTCGACCATGGACAGGCCGCGTTCGACCTCTCCGCCGAAGTCGGCGTGCCCCGGCGTGTCGATGACGTTGATGACGATATGGTCGTCACCAGCAGACGGTCCGTTGTAGAGAACCGAGGTGTTCTTCGCGAGAATGGTGATGCCCTTCTCGCGTTCGAGGTCTCCGGAGTCCATGACGCGTTCAGCAAAATCACCGTGTTCGCTGAACACACCGGTCTGGCGGAGCATGGCGTCGACCAGTGTGGTCTTGCCGTGGTCGACGTGGGCGACGATTGCGACGTTGCGGCGGTTTTCCCGACGCGTGATGGCTTCAGTCATCAAGAACCTTATGAGCTAGAGAGATTGGTCCGGTGCGGACCCAACAGACCATTATACGGCCACCCGCTGACCGAAAATGACAGGTGGTGGTCAAAACCGTGCAAGAGGAACGCGAACGTGAATGCATTCGGTGGCCGCAGTGTCGAGTGAGAATCCGCTCGGAAGCGAATCTGACCCGTCCACTGCGACCACCGAATGCCCGTACCGGCCGCTGTGCTGACCCGAGATCAGGCGTTGGCTGTGGCCTCCAGGACGGCGTCCCTGGCTTCACGACGCTTGCGCTGCTCCCGTGGGTCCGGGACCGGGACCGCCGACAGCAGCCGCCGGGTGTAGGGATGAACCGGACTGGTGACGACTTGCGAGCTCTTCCCGATCTCCACCAGGTAGCCGTGTCGCATCACCGCGATCCGGGAGGCGATGCGTTCGATGACGGCCAGGTCGTGGCTGATGAACAGACAGGCGAATCCATACTCCTGCTGCAGACCCTCGAACAGATCGAGGACCTTTGCCTGAACTGAGACGTCCAGTGCCGAGGTCGGCTCATCGGCGATGAGCAGTTTCGGCCGCAGGGTCAGCGCCCTGGCGATGCCGATCCTCTGTCGCTGACCACCCGAGAGTTCGTGCGGGTAGCGGTTGCGCATCGATGTGGGCAGCTCGACTGCGGTCAGCAGCTCTTCGACGCTCTTGCTCAGAGCCGGCCCCTTCATCCCCTCGTGGAGATACAGGGGTTCGCCGATTGACTCGCCCACGGGCAGGCGCGGGTTGAGCGAGGAGCCGGGATCCTGAAAGACGATCCCGACTTCCTTGCGCAGGGGGCGCATCGCCTTGTTGCTCAGGCCCTTGATGCTCTTGCCGTTGACGACCATGTCGCCTTCGACAGTGGGCAGGAGCCCCAGCGCGGCACGACCGATCGTCGTCTTGCCAGACCCGGATTCACCCACCAACCCCACGACCTCTCCTGGAGCGATCATCAGGTTGATGTGGTGTGCGGCGCGGAACGCCTTCTTCCGTCCGATCGCCGGATACTCGATCGCAGCATCGCGCAGCTGCAGAGCCGAAGGCTTGGAGAAGTCGGCCTGAGACCCGGGGTGGTAGTAGGTCTCCGTGGAGTCCATCTCGATGTCGAAGCTGGGCTGACCGGATTCTGCGATCTCCTTGGCTTCGACCGCCAGGTCGTCGGTCCGATTCGCTCCGCCCTCGGCGACGGTGGCGGATCCGGGAGCCTTGGTCCCGACTGGCGTGCGCCCACCGTCGGTGTGAGGATTCGGACGATCATCCGAGTCGTGGTCCGAAGAAGGCGAATGAGCATCGGTGAGCTCAGTCTCGTAGGCCTGTCCCCCGGTTCCGGCGCCCAAGTGCGGCACGGCCTCGAGGAGCTGTTTCGTGTACGGGTGCTGCGGGTTGTAGAAGATCTCTTCCGCGTTGCCCGATTCGACGACGCGGCCAGCCTTCATCACGATCATGCGGTCGGCCATATCGGCGACCACACCCATATCGTGGGTGATGAGGATGATGCCGGCGTCGAGCTTCGACTTCAGTTCACGCATGAGCTTGAGGATCTCCGCCTGCACGGTGACGTCGAGAGCGGTGGTCGGCTCGTCGGCGATGAGCAGTTTCGGCTGGCAGGCCAGAGCCTGTGCGATCATGATGCGCTGTCGCTGTCCGCCCGAGAGCTGGTGGGGGAACGAATGGAACCGTTCCTCCGGATCCGGGATCTCGACGAGACGCATGAGTTCCAGAGCCCGCTCTTTGGCCTCGGTGGGGCCGACGTCCAGGTGCACGCGCAGAGTCTCCACAATCTGGAAACCTGCCGTGTAGACCGGGTTGAGCGCCGTCATGGGCTCCTGGAAGATGACGGAGATCTCGTTTCCTCGGATCTGCTGCATCTTATCCGGCGACATGCCGATGAGTTCGGTGCCGCCCATCTTGGCCGAACCGGTGGCCCGGCCGTTGCTGGGCAGCAGACCGAGCAGTGACATACTCGACTGTGATTTGCCCGAGCCGGACTCGCCCACGATCGCGAGCACTTCACCGGCGTTGACCGTGTAGTTGAGCTCCTCGGCGGCCATCCACCATTCGTCATTGACCCAGAATCTCACTCCCAGATCTTTGACGTCGAGGACCGGTGATGCGGCTGTACTAGTCTCTTCAGTCATCACTTCCTGCCTTTCTGCGTCATGCGCTCGGCCTTCTTCATCTTCCTCCAGCTCGGAATGGTCTTCATCCGCGGGTCGAACGCATCGCGCAGACCATCACCGATGAAGTTCACACACAGAGCAATGACGATGATGAACAGACCGGGCCACCAGAACAGCCACGGACGTGTGGCGAAGGACGTCTGGTACTCGCTGATGAGCTGGCCCAAGGAGATGCCAGGCGATTGGATGCCGAAGCCGAGGTAACTCAGCGCGGCTTCGAGCACGATCGCCTGACTCATCACCAGAGTCGTGTTGACGATGATGACGCCCATGGCGTTGGGCAGCATGTGTTTGAACATGATGCGGAAGTCGCTGGCCCCGGCAACGCGCGCCGAGTCGACGAATTCACGTTCGCGCAGGGACATGAAGTCACCACGGACGAGTCGTGCCAGCCCGGTCCACAGGATCGCTCCCAGAGCCAGGCCGAGCAACGGGCCGTTCGCACCGCCGACCATCTTGCCGAGGATCGAACCGATGACGATGACGGGCAGGATGATGAAGCCGTCCGTGATGCGCATGAGCAGCGAATCGATCCACCCGCGGTAGTAACCGGCAACCGCGCCCACGATCGTGCCGATGACGAGGCAGACGAGCCCGATGATGACCATGACGATGATCGAGATCTGCGTTCCCTTCATCACACGCGCGAAATTGTCACGGCCGATCTCGTCCTGCCCGAAGGGATGCTGGCCCAACGAGAAGAAGTTCGAGAACGACCAGGTCGGCGCGCCACCCGGGTTCAGGACTGGCCCCGAGGCTGTGTGGTTGTAGATCCACCACCCTGGAATCGGACCGAATCCGACCGAGCTGAAGGCGAAGAGGGCCACGAAGGCGAAGACGCCGATGCTGATCATCGCACCCTTGTGGCGAAGGAACTTCCGGAAGACGATCTTGCCCTGGGACAGGCCTTCTGTTTCTTTGGCTTCGATCGCGTTGTCCCCGACATCGTCGAGGGCGAGAGCATTCTGATTGTCGTTGTTGGTACTCATGCGTTCACTCGGATTCTGGGGTCGAGGACTGCGTAGAGGAAGTCCGCGACGAGGTTGGCGATGATGGCGAGCAGACCTGTGATGAGGATGTAGGCCATGATCGGATCGAGTTCGGACTGCCTCATCGAATCGATGAAGAGTTTGCCCATGCCGTTCCAGCCGAAGATCGTCTCTGTGATCACAGCACCGCCGATCATCGTGATGATGTCGACGGGGATGATCGATGCCAGCGGCAGCAGCGCATTGCGCAGCGCGTGCCGCATGACGACCGTCCGCTCGTTGAGGCCCTTGGCTCGTGCCGTGCGAATGTAGTCCTGCCCCATGACCTCGAGCATCGAGCCGCGGGTATAACGCGTGTAGGAGGCGAAGGAGATGAGGATCAGAGCGATTGACGGAAGGAGCAGATGGGTGAACGTGTCGAGATTCGAGATCCAGAAGTCACCGTCGATGTTCGGCGTCGAAGCACCGATAGTCGCGATCGGACGGTTGTTGATCGCGGCCAGGTTCGAATAGTCGCCCCACCCCTGCAGCACGCGGTCAGCGAAGATGATGACGGCGATGACGATTCCGGTGAAGAAGGTCGTTCGCGCAGTGTCCCAGGGATCGGGTCCGCGGAACGCAAGACCCACGCCGACGGCCACACCGATCGTCACAACGAGGAGTCCCAACATCCACAGCCAGTTCATCTCCTGGTAGTAGAAGAGGTACTGCAACGGCATATAGATCAAAGCTCCGATGACGGCCATCGTCAGGGAAGCGTAGAGGACGCGCTTGTTCTTCAGACCCGTCGACAGGAAGGTCATGACGACGGCCGCACCGAAACCGATGACGACGACTCCCACGATGCCGATGCTTGGCTGCTGCAGCCAACCGCTGGCGAGAATGTAGTAAACCGCGGCGAAAGTGATGACTGTGGCCGCGAAGAAGGTGATGAGTCGGCGTTTTCCGCCGCCCCCCAAGGCTCCCATCCAGAACAGCCCCATCGCAATGCAGACGAGGATGATCGGCACCCAGCTGCTCAGCGTCGGATCGTTGATGAAGTTGTTGATCTCGATGGCGCCGTACTGCTTGAGCAGAACTGCGACCCAGAACACGGGCAGCGAGTACAGGAGGAATGAGACGAAGGTGATGAAGTAGTCAAAGCCCGAGTACTGGCGAATCGCAGAGACCATGCCGACGGCGATGCCGAGCACGATGGCCACGAGTGTCGAAGCGGTGATGAGCTTGACCGTGTTGACGATCGCTCCCTGCAGCTGCGAGGTGACTTCCTGGCCAGACTTCCAAGCGATGCCGAAATCGCATTGCCCGACCACGCAGCCGCCCACTCCGGCCAGCCACTTGAAGTAGCGCACGATCGCGGGGGTGTCGAGGTCGAGGAGTCTACGACGGGACTCATAGAGTGCCTCGATGTTGGGCGAGGTGCTCGAACGCAGGTCCCAGAAGAAGTCGAGGGCGACGTTGAGCAGCAGATAGAGGACGAACGTCACGACCAAGAGCACGAGTGCTGTCGAGAGGAGTCGTCTGAGAATGAATCTTGTCATGGGGTGTCCGTTTCAATCTTCCGAAAACGCTGCTGTGGGGATCACAGAGTGATCCCCACAGCAGCTGGGGGTGAAGGAGAACCGACCGCGTCAGTCGCGGATCAGTTGGTCTCCCACTCCCAGTAGTTCCAGAACATGGTCGGTGACACGGCCGTGGACTTCACGTTCTTGACCTTGTCACGGTAGATCGTCAACTCAGGGAACTGGAAGATCGGTGCCCCGAAGGCGTCCTCGCTCAGCTGCTTCTCCATGTCGACAAGCAGCTTCTCCTGCTCGTCTTCCTTGGAGACAAGCAGCTTGTCGAGAATCTTGTCCATCTTCTTGTTCGAGTAGCCCCCGTAGTTGTTCTGAGCACCGGTGCGGAAGTTCGCATCGTTCTCAGTGACTCCGGTGCCCTCGGACTGCCAGCCGAACAACGAGACATCGTACGTGCCATCGCCGAGGCGGGTGCCCCAGTTGACATCTCCGACGTCCTCGATCTTGAAGCCGGCCTTCTCAGCCGATTCCTTGATGAGCTGGAACTCCTGCTGACGACGGGAGTTCGTATTGTCGTACATGATGCGCACCTTGGGCGCATCGACTCCAGCCTCCTTGAGGAGTTTCTTCGCCTCGTCGATGTCGACATCGGTGGCGTCGGCAACACCGTTTTCCTTGGTGATCGCGTCGTACATCGGCGAGCCGGGAACCTGCGAGTATGAGTCGCGGGTGACAGCCTTGTCGTTGAGAGGCTTGATGATCTTGTCGACGATGTCCTCGCGGGGGACGGTCTTGAGGAACGCCTGGCGAACCTTCTTCGCCTTCTCCTTGTCGCCGCCGTTGGCCTCGGGGTCGAAGGGACCCTTGTTGTCAAAAGTGAAGTCGACGTGCTCGTAGGTCGCACCGTCGGCCGCATCGACGGTCACACCGTCAAGGTCTTCAGCCGCGGAGAGGACGTCTGCAGTGGCCTGTGGCTGGGTCATATCGACCTCACCGTTTTCGATCGCCTGAATCATCGCCATCGGATCGCCGTTGTAGCGAACCGTGACGGTGTCGACCTTCGGCTTAACCGGTCCCGTGTACTTATCATCGACTTCCAGGGTGACGTACTGGCCCTCTTTGAAGTCGGTCATCTTGTACGGGCCGCTGTGGACGAGAAGATCTTCGTCCTCCGGCATCGAGGTGAAGTCGAAGCCTGTGTTCCAGGTGTTCGAGATCTTGGACAGCTTCTCGGTGTCTTTGTCCTTGATCGCATCGAGGATGGCCTGTTTGCCCTTTTCAGGGTCGTCGACGCCCAGAGCCTTCTTGGCCACGATGTGTGCGGGGAGACCGACGCCATCGGCGCCGACGCCGAATTCGGTCTGCCAATCGGCATAGGGCTTCGAGTAGGAGAGGGTGATCTCCTTACCGTCTTCGGAGATCTTCGGGAAGTCCTTGACGAGTGCCGAACCAGCCGTGGACGAATCGAAGTAGACCGTCTTCGCGTCATTCTCCTTGACCGAACCGTCGTCAGCATTGTTCTGATCGACGGTGTTGAAGTTTGCCGAAGTGCCAGCCCAGGTCAGAGCCAAGTCAGCTGCATCGACCGGAGTCCCATCGGACCACTTGGCATCGTCGTTGAAGGTGTACTTGACCTTCAGCGGGTCTTCGGAGACCTGCTCCATCTTGCCCAGAGATCCGTCTTGGACCTCGAGTTCACCGTCGTAGTATCCGAAGTTGTCATTCATCATGTAGGTGAGAATGGCGTTCGAGACGGCATTGCCGTTTGCAGTCAGGTTGTTCATTGAGCGGAAGGACTCGTTCCAACCAATATTGACGCTCGACTTTTCTGACGACTTCTCATCGTCTCCGCCGCCCGGGGGCGTGCAGGCAGTGAGCACCATTGCTGCTGCGGCGACTGAAGCTCCGGCCGCGAGGAAGCGCTTTTTCACGTTCTCTCCTAGTAGTCATTCAGGGCTGCTTCGCCCGTTCATCCACGTCCCTGTTCTGGAACGTGTTGCGCTCTTTCATTCCCGGTCTGGGAACGTGATCGCGTTCATGTTTTTCACATGGAATGCCTCAAAACTAATTCACTCAACACTGTGACTGAGTCCACATATTGAGCAAATTTCACAATCGTTACCGTTTCGAGATCAAGGAAACATGCACACAACCTGCAGTCTCAGTGGATAGGATGTTGAGGTGGTTAACAGTGAGATAGATCGCAGTGCAGGGAACAATCAGCCGAGAGTTGTGCGCACAACGAGCTCGACGGTGCTCTTCTTCGTCATCGCCGCGCTCTGTGCAGTGGGGGTCGGGTCGATCGCCATCGGTGACTTCACGCTCAGGGGCCTCGCCGTGGCCGGCATCCCGATCGCCGTCGGCACGGTTGTCTATGCGCTCTATCGGTTTCCTCGCGTCGAGCTGGGCCACCGTGAGCTTGCGCTGATCAACCCGCTGCAGTCGGTCCGCATCCCCTGGAATCTCGTCGATGGGTTTGACATCCACTTCGGGCTCGGAGTGCGCACCCATGAGAAGGTATTCTCTTCCTGGCCCCTGGCCGGCAGGGGGAAGAAGATGGAGAAGGACGAGCACGGCATCCGCAGGCTGATGGACAATCCCAATCCTGCCGTCGATACCGTGCTCGACCGCTATTCCGGCCTCAGCGATGAGGAGCTGTCCAACCCGCGTGGCGAACGCACTATCACCACGTCGTGGAACCTCGGCATCATCGCCGCACTCGTGGTTGCCGTCGTCTGGGCCGGCATCGGCTTCGCTGCCCTGCCCAGCTGATCAGACGGCCACACTGATCAGTCAACTTGACTGATCACCAGCCGCGTTCGCGCCATTCCGCCTGCTTCGGACGCTCCTCGCCCAGCGTGGTGGAATCACCGTGTCCGGGCAGCACCCGGGTCTCATCGGGCAGCTGAGCGAAAACTCTGTCCTCAAGGTCATCTATGAGGGAGGCAAAGTCATCTGCGTGCCAGGTCTTGCCGGGTCCACCGGGAAACAGCGAGTCTCCGGAGAACAGGATGGTCTCTCCCCCGTCGCGCAGCAGCAGCGCGATCGAGCCCGGCGTGTGGCCGCGCAGCCCGATCGCCTGAAGGACGAAGCCGCCGAAGTCTCCGACGTCGAGGTGGTCGACCGTGCGTGCGATCTCCACGCCCTCAGCCTCTGTGATTGCCTCCGCATCGTCGCTGCCTGCGATCGTCATCGCGTCGGGGAATGCCGCCGAGGTGGCCGACAGCGCTCGAATGTGATCCCAGTGCTGATGTGTCGTGATGATCGCCTGCAGGACTGGGTCTGCCGAGGTGTCTACACCAGCGGAGGCGATGAGCTCCTTGATTGCGTCCACATCGTCTGCGGCGTCGATGAGGACCTGTGTCCCCGACTCCTTGGCGGTGATGAGGTAGACGTTGTTGGCCATGTCGGACACCGCGATGCTGCGGATGACGACGTGTTCGGTCTCGATAGTGTTCGTCATTGTCGGTTCACCATGCTCCTCTTGTGTACTGCGGTGGATACGGTCCCGGTTCGACCCCGAGATCGTGGGCTGCTCGCTGCGGCCAGGCTGGTTCGCGCAGCGCTGCCCGGGCCAGGAAGATCGCGTCCGCCTGTTCCGAGGCCAGGATCGTCTCGGCCTGTTCCGGATCTGTGATGAGGCCGACGGTGCCGGTGCTCACTCCTTCTGCCCGGATCGCGGCAGACAGCGGTACCTGGTAGCCGGGTCCGACGGGCACCTTGACGGGAAAGTTTCCTCCGGACGAGACATCGATGAGGTCCACGCCGCGGGTTTTGAGGTCACGGGAGACCTCGACCGCCTCAGCGATGTCGAAGCCGCCTTCACGCCATTCGCTGGCGGAGAGTCGGACCAGGACGGGCACGTCTTCCCCCACGGCTTCGCGCACAGCCTGATAGGTCTCAGTCAGCAGTCTCGAACGTCCGGTGAGGTCGCCACCGTACTCATCACTGCGTTCGTTCGACAGCGGAGACAGGAACGAATGAAGCAGGTAGCCGTGGGCGGCATGGAGTTCGACGACGTCGAACCCGGCACCGACGGCACGGGCCGCGGCCGAGGCGAAGGCATCGACCACCTCGGCGATGTCGTCCTTCGTCATCTCCTGTGGTGATTCGTAGCCGGGGTAGGCGATGGCGCTGGCGCCGAGGGTGGGCCAGCCTCCCTCGGCCTCGGGCACACTGCCCCGGGGGTTGCCCCCGAAGGGCCGGTAGGTGCTCGCCTTACGGCCTGCGTGTGCCAGCTGGACACCGATCCGACTGCCCTGCGAATGGACGAATTCGGTGATGGACGACCAGGCGTCAGCCTGGTCGTCGTTCCAGATGCCTGCGTCCTGGGGTGAGATCCGGCCTTCGGGCAGCACCGCTGAGGCTTCGGTGAGGATGAGCCCGAATCCGCCCTGGGCGCGTGCCCCGAGGTGGACGAGATGCCAGGTGCCGGGCATTCCGTCTTCGGCCTCACAGGAGTACTGGCACATCGGGGCCAGCCAGATGCGGTTGGCGATCTCGGTGCCGCGCAATGTCATGGGTGAGAAGAGAAGTGTCATGGCACCAGTCTGCCAAAGTTCGCCACTCTTCAGAGCATGATGTTAAATACTGGAATGGCCAGCAGGTAAACCGTCGCCGTGATGAGCACGATCCCGATGACATTGAGCAGCACACCACCCTTGATCATCTGCCCCACAGTGACGTAGCCGGAGCCGTAGGCGACTGCGTTCGGTGGGGTCGCCACCGGCAGCATGAATGCACACGTAGCCGCCAGAGCTACGGGGATGGTCAACAGCAGCGGGTCAAGGTCGAGCCCCATCGCAACTCCGCCGACCACGGGGATGAACGTCGCTGCGGTGGCGGTGTTTGACGTCAGTTCGGTGAGGAACAGGATGATGGTCGCGAAGATGGCGACGATGAGGATCGTCGGGAGCACCCCGAGCCCACTGGTCGATTTGCCGATCCATTCGGTCAGACCCGAGGAGGAGAACTGTGCCGACAGCGCCAATCCTCCCCCGAAGAGAAGCAGCACACCCCAGGGCAAGTTCTCCGCGGTGTCCCAGTCGAGCAGCTTGACTCCGCGGTTGGCCCCGCCGGGGATGAGGAACAGGAGGAGGCCGATGGCCATGGCGATGCCTTCGTCGCTGATCGGCGGCTCGTCGAAGATCAGCGGCAGAGTGATCCAGCAGACTGCGGCGAGGATGAACATGGCCAGGACCAGCTTCTCGCCGGTGGACATGGGGCCGAGCTTCTTCAATTCGTCGCGGATGAGCTCCCTGCCGCCGGGGATCTCATCGATCTCAGGTTTGAAGAGGACCTTGACGAGGAGGAACCAGGCGATGACCATCATGACGATCGACAATGGAACACCCACGAGCATCCACTGGCCGAAGCCGATGGAGATGTCGTGGTTCTCCTCGAGGTATCCGACCAGGAACAGGTTCGGCGGGGTGCCGATGATGGTTCCCAATGACCCGATCGAGGCGGAATAGGCGATGCCCAGCATGAGGGCGGTGCCGAAGTTGGATCTCACTGCCGTACCCAGGCCGGTGTCCTTGTCGGGGTCGGCCCGGTCAGCGTCGGCGGCAATCGCACCGCCGACGACTTTGCTCACGATCATGAGCACCGAGATCCCGATCGGCAGCATCATCACGGCAGTGGCGGTATTGGAGACCCACATGGAGACGAATCCGGTGGCGATCATGAAGCCGGCGATCATCGGTCCAGGCTTATTTCCCATAATGCTCAGGGTCACCAGGGCGATTCGGCGGTGGAGGTTCCAGCGCTGCATCGCCAGGGCGATGAGGAAGCCGCCGAGAAAGAGGAAGATGATCGGATTACCGTAGGAGGCACCGACGGTCTTCATCTCGATATCTGTGCCGAGAACCGGGAATGCGACGAGCGGAACCAGAGCCGTGGCGGCGATCGGCAGCGCTTCGGTCATCCACCAAGCAGCCATGAGCACGGCGATCGCCGCTGTGAGTCTGACGCCGTGGTCAAGGTCGCCCGGCATGATGGCATAGACGAGAGTGGAGAGGATCAGTCCGAGCAAGAAACCGGTCCACCGGATCCGGACGGTGCGTTTAGCCAGTCCGGGCGCTCGCTCTCCGGGTGAGAGTTCGCCGATTTCGGTTGAGCCGCCCGTGGTTGAATTCTTGTCCTGAGTCATCTGCGCTCCTCATCGAGCAATGTCGGATGCTGGTGGGCTACACCTTACTCAAGAACTGTTCGATGTGGTCGAAGACGAGGTCGGGATGTTCGACCATGGGCAGATGGGCCGCGTCAGGGACAACAGCAATCGTGGAGTCGGCCACCTGTGCCGAGAGCTCCGTCATGGCTTCGGGGGTGCAGCCGGGATCCTGCGCTCCGGCGATGAACAGGGTCGGCGTGGTGATGGTTTGGAGGCGGCCGGTCACGTCGTACTGGGTCAGGGCCCGTGCGCAGGCGATGTAGGCGGCATCATCGATCATTGCAAGATCGGTCAGGACAGCCGGTCCAGAGGCGATGTCTTCCGTGAGGAAGCCGGCGGCGAACCACCGGTCGGCGGTGTCGTCTAGCTGGCCGCGGGTTCCGTCCTCCTCGACGTCCTTGATGCGCTCGGCCCAGGTATCGGCGGTGCCGAATTTGGTCGCCGTCGAGCAGGCCACGAGACCGGTCAGCGAGTCGGGGTGGTCGAGTGCCAGCGTCAGGCCGATCCCACCGGAGATCGAGGCTCCGCAATAGGTGAACTTCTCCACACCCAGTTCAGCCAGGCTCGACACCAGGCCCGCCGCGAGATCCGAGAGCGTGAAATCGTCTGCCTCATCTGTTCGAGGATGGGTGTGGCCGGGCAGGTCGGAGAGATAGATCTGATAATCGTCGGCCAACCTGGCCGCGACTGCCGCCCAGAGGGAGACTCGGGTGCCGAGGGCGTTTCCGAAGACGATGACCGGTGAGCCCGGATTGTCGTTGAGGGGGTGGACGCAAATGCGCAAGAGAGCTCCTAGCAAGTGTCGAGATCAGATGTGATGTTCGAGGTCAGGAGGGCAGTTAGACGGTCAGGAGACCACCGCACTGAGCCTACCGCCCGAGTACTCGAGATAACAGCGTGGGCACAATGATTCATAGGTCACCGCGTTGCCGTCGATGGCGACCTGGTCACCGTCGAAAATGAACTCGCCATCGACGAGGCGGCCGTTGAACATCGCTTTGCGTCCGCAGCGACAGATCGTCTTGAGTTCCTCCAGAGTGTGAGCAATCTCAAGCAGTCGACCCGAACCGGGAAAGGCCTTGGTGCGGAAATCGGTGCGGATGCCGTAGCACATCACCGGCACCGAGGCGTGAGTGGCGATGCGCATGAGCGAATCGACCTGGAGCGGTTCGAGGAACTGGGCCTCGTCGATGAGCAGGCAGGCCACGCGCGCTTTGGGGGTGTCGATGGATTCGAGCAGAGCATCATGATCGACGTAGTCCGCGTGCTCGCCGTAGATGGTCTCGACGTCGGAGCCTGCGGGGATGAGGAAGTCGACTTCCCGGGTGACGCCAAGACGAGAGACGATCTCACCGGCGCCCTTCGTGTCGATGTGAGGTTTGGCCAACAACACTCGCTGGCCGCGCTCCTCGTAGTTGAAGGCGGCCTGCAGGAGAGCGGTCGATTTTCCGGAATTCATGGCCCCATAACGGAAGTAGAGCTTGGCCACCGTCATCCTCTCTCTGTCGTTCGTGATGATTCTCTTGTTGTTCGTGACGAGACAGAACCCTACCGGGAAGCTGCGCCGCTGACGGTCAACGGTAGGATGGTGAGGTCAAACCCCGAGACGATGTGGAGTAGTCCATCACCATGGCCAAAATCATTTATACGCGCACCGATGAAGCGCCGCTTCTGGCGACGTACTCGCTCAAGCCGATCATCGAAGCATTCGCCACCTCGGCGGGTGTCAAGGTCGAGACCCGCGACATCTCCCTCGCCGCGCGTGTGCTGACGCAGTTCACCGATCGCCTCCCAGAGGACCAGCAGGTCCCTGATTCTCTGTCGGAACTGGGCGATCTGGCCAAAACGCCAGAAGCCAACATCATCAAACTGCCCAACATCTCGGCTTCTGTCCCCCAGCTCAAGGCCACTATCGCCGAGCTCCAGTCGCAGGGCTACGAACTGCCCGACTACCCGGACGAACCATCGACCGATGATGAGCGCGATGCCAAGGCCCGCTATGACAAGGTCAAGGGTTCAGCAGTCAATCCGGTCCTGCGTGAGGGCAACTCCGACCGTCGCGCCCCACAGGCAGTCAAGAACTTCGCGAAGGCCCACCCTCACTCGATGGGTGACTGGTCCTCTGACTCTAAGACCAATGTCGCCACCATGGCCGCCGGTGACTTCCGTGACAATGAGAAGTCCGTTGTCATCCCGGCCGATGACACCCTCCAGATCCGCCTGCGTCCCGCCTCGGGCGAGACAGTTGTGCTCAAGGAATCGCTGCCTGTCCTCGCTGACGAAGTCATCGACGCCACCAAGATGGATGTGGCCGAACTCCACAAGTTCCTCAAGGCTCAGATCGCACGGGCCAAGGACGAGGGCATCCTGTTCTCAGTCCACCTCAAGGCCACCATGATGAAGGTCTCCGACCCGATCCTCTTCGGACACGTCATCGAGGCGTTCTTCCCCGAGGTCTACGCCGAATACGGTGTTGCCCTCGCCGAGGCGGGTCTGACCTCCGACAACGGACTGGCCGCCATCCTCGGCGGGCTCGATGCCCTCCCATCTGATGTGGCCGACGGCGTCAAGGCCGGCATCGAGAAGGGCATGGCCGAAGGCCCCTCCCTGGCGATGGTGAACTCCGATAAGGGGATCACCAACCTGCACGTGCCCTCCGATGTCATCGTCGATGCCTCAATGCCCGCGATGATCCGCGTGGGCGGCAAGATGTGGAACAAGGACGACGCGACCCAGGACGCCCTGGCCGTCATCCCTGACTCCTCCTACGCCGGTGTCTACCAGGCTGTGATCGAGGACTGCCGTGCCAACGGTGCCTTCGACCCGACCACGATGGGCACCGTACCCAACGTCGGACTCATGGCCCAGAAGGCCGAAGAGTACGGCAGCCACGACAAGACCTTCGAGATCGCCCAGGACGGCGTCGTCGAGGTCGTCAACTCCGCCGGTGAGGTCCTTCTGTCCCATGATGTTGCCGCCGGTGACATCTGGCGTGCCTGCCAGACCAAAGACATCCCGGTCCGCGACTGGGTCAAGCTGGCCGTCACCCGCGCCCGCCTCTCCGAGACTCCCGCCGTATTCTGGCTCGATGAGACCCGCGCCCATGACCGCAACCTGCGGACCAAGGTCGAAGAATACCTCGGCGAGCATGACACCGAGGGTCTCGACATCCGCATCATGAACCCGGTCGAAGCGACCCAGTTCTCGATCGATCGCATCCGTGAGGGCAAGGACACCATCTCGGTGACCGGCAACGTCCTACGTGACTACAACACCGACCTGTTCCCGATCCTGGAACTGGGCACCTCGGCGAAAATGCTCTCCGTGGTTCCGCTCATCGCCGGTGGCGGCCTCTTCGAGACGGGTGCCGGCGGTTCGGCCCCGAAGCACGTCCAGCAGCTGGTCGAGGAGAACCACCTCCGCTGGGATTCCCTCGGTGAGTTCCTCGCCCTGGCCGAATCGTTCCGTCACGAGTTCAACGTCCACGGCAATGCCCGTGCCGGTGTGCTTGCCGACACGCTCGATGCTGCGACCGGCACATTCCTCGAAGAGAACAAGTCGCCGTCACGCAAGGTCGGCGAGATCGACAACCGTGGCAGCCACTTCTACCTCACCCTCTACTGGGCACAGAACCTGGCCAAGCAGACCACTGACGAACCGCTGGCCGAAGCCATCAAGCCTGTCGCTGAAGCACTCGAGACCAACGCCGAGAAGATCTCGGCCGAACTTCTCGAGGTGCAGGGCAGCCCGGTCGACCTGGGTGGCTATTACTACCCGGACGAGGCCAAGCTCGACTCGGCCATGCGTCCCTCGGCAACACTCAACGAGATCATCTCCTCGCTGAGCGCGAAGGTCTGATCTGAGCGACACACGCATCTGATCTCACTTCTTCAGGTCAGACGCCGCATCACCTGACTCATGCGCCCATCAGCGACTATGATGGGCGCATGAGTACTCAAGACCCCCGTGGCGAATCTCAGACGCCCGAAGAGCTGCTAGCCGAGACACAGTCCGTGCTCGGCGACGAGGATCCGGCAACCGGGAACACCCGCGAGGTCGCACCGACACAGCAGGTTGATCCGACACAGCAGACGGAACCGGCGCAGCGCCAGGAACCGACTCCTGCAGGCAAGAATGCCGACCTGTCTCAGCTCAAGGGTGGCTCGGGCATGTCGGCGGGAATGTGGGTCTCCCTCATCCTCGGCGCCGCCATCGTCGTGCTCCTGCTCATCTTCATTCTGCAGAACAACGTCCCCGCCGACTTCCAGTACTTGGGCTGGCAGTTCCAGCTGCCGCTGGGCGTTGCCATGCTCTTCGCCGCGATCGGCGGCATCTTCATCGCCGGCATCATCGGATCCGTGCGGATCTTCGTGCTCAATCGCAAGCTCAAGAAGATCACGAAGGCTCTGGGCCGCTGATACATGGAGTCCCACCCCGGTTTCACGCTCCTGCCGACCCAGCTCGATTCCACCATCGTCCTCGCCGACACTGACGCTGAGGCCGAATGGGCACGCATCGATCTCTCCTCGCTGACGAAGCAGGAGATGAACTATGCGAGTGAATTCGAACCCGATGCCGCAGCCACCTGGGCTGCAGGGCGGGTAATTCTTCGCCACGTCCTCGGCACGCACCTTGACCGCGACCCAGCAGACATTGATATCCGTCTCGACTCGGCCGGCAAACCACGAGTCGAGGAATGCGAGTTCTCCGTCACGCGAGCCAGGCGCTTAGTCCTCGTGGCTGTCGCCGACGATCCCATCGGAATCGACCTCGAAGCTGTGCCCGAACACGCGGTCGCAGCCGAGGCGATGTCGCTGCTTCACCCGAAAGAACAGTCCGAACTCGAACAGGTCCCGAAATCCGAGCTGGCGACCGACTTCGTCCGTGTCTGGGCACGGAAGGAAGCCTTCCTCAAAGCTCTCAGCACGGGCCTGGCACGCGACCCAGGCATGGACTACATCGGCGCCGCTGCCTCACCCAACTCTCCGCACCCCGACGTCGAGATCTTCGACCTGGAGTCCGGACTGCCCGAGGGCTATCACGCCGCCATCGCGTTCAACCGCTGAGGTTAAGTCCGGTTCAGCGACTCACTGTGTTCAGTCGCCAGGTGTGTTCAGTCGGTCGATACTGAAGTCCCGTCAGAACTCTCGTCTTCGGCGAAGTCGGGGCCATTGGCTCCAGTGGTGAATACGATGGCGATGGCCAGCGAGCCGAGCCCGGTGAAGCCGAACCAGATGAAGCCTGACGCCGGGCTGCCGACGAGGGCGAAGATCACGGTGATGATCGTCGAGACCACCCAGAGCGAGTCGAAGATCGCAAGGTACTTCACATAGCGCTTCTCCCCTTTGCGGACACCATAGGAGATCTCCGTGGCGGCGCTGAGGAAGAGCAGGACGGTCGCCGTGATCGCCAGCCACCTGGGTGCGAGCAGGAATGACTCGACTGCGGGAAGAAATGCGCAGAGAGCGACTGCGATGAGCAGCTTGGCAACGCCATCGGCGACGAACCCGAATTTCATCATTCTCCGATCCTACTCAACCGCTCCTGCCTGATCATCTCTGGCCACGCTCGCTCAACAAAGACTGCACCGTCTCCAACGCCTGGTGCAGCACGGCGGCTTCCACGTTCGAGTGGGCGATGACGATACCGTGTCTGACGTCGCTGTCCGCACTCCATCCGGCCGCCAGCGAAGCCACAAGTATCCCTCGCTCTGCCAGATCGGTGCGAAGCCGTGCCGCAGTGGTCGCTCGCGTCTCGATGACGAGGGTCCGACCTTCGTGGACGAGGCCGGGGATCGCCCCCACTTCGGCCACGACCACCTCGGCAGCTCTGAGTCTGCGCCGCCCACGCGAGATGCGCCGCCGCAATCCTCCCGAGCTCAGATAGGACGCGATCGCTGTCTGCATGACCGGTGAGAAGGCCGGGCCCAGAGCGGCGCGCATGCTGCTCAATCGGTGGCCGATGTCCCCGTGGGCGATGATGTACCCGGTGGATACGGCCGAGGTCAGCAAGGTCGAGAAGGTGCCGATGTGAACCACCTGGGCCGAAGTGTCTGTGGACTCCGCGAGATCGTAGAGGGTGGGCACGACGGTGCGGGTGTAGCGGGCTTCACTGTCGTAGTCGTCTTCGATGACGATGACGCCGGTCGCCTGCGCCCATTCCAGAAGTTTGACGCGCCGGTCGATGGGCATGGTGGTTCCGTGCGGGAACTGATGGTTGGGGGTGACGACTACCGCGCCGAGGTGGTCAGGAGTGCCATCGGCCGGGTGTGTCGTGTCGATGGGCCGGAGATCGCGGTCGGACATGGCCTGACGCAGACCCGGAAACCCGGGGTTCTCGACGCCGATCGCACCCTCAACTCCCGTCGTGAGGAGCAGACGAAGCCCATCACGGGACCCGCTGGTGAGGATGATGTCATCAGGGTCGACGTTCATCCCCCGCGTCAGGCGCAGGTGGTCGGCGATCGCCCATCTGGCCTGCGGCTGGCCGAGCGGATCGATCGGACCAGGATCGATGTCGAGCGAATCACGCCACGCCCTGCGGAATGCGGGCTCCTGCAGTGGGTTGTCGCCGCCGAAGCCGGGACGCAGGTCGACGAAGCTGCGCAGCCTGCGTCGTGGGACCTGCGGTGAGCGCATCCGTGGGTTGCGTGTGCGCGGCGTGCTCGGCAGCTCCGGGTTCACCCGTGTCGCGGAGCGTTCGGCTGTGACGAGGAAGCCTTCGACGACGAGTTGGGCGTAAGCGGTTTCGACGGTCCCACGAGAGACATCGAGGTAGGCGGCCAGACGCCTGCTGGCAGGCACCGGTTCGCCGGGACGAACCGCCCCGGCGGCGATGAGTCGCCTGATCTCGGCCACAAGCTGATCAGGCAGCGACGTCGAGACGTCCCGATCGATGTCGATGGGCAGCGCAATTCCGTCGGCTCGGAGCAGAAGCGTTTCCGACTGGGCAACAGTGGGACGCGTCGGTTGAGCAGGAGACATGCCCCGATCATACTGGCCTAAAACTTTTCATGTTTTCTGGCACTCTTGTTGAGCCACCCGTGGATCTAGTCTTGTGGTGAACGGCCGTTCTCACCGATCAATTCGCCCGGCCCATCGGGCTCACCATGCTTGCTCACATCGGGCTCACCACGAACGGAAAGTACGACAATGACACAGACACAGACCCTGCTCAACACCGGCCTGGCCCAGATGCTCAAGGGCGGCGTCATCATGGACGTCGTCAACGAGGAGCAAGCACGCATCGCGGAGGCTGCAGGCGCCTCGGCGGTCATGGCGCTCGAACGCGTGCCCGCCGACATCCGCGCTCAGGGCGGAGTGGCCCGGATGAGCGACCCCGACCTCATCGACGGTATCACCGCTGCCGTATCACTTCCGGTCATGGCCAAAGCCCGAATCGGGCACTTCGTCGAGGCTCAGATCCTCGAGACTCTCGGTGTGGACTACATCGACGAATCAGAGGTCCTCTCCCCCGCAGACTTCGTCAATCACATCGACAAGTCCGTCTTCAAGGTGCCCTTCGTCTGCGGTGCGACCAACCTCGGCGAGGCACTGCGGCGCATCACAGAGGGCGCGTCGATGATCCGCTCGAAGGGTGAGGCAGGCACCGGCGACGTCTCCGATGCGATGCGCCACCTGCGGACCATCAACTCCGAGATCAGAGCACTGGGTGCTAAAAGCGAGGATGAGCTCTACGTCGCGGCCAAGGAGCACGCGGCCCCATACCACCTGATCAAGCAGGTCGCTGGCCTGGGCCGACTGCCCGTCGTGACCTTCGTCGCCGGCGGCATTGCCACTCCGGCCGATGCTGCGATGATGATGCAGTTGGGCGCCGACGGCGTCTTCGTCGGCTCCGGCATCTTCAAGTCCGGCAACCCCGAAGCTCGCGCCAAAGCCATCGTCGAGGCGACCACTCACTTCGATGATCCGATCGCCGTGGCGAAGGCCTCGCGCGGTTTGGGCGATGCCATGGTCGGCATCAACGTCGCAGACGTTCCAGCACCCCACCGCCTGGCGGAGCGCGGCTGGTGAGAGTCGGCGTCCTCAGCCTCCAGGGAGCCTTCCGAGAGCACCTCGGCGTGCTCGACTCCCTGGGGGTGGGCTCCCGCAAGGTCACCAGACCGGAGCACCTCGAGAGCATCGATTCCATCATTCTGCCCGGTGGCGAGTCATCGGCCATGGTGCGCATCGCTGCCACCACTGGGCTCTTCCCCGCACTCGAGGAGAAGATCAGTGCTGGTCTGCCGGTCTTCGGCACGTGCGCGGGACTCATTCTCCTCGCTGATCGGCTCACGGATGATTCGCTGGGTGGCTTCGATCGCCTCGGCGGACTTGATGTCACGGTGGCCCGCAACGCCTACGGCAGGCAACGGGAATCGTTCTGCGCACCGGTGCAGGTCACCGGGCTCGACAGCACATTCGAAGCGACATTCATCCGGGCTCCGCAGATTCTGAATTTCGGCACTGATGTCCAGGTGCTCAGCGAATACGCTGAGGTACCCGTCCTGGTGCGGCAGGCAAATATTTGGGGCGGCAGTTTCCATCCGGAGCTTGGGACGGATACGAGGATCCACGAAGAATTCCTGCACAGCCTCACAGCGATCGTGTAGGGTTCCGGGTTCGCGCAGTTGGAGTCATCTCCGACACGGTCGTGTGCCCAGAGGAAACTGCGCTAGTTGAGTACGAGTCCATGCTGGCCCGGCGCTAGGACTCTCAGCGAGCTGGTTCCGGCCCGCAGATCCAGCCGGCGGCAATCACCGATGAGGTCGCCGTCGAGCTGGACCGGTGCGGGACCATCCAGACTGATGCTGAGGTCAGTCCCTCGCCAATAGTGCAGTGAGGGGTTCGTAGCCGGGCGCCTGTTCACACAGTCCCACCCCACCCGCGCCCATTCGACGAGGCGATGGCGGGGTTTCGTCGTGGTGAAGGCGACGGCCAGGAACTCGAATTCTCCCGCGGTCACCTCGGCGTGTTCAAACACGGGAATCGGACCTGCAGGTCGAGCCGTCTTCGACGCCATCACCGCCCACGACTGAGTCGGGGCCACGAGCTGCGCCCCTGCGATCTCGACGTTGATGAGTGGTGCGAAGAGCGCGCGGGCGGCGCCCCAGGCATACCCGAGGAAACCCGGCAGACCGGTTCGCCCTGCGATGGCTCTCGCATCTCCTCCGATCCCGGCCATGGATAGGAATTGTTCACATCGCGGACCATCAGCGGTGAGGCAGTGGGCCTCGTTGACGGGAACTTCGCAACTGCGCAGTGGGATGGACCCCAGATGAGACTCGACCAAGCCGAGTGCGTGCTCAGCCGAGCGGATTCCGATGTGCCTGGACAGGACATTCGCGGTGCCGGTCGGAATGATTGCCACTGGCACCTCGGCAGCAGCCAAGATCGGAGCGCTGGCGCGCAGCGTGCCATCGCCTCCGAGCACGACGATCAGATCTGCGCCCCAGTCGAGCATCTGCTTCGACTGTTCGGCCCCCGGCCATTGCCGCGTCGTTGTGGCGCTGCGATACGTGATCCGTTCCCGTTTGAGGATCTCGACGAGGCAGGCATAGGCGCGCATGGTTTGTGCATGTTTGGGGTTGACGAGGATTCCGACCTTCATCGCAGCCTCAGGCGAAGGCGGGGTGAGAGGCGGCAGCAGCCTCGGCGCGGTCACGATCGACAGCATCACCGCCGAAGGGTTCGATGATCAGGCGTGGTCCGGTCTTGCGCGGTGAACGCCTCCACGTTGCCTGAGCCTTTGTGCCGTCGATGAGGGTGTTCTTGAACATGCCGTTGCCACCGGGGACGACGAGCTTCTCGTGCGCCGGGTCCAAGGTGGCGCTGCGATCCTTGTAGCCGAGGATGATCTCATCGAATCCAGGCAGCAGGAGGAGTTCATTCGCCCGTGAGCGGCTCTCGTGCAGCTGGTCTGCCAACTCGGGTGCTTGAAAGTGCTCACGGCCGTCGATGCTGACCTCGACGACCTCGCCTTCGGCTACCGCTGCGGCTATGGCTGTGCGCACGGGTGTTTTGGGCAGTCCCGTCCACCGTGCGGCGTCGTCGATGGTCACGGGCCCGTGGCTGAGGACGTAGCGTCGCATCCATTCGTGCACGGCGGCCTCGGCGTCGAGTTCGACAGGGTTCGGGATCCAGTCTGCGGTGAGGACGTATTTCATATCATCTTTGCCTTCGACCATCGGTCCCTGAACGATGATGTTGCGCAGCGCCAGGGTGGTGATGAGGTAGCGTTCGTGCCCGTATTCCTTGCCCGCCTGCAGAGGTTCGAAGGCATCGAGCAGTTCTTGGCGGGTCAGGGGCCCACGGTCGCGGATCGCTTCTTCGGCCAGTTGTGCGGCATCGTCGACCATCGCATCGTCGATGCCGAAGGACTCACGCCGCTTCGCCACAGATTTCAAGGTCCGTTGTCCGGTCAGCCCGAGGATCCAGCCCAGGTCCTCAGCCGTGGCCAGGTGAATCGTGCCTCGCTGCGTCCACGTTCGGATGATGTTCCCAGAGTCCATCGCCTCACGGACGGCAGCGACCGAGGATCCAGTGCGCAGCGCGATCGAGACCAGTGCACCACCCAACGCCTGAGCCTGGACACACCCGAGATGTCGGACGACCGACTGGGCCGTGGCTGTTTCCGATCGCGGCGAATCGATGAGTCCCTGGGAGATCAAGCGGGCGGCTGAGACCTGGTGTGAGTCCATGAGCCAACGATAGTCCACGGCACTGACGCGAACCGGCGTCTCACTGCCGCAGGATCAGCCGAGGATGTCGATGAGCCCGGGCACGGAAACCCGCGGCAATGCGCCCGAGGTCGCGAAACGTCCCCAAATATTGCGCAGCTCTGGACCCGCGATCTGTGCCGATTGGCCGTAGTCGAGGAAGCTGTCGTGCCAGATGTTGCCAGGGAACAGCAGAGGAAGGTCCCCGGAGTGCGCGGCGTCGAAGAAGCTGCCGTCGCCGCGAGAGACGATGAGGAGGCGTGTGCCTTGACCTCCAGACATGCGGTGCCGATCGTAGAATTCTTTAGCCGCACGAGTGTAGACCGCCGAGGTGATGCCTGAGATCAGCGATTCGAGCATCGGGGAGGTCAGGTGGCGGTCGTGCAGACGCCGGAAGGCGGGGACGAAACCGGCGAAGAAGGCGATCTCGCGTTCCGTGCGGGTCATGAGCACATCGTATTTGCGTGCGGCTTCTGACCATGCGGCAGCGGCGTCGGATTTCGCCGGCAACGGATAGGCACCGTAGTGGACGCCGAAGCACATGCCAGCGTGCAGTCCCCCGACCAATGCAGCCTTGTGCACTTCGTCCTGTGCGGCGAGGACATCGTCGACGCTGGCCTCGGGGTCGATCTTCTCGGCGACCTTCGCCATGGCCCAGTTCATCGGTTCGGTGCCACCGGCGAGTCCCAGTGGCGCCGACGCCAGGATCACGCGGCGGAAGAGACTATCGGTCGCCTCGGCGATCATGAGGTGAGCGCAGGCGTCAGCACCGGCGCTCTGCCCCGCGATCGTGACATTGTGCGGGTCTCCCCCGAATGCTGCGATGTTGCGCTGGACCCACCGCAGAGCCGAAATCTGGTCGAGGAAGCCGAGGTTGGCATGTTCGGGCTTACCTGTTCCCAAGAAACCCAGGACGCCGAGGCGGTAGGTGACCGAGACGACGATGATGTTCTGTTCCTCGACGAGGGTGTGCGGATCGTAGATTGCCGCATCACCGGCGCCGGCGACGTAGGCACCGCCGTGGATCCACACGAGCACAGGCAGTGCCGAAACGTCGTCGCCCGTGTTCGCGGGAGATGTCACGCTCACCCGCAGGCAGTCTTCGCTGGTGGGCAGGCCCCCAAGCTGATCAAAGGTCATCCCCGCGTTCGGGTCGCGTCGGTGCTGCGGACTTCCGGGGCTGGGATGTCTGCCGTCGATGATGTCAACGCGAGGCTCATCGACGGGACGGGAGAAACGCTGCGCGCGGGCATAGCGGATGCCCCGAGCTCGGATCACTTTGCCGTCGACGTAGGCTCTGACCCGACCGCACGGCGCATCGACATCCCGCCAGGCGTTCAACATGGACTGCCGCCTATTTGGAGGCGACGACCGGGGGCTCTGCCGACCAGGGGAAGACGATCCACTGATCGGTGCGCTTCCACACGAAGTCCGGGTCGATGATGGAGGCTGACTTTGCGTAGATCACTGCGGACTGGGCTTCGGCGCCGTGCTTCTTGAGCAGCTCGAGGACCAGGGCGAGGGTGCGGCCCGAGTCTGCGACATCGTCGACGACGAGCAGTTTCTTGCCTCTGATGGCTTCGATGTCGAGCATCGGTGCCAGGAGGATCGGGTCGGGCAGAGTCTCATGGACATCGGTGTAGAACTCGACATTGATGGCGTCGGAGAGTTTGAGGCCGAGCGCGTAGGCCAGTGCACCGGCAGGCAGCAGGCCGCCGCGGGCGATTGCGATGACGATCTCGGGGTCGTAGTCGGAGTCGGCGATGGTCTGCGCCATGTCCCTGGCCGACGTGCCGAATGTGTCCCACGTGAGGATCTCTTTGTCATTGAGATCGTTCGAATCGGCGTGGTATGCCTGGCCCATGAAGACTCCTTGTGAATGCCCGTTGTTTTCCCGAGCTTCAAGGATACGCGGTCGGTGACTCAGTGCAGAAACGTTTCGAAGACTGCCGTTTTTGGACGTGGCTCCCGCTGCACTCAGGCTTGTGTTGACGTCCCTCTCGCCATAGATCCGGCCGATCTCGAACGCTGTGAGAATCTCCACCAGAATCACGACCAGTGTCTTGCGCTTCGAGGGGATAGAGACCAGATAGCCCGGTCATGAACGTTCGATCCTGAGCACCCAAGTCTCCCTCCAGTACGAGACTCGCTCAGTGGATCACCGTGACAGCTTCGGCCGAGGGGGCTCTCCCCTGCGCCGATTGCGAAGGTCGATCAGTCGAGAGCATCCAGGTAGACCCACCGGCCGCCCCTGCGGACGAATGAGGAGTTCTCCTCAAGGGTGTGCTCGCCGAGGTGGTCCCGGCATGTTGCTCGGAAGTGCACAGTTCCCGTTTCGTCGGATTCCGATCCTTCTGTCGTGCCCAGGATTTCCAGGCCCAACCACGTGGTGTCGGTGTCGAGTTCGATGTCGGCGGGCCGGGTCTTGGCGTGCCAGGTGCGAAAGAGGTGGTCTTCGTTTCCGCGGGCGAACGCGGTGTAGCGAGAGCGCATGAGCGCCTCAGCAGTTGTTGGCCATGTCTTGACGTCCAAGGCAGGACGGCAGCAATTATCGTAGTCGGCGCCGGGCGGCATTCCGGAACAGGGGCAGATCATGACTCGATGGTATCTCTGAGGTGCTTGCTGGCTGGTTTCGTACCACTATGGACGGATGAGCTGAGTTTTCCTCTCCGGCGATGCCGAAGCCGATGCCCTCCTTGCCGATGACTCCTTTGCCCTGCTGACGGGCATGCTGCTCGACCAGCAGATCGGAAACCCACAACACTTACGGACAATCCAGCCGTTCCCGACCCGAGAGCTCAGATGCGCACCGTGAAGAATGAAATCGAGATCCGCTTTTTTCCTGATTGGGGTCGGAAGGAACCGCTCTGGAGTCATGACACCTGGGACATTGCAGTCAGGACCTCCGACCTTCCGATTTCGATGGAACTCGCCCATGATCTTCATAGTTACATGGATTTCTGGGGCGACCACTTCGACCCGTTCGACGACTGGGATTCAGAATCGTCTCGGGCCCATTTTGCGGCCGAAGGGTCCCGTCTTATCCACGAGTTGAAAGAGCAGCTCAGCGGATACGCAGTCATTGTGGACGAAAGAGATGAAGACTTTCAGTTGTAAATCCCTACACGGTGATTGCTCAGCCGCCTGCACTGCCAGCAGATGCCCCCGTCCTGGCATCCAGGTGCGGACTACGGCAAAATTGGATGCATGACTACCAATTCTGTCTACCTGTCTGGTGATCCAGCATCCGACGAACTTCTAGCACGCGATCCCTTAGCCCTGCTGATGGGCATGTTGCTTGACCAGCAGGTGCCGATGGAAGTGGCGTTCGCCGGGCCAGCGAAGCTTGCTGAGCGTCTGGGCAAGCTCGATGTGGTTGAGATTGCTGAGATGAATCCGGATGAGTTCCTGGAGAAGTTCTCGATCAAGCCGGCGGTGCATCGTTTCCCGAAGTCAATGGCGACGCGGGTGCAGAAGCTGGCAGCAGAGATCGTCGACGAATATGACGCTGACACTGCAGCGATCTGGACGTCCGGAGATCCGACGGGTCCCGAGGTGCTCAAACGCTTGAAGAAGCTGCCTGGTTTCGGTGAGCAGAAGGCAAAGATCTTCCTGGCCCTCCTGGGCAAACAATTCGATTTCAACGCCGATGGATGGCGCGAGGCAGCTGGAGACTACGGCACTGCAGACAGCCGTCGCTCGATCGCCGATGTGGTCGATGAGGACACTCTGTTGGAAGTCCGCGCCTTCAAGAAGCAGCAGAAGGCGGCCGCGAAAGCAGCCAAGAAGTAGCTCCGCTCACTCGCGGGCAGGTTATCCACAGATTCAACTTCGCCTGTTCTCAAAGTCACAGTTCTCGCATAATGTAGAGATTCCGGGCGCGATTCGTACATCGGCGCCGGAGTTCTCGACCACAGAGGCGTGGAATGAAAACTGGACTTGGCGGACGTATCCGCTATCGAACGACGACGAGCATTGCACTGACAGCCGCACTGGCACTGCCGCTTGTACTGTCGGGATGCGAAGACCACTCCCCTGTGGCTGCACCGACATCGACTCTGCCCGCCAAGGATCCCACTGCGGCATCCCCTGCTGCCGATCCGCAGCCCACGATCCCCGCCTACGAGACCGAACTCGATCTGAGTCCTGAGGAGACGGAAGCCGTCGAAGGGGCATTGGTCGCGTTAGACGGCTACGTCGCAACATTAAATCGCGTATTTGAGTCGGGGGGTTCCGAAACTGAGTTGGATGATGAATTCGCTGCAGGTGATGCTCTCAAGGCACTTAGTGATGACTCAGACGACCTGAGGAAACAAGGTCAATATATGGCAGGCGAATTCAGATTGCAAAGCCGAAAAGTCAACAAAATTGCTTCTGACCAGAACCAAATTTCTATTCTCTCGTGCGTGGACAACGCTGCGTTTGCCCAGGTAGGCCTTGGGGAGGAGCTCCCCGATTCTGCCCCGGAACCATTAACTGTCGAGTTCGTCGCAAAGGCGGACGGTGAGGTTTGGAAAGTCCATTCTCAGAATCTGTGGAGCGAACAGTGCGCAGACTGAGTATCTTTTCCCTCCTACTTACGAGCCTCTTTTTCCTCACCGTGGTCCATATCGGCCCGGCCCATGCGGGACCAGTATGTAGCGCCCTGAATCTAAAGAAATGTCATGCAAAAGGGCCGGGGTCGGGAGGCGGAGGAGGCAACCCAGCCCCACCTCCTCCAGCGCCCGCACCTGGGCCAGGAGACGGCGGAGGTAGCGGCGGGGGCGGGTCCGGTGGTGGAGGCGGTGGGAACGGCGGTGGTGGAGGCGGACTGCCTGATTGCGTCTTCGAAGAAGTCGGTTATATCTGCGCAGCTCTTCCGGGGCCTGGCCCGGGGCCCGGAGGTGGCGGTGGCGGCGCTCCTGTGCGGCCGGAACCACCCTCCCGCATTCCTGAGTCACAGTTCCAGACCTTCGACATTCCAGCTCCGACGATTCATGCCTGGCCAAAGGACTGGGCCGTCATCGGCAAACCGGCGGCCTTCTGGACGGATGCGGACACCAGCTACATCGACATGACACTGCTGACGTACTCGGTCACTGTGAAGGTAACCCCTGAGAAGTACTACTGGGATTTCGGCGACGATACCGGAGGAACAACCTCGAAGTCCGGATCGAAGCCACGCCCCGGCGACGAACCGCAGATCGGGCATGACTACCAGAAGACCGGTGCGAAAACGGTTAGTATGACTGCGACATTCAGTGGGGAGTTCTCTGTGGACGGTGGGCCTTGGCTGCCGATCGATGGATTCGCTCACGTGGCCAGCAACGAGATATCGATCGATGTCTACCGCTTCCATCGCTACCTCGTCGATGAGGACTGCTACATGAACCCGCAGGGGCCCGACTGCAACTGAACCTCAGCCGATTTCGGCTAAGAACGCCCGACAAACAAGTCAGCCCCGCACCCGGACTTTCGGCTTTTCGAAGAACAGCACTGCGACGAAACCGATCAGGATGAGCCCTGCCGGCAACCACAGGGACTGGCCCATCGCATGAGCGAACCCGGTGGCGATTGCCTCCGGCATCCGCGCGCCCCCGCCGCCTGCTGTCATACCGCCGGCAGCCTCCGCCGCCGAGCCGCCGGTCATCCCGCTAGCGTCGTCGATGTTGGCGGCCAGACGAGACTCCATCGCCACGGCGATCGCAGCACTGCCGAACACCGCACCGATCTGTCGCACGGTGTTGTACACACCCGAACCCGCACCAGCGTGATGAAGGGCAAGGTTTCGAGTCGCCGTCGAGCTGATCGGTGCCCACATGAAACCGTTGGCCACACCCAGAAGCAGGATCGGCGGCATCAGCACCCATGGCGACGTGTCCGAGCCCAGAATCGAGCCGATCCAGAACAGTGCGATGGAAAACGCCCCCAAGCCAATGCCGGCAAAGACACGTGGACTTCCCCGGTCGACCATCTTGCCCACGAACGGGGCCAGCACCCCGGAGAGAATCGCCATCGGTGCCACCAGCAGCGCTGACTGAGTGGGCGAATATCCCAGCACAGTCTGGGCCCACAGCATCAGTGGGAACATCATCGCGGTGATGCCGAAGCCCACTGTCAACATTGCGATGCTGGCCAAGGTGAAGTTGCGATCCTTGAACAGCGAGAGGGGAACGAGCACCTCGGCGCGTGTGTACTTCTGCCACAGGACGAATCCGATGAGGAAGAGTATTCCCCCGCCGATGACGAAGGGGACGGTGATGGGCCCGATCAGCGGGCCCCACTCGACACCGTGCGCCTGCTGGATGCCGTAGACCAAGAGGAACAGGCCGCAGGCGGAGAGAACAACCCCCAGCCAGTCGAAGCTGTGGGCGTGCGTCTCCAAACGCGGCACGAGTCTCCAAGCCAGGACGAAAGCAATGATTCCGACAGGAACGTTGACGAAGAAGATCCACTCCCATCCGAAACCGTCCACGAGGAGCCCTCCCACAATGGGGCCGACCAGCGTCGCGATCCCGGCGACCGCGCCCCACATCCCCATTGCGGGCCCACGACGGTCGGCAGGAAAGACTCTCGTGATCACTGCCATAGTCTGCGGCGTCATCGCTGCAGCACCGAGTCCCTGCACCACGCGAGCCACGATCAGTGCGCCCACTGTGGTTGTCAGTCCGCACCACAGGGAGCTGACTGTGAAGACGATGAGCCCGACCATGTACACACGCTTCGGCCCGAACCTGTCCCCCAGTCGGCCCGTGATCAGCAACGGCACGACATACGCGAGCAGATACGCCGAGGTGACCCACACGACCGCATTGATGTCCGCATGCAGCGATTCCATGATGTCCGGCATCGCCACGGATACGATGGTCGAGTCGACGAGGATCATGAAAAAGCCGATACACAATGCCCACAAGGCACGCCACGGATTACTCGAAGTATCTGCTTGATTGCTCACCGACCAAGCTTTATCCTGATCTGCGCCCCGGTCAACTCATATGGCCCACAGGCGGCCAGAACCTGAAACAATGGCGACATGGTGTGCCGAATCTCGGAGTTGCTCGTCGATTCCCATTGGCCGATCGTCATCATCGGCGCGGGCCAGGCTGGACTCTCGGCCGCCCATTATCTCTGGCGCGACGGACTGGTGCCTGGCAAGGACTTCATCGTCCTCGACGCCGGGGCCGGACCCGGCGGAGCGTGGCGTGAACGGTGGGATTCCCTGACGTTGGGCTCGACGAACCATGTGGCGGATCTGCCGGGGTTTCCCCTGGGCACACCGGATCCCTCAGTACCCGCTTCGGCGGTGGTCTCCGACTACTATTCGCGTTTCGAACGCGAGCTCGAACTCTGCGTCGTCCGCCCTGCCGAGGTGGTCACCGTGAACTCCCCCACTCCCGGATCCGGGCCATTGGAGATCACGACCAAAATCGACGGTGAACGCATTCCCCTCTCGGCCCGATACCTGATCAATGCGACTGGAACGTGGACTCATCCCTATGTCCCGTTCGTGCCCGGCATCGCCGAATTCGAGGGCCGCCAACTGCATACTGCCAATTTCCGCGATGTCGAGGACTTCCGGGGGTTGCGGACCTTGGTCGTCGGCGGTGGCATCTCCGCAACCCAGTTCCTCCTCGAGCTCGCAACAGTGACCCAGACGCTATGGGCCACGCGCCGGCCCCCGAACTTCACCTCGCGAGAGTTCGACGGCAGATGGGGACTCGAGGTCGAACGTGCCGTGCGGTCGCGCACCTTGGCAGGACTTGCCCCGGCCAGTGTCGTGCGCACCACCGGCCTGCCTGTTCGACAGGATTTCCGCGACGGCGTCGAATCAGAGGTTCTCGTCTCGCGTGGAATGTTCGATGCGATCCTGCCCCACGGGGTCCACTTCCCCGGGCAGGTGGGCGAAGCACAGACGACCTCGGAGGGGCTTGGACCCTCGACAAGTGACCATTTGGCTCTGCCTGAGTCTTGGCAGCCCTTCGACCATGAACGTGTCGAAGAGGTCGACGTCATCTTCTGGAACACCGGATTCCGGGCCGCCCTCAACCATTTGGCACCGCTGCATCTGCGCACACCCGACGGTGGAATCTCCATGGAGACAGAGGTTTCGGTCAAGGATGACCGCCGAGTCTTCCTCGTCGGATACGGCTCCGCGAGCTCAACGGTCGGCGCCACACGCGCGGGACGGATCGCGGCCAGAGAACTGCTCAAACGGCGCACAGGGGCACCGCGGGCACGCACTTAGGACAGAGCCGGCGAATCAAGGACCTGACCGGCGAAGCTGACGGTCGGCAACATCTGCGCGTAGAGGTCGGCGGTGGCTTGGTCACTTGTCACCGTGACCATCTCGACGCTGACCTTGTACAGTCGACCGTCAACGGAGATTCCGGCAATTGCTCCGAAAAGCACAGACTCGGTTTCGTCGATGGCACGGATCTCCTGGCGGGCGAGCAGCCCGTGGACTGTCCAGTAGACACCACCGGTCACTGTCCCGGACGTCTCCTCCAAAACGCTCGATCGCGATTCCCCGGAGGTCTGTTCCTGTGCCGTATCGATGATGCTCTGTGCCGTTTCGTCGCCGGTTTCATAGCAGTTGACGGTGATGATGGCTCCGTGATCGCGGCTGTAGAGCTGATAGCTGTCGTAGGCGAGATCATCGTTCCATTCGCCGTCCATGGCCATCTGCACCTTGATCGGTCATTCCGGGCCCAGATCGACCCTCACCTGGGTCATCCCCGCAGGAATCGCAGGGGTGTCGGTTTCCTGGGGCGTCTCTCCTTCGGACCCGTCGTCGATGCCGACGCTGACCGGTCGCGAATCGCCCTCTGCTGTGCTCACACGCAGTGCTGAGCACCCGGAGAGGGACAGGCCCAGCACGATCACACTCGCCAGGAGGAAACTCCGATGCATGGGCCTGCTTTCGAACGGTGGAGTGGCGCTGCTTGGACACAGCCACTCACATGGTACCCACAGCGACCGCAGCCTGCACTGGCACAACTGTCGGGCGGGGCTTAGCCTGAGACTATGACTGAGCTTTCGATCTTCGACGACGATGATGTCAATCGCCTCCTGTGCATCGTCGCCCACCCCGACGACATGGAATACGGTGCTTCCGCGGCCGTGGCCAAATGGACCGACCAGGGAAAGGCCGTGTCCTACCTGCTCCTGACTCGCGGTGAAGCCGGAATCCGCGAAATGAGCCCTGAGAAGGTTGTTCCCCTGCGAGAGGGTGAGCAACGACAGGCATGCACGATCGTCGGTGTTGAGGACCTTGAAATCCTTGACTTCCCCGACGGTCTCCTCGAGCCAAGCCACGAACTCCGGCGTGCGATCGCCAAGAAGATCCGCCAGTTCAAGCCCGACGCCGTGATGGTGACCAACTGGGAACTCAAGATGCCTTGGGGTCTGAACCATGTCGACCATCGGGCAGCCGGCATCGCGACAGTCGATGCGATCCGCGACGCCGACAATCCGTGGGTCTTCACCGACCTCAAGGATGACGGCCTCGAGGCGTGGAAGGCCGACAGACTGTTGGTCAACATGGGTGATGCCACCCATGCCGTCGTCCTCGACGACGAACACGTCGACCGGGCCGTGCGCTCGTTGGAGGCTCACACCGTCTATCTCGAGGCGCTCCCCGACCACCCGGCCCCCTCGGACATGATCCCCGGAATCACCTCGGAAGCCGGAACACGGGCAGGCGTGAAGTACGCGCTGCCCGTGCAGGTATTCGATATGTAGCACCCGGCTCACCGAATCGGTGACCGGGCGTGACTCACTCAGGCGCCGAGTGCGGCGACCGCCGAGTCGTAATCAGGTTCGGTGCCGATCTCATCGACCAGCTGCTTGTGGATGACGGTGCCCTTTTCGTCGAGGACGACGACTGAGCGAGCCAGCAGCCCGGCCAGAGGGCCATCGACCATGGTCACACCGAATTCCTTGCCGAAGGCGCTGCGGAAGCCCGATGCGGTGACGACGTTCTCGATGCCTTCGGCGCCACAGAAGCGCGCCTGTGCGAAGGGCAGGTCGTTGGACACACACAGGACCGTGGTGTTCTCCAGGCTCGCGGCGAGTTCGTTGAACTTACGTACCGAGTCGGCACAGACACCGGTGTCCACGCTCGGGAAGATGTTGAGCACAACACGCTGACCAGCTGTGTCCTGGGAATTCACTTCACCGAGATCGTTGCCCACCAGGCTGAATGCCGGTGCCTGCACACCTTTGTCAGGAAGGTCGCCTACGGTCTTGACCGGTGCTCCCTGAAATGCTGTGGTCGCCATGCTTCGCGGTCTCCTTCAATCGTGATCAATGCTGTCAGTACCCACCCTACGTGAGATGACCGACACGAGAGGCTGCGGATCAGACCCAATCACAGCGTGCGCCGTTGCCCCACTCGTCCTCGATGGGCAGCTCGCGTATGGACACCAAGCACCGTGTTCTCACCGTCTTTGGTCTGAACGGCTCTGCTTGGGCTTAGACCCGAACTTCGACTCCACGACGATGAGGATGACGACGACAACCGCCCCGAGCAGTGCAAGGAGAATTGGACCCATCGTCGGATCGTAGGGGCCGACCAGGTCACCTGCGCCTTTGCCCTCTCCCTCGGCGGCTGCCTGCCACGGCCACAGCGCACGGAGGGATCCCAGCATCAGCCCCGCCATTACGAGGAGAGTCCACCACCGGTGGTTGCTGAGAAGGTAACGAAGGATGTTGACGAACACGGCCAGACCGAGCACGGCACCGAGTCCGAAGACTCCGAGATAGACGAAGTCACGGTCGCTGACGGCACCGAGAGTTGTTGAATACAGGCCTACGGCCAGGAGAAGGAAGGATCCGGAGACTCCGGGCACGACGAGGGCGCAGATCGCGACGGAAGCGGCGAAGAAGACTGCGATCAAGGGCGGGTTCTCGATGTTGGCGCCCCCGGCCAATCCAGTCATCCAGAACGCAAGTGCGGCGGGGATCGCAAGGGCGAGCACTCCTCCGATCACGGGCTGGCGGGCAGTGCGGCGTGGAAGCATCTGCAAGGGCACAGCGATGCTGGCGGCCACAAGCCCGAAGAACAGTCCGCGGGAGAGTTCGGGATTGCTGGAGACAAACGATTCCATCACGCCGGCGATGGTGAGAACGGCTGTCGCCATGCCCAGCAGGGCAGGAATGATGAGGAACCAGTCGGTGCGGCGCAGCTCGCTGAGGGCCCCCTTCACCCGATTCGGCCCTGTGATAAGGGTCTTGGCCGCGCCGACGACGTGGGCGGCAGAGTCGATGAGCTGATCGTAGATTCCGGTGACCAGCGCGATCGTTCCCCCGGAGACGCCAGGGACGAGTTCGGCGCTGCCGATGAGGAATCCGCGCAGCAGATCCAGTGGGATCAAGGCCTTGGATCTGGCTGGGGACTGGGTCTCTGATGGCTCAGCTGTGCTGTTCGACATGATGGTTCAACCCTAAGTGAGGGATCTGGACGATCGCTACATGCCTGTGGCGTGTCCGGTGAGACGATGGCCTCAGTCGCCGACGGCTCCGTCGATGTTCTCGCGTATGAGGTCGGCATGGCCCACGTGTCGAGCATATTCCTCGATCAGGTGGATGAGGATCCACCGGACGTTGAATCGATCGCCCTGGGATGGTTTCCGTGCTGCAAGCGTGTCCAGGTCGGCGATTCCGGTCAAGATCTGCCGCGACTGCTCGCATGCTTTGGCATGCAGGTCCAGAAGATAGTCGGGAGTGTCATCGGCTGCGCTCTGGAAGTCCCAGTCGTGCTGTGCAGTCCAGTCGACTGCAGACCACGGTTTCGACAGTTCCTGACCGAGGATGTCTTCGAGGAACCAGATTTCTTCGACCAAGCTCAGGTGTTTGATGATGCCGCCCAAAGTCAGGCTGGATGTCGCGACAGTTCGGTTGAGGTCGCTCGATTCCAGCCCTTCGACCTTTCTGCGCACTACCGCGCGATAGTAGTCTAGGAACTCTTCGAGGCCCTGCCGTCCATGTGGTGCTTCCGTGGGGTCAGTCGGCGGGAGGCTCATGCGCCTGGCTCGCTCTCGTCTGTGGGTGCCTTGCGGCCGATGTCGAAGACGTTCCCTTCAGGATCCTTCAATGTTGTCCATTCGATGCCGAACTCAGCAAACGATGCCACCTTCTGGGCGCCCAAGGCCACGGCGAGTTCGACATCGGCAGGATAGTGCGGGTCGTCAAGGTCGATGTGCAGCGGGTTCTTGCCCTCGCCACGTTCTGCGACCTTGAGGAAGAGCATGCCCGGTGTCGGCGATTCAGCGTTGTGGACTCCTCCGATGCTGGCGACGAACTCGTTCGCACCCTCGTCGAGGTCGGCTCTGAGGAGTTCGGCCCAGAAGATCGCTTGGGTTTCGACGTCTTTGCAGTCGAAGGTGATGCTCAGCGAGGACAGGGACGCCATGGCCGATGGTCCTTTCGTGGTGCTGTCGTCTTGAACTCACACTCTAGACTCAAGACCTGACACGAGGTCAGGAACACTGTCACATTGGAGGTCTCAGCCTCGTGGCTGTCGTGCCAGCTGCCGGGACTGGGCGACCAGCCGTCCCGCGGAGTCCCAGAGCTCGCAGTCCTCTTCGAACATTCCGCCGGCGATATTGCGCGTATATAGTTTCACCTTGATCCAGCCCGGCGCTGGCACGGCGCGCAGGTGAGCGGTGAGCTCCATCGTCGGAGCCCAGCCGAAGTGGCCGAGGTCGAACATCACCGGCGGGAAGGCATCGAGGAATGCCAGCAGCGACAGCGCATCTGGTTCGGTGCCGTCAGCCAGCCTGATCCAGCCCTGCAACAGGCCACGGCCGCTGGGTCGCCCGGCTGCGAAGCCGGCGGTGTCGGGATCGAGCCTCATATCGTAGCGTTTGATCAAGGGAGCGGACTTCACGAAGTCCCCGGGCGCCTCGGCGACGTTGATGCACTGGTCCGGGGCCGGCAGCTCGGGCGGGTTGGCCGTGGTTGCGACATCCTCGGGCAGACCTTCCAGGTTGCCCATCGTTGCCAGCGCAGTGATCTTCGGGGCGCCGCTCTGGGCCAGATCCAGGGCGAACGTGGCACTGGACCGGCCTTCGCGGATCATGCGCGTGGTGATGTCGGCGACTCCTCCCTGACTGGGACCCACATAGTAGGTGGAGAGCACCAAGGGGTCGGGAGCGTTTGGGCTGTTGAGGCGCAGAGTCTGCGCGATGATGCCGAGGAGGTATCCCCCGTTCACCGCTCCGGCTACGCTCCAATCTCCGTCGACCTCGGCGGTGAAGGCGGATTCCGAGTGGCGTGTGACTGCAGTGGCGGATTCGAACTCACTCAGGCTCGATTCGCGCGGATTCGTTTGACTCATGTGACTCACATTACCAAGAACTGAACAATCGTCCGCTCAGTGGGGTCGCCTATTGTGGCGTTCGCTGCCTCGCCGATAGTTGCCGGTCGCACGTGCCAGCAGCTGCTGGTCGGAGTCATGGCCGCGGCCGAGCTTTGGAATCAGTGCCGCCGCCTTCTTTCCGCCGAGTTCCATCACGGTTCGTCCATCACGAACAATCATGAGTACGCCTGGTTTCGTGATGCGGTAGTCGAACGGATCACCGTCGAGGCTCAACGCCGTCACTCCCCTGTCCTGTTGCGTCCGGATAGCCTGATGACCATGAGCATATCCCTGTCACGTCTCGATCCCAGTGGTGCCGATCGTCAGAGTCTCATCAACTTCTTCACCAGCACCACGTTCCCTTTCCACGTGCACTCAGAGCAATGGACTGTGGCCAAGGTCGAGGAACTGATTGATTCGGGAGCTTTTCGAAATGATGAAAACGAAGCATTCTGGCTCCGCCATGACACTTTGGGCGTCATTGGATATGTTCGCCTGGAAGATCTCGCCGATGACACGCCTATGTTCGATCTGCGCTTGGCAACGAAGTTTCGCGGGAGGGGACTCGGCGTCGGGTGTTTGCGCGCCGTCACTGATCGTGTGTTCATGACCACGGACGTCGATCGATTCGAAGGTCACACTCGCGACGACAATGTCGCTATGCGGTCCACCCTCATTCGTGCCGGCTGGTCGAAGGAGGCGCACTATCGACGAGCATGGCCCGTGAAGGGTCAGATGGCCAGGGACTCAGTCGCCTATGCCATTCTGCGCGAGGAATGGAAGTCTGGGTCGTCGGTCGATGTCCATTGGCACGACCTCCCGATGTTCACGCCTCAGGTCGGGGAAGACGTGGATTACACATCGAATTCTGTCCCCGAGGCCACGGAACTTTGCGAGCTCTATCGTTCGGTGGGCTGGACGGCATATACACAGGACCCTGTCTCCCTGCACTCGAGTGTGCTGTCCTCTGCTCATGTCGTATCCGCCCGGCGTGATGGTCAGCTGATCGGCCTGGCACGTGTCGTCAGCGATTTCGGTTCGATCGTGTACCTGCAGGATGTGCTCGTCCACCCGGAGCACCATCGCCGAGGTGTCGGCCGGCAGCTCGTCACCCGTGCTCTGATGCCGTTTGAGGGAGTGAGGCAGAAGGTTCTGCTCACCGATGCCGAGCCGGGGCAGAAGCAATTCTACGAAACGCTGGGATTCAGCGAAGCCTCCGCATCCGCCAATTCAGATATTCGCGCATTTGTGAAGCTCTGACGCGAAGTTCTGACCAGAAGAAGAGCACCCCTGGTCCGAATACCAGGGGTGCTCGTGTGAACTCTCAGGCGATCATTGGCTGATCGGGTGAGCTATGTTCAGTTCTTTTTGTTCCGACGCATGGTCAGAACGACTGCGGCTCCACCGACAACGAGGAGTCCTGCACCGGCAGCGAGGCCGGTCAGTTCAGCACCGGTGCGAGGCAGATCGGATCCACCGTCTCCGCCGTCACCGTCGTCGCTTCCGCCGCCGTTGCCATCTTCATCGGCAACAACGCTGAACGAACCGGCAAGTGCCTTCTCATCGTCCGTGTCGTTGTCTCCGGTCACCTGCACGTCGTACTTGCCCAGGTAGGCCGAAGGAGCGGATGCGTTGGTTCCGTAGATCGAGAAGGCGGCGACGCCGTCCTCGTTCGCGGTCTCATCGAGCGTGATGCCCTCAACGTTCTCCGGCCCGGCAACAACCTCGAGAGAGACATTTTCGCCCTCGTCGAAGCCCTTGACGGTGATCGTCACGCCTTTGTCCTTCTTCACGAAGTCAGAAGCAGCAACTTCCTTGGGGGAGATGGAGATCTTGCGCTCGGCAGGAGCCTCGCCGTCCTTCGATCCGTCGGAGTCAGCGTTGGACTCTGCGTCCTTTGCGTCTGCAGATGCACCGGCATCTGCTTCCGCGCCTGCATCAGCATCTGCCGCTGCACCATCGGCATCGGATTCTGCACCAGCGTCGGCTTCGGCTGTTGCGCCATCGGCGCCAGCGTCTGTTTCGTCTGCAGCTTCTTCAACAACGACGGTGAACTTGGTCGTTTTCGACGTTCCGGCTGCGGTGGTGGCAGTAGCGGTGTAAGCGTACTCTCCAGCTTTCGAGGGAGCTTCGGTGGTGAAGTTGCCTTCGGCGTCAGCAGTGACTGTGACAGTGCCTTCGGCAGGAACATCAACCTGAGGTGCACTCTGAGTGCCGCTAGCCGGATTCCAGGTCAGCTTCACCTTGGCGTTGGCCTCGGTCTTCCCGGTGATCTGTCCGCCTTCGTCAACCTTCTGGTTGTCGACTGCTGGTGCTTCAGGTGCTTCGGGAGCGTCAGCGTCGGCGTCAGCGTTCTTGGCATCGGCGTCAGCCGTCGCGTCGTTGCCGTCGGCAGCGGCTGCAGCATCTGCATCCTTACCATCAGCAGCGGCGTCAGCATCTGCATCCTTGGCATCGGCGTCGGCGTCGTTACCATCAGCAGCGGCTGCAGCATCTGCATCCTTGCCGTCAGCACCACCGTCAGCCTCTGCGTCCTTGGCATCGGCGTCAGCGTTCGCATCGTCGTCGCCTGGAGATCCCTCGTCGGGCTTTTCGACGTTGAAGTCGACGCGTGACTGTTCGATCGAGTAGTCGAGATCAGCAACCCAGCCGAATTCTTTACCGGGTTCTGAAGCGGGGGCAGGCCCTCCGCCGGAAATGACACCTACCGCGGTATCACCCTGGAAGACAGCACCGCCGGAGTCGCCCGGAGCTGAGAACGGATCAGCGTTTGGCGAGAGCACGCCGAAGCCGTGGACCCAGCGTCCGCCGATGTTTGAGAACTCAAACTGTTCGTTGTACTCAGTCCACACGTCGCCTTCTGTCAGGCCAGTTGTACGGCCCGACTTCGAGACTTTGCCATCCTTGTGTGCGCCGACCTCAGCGATGTCAGTGGCAAGATCAGTCGAAAGATCGTCCGTGCCTGCGCTCGTCCAGTCGGTGACACCGTTCTTGACGTTGTAGTTGTCAGCGTCGACGTCGATGACGGCGAAGTCGATGTCGCTGTCCTTCGGCGCAGGCCATGCACCGGGGTCGTCGCCCTCGAGGAGGTCACCACTGCCGTAGCTGTGGAAGCCCCACGTACCGATGACACCGTTACCAGAAGGTTCGAATCCTTCACCGCCATTAGTTTTAGCGCTGGAGGGCTTCTCGGTCTCGCTAACCGTTGTGTCGCCGCCGATCTCACCCGACGTCTGGTCGATGACCTTCGAGCAATGTCCGGCGGTCAGCACCACCGGGTTGCCGTCGTCGTCCCAGCCGGAGAATCCTGTGGAGCAGACACCCGTTCCGCCGGGCTGGCTCGACAGGTATCCGGCTCCGCCAACGAGGTCCATCTTCGCGTAAGGCTCGAGTTCCTTGACGCCTTCGACAACGTTGATGTTGTCGTACTTCTTCTCGAGGTCCTCGATCTTGTCGGTCTTCTTCTCGACACCTAGGTTGAGCTGACCATCCTTTTCACCGTAGGCGTTGACGCCTTCGATGTCGGACAGTGCCTTCTGCACCTGCTTGTCGTTCTGCACATCCAGCTTCTGCGGGCCGTCGGCCAGCGCAGGGGATGCCACGAACGCACTGCCGAGACCGAGCGCCGCTGCGGCGGTCAGTGCCAGCGAACTCTGCACGAGTTTCTTCTGCATACGTTTTAGTCTCTCTTATCGGGAGCAAGCTTTGTCACAAACTGATGACCTTGGTCACGGTAAGGTTACGGGCTGTATGCAGCGACTACCAAGAAAGCGTCCCTCGGACTGTGAACTAAATGAACGAAACAACAGCAGTCGCTGAAATAGGCCGTGTTGGATGCCTGGCAGTTTGCAACGCCCATAGATGCAGAGCGCCCCTGGTCCGAAGACCAGGGGCGCTCTTGTGAACTCTCAGACGATCATTGGCTGATCGTGTGAGTCATATTCAGTTCTTCTTGTTCCGACGCATGGTCAGAACAACTGCGGCTCCACCGACAACGAGGAGTCCGGCACCGGCAGCGAGGCCGGTCAGTTCAGCACCGGTGCGAGGCAGATCAGATCCACCGTCACCATTGCCGTCGTCATCCTTACTGCCGTTGTCGCCGCCGTCGTTTCCGCCGCCGTTGCCGTCTTCGTCTGCAACAACGCTGAAGGAGCCGGCAAGAGCCTTCTCTTCATCGGTGTCGTTGGCTCCGGTGACGTTCACGTCGTACTTGCCGAGGTAGACCGAAGGATCTGTTTCGCTCGTGCCGTAGATCGAGAAGGCAGCGGCACCGTTCTCGTTTGCGGTCTCATCGAGGGTGATGCCTTCAACGTTCTCAGGACCGGATGCGACCTTGAGGGTCACCTTCTCGCCTTCGTCGAAGCCCTTGACCGTGACAGTCACGCCCTCGTCTTCCTTCACGAAGTCGGAAGCAACGATCTCCTTGGGGTCAACGTTGATCTCGCGCTCGACAGGAGCAGGAGCCTCGGTCTCTTCCTTCTCTACAGTCACCTCGAACTCGGTGGTCTTGGATTCCTGACCATCAACTGTGGCGGTAGCGGAGAACTTGTACGTACCTTCAGCCTTGGGGCCCTCGACTATGAACTTGCCGTTCTTGTCGGCCTTGACCGTCTCGGAATCGTCTCCGGCAGCCTGGGTGCCCTTGGCAGCTTCCCACTTGACCTCAACCTTGGCGCCAGCCTCGGCCTTACCTGTCACATCGCCCTTGGGCTCGATGGTCTGGTCCTTGGCTACAGGGGCCTTCGGAGCCTCAGGAGTCTCGTCTCCTGGCTTCTCGAGGCTGAAGTCCACTCCGGACTGCGCCAGAGAGTTGTCAAGGTCGGCAACCCAGCCGAACTGGGTGTCCTCGTCCAGCGGCCCGCCGCCGGAGATGACACCAACAGCGGTGTCGCCCTGGAAGACAGCGCCACCGGAGTCACCTGGCTGCGAGAACGGCTTATCGGCTGGGGACGTCACGCCGAATCCGTGGACCCAGTATCCGCCGACATTCGCGTAGTCGAACTTGTCGTTGTACTCGGAGTCGACCTCGCCTTCGGTCAGGCCAGTCGTGCGACCCGACTTCTGGACGGTACCGTCCTTGTGCGCGCCGACCTTGGTGATATCGGTTTCGAGGCTCGAAGACAGATCGTTCGAGTCGGCGCTCGTCCAGTCGGTGACACCGTTCTTGGCGGCGTACTTCGACTGATCGACCTTGATGACCGCGAAGTCAATATCGCTGTCTTTGGCGCTGCTCGGGTCTTCGGTGCCATCGAGCAGATCCCCGGTGCCATAGCTGTGGAAGCCCCACTCGCCGAGAACGCCGTTGCCGGAGCGCTGGAAGCCATCTCCGCCATTGGCAGGAGCACTCTTGGGCTTCTCGGTCTGGTCGACCGTGCTGTCTCCGGTGATCTCGCCAGATTTTTCAATGATCTTCGAGCAGTGACCAGCGGTCAGGACGACTGGGTTTCCGTCTCCGTCCCAACCGGAGAATCCGGTTGAGCAGGCGCCAGCGCCCTCACCGACGGTTGCCAGGTAACCCGCACCGCCGACGACATCGTTCTCGGAATGGCGCTTGAGTTCCTTGACGCCGTCGGTGACGTTGATGTTCTCGTATTTCTTTTCGAGATCCTTGATCTCGGATGTCTTCTTCTCGACACCGATGTTGAGCTGACCGCCCTTAGCGCCGTAGGCGTTGACGCCCTCGACGTCTGACAGTGCCTTCTGCACCTGGGTCTCGCTCTGCACATCGAGCTTCTCCGAGCCGTTGTCGGCCATTGCAGGGGATGCGACAAACGCACTGCCGAGACTGAGCGCCGCGGCGGCGGTCAGTGCCAGCGAACTCTGCACGAGTTTCTTCTGCATACTCTTGGGTTCCCTTGATCGGATTTACTGTTGCTGTCGCCTGTGCCCTCTTCGTCCAGCACGTCAATGATTGCGCGAATATATCTGAGAACAGTCTTTCAACCACATGAAAGATTACGGTTTGGCAACGATTGGAAGCAACCACAATGCATGTTGATCGTGAACACAACGTACAAAACCTGAACTGGCAGGCGGTATGCCGCGTTCTCCATGAAGCGCTCAAGGCTGGCCGTTATGATCGGTGCATGCTCAACCTCACTGCAAACAGAACTTCAGCTGCGTTCAGTCGTGTGATGAGAATTGCCGTTCTCGGCCTCGTCCTGCCCCTAGCAGCATGCGGGACTGGCTCCGAACCCAGCGAACCAACCAGCGCTGAGCCCACGGACTCCAAATCTTCCACGGACTCGGCAGATGCTGAGGCGCTCGATCCCGCAGGGAAATGGACCTCTCCAGAGGCTGGGGATCCGTTTCTCGAGTTCACCGACGACGGCCAGATCAAGGGATCCGATGGCTGCAACGCAATCCAGACAACGTGGGAAGTCGACGGGGACAAGGTTCTCATCACCTCATTCACCACGACCCAGAAAGCGTGCGCAGGCGTGGACCCGTGGCTGTCCAAAGCATCTTCAGCAACGGTCGAAGGCAACGTCATGAAAGTCGCCGACGCCAGCGGGAAGGTCATCGGCGGCTTGGAGAAAGAGGACAAATGACACAGCAGCTCAATGGCAAGTGGATCAGCGCCAAGGACGGGTCCTCGGCATTCCTCCAGTTTGACGAGGATGGAACGTTGACCGGCAGCGATGGCGGAAATCGAATCTCAACGACGTGGGGGGCTGAGGGTCCAGGAGTGGTCATCAAACCCTTCGCCACCACGCAGCGCGCCGTCATGGGCATGGAGGCCTGGGTGGGTCGGGTTCACCGCGCTGAGGCCGACGGTGACGTACTCACCGTCTTCGACCACGGCGGCAACCACCTCGGCGAGCTGGTCAGGGAATCCAGTTCGGACGAACCCGACGAAGGACATTAAGTGGCCGGTGGACTGTTCGCACTCCTCGATGATGTGGCGGCTCTCGTCAAACTCTCGGCGGCGAGCCTCGATGATGTTGCCGCGGGCGCATCACGGGCAGGAGTCAAAGCTGCAGGCGTCGTCGTCGACGATGCCGCAGTGACACCCAAATTCGTTGAGGGGGTCGACCCGAAGCGGGAACTTCCGATCATCAAGCGCATCGCCTTGGGTTCGCTGATCAACAAAATCCTCATCATCCTGCCGATCATCCTGTTGCTCAGCGAATTCCTCCCGTGGCTGCTGACTCCGCTGCTGATGGTCGGTGGCACCTATCTGTGCTTCGAGGGCGCAGAGAAGATCTTCGAGAAGTTCGGGTGGATCGAACACCACGAAGAACCGAAGAAGGAATCCAAGCACGGCAAGAAGAATGACGGCGACTCTGAGAAGAAGATCGTCCGCTCAGCCATCACCACAGACTTCGTGCTCAGCTGCGAAATCATGGTCATCGCCCTCAACGAGGTAGCCAGTGAGGCCCTGCTCCCCCGGGCCATCATCCTGCTCGTCGTGGCCCTGGCGATCACTATCGGGGTCTACGGTTCTGTGGCCCTCATCGTGAAGATGGACGACATCGGACTGCACATGGCACGGGAGGACAAACCGGGCACACAGAAGTTCGGCCGGTTCCTCGTTAAGGCAATGCCCAAGCTCCTCGGTGGGCTGTCAGTCGTCGGCACCTTCGCCATGCTCTGGGTCGGCGGACACATCATCCTCATAGGTACAGACGAACTCGGCCTCCATGCCCTCTACGACTTCGTTCACCACCTCGAGCAGCCCGTGGCTATGATCCCGGCCGTCGGGGGACTCCTCGGCTGGCTGGTCAACACATTCTTCTCGCTCATCCTCGGCGCCATCTGGGGAGGCATCGTGGCAGGAATCGCCATCGGCATCACGGCACTGATGAAGTCGGGGCGCAACGACGACAAGGAGGCTGGAGTGCAGAAAGACCAGACGAGCGAACAGAAGATATCCGCAGACACCAGCTCACCTGCTGCCACATCTGCTGGTGAAGCTGCAGACGCGGGTTCTCCAACAGACCACGGAGCAGGCCCTAAACCAGACTATGCCCCAGGTCAGGACAAAGACTCGCCGAAGAACTGAGTCCTACCTCTTCAGCATGCGCTTTGGGTCTGGTCGGCGGTATGCCCGACAGCTCAGTTACACAGGTATTGAAGATCAGCGATCAGCGAAGGTCTTCTTCGGCTTACCGGGTACGATCATCGGCGCACCGGTCACGGGGTCGTCGATGACGGTGCAGTCGATGCCGAAGACCTGGTGCACCAGTTCTGACGTGATGATCTCGGCCGGTGCACCCTGCGCGACGATCGCACCGTTCTTCATCGCGATGATCTCATCGGCGTATCGGCACGCCTGGTTGAGGTCGTGGAGGACGGCGACAAAAGTGTGACTGTGTTCGTTGTTGAGCTGGGCGAACAGGTCGAGCAGCTCAATCTGGAAGGCAAGGTCGAGGAACGTCGTGGGTTCGTCAAGGAGCATCAGCGGCGTCTCCTGCGCCAGCACCATCGCCACCCAGACCCGTTGCCGCTGACCTCCGGAGAGCTCATCGACCTGGCGAGAGGACAGCACTTCGGTGTTCGTTGCACGCAGCGCCGAGAGCACGGCGACCTCATCCTCGTCAGTCCACTGTTTGAGGAACGACTGGTGCGGGTGACGTCCGCGAGCCACGAGTTCACCCACGGTGATGCCGTCGGGGGCGATCGAGGTCTGCGGGAGCAGTCCCAAACGCTTGGCGATCTGCTTCGTCTTCAGCTGTGCGATGTTTCCGCCGTCGAGGAGCACCGTGCCCTTCGCCGGACTCATCAATCTGGCCAGTGCCCTCAGCAGCGTCGACTTCCCGCAGGCATTGGGGCCGACGATGACGGTGAACTTGCCCGCTGCGATTTCAACGTCGAGGTCGGCGATGACCTGCCGATGGTCGTAGGCGAGATCGAGATCGCGGGCTGCCAGCGGAGCGGTGACCGACGCCGCCTTGCCCGTCGTGCCCGTCGTGTCAGTAGTGTCCGTTGTGTCAGATGAGATGCTCATTGTGCCTTCCGAGCTTCTTGGATGAGGAGCCAGATCAGGTAGATGCCGCCGATGCACACGGTGACGACTCCGACGGGAAGTTGGGTCTCGCCCAGAGCGTGCTGGGCGATGAGGTCCGCGGCCACGAGCAGGAGCGCTCCGACTGCCGCCGCAGACAGCAGGCTAGTGCCCTGGGATCTTGCGATTCTGCGCCCGATCTGCGGGGCGGCAAGGGCGACGAAGGCGATCGGTCCCGCGGCCGCCGTGACGACGGCGACGAGAGCTACGGCCACCAGGATGAGACCGGCACGAACGGGTTCATTGCGCACGCCGAGTGCCTTAGCTGTGTCATCGCCGAGTTCCAGGGTCCCCAGGCCGCGCGAGAAGAGACCACATCCCAGGGCAAGGAGCACAGTGCCGATGGCGGCCGGCAGGAGGGTCGACCAGCCCATGCCGTTGAGTGTTCCAGCACCCCACGTGGCTGCTGCCATCGCGAGGTCGAGATCGGCGCGCAGAATCAGCCAGGTGTTGAAGGCGTTGAGCATGGCAGTCAGCGCGATGCCGACGATGATGAGCCGGAAGCCTTGGACGCCGCCCTTCCACGTCAGGAGGTAGACCACGATGGCGGTGAGGAGGCCGCCGATGATCGCACCGAAGGCGGTGGAGATGAAGCTGGAGCCGAAGACGATGATGGTGAGGATGCCGCCGGTGTAGGCACCGGTGGAGAAACCGATGATGTCGGGGCTGCCCAGAGGGTTGCGGGTCAGGGACTGGAACACCGCGCCCGAAACCCCCAGGCCCGCCCCAAGGACGATTCCAGCGATGATGCGCGGTGCCCGCCATTGCCCGACGACGGTGTTGACGATGCTTTTGTCGGCCTGGCCGAACAGTCCTTGGAAGACCTCGCTGGGAGTCAGCGAGAACTCTCCCAGCAGCAGTCCCAAGAACCCGCAGCCCAGGGCCAGAAGCGTGACGATGCCGGCTGTGACCACGACGCGCAGATCGATGCGGAAGCCGAAGGCTCGCAGCATAGGGCGACCGAAGTTGATCCGCTCCCCCGGCAGGGCGCGGCGTCCTGGAACGAATTCAGTGGCGCCACCGAGCGGTGAGTTCGACGATTTCACAGTCCGCTCGCCTTCTTTCTGCGAACCAGGGCGATGAGCACCGGTGCCCCGACGAAGGCGGTGACGACGCCGACCTGAAGTTCGCCCGGTTTCATCACCACACGCCCGAGCACATCGGAGATGAGAAGCAGGATGGGCGAAAGAATCACCGAATAGCTCAGTATCCATCTCTGATCCGGACCGACGATCCAGCGGGCGATATGTGGAATCATCAGTCCGATGAAGCCGATCGGCCCGGCGGCAGCGGTGGCGCCACCTGCCAGGAGAGTGACCGCGAGAATGGTGATGATGCGGGTGCGATTGACCGAGGTGCCCAGGCTGGCAGCCAGATCGTCGCCCAGTGCCACCGCGTTGAGCGAGTGGGCCAGGAACAATGCCAGGACGATGCCGACGATGATGAATGGGGCGACCGCGTAGATCGTATCGAAGCCGCGACCGGCAATGGCTCCGACGTCCCATGCCCGGAAGGCGTCGAAGGCTCTTTCGTTCGTGAGCAGGATTCCCTTGGTCAGTCCCGTCAGGACCGCGGCGACCGCGACTCCCGCCAAGGTCAGGCGGATCGGATCGACGCTGTGGTTCCGACCGGAGGAGCCGATGATGTACACACCGGTCGTGGCCACGAGGGCGCCGAGGAAGGCGAACCAGATGTAGCCGTTGATCGAAGTGATTCCGAAGAACCCGACGCCGATGGCCACCGCGAAGGAGGCTCCGGCGTTGACGCCGAGGATGCCCGGATCTGCAAGAGGGTTGCGGGTCAGAGCCTGGATGAGACCACCTGCCAAGCCCAGTCCCATGCCGACGAGGATGCCGAGAACGGTCCGGGGCAGCCGCAGTTCCAATACGACCAATTGGTCGTCGCTGCCGTTGGGGTCGAAGAACGCTCCGAGGACCTCCGAGACCGGCATGTCCCGGGTGCCGATGGCCAGTGACGCCAGCACGACGACAACCAATGCAAGAATCGCCACGATGAGCCCGACGGCTCTTTTGACTTTCAGTGCCCGGCTCGCCTTCTGACCGCTCACCTCAGACGAATTCGCCGAGGCGGTGGTGGCGAGACCGGTCATCGGAGGGTTCCTTAGCATCGACTAATTAAGGGCAGGCTAACCACAATCTAGTCGAAAACTTCGGCTCATCCAAACGAATTCCCGATCACTGGCCTGTGATCTTGCCGATCCTCTCGGAGACCTGACGCTGGATCCGGGAGAGCATTCCGCTCATCCCACGCAGACGCAGGGGGCTGACCAACTCGGTCATCGACAGGCGCAGTGGCAGGTCGGCGGGGATGGACAGGACCACCTCGGCGGTCTGGCCGTTGAGCCCTTCGTGGAGAATCCCGGCGAAGCCACGCGTCGTCGGCGCCTCGGGAGGCGCAGAGAAGTGCAGCGTCACGACCGCTTGCTCCCCCTGCTCGGGATTCTCAACCTCGGTGACGAGGAAGATCGGCGACTGACATTCGGGCACCGGCTCGAGCAGCTCGGGGTGATCACTGTAGCGCGGTGGCAGCTCGGGCAGCTCGGTTGCGAGTTCGAGCAGCAGCTGCAGTCGGTCGCTGGACTCTGTTTCCGCGAAGTCCGCAACGATCTCCCGCAGGCTCTCCGGCAGGTCCGAGTTCTCGGGTTCGGATGCGTGTGTGTCAGCAGTCATCACCGGCTGGGCACCTCCCCTGGTTCGGTCCCCTTCGTGATGGGAACACCGACGACGTTGCCCCATTCGGTCCAGGAACCGTCGTAGTTGCGGACGTTGCTGTAGCCGAGCAGGTGCTGGAGGACGAACCAGGTGTGGCTCGAGCGTTCGCCGATGCGGCAGTAGGCGATGACTTCGTCGGCGGTGCCGAGCCCGGCTTCATCGGTGTAGATGGCCTTGAGCTCTTCTGCCGATTTGAAGGTGCCGTCCTCGTTTGCGGCCCTCGCCCAGGGCACCGAGGCTGCGCTGGGGATGTGTCCGCCGCGCAGTGCACCCTCTTCGGGGTAGGAGGGCATGTGGGTGCGCTCTCCGCTGTATTCCTCGGGGCTGCGCACGTCGATGAGGGGACGCTTGCCCAGGCTGTCTCTGACCTCGGGCAGGAAGGCCCGCAGGGTTGTGTCATCACGGTCGATGACCGGGTATTCGGTCGGTTCGGGACGTGGCTTCTCCGTGGTCAGTTCGCGTTCTTCGGCCTGCCACTTGGCACGCCCGCCGTCCATGAGGCGGACGTCTTCGTGGCCGAACAGCGAGAAGACCCACAGCGCGTAGGCAGCCCACCAGTTTGATTTGTCGCCGTAGAAGACGATCGTGTCATCACGTGAGATGCCTTTGGCGGACATGAGCGCGGCGAAGCCTTCACCGTCGACATAGTCACGGGTCACGGTGTCATTGAGTTCGGTGTGCCAGTCGATTTTCACCGCGCCGGGGATGTGCCCGGTCTCATAGAGGAGGACGTCCTCATCGCTTTCGACGATGACCAGCCCGGGTTCACCGGTGTGCTTGGCCACCCACTCGGTGCTGACCAGTCGTGATCCGTCTGCGTAGTCGGCGAATTTGCCTGTGGAATCGGCTGGGATCGCTGTGCTCACTCGTTCCTCCTCGTGAAGATTGTGATGATGTGGCTCATTGGCTCTCTGTGTGGCTCAACGCCACTTCCCACCAGCATATTCCTCTTCAGCCGTGTGCCGACCCGGGGGTGGGCGCAGGTGAGGTCGGGGGTGTCATCGGCGTGCGAAGAACGCCCGCAGGGAGGAGATGAACGTCTGCGGCTGCTCAGAGTGGACCCAGTGGCCCGATCCCTTGACGGTGAGCAGAGATGCGCGGGGGAAGAGGGAACGCATGAGGGGCAGGTCGTCGCGGGAGACGTAGTCCGATGTCTCACCGGCGATCCACAGCACGGGACCGTCGAAGGTCGCCTCCCCAGTCTCGGGGAAGTCTCCGATCGCGGGCAGACTCTCATGGAGCAGGGTGAGATTGGGCTGCCAGGCGTACCCCGCCGAGGTGGTGCGCAGGTTCTGCAGCAGGAATCCCCTGATCGTGTCCTCGGGGATCTTCTCCTGCAGGGCTTCGTCCGCAGCGGTACGCGAATCGATCTCGTCGAGATCGAGTTCGGCCAGGCTCGAGAGCAGATGTTCGAACACTCCGAGGGAGCCGCCTGCAGTGGGAGCGATGTCAACGACGACGAGGTGGTCGATGAGGTCCGGGTGACGCAGGGCCAGGATCATGGCGACCTTGCCGCCCAGGGAATGCCCCACCAGGTGCACGGGCAGGTCATCGGGATCGGTCACCTCGGCGATCAGCGCGGCCACGGAGTCGGCCATGTCCACATAGCTGAACTCCTCGGTCCATCCCGAATCACCATGGTTGGGCAGGTCCACGAGCAGGCTCGAGTAGTCGGGCTCGAGGGCCTTGGCGATGGAGGTGAAATTCTTGCCACGGCCGAAGAGGCCGTGGAGGAACACGATGCGCTCACCGGTGCTGCCGATGAGTCTGCTGGCGATCTCAGTCACGCCACCAGCCTACCCGGGACGTCTCAGCGGGTCATCTGCTGCCCGGTGTCGGGTGGGATCACGCAGCACATCGACGATCGCGTGGACGTGGGGTGTCGAGCATGCGTGTAGCGATGATGCGTTCGTTGGGGAATTTCGCCGCTGCAGGCATGTGACCAGCCTATTCACCCCATTTCGGCGTGGGAAGAGATACTCACAGGTAGGCTGAGTCCATGCACTTCTCCGATTACGACACACGACTGGCCGGGTACGCGGTGATCGTCAACCAGGACCGGGAAATCCTTCTCAGCTGGTTCAACGGCGGCAAAGAGCCGGCCCATGCGCTGTGGACTCTGCCCGGCGGTGGAATCGAGTTCCATGAGAGCATCGAGGCCGGCACGATCCGCGAGATCAAAGAGGAGACGGGCTTCGACGCCGAGCTGGTGCGCCCGCTCACGACTCACACATTCACGGAGCACCGCAGCAATTCCTCCCGTCGCAGGTCGGTCTCACGTCCGTTCAAGGGAGTTCGGATCGTCTATGAGGCTCGCGTCACCGCAGGCACGCTGGGGACTCTTGAGGTCGATGGCACCACGGACCGGGCCGAATGGCTGGCCATCGATTCGCTGGCAGACGTGCGGCACGCCCGCATCATCGATATCGGCCTTGATGCGTGGCGTGCCGCACTGTGAGAGCCTCGACGGCCGGTTGAGTGCCCGCCCCTCTATTTGAGTGCGTCTGCGACGAGCTCGGGCATCTTGTCTGCCGCGTACGAGGCGGAGAGCACCGAGTTGAGTGAGAATGCCTGTCTGACGTCGTTGAGGTCCTCGGTCAGCACCAGGGCGTGCCCATCCTCGACCGCCGGGATCCGCTTGAAGGCAGCATCCTTGGTGATATCAGTGTCGGGGATGTAGATCGGGAAGGCCACGAGCAGGTCCGCGTCGAGATCGTTCAGCTTCTCCTCGGACACGGTGGCGGTGAAGCCCTCGGGTTTGAGGGCCGCGACATTCTTCGACTGTGTGAATCCGAGCTTTTCCATGAACTGCACGCGTTCGGAACCTTCGACATAGGCTCCCCAGCCTTCTGAGGTCTTCGCGGCCACGCTCACGGATTTCCCGTCGAACTCCGGATGGGCCCCACGAACAGCGTCAAATTTCTTGTCGAGATCCTTCAGCACCTTCTTGCCTTCGTCTTCTCTGCCCAAAGCCTGGGAGACGAGGTCGACCTGCTGATCCATTGTCGTCAGGTAGTTGTCTCCACCTTCAGGTGCCCCCACCGTCGGGGCGATCTCTGAGAGGCGGTCATAGCGCTTCTGCTCACCGGAGCTCTTCGTGTCGAGGATGAGGTCGGGTTCGAGAGCCGCGATCTTTTCGAAATCGGGTTCCATCGTCGCAATGATCTCCGGTGCCTGGTCGTAGAGGTCCTGGGCCCAGGGGCCAACGCCTTTGCCTCCGAACTCCACCCAGTCGGAGGCCCCGACCGGCTGCACTCCGAGCGCCAGTGCGGTTTCAGCGTCTCCCCAGCCCAGAGCCACAACTTTCTGCGGGTCCTGCGGGACCTCGACTGAGCCGAATTTGGTGTTGACGCTGACGCCGGAGGCCGCTTCTTCTTCACCACCGCCACTGCCACCACAGGCGGCGAGCAGGAGTACGGAGGCGAGCATGGGGGCGAGAATTCTGCGCATGTGATCCTTCTTCGTGAGTTAGGCAAGCCTAGCTTAACGTATGCGCAGGATCCCCGCGACAGACAGGTGCGACAGCCCGTATCCGCTAGGACTTGATCTCGAGTCCGTCGACGTCCATCTCATCAAGACCCACAGTGCGTGAGGAGGCGCCGGTGACCAGCCGGTGGATGAGCCACAGCAGAAGGAAGGCGGGCAGTCCGATGTAGGCCGAGGCCACTTCGAGGACCCGACCCTCGACGATCGCCTGCACGTTCTGGCCGATGATGACGATGACCAGCATCACCAGAGCGATGATCGGCCCGATCGGAAACAGCGGCGCCCGATACGGCAGGTCCGCGAGGTCGTAACCCTGCCTGAGGTAGGCACGACGGAACCGGAAATGGCACCAGGCGATGCCGACCCAGACGATGAACCCGGAGAGCCCGGAGACATTGATCAGCCACGTGTAGGCCCCTCCGTCACCCATCACCTCCGACAGGAATCCGAACAGGCCGATGACGGCGGTGGCCAGCAGCGCCATGACGGGCACTCCGCGTTCATTGAGTCGGGCGAACAGCCTCGGCGCCGTGCCTTCCCTGGCCATCGCATAGAGCATGCGGGTCGAGGCGTACAGCCCGGAGTTCCCGGCCGAGAGGATCGCGGTGAGGATGACGGCATTCATCACAGACGCGGCCACGGCGATGCCGGCGCGTTCGAAGACGAGGGTGAAGGGTGAGGCGGTGACATCCTCATTGGCAGCCGCCGCCAGCAGCGAGGGGTCCGAATACGGCAGGAGGAAGCCGATGATGATGATTGCGCCGATATAGAAGAGCATGATGCGCCAGAACACGGTGCGGATGGCTCGCGGCATATCGCGGCGCGGGTTGCTCGACTCCCCCGCGGTGACGCCGACGAGCTCCGTGCCCTGGAAGGAGAAGCCGGCGATCATGAACACGCTGATGATCGAGACCCAGCCGCCCACAAACGGTGCCTCGTCTCGCGTCCAATTGCTCATGCCCGGCGACTCGCCGCCGATGATGCCCGCAATCATGAGCACGCCCAGAACGAGGAACGCGAGGACCGCGGTGACCTTGATGGCTGCAAACCAGAATTCGCCTTCACCGAAGGCCTTGGCCGAGAGGAAGTTGAGTCCGGTGAGCAGGGCGAGGAAGATCGCAGCCCAGACCCAGGAGGGGACATTGGGCATCCAGAAGGACATGATGACTCCGGCCGCAACGAGTTCCGCGGCGAGCGTGATCGCCCAGTTGAACCAGTAGTTCCAGCCCATGGCGAATCCGAACGAGGGGCTGACGTATTTCGAGCCGTAGGTGTGGAAGGAACCTGCCACGGGCAGATGGGTCGACATCTCTCCCAGGGACTGCATGACGAAGAGGACCATGATCCCGATCGCGGCGTAGGCCAGGAGTGCACCGCCAGGTCCTGCCTGCGAGATCGTGCCGCCGGAGCCGAGGAAGAGCCCGGTGCCGATGGCACCGCCGATGGCGATCATCTGCAGGTGCCGTGACTTCAGCCCCCGCGCGTGTTTTCGCGCTTCTCCCTCGCAAAGGTGGCTGCTTCTTTCATCATGTTCCTTGACTGTCGTGCGACCGGTGTCCCGTTCGGACCCCGGCCATTTTTACCACATTCAGATCTCGGGGCTGCGCACCTCCTCCGGCCTGGCCGGGTGCTTGAGGAGGTCGATGATCGGTGCCAACGCAGTCTTGACGCTCACCAGCTTGACGATGAGCCCCCGCAGACCGGCGAGAGCCCCGGGCAGGTAGAACATGAGTCGAGCCAGTTGACGAGAGGTGGACTGTGCCTGTTCGACCCTGGGCCGTTGGACGGCTTCGAAGCGGGCCAGCGCGGCGGGCAGTCGCGCCGGTGAGGTGGATTCGAGCGATGCTGCGAGCATCCGCGCCGATTCCATGGACATTCCGGCACCGATTCCGGCCATGGGGAGGAATCCCGCCGCGGCATCTCCGAGGAGGACCGTGCTTCCGGTGGCCCACTGCGCGCTGCGAAAGTCTCGGAGCGACCAGAAATATGGGTCCTCTGCCTCGGCGACGGCGGTCAGGGCCGCATCGATTCTGGGACTCAGCGTGGTGAGCTTGCTGCGGACCTCGGTGACGAAGCGCTTCGCGCCCAGAGGTTCCCGTGGGTCTGGAGCGCCGAGGAAGATTCCGGTTCTGCCCTTGACCGGGTAGGCACCGAGGAAGAAGCCCTCACCCCAGAGTTCGTCGACCTGGTCGGTATCCGCATCTGCTGGAGCCCAGGCAACCCACCCGCCCCACGCCGTGTCGACCGAACTCTCGGATGAGCCTCCCGGGACGAGGCGTCTGCTGTGGGAACCCAGACCGTCGGCGATGATGACGAGGTCGAACTCCGCGCTGTGCAGATGATTGTCCTCGCTGTGGACGCCTGTGCGTACCTCCACCCGGGTCGGGCGAGGTACCGAGTCGGCTGCAGGCTCGGCTGCGAAGTCAGCTGCAGCAAGGGAGACCAGTGATGAGTCGAAGGAGACTGGGCAGGTGCCGGTCGACAGGACCGCGATGAGTTCTCCCCTGGCAATTCCTCTGTATTCCCCGTAGCGGGCGAGCAGACGTCCCAGACGGTCTTCGCGCAGCGTTTCGCCGGTATGAGCATGGAATGCGTACCGATCGATTGCCACGCTGTTCTCACGATAGTGCTCGCGGACACCGAGATCATCGAAGACCGGGTCGACCATGGGCATGAGGGCGAGCATGTATCCGGCATGATCGTCATCGGTCAACGTCTCTGAGACGCGCGAACGCTCGATGAGCACCGGATGTCTGCCCTGCCTGCGCAGCAGTTGGGTGACCGTGATCCCGGCGATTCCGGCGCCCACGACGAGAATGCGCACATCGTCGGTCACCGTGGCCTCTTACTGCTCTTCGAAGGGCACTTCCGTGATCATCGCATCTCCTCGCGTCGCCATCTCCTCGACTGGTCACCGTGTCCGCAGTCAGCATGCGAAGTGGACCGGCTGGTCCACTCACGGTAGCATTGTCTGGACCGGGTGGTCCAGGGATGGAGAGGAAGTGATCATGTCGGCTTCTGCCTTCGCACGTATGTCGATCACCAAACGGCAGGCGTTGATCCTCGCTGCCGCGAAAGAATTCGCCTCCAGCCCCTTCGAACAGGCCTCCCTCAACGGCATCATCTCCGGAGCTGGGATGAGCAAGAGCTCCTTCTACCACGTCATCGACTCCAAGGAGTCCTTGTTGTCGCTGGTCGTCGATGAGCTTCGCGAGCAAGCGAGGAAAGATTGGACTCCCCCGGAACCGCCGGACTTCATCCCGGACTTCTGGGCGACTGCGGCACGCGTGTTCGATGATGTGCTGCGTGTCTGGCCGACGAGTCAAGCACTAGGACTGCTGTGGCGGATCGTGCATGCCAATCGTGCCGATCCCAGCGTCAGCAGTCTTGAGTACAGCTACAGGAAGTGGATCTCGTCGGTGCTGGGCATCGGGCGAGAGACTGGTGCGATCGATGCGGACTGCCCGGCGGACCTCCAGGCCCTGGCGGCCGCGACAATGCTGGCGGCCTTCGACGAATGGGCGCTGCACCAGACCGAGGGCGGCAGCCGAACCGGCGACGGCCTGGAGTCCGCCGCCGGTCAGCAGTTCCGTCTGCTCAAGCGCCTGCTCCAGGCGTGAGGCGCTTCCCTGCGATATCAGCGGGCAAGCCGGGGACCGTTGGCAGTCCCCTGGCGAGGTGGGGCCCGAGGTCGGAGACAGTTCGGGAGCCCATCAGGCCCATGGAAGTTCGTATCTCGGCCCGGATGAGGTCGATGGCCTTCTCCACGCCACGCTGCCCGCCGGCCATGAGGCCGTAGAGATAGGCCCGGCCGATGAGCACGAAGTCCGCTCCGGCGCACAGCGCGGCCACGACGTCGGTACCGGACATGATTCCGGAGTCGAGGACGAGCTCCATATCTTCTCCGACCTCCGCTCGCACCTCTGCCAGTGCAGTCAGGGAATCGGGTGCGCGATCGAGCTGGCGTCCTCCGTGGTTGGACACGACCAGACCGTCGGCACCGATGGACCGGGCTCGGCTGGCATCGTCGGCGGTGAGGACTCCCTTGACGAAGAGTGAGCCCTTCCACTGCTCGCGGATCCATTTGAGGTCATCAAGGTCGAGGGTCGGATCGAACATGGTCCGCGTCATCTCGGCCAGGGACTGCGAGGTATTCGACAAGGAGGCATATTTCGGTGGTTCGGTGGTGAGGAAGTTGAACCACCAGCCGGGACGATAGGAGGCGTCGAGAATGGTCTTCAGGGTCAGCTTCGGCGGGATAGAGAGTCCATTGCGGTGATCGCGCAGACGCTGTCCGGTGATCGGGGTGTCGACGGTGACGAGAAGAGTCTCATACCCGCTGGCTTGGGCTCGTTGAAGCAGGTCGAGGCTGCGCTCGCGGTCCTTCCACAGGTAGAGCTGGAACCACCGCGTGGATCCCGGTGCCGCCTGCGCGACCTCTTCAATGGACCGCGTGCCCATCGTTGACAGGGAGAAGGGAATGCCGGCCTTCGTCGCCGCCCTGACTCCCCCTGTCTCACCTTCGGAATGCATCATCCGCGTGTAGCCGGTCGGGGCGATGCCGAATGGCAGCGCTGTGTGCTGACCGGCGATCGTCGTCGATGTGTTCGGAGCGTCGACCCCGTGCAGAATCCGTGGGAGGAGTTCGACATCGGCGAAGACCTGACGATTCTTGCGCAGCGTGTACTCATCGAGTGCCCCGCCGTCGACGTAGTCGAAGGGAGCTGTGGGGGTCACCCGCTTCGCGATACGACGCAGGTCCCAGATATCAGCAGCGGAGTCGAGCCGCGCAGCCACTCGGTCGAGCCTGGGCAGACCGAACTGCAGGAGAGGGGCGAGTTCTTTCACGTCGGGCAGCTGCCGTTTCATCGTTCTCCTCGTATTCAGCACTGAATCTGATCGGACTCTATACGTCTGCGACCTCCAGCGGCTGCTGGCGTCCCTGAGCTGCGAGTCTAGCGAGGGGTCCGTATTCACTGGAACGGGGATCACCATGAGAGATATTTCCGCTTGTGGAGATAGGTGGAAATATCTCGGTCCACTCAGGAGCGGTCGAGGCAATGCAGGACGGAAGCAACTCGACAACTGATCGTCTCCCCCGCGTGCAGCCCGAGCTTGTCGAAGATCGGGCTCTTGGCCAGGAGGAAGGCTCGAGCAGACGGCGGTCGGACGGCACACCGAGACACTGCAGATTGGACAGTGCCAACCGTTGACGTGGCATGATGAAAGAGATATCTCAAGCAGTCGTGTGGTATGTCAGCTACGGTTCGAACATGCATCGTGACAGGCTCGCCTGTTACCTGCAGGGCGGCCGTCCCCCAGGTGCATTCGTCACCTATCCCGGCGCAAGGAACACCGGTCCGCCGTTGGCAGAGATGGGCATCGAACTTCCCGGATCCATCTACTTCGCTGGCAGCTCCACCGTGTGGGGCGGCGGAGGAATGGCCTTCTACGACCATCGTGTACCGGGCCCCACACCTGCAAAGGCATATCTCATCACTGCCGAACAATTCGCCGATGTCGCCGATCAGGAGATGAATCGGCCACCCTCATCTGCCAATCCGCTGGAGGCGCTGGCCTGCGAACTTCCCGTCGGCTCTGCCCATTCCGTCGGACCAGGCAAATACGAGACTCTTCTGGTCCTCGACCGCAGAGATTCGATCCCGATGGTGACGTTCACGGCTCCGCACGGATCCGATGCAGTCACCCACACCGTCCCCGGTGAACCGTATCTGACAATGCTGCGCCTCGGCGCCGAGGAAGTCAGCTCTGTCGCAGCGATTCCCCAGCCCGCAGCTGCACAAGTGTGAGGTCGAGCAGGGGCGTCTCCACGCTGAGGTCAGCAGCCGTGCTCGCCAAATGACCGAGGATGTGCTCGGTTTCGCTGGGCAGTCCCGAAGTCACGTCACGGTAGAGCGATGAGGTGAATGAGGAGCCCTCGGCGGTGAGCATGGACAGTGTCATGTCCCTGGCTTTGGCCGAGACCGGGTGACCCCCGGCAGCCGCAACGGCTTCGAGCTCGTCGACGATCCAGATGACCTGCGGCCGGCCCCCGACTGCCATGATTGCGCCGACCGGGGCCCGGAACAGGCAGGTGACGACTCCGGCAGCGGCGATGAAGATCCATTTCTCCCACAGTGCGTCCGTGATTTCGTCGATGATCTGCAGTCTGCAGCCAGGGACATCAAGAGTCTGAGCAACGGGTTCTGGAACTGCTCCCCCGCCGAGTTCACCGATGGTCATGATCGCCATGTCTGTCATCTGGTGGACGACGCCGTCCTCGACCGTTCCCACGATCTTGACCAGACCGCCGAGCACCTGGCCGGGGAACTCCTCAACCAGCCGGTCGATCTGAGCCATGCCGTTGAGGAACGGAAGGATGCGTGTGCCCTCACCCACGGCGGGTCTGATGTCATCGATGATCGACTCCAACCCGTTGGCTTTGACCGCCACGATCACAAGATCGAAACGAGTGGAGCCTGGTCCATCGGCAGTGGCCAACTCCGCCGCAGTGAGGACGGGAATGTGGTTCGTCCGGTCCTCCCCGGGAGACACGAATCGCAGGCCCTCGGCACGCATCGTCTCTGCTCGGGCAGGCCGGACGAGGAATGTCACATCTCGGTCTGCTTCGAACAGGCGGGTGCCGAATGCCCCGCCGGTCGCGCCGGCTCCGGCGATGAGTATCTTCACTGCGTGCTCTCCCATGTCAGTTGGATTCCTTCGCTGTCACACTGTGCACCCTCATAATGCCTCTTTGAGTTCCGCGGCCGCGGCCGCGGGATCATCTGCTGCGGTCACCGCACGGACGACGACGATGCGCTGCGCGCCCGTGGCCTTCACCTTCGCGAGGCGCTCGCCTGCGCAGATCCCGCCGATCGCGAACCAGGGCTTTCTCGCGGTGGCGGCGAGCGCACGCAGGGGGTCAGTGCCGATGGCTGGCCTGCCGGGTTTGGTCGGGGTCTCCCACACGGGGCCCAAGCAGAAATAGTCGATCTCGGGGTCTGCCTCGGCGGCGAGCGCCTGGTCGATGGAATGGGTCGAGCGGCCCAGGATCACATCCGGGCCGAGGACCGCGCGGGCCTGCGTGCTGGTGAGATCTCCCTGCCCGACGTGGAAGACATCGGCGCCGACGAGCAGCGCCACGTCCGCGCGATCATTGACGGAGAACAGTTTCGAATGACGGTGGGCTGCGTCCCTGAGCACTTCGAGTGCTTCGATCTCGGCGCGGGCTTCGAGGCCCTTGTCGCGCAGCTGGATGATGTCGACACCACCGGCGTAAGCGGCATCAAGGAACTCGGGAAGGTCACCCTGCGCGCTGCGGGAATCGGTGCAGACGTAGAGCCTGGCATCGCGAACTCGGGCGAGTCGGGTGGCTCTGTCTGTGTCTCGGACTGCGGTGTCCATTGTCATATCTGCGACCATGCTCCTAGAGTAGAGGAGTTCGCGGGAGCCTCATAAAGAGGCTGAGAGGGCTGTGTGCCGACCGTTCAACCTGATGCGGATGATGCCGCCGGAGGGAGAAGCACATGCACGTCATTGTTGTTGGCGCCGGAATCATCGGCTTGTCCACTGCCTGGAATCTGGTCCGTCGCGGTGTGAGGGTCACCATCGTCGATCCTGCTCCCGCTACGGGTGCCTCCCATGCGGCGGCGGGGATGCTGGCACCGGCCGCCGAGGTGGTGTGGGGGCAGTCTCCCCTGTACCCGCTCATGCGTGCCTCGGCCGATCTCTACCCGGGCTTCACCGCCGACCTGGCTGCCGCTTCCGGTCGTGACCTCGGGTACTCGAGCACCGAGACGTTCGTCTGTGCCGGTGATCGGGCCGACCTCGCTTCGCTGCGTGAACTCATGAACCTGCAGCGCTCTGCCGGTTTCGACGTCTCCCTCATCGCCGGGTCCCAGGCCCGGAGCCGGGAACCGTCTCTGGCTCCCGGGGTAAGCGGGGCGGTGACGATCCCCGGAGATCATTCGATCGATCCCCGTCGGGTCACCGGTGCACTGACAGCGGTGCTGAGCGACGACATCGTCCGGACGCGCGTCAACGCTCTGATCAATGCGGAGGGACGGACCGTCGGCGTCGAGGCCGAGGATGGGACGAGGCTCACCGCTGATCAGGTCATCGTCGCCGCGGGCAGCTCCTGCAATGACATCTCGGGCTTGCCGATGCTGCCTCTGCGCCAAGTGTGGGGTGAGGTGATCAGGCTCCGGGTACCCGAGGCCCTGACACCGCTGCTGACTCGCACGATCCGCGGTCTGGTCCATGCCCGGCCTGTCTACATCGTGCCTCGCCCCGACGGTGAGCTCGTCCTCGGTGCCACGAGCCGTGAGGACGGTCGGTCGGGGACCAACGCAGGAGGCGTCCACCAGCTGCTTCATGATGCAGAACGTCTCGTTCCGGCCATCCTCGATTGCGAGATCACCGACATCACCACCCGCGCCAGGCCGGGCTCACCCGATGACGTGCCGATCATCGGACGCATCGATCCCGGCTGCGTGGTGTCCACCGGCTTCTTCCGGCACGGCATCCTCCTCGCCCCACTGGGTGCGGGCCTCACCGCCGACCTTGCCATCGGAGCCGACACTGCGTGGGCGCCATCGGGGTCCCTGGCCGCGGTGGGACCAGAACGCTTCGGCTCACAGAACCCACCGACCACCGCACCGGCCACAGAGCACACCGTTTTGATCCAGCAACCAGCAGGGAGCCATCCGTGACCGAGACAATCACCATTACGCTCAATGGCGAGGCCCACGCACTCGCCGGACCCACCACGGCCAGAGACCTCGTCTCCGGCATCATCGACAAGGACATCGCTGCCGACGGCACCCCCGTCGACGGCAGCCGACTGGGCATCGCCGTCGCCGTTGACGGTGAGGTGATCAGGCGCGGACAGTGGTCGCACTTCACCCTGGCCCAGGGACACAGTGTCGACATCGTCACCGCAGTGCAGGGAGGCTGATATGAGCTGGAACGTCGACGAGGTGACCCTGAACTCACGGCTCGTCATGGGCACCGGTGGCGCACGTTCGCTGAGCATCCTCGAACAGGCCCTGGACGCATCGGGCACCGAGCTTACGACCGTGGCACTGCGCCGCTACGACGGTCATGCCCGGGACTCGGTCTTCGCCCTGCTGCAGCGACTCGGTATCCGCATCCTGCCCAACACTGCCGGGTGCTACACGGCCAGGGATGCTGTGCTGACTGCTCAGTTGGCTCGGGAGGCGCTCGAGACGAACTGGGTGAAACTCGAGGTCATCGCCGATGAGGAGACGTTGCTGCCCGATCCGGTGGAGCTGTTCCGGGCGGCGGAGGAACTCGTCCTCGACGGTTTCACGGTCTTCGCCTACACGAACGACGATCCGGCCCTGGCCAAGAGGCTTGAGGATGCCGGGGTCGCGGTGGTCATGCCCGCAGGTGCTCCGATCGGCAGCGGGCTGGGTATCCTCAACCCTCACAACATCGACACGATCGTCACCCGCGCCCACGTGCCTGTGATCCTTGATGCCGGCATCGGCACCGCCTCCGATGCGGCTTTGGCGATGGAGCTGGGCTGCACCGCTGTCCTTTTGGCCTCTGCGGTGACCCGGGCGCATGATGCCAGCTCCATGGCTCGGGCGATGTCCCTTGCCGTGGAGTCGGGTCACCTGGCCGCCCACGCCGGGCGCATCCCGAAACGACCGTTGGCCCTAGCCTCGTCGACCTTCGACGGGATGGTGACCCCGGCATGAACGCGGCGAACAATCCGGGTCCGCTGGTCGAACCGACCGATTCTCTGAGCCCGCGGGAACTCGACCGCTACGCCAGGCATCTGAGCTTGCCGGGGATCGGAGTCGAGGGACAGCGCAGACTCCGGGCCGCCTCGGCGCTGGTCGTCGGTGCGGGAGGTTTGGGGGCACCGGTCCTGCACTATCTGGCCGCGGCCGGGATCGGCTCGATCACGATCATCGACGATGATGTGGTCGAAGCTTCGAACCTGCAGCGCCAGGTCCTTCACCGCGAGGCTGATATCGGGCGGGCCAAGGTCGATTCCGCCCGTGATGCCCTGCTGCGTCTCGATCCGCTGCTCGAGGTCCGTACCGTCGAGGAGCGGTTGAGTCCCGACAATGCGCTCGAGTTGTTTCGTGCCCATGATCTGGTCCTCGACGGTGCAGACAATTTCGCGACCCGGTACCTGTCCAATGATGCGGCCGAACTCACCGGCACCCCACTCATCTGGGGCACGATCTTTCGCTTCGCCGGTCAGGTGAGCACCTTCGTTCCCGGGCATGGGCCGCTGCTGCGCGACCTGTTTCCCGACATCCCCGAGGCCGACTCCGTACCCAACTGTGCCGACGGCGGTGTGCTCGGGGTGCTGTGCGGCACCATCGGTTCGGCGATGGCCACGGAGGCTGTGAAACTCATCTGCGGCATCGGCACACCGCTGATCGGTCGCCTTCTGCGCTATGACGCACTGGAGTCCGACTACTCCACGCTGAGGTTCTCACCCGACCCTGACCGCGAACCGGTCACCGACCTCGCCGAGGTGACGCTGGCCTGTGCCGCTGACCGTTTTGAACCAGACGATGACGGTGCAGATCGGGAGGACGAGATCAGTGTCGACGAGTATCTGGCTGATCCTTCCCCCAGCCTCCTCATCGATGTGCGTGCCGGATGGGAGCGGCAGCTGGCGGCTATACCCGGATCCGTCCACCTGCCGCTGTGCGTGCTGCAGGTTAAGGGGTGGAAGGCGCTAGAAACGGTGTCTGAACTGAACTCTGCCAACATCGTCATCCACTGCAAGTCGGGGGCTCGCTCCGCTCAGACCGTGCAGCTGCTGCGCGACGCGGCACCGGAGTCCGTGCGTCTGAGGTCCTTGACCGGCGGCATCGATGCCTGGTCAGCTTCAGGACGTGAGACGGTTGAGTCGTGCGACCAAACCGTGGTGCCCGGCGCTCATCACACGTGAGTGCATCCACGTTGCCACGGGACGCATCATGCGAATGGACATGCGCCGGGTGGTCACGCACCACACGGAGCTGATCGTGGTAATCGGGCCCGTCTGCTGCAGCGACCACACACCGGTCCCTCTCAGGTCGCCGGCGGCGGAGAACATCACGAAGTTCGGCGGGTCTGTGTCCTGAAGTTCGATGCCGAAACTCAACGTCACACCGATCGGGCTGTCGACCTGAATGTCGGCGCGGCTTCCGGGCACGATCTCGTCATCGGCGGGTACCGCGACTGGCAGGCCCGGCCACCACTGCGGCCACGACTCGATTTCGGAGAGCACGGACCATACGTCTGCCAGACGAGCATTGACCCTCCACCTGTTCTCGAAGTGGAAGGGTGCGGACTCGCCGGCGTGCGTTCGCACGTGCTGATGAGGCTGCTGCCCGTGTTCGTAGGTCATGGGTCTCCCGATGGTGCTGAGTCGGCGGGCGCTGATTCGTCCGGTCTGACTCGACGGTAGTGTGGACAGCGTGATTGAGGAAAATTTCATCAGCTCCCGGCGACCGTCGCCCTTAGGCGGACGAAAGCCGACGAAGGGCGACCTCGCTGAGTTCGCCAATGACAATCCCGACGCCATCGATGATGTCCTCCCCGAGCGCCCGGGTGAGCTGTCGATGCTCATCGTCGGAATCAACCCGGGCCTGTGGACGGCCGCGGTCAATGCGCCCTTCGCCCGACCGGGCAACCGCTTCTGGCCGTCTCTGCATCAGGCGGGTCTGACCGATCATCTTGTCGATGCCTCCTTGGGGCTCGCCGCCGAAGACGAGGCAGCGCTGCTGGCACGCGGCATCGGCATCACCAACCTCGTCGGACGAGCCACGGCGCGGGCTGATGAGCTGGACAAGCAGGAGCTGCGCGACGGTGCGGCCAGGCTTGTCCGCCGACTCGACGTCATCCGCCCTCGGGTGGTCGCGGTCGCTGGGATCACTTCGTTCCGGATCGGATACCTACAGCCCAAGGCTCACCTCGGCAAACAGGACACGTCTCTCATCGATGGCTGGCCCGAGGAGATCGCGCTTCATGTCGTGCCTCAGCCCAGCGGCCTCAATGCCCATTATCAGGTTCCGGACCTGGCCCGGATCTGGCGTGGGGTGTGGGAGAGCATCAAGGACTGACCATCTTCTCTTACACGATCGGGACCATTCGCTTCTCAGGCGTCGGAGCGAAATGCTCCCGGCAGCGTGCGACATAGGAATCAAGACCCCCGATATGGCTGGCATCGATGTCTGTGGCACGGGGTTCCGAGCCCTCAGCCGTGAGGCCGGGCGTGCCCACACGTTGGTGGAAGACGGCATCCCTGCCGCAGATCGTGCACACCGCAGTCAGTTTGAGGACGTCCTCGGCTACGGCCATGAATGTCGGCATCGGCTCGAAGGGCTCGCCGTCAAACGTCACGCACAGCCCTTCGACGATGACGGTGGCACCACGTTCCACGAATTCGAATACGGTCGGCACCAGGTCAGGCCCGAAGAACTGGGCCTCATCGATGGCCACCAGATCATAATCCTCTGCGCGAGCCACCTCGCCGAGGGACCTGACGTCACCGACGGGCACGGCGGGAATGTTGATCCCGTCGTGAGAGGTGATCGCCGAGAGATCGGAACGGGTGTCGAGAGAGTGGCTGAGGACGAGGACGTTGACACCAGCGATCTTTGCTCGCCGGACTCGGCGCATGAGCTCCTCGGACTTGCCGGAGAACATGGGGCCGGCGATGACCTCGAGACGCCCCGACGGCCGTGGCGAAGCTACTGGGTGCATGGGCATGGCGCCAGCCTACGCCGCGACGTTGCGTCCTGACAGTGCCCGGGAGGCGGCAGTGGTCAGTCGTCGACGGTGACATTCTTCGATTCGACGTCGACGGAGACCTCGATCTCTTGGCCCTTGTCATCAAAATCAAACTGGTATTCGATACGACCATCGTCTGATTCCAGCTTCCACCCTTCGAGTCGACCCGAGGCCTTGTCCTGGGCGAGTGTGAGCGCCTCGTCGAAGGTCATCGGGTCGTTCAGGTCGATGGCCTTCTCCTTGTCGTCCGTGGAGTCCTTCTCCACGTCGACGACGTCACCGGTCTCAGCGTCGATTTCGACGTCGAAGTCAGTGGTGGTGTTGATGATCGTGACCTCGTACTGCCATGCTTTGTCGCGTTCGTCGAAGTCGAGTTCGATGCCGTGTACGGTGCCGTCCTTTCCTTCCTTCTTCGCGGTGGCAATGGCATCCTTGGGGGTCACCGATGGTGATTCCTTGCTCAGATCGGCGTCACTGGCCAACCCTGAGGAGCTGGATGCTATCGAGTCCTGCGACTTCGCATCTTCAGCGCCGTCATCGCTGCTGGCGTCGTCGCCGCCAGATTCGGTGTCGTCGCCTGATTCGCTCTGAGACTCGGCTGCCTCCGAGGCCTGGTCCTCGGCCCCCGAGGTCTGATCCTCGCCTGACTCGTGATTCGAACAGCCGGCGAGGGCGAAGGCCAGAATCATGGTCCCGGCAGCGGCCCGCGTGGCCCATCTCTGTGTCTTCATACTCTTCACCGTAGCAAGGGGGTACATTTCCCACCCCCTTGCTCAGAGGGTTCTCATTCTGGTGAGAGCCCTCGTCAGTCGAGGCAGAACTCGTTTCCCTCAGGGTCGGCCATGACGATGAATCCAGTCTCCATCGGCGGGTTGGGATCAACCCGCTCGAGTCGCTGTGCACCTAGGTCCTGCAAGCGGCGACATTCGTCTTCCAGCGCTTGCATCCGTTCCTGATTCTGCAGCCCGGGAGCCGCGCGCACATCGAGATGGACTCTGTTCTTGACGGCTTTGCCTTCAGGCACGATCTGAAAGAATACTCGGGGGCCGCGTCCTTGCGGATCCTCGATCGCAGCACGGAAGTCCTCCGGCTTCATATTCATGCCCAGACCCGAGATGAATTCGTGCCATGCGGCAAAAGGATCATCGCCGGCGTCCAGCCTGACGCCAGGTGGGCCAGGGATGACATATCCGAGCGTCTCTGCCCAGAAGGTGGCCAGCTTGATCGGGTCGTGGCAATCGAAGGTGATCTGAACTGCTCGGCTCATTGTGTCTCCTCATTGAGATAGTTCGATCAAGGATACCTGCTTTTCCAACAAGGGCCACTGCTCGTCCAACGCCCAGTTGACCAGGGAGCTGCAGAGGTCGGTTCACGGGTTCCCGCCGAGTACCAGCAGGTGGGCGTCACCGGCTATGACGAGAGAGACCACTGTTCGGTCAGCGGAAACAGGCTCGGCACGTCCTCGCGGACAATCTGAGCGAATCTCAGTGCCCCACCAAAGAGCTTCTCGATGGCATTCACCGCGTGCAGGACCCTGTCCCTGGACAGTGGGGGCAAGAGTTCGCCGTGCTTGAGATAGCCCTTCAACGATCCGGTTGCCGCCGTTTTCAGACCGAGGCGTCCGGCTATCAGCCAGGTGATGCATTCGGCTTCAAAGCGGGCCTGTCTTCCGTCGATGTCGGTCTCACCAGCGGCTATACCCAGTTTCGGGAAGGCTCCGCGATGGCCGGCAAAGACCAGCGCCAGCTCATCGAGCACGTGCCGCAACTTCACCGTGGGACTCTGCGTCTTCGGCAGGCCGGCGAGATCCAGGCCCTTTCGGTGAAGGACATCCATGACGAGACGGTGCCCGTCCCACGTTGGTGCACCAACTGCTTTGAATGGGTTGATCGCGGCATCGGGGACTGGAGGCCCGTGAGTGTCTTCGACATCATAGACGAAGCGCACCGGAGCGAAGGGGTGAAGCACGATCAGCGCCACCGCTTCGTCCTTGAGCAGCCTGCCGTACTTCTGCTGCCAAGCGTGCTCTGTTTCGACGAAGATTGCTCCGGCATTCTGCTGCGCGATGAGAGCCGCGTTGAACGCGGCAATCTGGGGAAATCGGCGGACGAAGCCGAGCAGCTCGTCCCATGGCATCACGGATCTGTGACTGCCGACTTCGGCGTACAGTGCATCAAACGAATTCACGTTCTTATCCATGACCTCACGCTACGACGCGGCACTGACACGGCAGAGGCAAACGTCTGAGGATATGGTCAAGCAGCGCTGGTCGCACGTAACATCGAATCAGGGACGTGTCGCGGTCTCGCGCCAGCGAATCGGTCCCACGCGAATTCATCCCAGGAGGACGATATGACCGATGACGACCACATTCTGACGATCCGCATCGGCCATGACGAACTCGTCATCCGTCAGCGGTATCAGGTGTTGAGCATCGTCAACGATGTTCTCATCGGCATCTGGTTCCTCATCGGCAGCTTCATGTTCTTCTCCGACAAATGGGTGTTCACGGGAACCTGCCTATTCGTCCTGGGCAGCGTCGAGATGCTCATCCGTCCCATCATCCGCCTGATCAGACACGTGCACCTGCAGAAGATCCACGGACCTGAAACCCCGACTGCGGACTCCACGTACGACTTCTGAACTGACCGGCTGAAGTGACCTCGACTTAAGGGAGGGGCAGATTCGGTCCTCTCATCCCCATCCTGCCCTCTCCCCGGTCTCCCGGTCCTCACGCAGCCGCCCCTCGTCCAGTTCCAGGATGTGATCCGCTGTCGTTGCGGCCCATCGCCGGTCGTGGGTGGTGGCCAGGATGGACCCGCCTCGGCGGAGGAATTCCCGGATGAAAATGTTCAGCCTGTTGATGGCCTTGCCGTCTCTGCCCAGAGTCGGCTCGTCGAGGAGGAGAATCCGCGGGCTCATGATGAGCGCCGAAGCCATCACCAGGTCCTTGCGCAGGTCGATGCTCAGATCATAGGGGTGGGTCTCACTCACCGTGTCCAGATGAGTCGTCTCCATGGCCGAGGTGACCGCCGCCTGTCGCCGGGCGCGGATCGTTGCCCGGTCGCGGCGTCTGTGTGAGGGCAGGGGCACGGCATGCAAAAGCTCATCGCGCACGGTCGCGGCTGAAAGCTGACTGCCCGGGTCCTGCCCCACCCAGCCAAGGTGCTGTGCTCGTTCATGCGCGCGAGCATCACCGAGGCTGACCCGGGTTCCGTTGCCATCAACGGTGATCATGCCCGATGTTCGGGCTCCAGCTCCGAGGAGACCGGCGAGACTGCGCAGGAGGGTGGACTTCCCAGCACCGTTGGATCCCCTGATCGTGACGATCTCACCGGATGCGACGTCGAGATCGATGTGCTTGAGGACGGTGGCCCCAGCCCGGGCGACAGTCAGCCCGCGCACGGAGAGTGCGACAGTTGCCGGAGCAGTCGATCCAACTGGCTCAGAGGGGTCCTGCTCGCGTGGCTCATATGACTCATGTGGTTCACGTGGTCGAGTGTCCCAGATCCCGCATCGTTCAAGCTCGTGGGCTGCAAGACAGATGTCGGTCGTGATCAGCCGACCGGAATCCAAAACGCTCAGGTGGTCACAGGCTTCAGTCACCTCGTCGAACTGATGGGCGGTGATGAGAACCGCGCCTCCAGCGGAGCAGAAAGCCCGCAGCACCGTGCCGAGGCGCCGCCGAGCGTCGGGATCCAAGGACAGTGAGGGCTGGTCGAGGACCAGCAGCGACGGATTCACGGTCAGCAGCCCGGCCAGTGTGACCAGCTGCCGCTGACCACCCGAGAAAGTGTCGAGGCGTCGCCCCCACAGATCGCCGATGCCCAGTGAGCGCAGGACCTGCCGCGCACGCTCCTCGACCACCGAGACCTCATCACCATGCAGCCGCCCAGGCAGCTGGACCTCATCACCGACGAGGCTCGTCATTCCGCTCAGCTGCGCCTCGGGGTCATCGCCTAGCATCACCGCAGCCCCCTCGACGCGGATGCGCCCCACGCTGGTTCCACGGTCGCTCAACAATCCTGTGATCAGCCTACCCAGAGTGGACGTGCCCGAGCCCAGCGGTCCGAGGATCGCATGCATCTGTCCTGGGGCCAGGCGAAGGTCGATGCCGGTCAGTGCTGCCGAGGCGCCGCCGCGGTAGGTGAAGCCGGCTCCGAGGAGTTCGAGAGACATCATCTCAGACACCCCCGATCAGCTGGTCGGCAGTGGGCAGGGGCAGAACACCGGCCACGGAGCACACGACGAGGACGCAGGTGAGGATGGGAACACCTCGGCGCAACAATCGTTGGCCCGGCCCGTCGTGGTGATCCTGCAGTGACGTCGCCTGTGCTGCTTCTCCGAGGCCGCGTTGTTCGAGCACGTCATGACGCTGTTCGACCTCAATGAGGACAGAGGTGAACAGGCCGGTGACGATGCTCGGGAGCAGCCGTGTACGGACCGTCCAATTGCTGACGTCCCAACCACGACTGGCACGGGCCTCGATGATCTGCTGAGTACGGGTACGGATGAGCGGGATGAGGCCAATCGCAGAGGCGCAGACATAGGCCACCGAGGAGGGCAGTCGCAGGGCCCGCAGCCCGTCGAAGAGGCGCGCCGAGTCGGCGCCGAGACCGAAGAATGCGCTCAGGGACACGAGCGCAGTGACCCGCAACCAGATCTGAACGGCGATCGCCAGACCTTCGACGGTGAGCTGGGCTGGACCGTATTCCCACAGAACGCTCACCTCAGCGCCAGGGTAGAACAGACCCTGCACGAGACACAGGACGATCAGCGTCGGCAGGCACAGCACACCGACGCCGATCGCCCAGGCGCGCAGTCTCACCGTGGGAGAAGCCACCGCGGCGACAAACGTGGCAGCGATGATGGCGGTGGGCACGACCGGAGACGGGATGCCGAAGACGAGCAGCAGAGAGCATGCGAGAACGATGATCTCCGTGGCTGGATGAAGTCGGTGCCTGGCCTGCTGTTCCCGGTCGAGAACAGTCGCGGTCATTCAGCCGACCCGCACCGGTGCGCGGGAACTGCGCGAAAGACTGTGGTCGGTGAACGGATACCGGTCGAGGATTCGCCGAGGCAGGGTGCGCACGACCGTATAGGCCAAAGCGAAGATCAGCGCCTTGTCGATGATGTCGGAGAACAGGCTCTGCGCCAAGGTTGCGTTGAGCATTTCGAGGCCCGCTGCCTGCAGGATGGCGACGACGCCGCCGGTGCCCGAGCCCAGACCGCCGCCGAAGACGTAGGCGGCAACGGGGGCGCCGAGCGCTCCGGCCGGAATTCCTGCGAGCGCCCCGGCGATGACGGCGAACCAGGGGGTGCGGAAGGCTCCGAGCCGTGCGGCCCACCCTGCTGCGGCACCGATGAAGGCCGCCCCAGAACTGAAAGCGATGACGCTGGGGCTCAGGGTGACTCCCCAGATGAGGTTGGAGATGATGCCGGTGAATGCACCGGCTGCGGGGCCGGCGAGGACGCCGATCATCACGGTTCCGATCGAGTCGAGGTAGAGCGGGATGGGGGTGACGTTGCCGACGACCTGCCCGATGACGATGTTGGCGGCGATGGCGACAGGAATGAGGGCGAGAATGCTGCGCGGGATGAGCGGCAGTGTGCCGGCTGCCAGGAGAACTCCTCCGACCAGGTAGCCGAGGATGACCCACAGGGTCGTATGTCCCAGATCGGTGCCGAGGTTGGCCGGTTGCGTCAGGAGGACCGCGATATAGGTGCCGAGGATGACGAGTGTGCCGAGGAAGGTCAGTGTCAGCGGAAGTGTATGGCTTTTGTCATTCTTAATGCTCTGGTTTTGTGCGGGACCGACGGTGTGTGCCGGCCCCTGCCCAGACTGTTGGGATTTCATGGTCATGATGGGGGTCCTTTGCTCAGTGTCTCGCCGAGGTGGTCGAGGAAGGTCTGCGCATCGATCGTGGAAATGATCTCGGCGTTGACGCCCTTCCCCCACCGTCCCAGCCAATCGGCGACGGTTTCGCCACGTGTGAGTGTACCGGTGAGTTCGACGTCGACGGGCGCGCAGATCGTCGTCGCCCAGGGCAGTGTGCCTCGAGTTCCGTTCGCAATGGGTGCGTCGCTGCCCGCCGAGGTGGGTGTGACGTCGTCGCTGCGTGCCCATTCGAGCGCGCAGGCGAGGACGAAAGGGTCATGGATGTGGGCGATGTAGCCCAGGCCATCCCATTCGTGGAATTCGAAGTAGAAGCGCAGGGCTTCGGCCATCTGGGCCAGCCAATGACTCCATGTCTCACCAACGGCAGACGGTTCCCCTGGCTCGTCATGAGGTTCCAGTGCCCCGTCAAGGATCTCTCTCAACCTCGCAGGAGTCATCTCAAGAGCTTCGGTGGCTTCGATCGGGGCGATCACCGGCAGGGCCCGAAGAGTTTGAACGTGGTCGAAAGCGGCGATGACGGTCGCCGTCGCCTCGGGATCGAAGGTGACGTTCCATTCAGTGGTCGGGAGAGTGTTTCCGCGATAGTTGAAGGCACCGCCCATGATGAAGAGTCGTCTCATCAGGCTGGGCAGTTCAGGCTCGATTGCAAGAGCGAGGGCAAGGTTCGTCGCCGGTCCGATGACCACCCCGATGAGTTCACCGGGGTGAGACCGTGCCGCGTCGACCCAGGCCTGAGCGGCGCTGATGGCACTGACCTGTGTCGCCGGTGGTGGAAGCTGAGCATATCCGGCCCCGTTGGGGCCGTGAGTGAGGTCGGCGTATTCGGGCTCGACATTGGGCGATATCGCGGATTGCCCGTCGGTGTCCTCCGAGGGCCAAGCAGAGGGGAACCCGCTTCCCGGGTGGACGGGGATATCCGTACGTCCGGCGAGTTCGAGCCAGCCCTGGGCATTGACGCTGACCTGTGCGGTGGACACGTTGCCGCCTGAGGCTGCGATGCCGATGATGTCGACATCGTCTTGGCACAGCAGATACCCGAGGGCGATGGCGTCGTCGATTCCGGGATCACAGTCGAGAAACAGCGGCAGGTGTGGAGACATGTGCCCTATTCTGCCGGAGTCGCGCCTCCCTCTTCTCACCACCGACCCATTCGCACCCAGTTCGGGCAGGGCTGCGTCGAGCCTCGACGCACGAACTGGCAGCACAGGTAGAAGACCCTCGCGGGCGACTCATTGATACCGAACTCCTCACGCAGGTCGACTGGCTCTTGAGATTCGAACTCTGTGCCGATGTCCGCACCGAACGCAGCACCGGTGATCCACGGGCGTGATGCGAATGTGTAGGCGTTGTTGAATACCTCGCAGTCACAGCAGCAGGCGCCCATGCTGCCCAAGCGTTCCATCAGCGCAGTGGCCCGAGGAGCTGTTCGGTCCCGAAACGTCAGGGCGAAACGATGTGTCCCGTCGCAGCCGAATTCGCCGAGTTGACGGAAGACATAGCAGACCAAGCATTCTCCCTCCCGCGGTGTGAGGATGCGAGCTGAGGCTGCATCGACGATCGTTCTGACTTCTGACTCCATGGTGTCTTTGTCCATGCGGCAACGATTCCAGACGACACTGACATGAAACACAGTCAAAGTCGTATCATGAACGAAATTTGTCCTATTCGTGCTGATGAGACCTTCGATCGTCTTCTGTGCGCATAGAATCGAGCCCATGAGCATTCTTGTCATCGGTGAGGCTCTCATCGACATCGTCAGCTCGGTCGGAGCACCGGATCGCTATGCCCCGGGCGGAGCTCCGGCGAACGTCGCACTCGGCCTGGGCCGCCTTGGTGCCGACGTTGAGCTGCTCACCGATGTCGGAGATGACTTTCACGGTGGGTTTCTGCTGGCTCACCTACGAGAGTCTGCTGTTCGGGTGCATGCGCGCCCGACTGGTTCGACCTCGACGGCACGGGCACTGCTGTCGGCGGATGGCTCTGCCGAATACGAGTTCTCACTGCGCTGGGCCCCCGATGCATCGCTGGTCGAGAGCACAGACTGGGCGGCAATCCATGTCGGTTCGATTGCAGCATTCCTCTCCCCCGGTGCCGCCGCCGTCGATTCGCTTCTCCAGCGCGGACGAGCCTCCTCCGCACTGCTGAGCTTCGACCCCAACATCCGGCCCACCATCATCGGCGACCATGAGCAGGCGCTGGCTCGGTTCGAGTCCCTCGCTTCACGGGTTGATGTCATTAAGCTCAGTGATATCGACGCGGATTGGCTCTACCCCGAGAGCAGTGTCGAATCCCAACTTGAGCGGATCCACGAATTCGGAGCTCGACTGGTGGCATTGACCTGCGGATCAGATGGCTCGATCCTCTCGACCACCTCGGCGAGGGTGACGGTGCCTGCTGCGACCGTCGAAGTGGCGGACACGATCGGGGCGGGAGATTCGTTCATGTCCTCCCTCATCCACGACCTGCAGAGCCCGCGATCGCGGATCGAAGACATGGACGAGGACGCGCTCAAGCACCTGGGTGAGAATGCCTCACGACGGGCGGCCATCACGGTGGGTCGCACCGGTGCCGACCTCCCCTGGGCCAGTGAGGAAAACGCCTAGCTGCTCGAGTGCGATCCTGTGGCCATTACGGTGGCCCTCGAACATGCCGGTGCCGACGAACGACACGACCTGGTCGACGATCGAGACCCTCGTTCCCTCCGGGACCACGGAGAAGGTCCAGGCGATCAGGGCTGTTGCCAGAAGCTCCTCGTCGCGCCACACGGTATCCGTATGAACGGCGTACGACTGCTCTTCGACGCGGACATAGTCAATGGCGGCGCTGAACTGCAATTCGCCCGGGGTCCCGCACCGGTATCGAGCGCTACCGCCCGTGCGGAAGTCATCGTAGTCATAGACGAGTGCCTCACCAGCGGGGGCGCTCCATTGCTCCCGCGCTTCGGTGTCGGCGAATGCCGACCAGACTTCGCCGACGGGGCAGGCGATGTGCGTCGTCAGGTGCAGGGTCTCGGTCAGCGGATGCATATTCACTCACCGGCGAAGACGATGTGGTTGCCGTCCGGGTCGGTGATCCGCAGAATCCGCTGCCCACCGCCTGGCTCCGGGCCCCCATGTTCGAAGCCGACGGCGGTGAGCCGATCGGCAAGGGCGTCGAGGGCGGAGTCGTGGATGACGACGCTCGAGCATCCGGCGCGATCGGGATCGGCCCAGATCTGGACGCCGATTCCCGGCCCGAGGTGCCATTCGATCAGCCCCGCCATCGGTGCGGTGTCAGGTTCTCGACCGAACAGCCTCGTATACCAATCCTGTGCGCGGTTCGAATCCTTGACGGTGATGTTGGCCATGACACCCGTGAACATGATCGCTCCTGTGAGATCGGCTGTGTCGAGCAGTTGTATTCTACGCTGGAGACAATTCTCGCTGCCAATCACATCGGAGTGATCATGTTTCGTGCACGCGTGCACAGCCAATTCGTCTCGCTCGACGGCTTTTCCGCTGGCGACTACGTCACTTTCGACAAGCCCATCGGAGACGCTCAGGCCTTCTTCGGCTGGTTCGACGGCCATGGCATAGAGGGCATCCATAGTGTCGATGCTCCGGTGACCCTCGATCGTGGACTGTTCGCGATGTGGGGACAGGGCATCGGTGCCGAGATCATGGGGCGCAAGAAATTCGGTCCGCAGGAAGGGCCGTGGCCTGATGACGGGTGGCGTGGCTGGTGGGGTGAGGAACCTCCGTTCAAAACCCCCTGCTTCGTCCTCACCCATCATCGGCGTGAACCCATGCGCTTCCCGAACGGGACTAGTTTCGAGTTCATTGACGTCACACCGGATCAGGCTCTGCAGCAGGCCAAAAAGGCAGCGAATGGCCTCGACGTGCGTATAGGCGGCGGACCGTCGACGGTGCGGCAGTTCCTCGCCGCTGACCTTGTGGACTTCATGCATGTGGCGATCGTGCCGATCGTCCTGGGGCACGGAACTTCGCTGTGGCAGGGCGCCGACGGAGTCGAAGACCGGTTCAGCGTCGAAACGATCGGTTCCGCGAGTGGCCTGACCCATCAGCTGTGGAACAGAAAAGATCGGGCAGGTTCGCCCTGAACCCGCCCGATCTTTGCTTTTTGTCGTGCCGCCTGCGTGCAGGTGCACGTCGAAACCGTCTATCAGCTAGAGACTGGTGTCACTTGACAGCGTCGGCGATCGGAGTGTCACCGTCGTAGAAGTTCACGGTCTCTCCGACTGCGGCGTTCTTGGCGATGACGTGCGTCATCACGTCGGCGACGAGTTCACGTGAGGTGACCCTCGAGTCACTGTCCGGTGTCTGTCCGTCAACTTCGCCACGATCATCGGCCAGAGTCAGGCGGCCCTTCGACGGTTCGAGGGTGAGTCCGCCGGGGCCGAGGATAGTGTAGTCGAGTGAGCTGGCACGCAGGTACTCATCGGCACCGTGCTTGGCTTCGACGTAGGGGTAGAACGAGCTGTCGGGATCCACACGATCAAGGTCGATTGCTGCGGTCGAGTAGGACACGATGACGTACCGATCGACTCCGGCTTGGGCGCTGGCGTCGATGGAGCGCTTGGCCGCCTCGAAGTCGACTGAACGCGTGCGCTCGGGGCTGCCACCTCCGGCACCTGCGGAGAAGACCACAGCCTTTGCACCGGTGAAGAGCTCGGCGAGCTTGTCGGTGTCGGCTGTTTCGATGTCGAGGACAACGGGGTTCGCACCTGCGGCCTCGACCTCGGCGGTCTGGTCCGGGTTGCGGATGACCGAATCCACCGAGTACCCAGCTTCCTTCAGTTTGGGTGTGGCCATGAGTGCGACCTTGCCGTGTCCGCCGAGAATGATTACGCGGTCTGCATCAGACATGTACTTCTCCTTCGTCGCTATCTTCTGGTGACGCTTACTCTCATGAGAGCCAATATCGGCGCTCGATTATTCCCGTCGGCCGATGCCGACGGCATACAGGCGCTTGTACCCTAGTGCCATGGACGCGATGATGACTCCGCTCAGTGACAGCGCCGTCGAGACCCGCACAACAGACCGTCGGGTCGTACTGTGAGCTTCGACATCGTACCTGCGACCTCGGATCTCTGGCCGCGAGTGGGACATGTCTACGGGGCCCGTGAGAAGAACCCGGACTCATGCTGGTGTCAACGGTTCCGTCGACACGATGCTCCCGACAATCGGACGGCACTGCGTCGGGAGATCGAGCAGACAGAGGTGCCCGTCGGACTCCTGGCACTGGCCGATGGAGAGGTAGCCGGGTGGACGAGGGTTGTTCCCCGAGCTTCATTGCCCGCCATTGTCGAGAATCGTGCCCTGTCGAAGCTCCTCGATGACGCTGCCCTTGCGTGGTGGGTGTCGTGTTTCGTCGTCAGACGGGAGCATCGAGGAAAAGGGGTCGGGGTGGCGCTTCTGCGCGGTGGGGCCGAGTGGGCATTTCAGCATGGCGCCTATTCTGTCGACGGTCATCCAGTCGACGTCGATGCCCTTCGCGGATCCCCTGCTCCCTCCGCTGTCTTCACCGGCACCATGTCAATGTTCCTTCGGGCCGGATTCAGTGAAATAGGCCGCACATATCCCAGTCGACCTGTGATGCGCCGACTGCGTTTCAGCGACTCGACCGTAGCGGAGCCAGACTCCTGACCGATGCTCACGGCGGTGGCAGTGATCGTCCCTGTCGGATTGCTCCGGCTGCAGTCTCCCCGTTCAGGCAGCTGAGTCGGCCCGGATGAGACGCATCGCGATCACGGAGCACAGTGCGAACACCACACCGCCCGCGGCCACGGGCAAAGCGATGTGAATGAGGGCGAGTCCTCCGCCGATCGCCGAACTTAGCGTGAGTCCGATCAGACCGATGATGCGTGAGCTGGCGTTGACCCGACCGCGCAGCTCATCCGGGACGAGACGTTGACGCAGCGAGGTGGCACAGATTCCCCAGACGACCGCATGGCAGATGTAGACGGCGAGCAGGACGGCGGCAAGGATCGGGTTCGTGGTGAGGGCCAGGGCAAGCAGTGAGGCGGCTCCGGTGGCCAGGCTGGCAACGATCGTCCAGCGATATCCGATGTGTCCGCGGATTCGCGCCGTGAGGCCGGAGCCGACGAGTCCACCCAGAGCAGATACGGCCAGAATCGCACCATATCCGACATCGCCGAGGTTGAGCTGCCGTTGGACGAAGAGCACGAGAATCGAGAACGGAAGCATATAGCCCACACTCGCCAGTCCCCCGATGAGGGCGAGGCCCCGGACCGTCCGATTCTGCAGCAGCCAGCGTGAGCCCGTGACCACCTCGTGCCAGACGGAGGCTTGTCGTGGTCCGGAAGCCAGGTCCGCCCTCCGTCTGCGCACAGGCAGGGCAAGGGCGATCGCTCCGGCCGCTGCCCAGAGCCCACCCATCGCGAAGATCGGCGCCGAGGCGGCGAAGGCGAAGAGCAACCCTCCCAGCGGAGGGCCGAGGAATTCATCCGCCACAAGCTGTGTCGCCGAGATGCGTCCGTTCGCCCGATCCAGCTCAGACGCGCGAACGAAGTCAGGCACCAGCGAGACGCCGGCGTTGTCAGCCACGCTCTCCAGAGTTCCGACCAGGGCGAAGACTGCATAGAGCAGGAGAAGACCACCGACGCCGAGGTGGATGCACAGTGCCAGCGCAAGAACGCCGGTGCCGCGCAGAATATTCGCCAGCGCCAGCAGTGTCCGCCGATCCGTCCGATCGACCCACACGCCGACGGGCGCGGTCACCAGCAGTCTGACCAGTCCATAGACGGTCGCGAGGCCGGCGACCAGCCGTGGATCCTCGGTCAGCGATGCCGCCAGCAGCGGCATCGAGACGAAGGCCAACCCGTCGGCAAGGTTCGAGGAGGCATTCGCCGTCCACAGAATCCTGAATGCGCGAGGGAGTGACATTCCCGCCATCCTATAGTGACCGCTCGGGTGTGACGACGAGAACGTCACTCCCGGTCAGGCTCTTGCCCAACGGTGATGGCCGACACGTGGTGATGGCAGCCATGTGCGCAGAGCTGGGAGCTGCGGACTCCACAGTGCTCTACGGTAGGGAGCATGTTCCGACGTCTCGCTGCCCGTGTTTTCTGGACCTTCAGCCGCTGGAAGCTTGTCACCCAGCCGGCACCGGATCGACCCACCGTACTCATCGGGGCTCCGCACACCTCCAATTGGGACTTCGTCGTCATGCTCGCGATCGCCTGGAGCCAACGTATCGAGGTGCACTGGTTGGGGAAGAAGAGCCTGTTCACCGGCTGGCGCGGTCCGATCATGCGTGGGCTCGGCGGCATTCCCGTCGACCGTGCAGATCCGAAACGTGTTGTCGCCGAGATGATCGACCGAGTCCATTCGGGTGACGTCTTCGGCCTCGTCGTCACCCCCGATGGAACCCGCAAGGGGCACACCCACTGGAAGTCGGGCTTCTACCGCATTGCCCAACAGACGGGAATGCCGGTGACCCTCGGCTTCGTCGATCGGACTACGTTGACCACCGGGCTCGGACCCACGATCGAGGTCACCGGCAATGTGACTGCGGACATGGATCGCATCCGCTCGTTCTACGCGGACAAGTCGGGCATCCGCCCCGAGAACCGCGTCGAACCACGCCTGCGCGAGGAACTCGAGACCGACTGAACGAGTACCGGTTGGGAGTTTGCCCCGAGTAGACTGGGTGCCATGGACGACCTGCGCGTGCCGGCCGGACCGGGGATCCCCCATGGCCTCGTGATACCCGCCGGCGAGATGACGGAGCAGTTCTCTCGCTCGTCGGGTCCTGGTGGGCAACATGTGAACACCTCCGATTCTCGGGTGCAGCTGCGCTTCGACATCGGAACGACGACCGTGCTGACCGAGGCACAACGGGAGCAGGTCTTCCAACGGCTTTCTGCCAAGCTCTCCGGGGTGGCGCTGACCGTGAGCTCAGAAAAGCAGAGATCTCAGCTGCGCAACCGCAACGCCGCCCGGCAGCGACTGGCCGAACTTCTCCGAGAGGCTCTCGCCCCGCCCGTCGATCGCCGACCGACTCGACCGTCGAGGAACTCTCGTCGTCGGAGGGTCAGAGCCGAGCGTCGTCGCTCCGAGATCAAGCGCAATCGTCGACGACCGCAACTCGATTGACACCTCTGCCGACGCCAGCCTCGTCGCCGAATGACAACTCGGGTGTCGAAGAGCACAATGGGCCCTATGAACAGCATTGAGATTCTCACCGACATGGCCCAGCGACCTGTCGATGCGGCCAAACGACTCCCCCACCTCACCGCAACCCAACTCAACGCACATCCGGCCGACCACCCCAATTCCATCGCCTGGCTGTTGTGGCACAGCGGACGTGAGGTCGACGTTCAGCTGTCCGACCTCACCGGCGCGGCACAGCAGTGGCAGCAGTTCCGGCCGAGATTCGAGCTGGGAGACCTCGGTGACACTGTCGGCCTCGGTCATTCCCCGGAGCAGGCCAGCCAGATCAGGGTCACCGACCAGCAGCTGCTCGTCGCCTACCTGGAGGCCACCCTCACCGCGCTGAGTGAATATGTCGAGAGCCTCACGGACTCCGCCCTCGGCGAAGTCATCGATGACAGTTGGACTCCCCCGGTCACCCGCGGCGCGCGACTGGTCTCCATCGTCGACGACGCCGCTGTACACGTCGGCCAGGCCGCCTATGCCGCAGGAGCCATCACTCATTCACACTGAATGCTGAGGAAGTTCAAACGAAACGCTGATGTTGGTACACTGACGGAAAGCAACGACTGAACCTCAATCCGTCTGCGCAATGACGCACTGACGAAAGGCATACTTGATGAGTCCCGTCCTCCTGATGGTGATCGGTCTCGCGATCCTGGCACTCGGATACCTCGTGTATTCGAAGTACCTCGCGAAACGCGTGTATCGCCTCAATGACGAATTCCGCACCCCATCCCACGAACTCAAAGATGGGGTCGACTACGTCCCCACCAACAAATTCATCCTCTGGGGCCACCATTTCACCTCGGTCGCCGGGGCCGCGCCCATCGTCGGTCCGGCCGTCGCGCTGATCTGGGGCTGGGTTCCCGCCTTCCTCTGGGTCACGCTCGGCACGGTCTTCTTCGCCGGGATGCACGATTTCGGTGCACTGTGGGCCTCGGTGAGGAATAAGGGTCAATCTATCGGCGCCCTGTCGGGCCGCTACATCGGCAAACGCGGCGCGGGTCTCTTCCTGGTCGTGATCTTCATCCTTCTGCTCATGGTGATCGCGGCCTTCGCCGTCGTCATCACCGGCCTGCTCATCTCGACTCCGACTGCGGTCATTCCGACCTGGGGTGCGATCGGTGTTGCTCTGCTGGTCGGCCTGGCCGTCTATCGTCTGCGCATGCCGCTGGTGTGGGTCACCATTGTGGGCGTCATCGCGCTCTACGGTCTCATCGCCCTCGGCAATGCTGTTCCCGTCGTCCTGCCGGAGACGTTCCTCGGCATGACCCCGACGGTCTTCTGGATCCTGACGCTGTTCGTCTACGGAGCCTTCGCGTCATTGCTTCCGGTGTGGGTGCTGCTGCAGCCACGCGACTACATCAACGGCGTTCAGCTGTTCATCGGCCTCATCCTGCTCTACGGAGCGGTGGTCGTCGGCATGTTCGTCACCGACGGTGCCCACGACATCGTGACACCGGCCATCAACATGAACGTTCCCGAGGGTACTCCCAGCATGGTGCCGCTCCTCTTCGTCACGATCGCCTGTGGCGCGATCTCCGGTTTCCACGGCATGGTCTCCTCGGGCACCAGTTCCAAACAGCTGGACAAAGAGACTGACTCCCGATTCGTCGGCTACTTCGGTGCCGTCGGCGAAGGCCTCCTGGCACTGGGCACGATCATCGCGATCTCCGCCGGGCTGCGCACGGTTGCCGAATGGAAAGAGCTCTACAGCGAATTCGGCCAAGCCGGCGTGCAGTCGTTTGTCCAGGGCGGTGGCATGCTCATGGAATCCGGACTGGGCCTGCCTGCGTCGCTGAGCACCACTTTGCTCGCCACGATGGCAGTGCTGTTCGCTGCGACTTCGCTCGATACCGGATTCCGACTCATGCGGTTCGTCGTCCAGGAGATGGGCGAACGCGTCAACCTCAAGATCGGCAAGTACACCGCAACCGGAGTCGTCGTCGTGCTCGGCATGGGTCTGACCTTCTCACAGGGGCTGGGAGGAGAAGGCGGTCTGCGCATCTGGCCGCTCTTCGGCACCACCAACCAGCTGATGGCATCACTGACGCTGATGATCCTCGCGGTGATGCTGATTCGGAAGCGGCGCAACCCGTGGCCGGCGCTCATCCCGCTGGCCATCGTGTTCGTCATGTCGTTCTGGGCAGCAATCGATCAGCTCTTCAGCTTTGCGGCCCCGGGAAGCGCTGACTGGCTGCTGTTCATCATCGACTGCATCATCATCATCAGCAGTGTGTTCGTCGCGATCGAAGGCATCAAGGCGATCATCCGGGCTCGTAAGGAACCGCCGGAGTCCGACGATGCCGATGAGCAGCTCGAAGCGGTACGCGAAGAGGTATGACGTTTGCCTGACACCAGCGGCATGGACGCGGCTCAGCCTTGGACGAGGGAACTCGCTCAGCGCTGGGCCGCGTTCCGTGACGGTTTGGACGAGTTCTACAAGGGGCCATACCGTCAGATGTTCGCCCGGGAGAAGCAGAATGAGGATGATTTCTTCACCCTGATCGTTCTGGGCGAAGCACTCGGTGTGCCCGATCCCGCCGCGTACTACACGGCTGAGTTCCTCCCCAGCCTCTACCAGGACTTCCACGCATGGCATCGTCGCATGGGCATGCCCGACTCACCTTTGGACCACATCGCATGCTGCTGAAATCAATAGACGGCCTCCGAGTGGTCTTCGTCGGTGGTAAGGGCGGCGTCGGGAAGACGACGGTCGCCTCGTCCCTGGCCGTGGCTCACGCACTGCGCGGCAAACGAGTTCTCGTCGTCTCCACGGACCCTGCCCACAACCTCGGGCACCTCTGGGACCGTGAGGTCGGTGACGCACCCGTGCGACTGACCAGCTTCACCGAGAACGACACCTCCGGCGGATATGTCGATGGAATGGAGATCGATCCGAAAGCGACGCTTGAACGACACTTGGCCTCCGTCGAACGCACGATGAAGCGGATGCTTCCCGAACGCATGCGTCCCCATGCCGAACGCCACCTCGCTTTGGCGCGCGAGGCTCCCGGCAGCTTCGAATCTGCTGTCCTCGAACGTGTCGCCGACGCGGCGGCACTGGGCATGGAGGCCTACGATCTCGTTGTCTTCGATACCGCGCCGACGGGACATACGCTCAGGCTCCTCGCCCTCCCTGCGCAGCTGACGACGTGGACAGAGTCGCTGCTGAAGAACCGTGACCGCTCAGAACGCTATTCGGCGGCGATGCGCAGCATTGCAGGGACATCCGGTGATGATCCTTCGACCGAGGCGGATGCGCAGCTGCGTCGGACCCTGATTCAGCGCCGGGACCGTTTCGAGAATCTGCGCACGGTGGTCACCGACCGGGCACGGACCGGCTTCCTCATCGTATTCACCCCTGAGAGAATGCCCGTTGCCGAGACCCTGGAGCTGGCGAAGTCCCTCACGGACATCAAGATCCCACTGTCGGCGCTGGTGGCTAATCGGCGTTCGCCCGCGGATGCCGGTCAGCTGCTCAGGGACCGCCGCGACGCCGAAGACTCACAGGTGGAACGCGTGAAGCTGACGCTGCCCGACATTCCTCTGTCTGAGCTCCCGCTGATGCCAGGTGAGCTGGTGGGAAGCCAGGCGCTCGTGGACTTCGCCCACCTGCTGTCCTGAGCGCTCTCACCGCTTCGCATCGGGCCTGATTCGGCAGAAGGTCAGATCCCAGGCGGTTGCGCGTATAGTCGAAGAGGAGCTGACTGCAGTTCCACGACGATTGGAGGCCGGATGCCCGGCACCGCTCAACCGACCAGAACCTCGGCGAACATTGACGCGCCGAACAACGATCTGCTCAGCCTCGGCCTCCTCGCCGACTCCTCGATGGAGAACGAGAGGCGACTGCCGATCCATCCCCATCACCTCGACCGCATCGACCCCGAGGTCCGAGCCCGGATGATCGTCGAACGCGGCTACGGTGCCGACTTCCAACTGGAACCCGGCTATATCGAAGCGCGTGTCGGACGAGTCGCGGAACGCTCCGAGGTGATCGCCTCCGCTGAGGTGCTGCTCCTGCCCAAGCCCCAGTCCGACGATGTGGAGTCCATTCCCGAAGGCCGCATCCTGTGGGGATGGCCGCACTGTGTCCAAGATGCCGAGATGACACAGACCGCGATCGACCGCCGACTCACACTCATCGCGTTCGAGGCGATGAACCACTGGACACGTCAGGGAGACTTCAGTCTGCACGTGTTCCACAAGAACAACGAGCTCGCTGGCTACTGTTCTGTCCAGCACGCTCTGAGCCTCCGCGGTTCGACCGGTGACTACGGCCCACGACTCAGCGCGGTCGTCATCGGATTCGGTGCGACGGCACGTGGTGCCGTGACCGCACTCAAGGCACAGGGAATCTACGACATCCAAGTGCTGACCCAGCGAGGGGCCGCAGCCGTCGGATCGCCGATCCACAGCGCACACATCACCCAGCTCAACACCGACGAGGGTCCCACCCATCTGAGTACGGTGGTCACCGACGACGGCGACGTTCTGCTCCCGACCTTCCTCGCCTCACACGACATCGTGCTCAACTGCACGCTCCAGGACGTCTCCGCGCCGATGACCTACCTGCGCACAGAGGATCTCAGGGAATTCACCCCAGGCAGCCTGATCATCGACGTCTCGTGCGATGAGGGAATGGGCTTCGAATGGGCGAAACCCACCACATTCGACGACCCGATGTTCACCGTCGGCCAGGGAATCAGCTACTACGCCGTCGACCACAGTCCGTCGTACCTGTGGAATTCGGCCACGTGGGAGGTCAGCGAAGCACTCCTGCCCTACCTCCGCACAGTCCTGGAAGGACCGGATGCGTGGGCACAGATTCCCACCATCTCTCGGGCCATCGAAATCGAGGGCGGAGTGATCAAGAATCCGTACATCCTGAGTTTTCAGGACCGGAAGCCCGAGTACCCGCATCCCCGTGCTGCCGGGGAGGGCTGAGCCCGCACCACAACGGCGAACATTGCTTCGCCCCTCAGAGAGCGAGCATTGCCGTAGTGACCGCACCGCTCGCTCCCCCTGGCCCCAGTGTTCCCATCTCCTCGCGGAGCAGCAGATGCGCGCCGGTAATCGCTGCTGCGAGGGCTTCATCGTGACCGACAGGAAAGAACAGGTCCGCTCGGCCGCGGACGATCAGAGTCGGGATTCGCAGATTGCCCGAGCGCTCACGCCAGCGCGGTGAGCAGTCGAGTCGAGAGAAGATCATGCCCAACTGGTTCACCTCGTGGCGTTGCCTCTCCCGGGCGAGGGGCCACTCCCAGTTTCGTCCGGCGCCGGGCGAGCGAACAGGCTCGACAAGATGGCCTGATCGTGGTCGGGCAGGGGATCCTCATCGCGACCGAAACTCTCCACACCGAGCTCGACGCCGTTCACTCTCATCGAAGCCGTATGGCTCGATAACACCACGTGCTGGCTGAGGCTTCGCCGTCACAAGCTGCGTTCATCATCCGCGTTGCAGCCGATCTAACCCGGTCGCGAAGCTCCTCGGGCCGATCGATCACCACCTGGCAGCCAAGCGCCCCGATAACGGAGGAAAGACGGCGAGCCAGGTTGGGCAGAGCGACCGCAACCCGCGCAGTCGGTGACTGCGCGCACAGAACCTGCAGAGTTCGTCGGCGTAGCCTGGCAACATGGCACAACACCGTTCCCCATGGGACCCCTACACGTCCGGTGCACGGTTCTATGACCTGCTTTCAGGCGAGGTCTTCTACCGGGCCGGCCGCGTCGCCGGGATTGCAATGCTGGGTCCGCAGCCGGGCGAGGTTGTGCTCGACGTTGGCTGCGGCACCGGCCTGAACTTCGAACGCCTGACGACGGCAGTGGGTCCAACAGGGCGAGTGATAGGACTCGACCGCAGCGAGCACATGCTGCGCGTCGCCCACGACCGCATCGACCGGAACAGGTGGACGAATGTGTCCCTGGTTCGCGCCGACGCGACCTGCTTCACCGCCGACCAGCTCCCTGCCGATCACATCAACGCAGTGCTGGCGACCTACGCACTCAGCGTCACAGGCGATCCTGACGCCGCCTGGCGGCGAATCAAAAGCGTTGCGAAACCCGGGGCTCGGGTGTGTGTGGTCGACATGCAGAAACCGACCGGGTGGGCTCAGGTGTTCACTCCGCTGGCACGACTTGCCTGCTCAATGGGCCGTTCTGATATCGAGGCCAAACCGTGGCAGCTCCTGCAGCGCGACGCGCGCCAGGTTCAGGTCCGCAGTCTTCGCGGCGGGCACATCCAGGCCGCCTGCGGAACGATGCCCTGACCCCAGCCCTGCTGCAGGCTGCTCGTCAACAGTGTTCGGGGCCGGCACAGCGGCATCTGCGAGACGCGAAAACTCCGCGTTCGATCCCATGGTGTGTTGTACAGGTGTGGTCCGCCCCCGCGTGTCCCAGCCGAGTCTTCAAGCAACCTTCAGCGGCGTGCCCTCGACGGCCTATTCCCCGCAGCACGCGCCGCCCCACTCTCTGTGCTTTTCGATCACCGCCCTTGAGGTGCTGCTCACACCCAGGCAGTTTCCCGACATTTGGCGCCAGAGGACCCGATCACGGAATCAACTTCGGACGGAATACGGCAATAACGACAGCCGTCGAATCGGAACTCCACCGCTGTCGGCAGTCGAATGACACCTCAGCGACCATCGTGTCCGTCCCGAGACGAGCAGGCCACGATCAGGCGCATGGTTATACCGATTGTGCCATCGCGCCGTGCACCCGCACCGCAGCCGGTTTGCGCGCGGCGCGGACGCCGTTGAGGATGACGACGACCTCGGCGACCTCGTGGACGAGAACGACACCGGCCAGACCGAGCACGCCGAACAAAGCGAGAGGGAACAGGACGACGATGATCGCCAGCGCCAGGGCGATGTTGGCCGTCATGATGCGCCTGCCTCGGCGGGCGTGAGCAATGGCGGCAGGGAGCAGTCGCAGGTCGTGGCCGGTGAAGGCGATGTCGGCCGACTCCACCGCGGCCGCGGAGCCCGTCGCTCCCATAGCAATGCCCACGGTCGCAGACGCCAGCGCGGGGGCATCGTTGATGCCATCGCCGACCATCGCAGTCGGGCGCTCCGCCGTCAAGCGCGTGATCGCGTCGGCTTTGTCGGTCGGGAGCTGTTCAGCGCGCACATCATCGATGCCGGCCTCGACAGCCAGCGCGCGGGCCGTGCGGGCGTCGTCTCCGGTGAGCATGACAGTGTTGATGTCTTGAGCGTGGAGCATCCGCACGGTTTCAGCGGCCTCGGGTCGGAGCTCGTCGCGCACGCCGATCAGGCCCACGGTTCCCCCGTCGGCTTCAACCACCACGACGGTCATGCCGGCCTCAGCCAGCTCATCAGCATCGGTACGCAGACCACCCGGATCAATCCACCTGGGGCTGCCGGTCCTGATCACGCGCCCGTCGACACGGCCGAGAACTCCGCGCCCCGCGTCTTCACTCACATCACTCGCCACCTGGGCATTGGGCACGGAGGCGCTGATGGCGGAGGCCAACGGGTGCGTGCTGGCCGCTTCAACTGCGGCCGCCCATGTCAGCAAGGTCTCACGGGCGATTCCGCTGACGGTGCGGACCTCGGTCACCTGAGGATGGCCCTGCGTGAGGGTCCCGGTCTTGTCGAACGCGACTGTGCGAATGGTGCCGAAGCGCTCGAAGGCGCCCCCTGACTTGATGACCACACCGAACTTGGACGCTGAGCCGATAGCGCTGATGACGGTGACGGGCACGGCGATCGCCATCGCGCACGGTGAGGCGGCGACCAGCACGACGAGCGCCCGCTCGACCCATGTCCAGGGGTCGCCGACGACAACCCCGAACAGCGCCACGAGTCCGGCGGCCACCAGCACAGCAGGGACGAGGGGCCGGGCAATACGGTCAGCCAGCCGGGCGCGCTCTCCCTTACGGGCGTGTGCCTGCTCGACCAGCTCGACGATCTGGGTCAGCGAGTTCTCACGCCCGTCAGCCGTAGCCTCGATAAGCAGTGAGCCTGAGCCGTTGACAGACCCTGCGGGCACTGGTTCGTCGGGCCCGACTTCGACGGGGATCGACTCCCCGGTGACAGCGGAGGCGTCGATACTGGACCGCCCCTCAACGACGACACCATCAGTCGCAAAACGCTCGCCTGCGCCGACCCTAAGGAGATCGAGCTTGCGCACATCTGCCACCGGAACGACCGTGTCGCCTCCCTCCTGGGAGATGCGAGCAGTCTCAGGGATCAGAGTCAGCAGCGCGCGAAGACCCTCCTTCGCGCGAGCCATCGCGCGATCTTCCAAAGCTTCTGCCAAGGAGAAGATAAATGCCAGTGCGGCAGCCTCGGGAACGTGACTGAGCAGCACCGCGCCGACCGCGGCGATCGTCATCAGCAAACCGACGCCGAGCCGGCCGTGGAGCAAGCCGCGCACCGCGCCGGGCACGAACGTAAAGGCGCCGGCCAGCAGGCCAATCCATTGCGTCACCAGCGCAGAGATATCCAGGCCTGACCAGGCCAGCACATACCCGACGATGAGGAACAACCCCGAGATCGCCGAGGGCAACAGGGCAGCATCTTTCCACCACTGTGGGCGGGCTTCAGGCTCCTCGCCCGTTTCTGACGGGCCTCGTACTGGGACAGACCCACAGCACGCATCACCCTCATCGCGCCTCACATCCGCAGCCTCCTCGCCGCCGCAGCAGGCATCTCCCGAGGAATTCGAGGCGCCCCCGTCAAGCATGCGCAGGAGCGTTCGACGGCTGCTCCTCTTCGGACGAATCGGCTCATCGACCCCGCAGCACTCGTCGCTCACTGCGATTCCCCCTCGCAGGCTGCGCGACAACCCGGCACCGTGCACTGCGGGTCCAGGCAAGGAACACTCTCATCGATTGCCAGCGTCACGTCGACCAGCGCGGTCAGCGCCGCAGCAATGTGGCGGTCGGCGATCTCATACCGGGTTTGGCGCCCCTCTTGCTCGGATACGACAATGCCACAGCCCCGCAGGCAGGACAGATGGTTAGACACGTTCGTACGCGTCAGCTCCAACTCGCGGGCGAGTTTCGCCGGGTATCCGGGCTCGTCGAGGAGGGCCAGAAGGATGCGAGAGCGAGTCGTGTCCGCCATGGCGCGGCCAAGCCGGTTCATGACTTCTACCCGCGAAGCAATAGTCAGCATACACTGACCATACAGCAATCGATGACCTATCCTCTACGCGCAGATGGTGGACGGGGTGGCAAAGATAGGGACTGCTGCACAGCTTGGTGACAATGTCCCGAGCGACAACCCCGCACCTACCAACGAACGGAATCGAGCCACCGCCGAGCAACGAAACAATGATTGAGGATCACACACTCGAAGGATCAGTGCACAGTCCCGTCGCGATGGCAACGATTCATTCCACAACCCGTGCACGCGCCGACCGGTTTACGTCGAAAACGCTGCCAACCCGAGTTCGGGTCGGCAGCCTGAGCGGTCACCCGCCCCACTCACATCGTTCATTCACACGTTGAAACGGAACTCCACCACGTCGCCATGGCTAGCACCCTTGGGCTCATGCCCCGGTTGATCCTTGGACGTTGCTGGCCACGTGGAGCATCCTCCTCGCGGCAGCCTTCACCAGGCTTCGGAGTTCGTCAGGACGATCGATCACCACCTCGCAGTCGAGTACCGCGATGACCGACGGTAGCCAGTCGAGATTGTGCGCATGGATCTCGGCCCGATGCCAGGGCGGGGCGTCTTCGCGCTCCCGTTCCACAGCACGATCCAGTCTTTCGAGTCGAGCCACGCTCCTCGGCAGGTGGCCCCTGATTCGCTCCTCGGTCTCTCGAATGCGCAACACGACCTGCCCCCGATAGTCCGCAGCGGCGAAGTGGTCAAGGAGACGATCTTCCACGTCGGATCGCAGCGGCTGTGCGAAGGTTCCATCTATCGACCGAGCTGATTGAATACGGTCTACCCGGAAGGTGCGTTCCTCCTGCCGGTCCGTGTCGAATGCGATGAAATACCACCGGTTCGAGTGCGCGACCAGGCCAAAGGGGTGAAGCGTGCGCCGCGACGGGACGCCATCACCACGGACGTAGCGCAGATCGAGGACGCGTCGAAGGCTCACTGCTTCTGCGACGGTCAGCATCACGGCAGGATCGGGAGCGACTCCCCCGTGCTCGGGTGTACACGTCATTACCTCGAGGAAGGCATCGATCCGCTTCGCATCGGTGATCGGCAACGCTCGCTTGATCTTGGACAGGGCAGTCTGCGCGGCAATCCCAGGTTCGGTTGATGCCGCCTGTGCGCGGGCAAGCCCAAGGAAGACCGCGACGACTTCCTCAGTGCTGAACATGAGCGGGAGGACGCGCTGGCCGGGGGCGAGCCGGTAGCCGCCGTAGCGCCCTCGCAATGCCTCGACGGGCACTCCCAGATCGAACAGTCGCGCCACATCTCTGCGAACCGTCCGCTCGTCGACACCGAGGCGATCAGCCAGCTCGACAACAGTGCGCAGCTGCGCGGACTGCAGCAGCTCGAGCAATTGCAACGTTCGTGCAGTGGTGCCGGCCATGACACCGATCATCGCGCAGATACCGGACTGTTTTCGCCCGGTTTCGCCAGCAACTTCATATTCGTGGCTCGATTCATGGGGCCGCCCGTTCACAACCAGAGGAGACAGCAATGCAGTTGGCAGCCACCCGCATCTTCACCGACGACGTCGACGCGCTCGTCGAGTTCTACGCATCATCCACCGGAATCACCGCCGAGCGGATCCATCCGATGTTCGCCAAGCTTCGTACACCATCCGGCACGCTAGCCATCGCCAGCACTGCCACCGTTCCGTTGCTCGGCGACCATGTCGCCAATGCTCGCGCGAATCTCAGTGTCGCCTTGGATTTCCTCGTCGACGACGTCGACGCGACTTACGAAGCTCTTCAGGATGTCGTCAAAGTGTTCGTCAAGGAACCGACAGATATGCCATGGGGCAACCGTTCGCTCCTCGTCAGGGATCCAGACGGCAATCTGCTCAACTTTTTCACGCCGATCACTCAGTTAGCCCGGGACCGTTTCTCGAACGAGACTCAGGATTAGAAGCGGGAGTTCAGGTGCGCCAGGTGGTCACGAAGCACACCTCTGGCGGCGGGGAACCGCCATCCCGGATCGACACACCACGATGCAAGCAAACTCGAACTACACGTTGAAGCGGAACTCCATCGCGTTCCGGCACGGACCAACCTCTGGCCGAAGTCCATCACATCAGTGACCGCACGCCTTTCACAACTTCGACGCTGCAGAGATCGTCAGGGCGTGCCTGCTGCAGGAGGGGCAGGCAGCGGCTTCACCATGATCAAACAGGGGGTGCCTTCACCCCAAAGCGCGGCCTCCTCCAGCGACAGGAAAACCCACCGCTCATAGAAGTGGCGAGTGCGCGCATACCCGGGATCCGGGTGCGATCCTCCGAGCGTCTTCACCTGCAACAACCGCACCCCACGGCAAACCGCATCGTCTTCGACAGCTCTGAGCATTGCCGTGCCAACGCCGGCCCCGTGGACCGACCGGCCGACGACGGCGAGGTGCACCTCGGCAACATGCGGAAAGTGGAGATCGATCAGCGTGACACCGACGACCTCTCCCTCGCTGTTAACGACCGTCCATGTCTCCTTGGAGCGAGCCGCCTCGATGTACTCGTCATTGGATTCCGGCTACCCGAACCGCTCGGGGACCGTGGCGAGCAACCGTGCGACGTCATCAGGTACCTGCCGGCCGAGCTCAGCAACCCATGCAGTGCCGCTCATGCGACCTCGAGGGGCGTGATCGCGGCGACCTTGTCACGCAGCGCCCGCCGCTCGAGCCGCAGCTCGTAGTTCGACTGCAGACTCATCCAGAACTCCTCGGACGTGCCGAAGTACCGTGCCAGCCGGATCGCCGTACCAGCCGTGATGCCACGCTTGCCGTGCACGATCTCGTTGATCCGACGCGGTGGCACACCGATCGAGACCGCCAGCTTGTTCTGCGTGATCCCGAAGCCCTCGATGAAGTCCTCCATCAGGATCTCCCCAGGGTGGATCGGCTCAATCAGGTCGCTCTCAGTAGTAGTCGACGAGTTCGACATTGTCCGCACCTCCATCTCTCCAGACGAAGCAGAGACGCCACTGGGCGTTCACCCGGATGCTGTGCTGACCACGACGATCGCCGACGAGCCGCTCCAGCTGGTTGCCCGGCGGGACCCGGAGGTCCTCGACATCCTTCGCCGCATGGATCAACTCGAGCTTCCGCAGGGCCGCCCGCTGTACCTTCCGGTCAACCCGTTTGACGTACTGCTCGTGCCAGATGCGCTCGGTGTCCTTGCTGCCGAACGATCTGATCACGAGGCCAGTCTATAACGGACACCGTCATTAACGCTATACGTTAAATCGGAACTTCACCGCGTTCCGTAGCTGAACAACCTAGATCGGGGGCTGACTGGCCAGGGCCCCGCTCATGCCCGCTTCACTTGAGTCTCCGGCCCGGACGCGGTCCCCGGGGCGGCGATCATCTCGAGCGCCTCCCGGGCAGCCATCGTCACGCCCTGGTGGGACTCGAATCCCGCCTCGCGCCACCGGTCGCTCGAACGGCTGGTTTGCCTCCCCGTCACGACGGACATGAGTAGCCGGATCACCAGGAAGCCGGGGAAGCCGACGACCATCAGCCAGATGCCCACCTCGAAGTGGAACAGCGACAGTCCGAGCCCGACGAGGGCAGCGGCCAACAATGCCATCGAGAGGATCAGCAGCGGCCAGAGCACCATGTTGTACGCACGATGGGAACGGGCCAGGCGCTCGTGCAGGGCAACCACCTCCGACATGCTCACTCGTCGAGTAGTGGGGTAGTGCTGGAACAGTTGCTGATGGTTCTCCTCGCCCTTCGACCGCTGTTCGATGATCGTGCCATCAGCAGCGATGTGCCACTGGACTCGCCACGGCAACTTCGCGTCCGATGCCATTCTCCGCCATCACCTCTCGCTGGCCGTCAGCTCACACATTAAACCGGAACTCCACCACGTTCCGTAGCCGAATAACCTTTGGCCCACGGCGCTGAGGCCCAGGACAACGGCAGCCAAGGCGGGATGACTACCTCGACGGTTCGGCAACACGAGCAGCATTTCATCTTGCCCAGCGCTTGCGAGAAGTTGAAGGTTCACGAGCAAGATTCCGAGGCGACCAACCACTCGCCCGCAGTCCGAGATGTCGCCCTCAGCTGAGGGTGTTCCTGCACGATCTCGAGCTGTCGCTCCGCCGACAGCCCGAGTTCGTGCAGGACGTTGAGGATCACGACCGCAGTCGTCGCCTCGACGACGGCGATCAGCTCTTCGATTGAATGGTTCGGCGTCCTACCTTCATGCGCGAGATCATTGCGGGCCCGCGTCGTCCTCTTCGCCCAGTGTGCAACGTCCGGCACTAGAAACCTGATCGCTTCCTCATCGGGTCTCGCGGCTAGGGCGTGAAGCCGGTCCCGAAGCGTCGGATCATTGCGGATGGCCCCCTTAAACCTGTCTCGATGCTCTTCGGCGACCTGGGCCAGCATCGCGTCGCGCATCGCCGCGAACTCCGCCTTAGGGAAGGGCTTCTCGTCGATGCGGAGGTTGCGGTGCAGAACCTCAGCAGCGCCCACGGCCGTCAGCAGGTTGTTCTCGACGAAACGGGCGGGCGCGTAGCGCAGGCCCAAGACCATGTTCGTTGCTGCCTCCAGTCGACCATGAGCCTCGCACCAGCGGGGCAGGATCTCCTCGAAAGGGAGCGAGTCGCAGGTGAAGAGCACTTGGTGGTGGTCGACCGCCTTCGCATCATGCGCGCCCAGCGCAGGCGGCGAAAAGAGCACGCTGGCGCGCCGACGCGGCAGGGTCTGACCGTCTGGCAGCAGTGACTCGGTACCGGCCACCTCCAGCCGGAGCCAGATCACGCCTGCCGCACGGTGCGTCGCCAACGCGATGAGGTCCTGCACCTGGCTCGCTGCGTTCATGGCAGCGCTCAGCGAGAACGGCTCGGCCGGAGTGACTCGAATGGAGACCGTGTCCCGCATGCGTCCGACGGTCTCGCCCTTGAGCTGGTCGAAGCGCGGAAGCGTGTGCGTATGCACGAGGCGATACTCGGTTCCGTCAACCACGACCGACTGCGCGTCAACGGGCTTCACCGAAATGCTCCCGGTTCCGTCGAACTTGCCTTCGGGAGCACTAATGACTCCTTCGAACACGGACGATGCGGCCCAAAGCCCCATATCCTCGACCGAGACCTCGGCCCCGGAGAAGGCCTGGTCCGCCTCGCCGCTAACGTGCGCACCGACGATCGCGACCGTCGCGGTCACGGTCTGCTTGTCGGGGCTGTCCACCCGCGCGAACATCGTCCGCTTCCCGCCGGTCGGGACGCATCCGAGAAGGGTGAGCTCGCGATGCTCAGCCGCTCCGTGGATCACGTCCCACGTCCTGGTACCCTCGTGGACAGCGATGACGTCGAGGGCAGGATGCGACATGATTCGCTCTTCGAAAGCGCCAATCAACGAGAGCGTGAGGCCGCCTTCGGAATCATAGTGTAAGACGCCTGGAACCTGCTCTTCGGGGGCATCCGGCAACCACCATAGGCCAGCCCACTCACCGGACTCATCGAGGTTCAAAGGTTCGTTGGACATAATTCTCTCCAACGGAGGCTTCTTCTTCGCACGACCGGTACTCCCCCGCGACGGAACTCCACCTACACGACCTCCCGTTTGTCGCTTATCAGCGTCAATACTTCGCCCAGGAGCACATATGCCTGAAGGAACACGAAACGGGCCTCCTGTACCGAAACCTCTGCATGAGTGCCCGCCGAGCACCGGTCGAACAGGTCGGAAATCCCCCGGCGGATTCGGTCACGTCTAGCCTTCGACGCATCTGTCGAGTGCACGTAGGCCTGCAAGCGGTTTAGGACATTATGGTCCCCAACCTTTAGCGACAGCCCGCCGACGTCATACATACCGTCTGCAGCCGGAAACAAATGGTCGGCAACCCCGACGATTAGGCGGCGGCAGGTGGTCAGAGCATGACTGACAGATTCAGGGTCACCTTCTCGTAGGCGCATTGACACCTTCTCGATCTTGTCGAGCACCGAGCCGCCAGCCTCGGCGAGCATGCCATCCACCTGAGCCTGCGCCTGGGCAAACAGCGTCGCCTGCAATTCGCTAAACAGGAGTTCGTTATAGATCTCTACCAAGAACTCATAGACAGTCGAGATGACTTGTTTGCAGACCGACGTTCCACGGCTTACCAGTAATGCGTGCGACGCGATGCGGTTGTCGTGATCCCGACTCGAAATGAAGGCCATTTCGCCGGAGTAGTTGCCACCGCCGTGCAACGCATCAATAGCCTGCTGGGAACTCGTGACCGTCGACTCGATCTCAGTTAGCGGATCGACACGGTACATAGGGCCGCCCCCGTCGGTCTTTTTAGGTGGGATGCGTCGACCAGCAGATTCAGCCCACTTGGCCCACCCAGAGCCAGCGTAGCCGCTTCGTTCAAACGCCAAGAACTCCTGCAGATCGTCGTGCCCAACAAGTCGCGCCAGACGGCTCGCTTTTAGTACGACTTCAGACGCCTTCAATCTTTGAAGTTCAATGTCTTCGAGTAGCGCTTCCGAAAGGAGCAGCGCCTCGACTTGTCTGTCCATGACTCAATCAAAGCATAGGAATCACCTGTTCTCCATAAGTGCCGCTGGGGAACATGGGTGGCGCTAGTGCGAGCGCAACACTGTCAGCAAGAGCGAATCCGGAAGGCACTATTTCGAAAACCGAAATTCCACCACTTTCCGTAGCGGAATAACCTTTCGCTAGTCGTGGGTCAGGGTCCCACTACGCCGGCCAGCGCCCACCGCATGGCCTACAGAATTTCGAAATTGCTCAGCTTAACGTCGGCGTCGTAGCCGCGGTTCACCAACCAGCCCGACATTCGCTCGAGTGCCTCTTCGTCGGTCGGGTGGTCCGGCTACTATGGTGCGAACATGTGGCCGCGGAGAACCTTCCATCTGACCGATCGCATCGACGAGGTCTGCCACGACCGATGCAGAACCCAGAAGCTGTTGATGGAGACCTGCGGCGGACGTCACCAAGTCCGTCTCCGGCGTCAATGTCGCCTTGGTCCATCGGATTCACCACCAAAACGGTACACACGAGGGACACCTCCAGGCCACACGACGAAGTACTCGCCAGTTTCCACTCGGACCTGCGGCTCATCCCCGTCTAGCACATCCTCGAACACACCGAGCGCAACTGAAGTGTTGCCGACTGACGTGAGACCTTCCTTCTCTTCGGGCCGCCGACAGGAAACCAAGGTTGTCTGAGAGTCGAAGAGGATCATCTCCGAAGCCAGCATGGAGCTCTCAATGTGCGCTACTTGATTGCGCGCCTGGGAGAACTCCGTTGAGTACCATCCAACGAGGTCCATTAGCCCTCCATACGGAGTCAAGAGGACATAGTGCTCGGCCTTGTCCCCGAGCGCATCGATCTGCCTACAGATCGCCTGCGCCGACGGTTCAAACAGTTCGTCTTGAAGAGAGCGCAGCACGCCAACGATCCTACTTTCCTCCCCATCGGTGAACCCGCGTGCGATCACAGAGCCTAGTTCCGCAGGATCGGCGTAGGTCTGGTTGAAGATCTTGTCGACCAAATAGTGCCGGGGAATGCGGAGGTTCATTCCGAGGATAGGACGCGATGTGTCGGCTTCTTTTGGGACGGTGTTCGCATGGGGGATCCTATCGGCGAGTCGCTGGTCGGCGTCAAGTGCCTCCCCCAGCGAGGTCCGCAGGGCATCGACTCGTTTGCCAGACAGAGGCTCGGTCGTCAAGCGCGCATCCTCGGCGGTCTGCCACCTGCCGATCTCGTCGAGAAACCTCTCCATAAGCCTCAACTCCATTGTGGTCAAATCCGTGGTTCGCTCGTCGAGAACTCCGAGTAGCCGCTGGTACTCCGACGCGGTTTGCTGGTCGTTGGCTGGGGGAAGGGGTCCATACGACAAGGCGAGCGCGGCCACTTGGGCCCTGTCGATGTAATGCGAAAGTTCTAACGACTGAGCATGGGCGGAGCCGCTGAACTTCATCTCCCACCAGTCCCAACGGCTGAACGGAGTCTCGCCACGTTCGGCTAGGTTTCGAGCGGATAGAATCTCAGCCCAAGTGCCGTGGGGCGTCACCAGCGCTCGGAGCTCAGCATCGGCTGAGTCTCGAGCGTCACCCTTGCCTGAAAGGTATTCCAGCCAGCCAGCGAGAACGAGTTGACCTGCTCTGACGTGTGCCCTCTGAGTCCCATCTTGATCGGAATACTGAAACAGCCCGCCAAGTTCCTCGGCAGCGAGGATAGCGGCTTTAGGCTTGTGCGCGTCGAGTGCGAGTTTGACCAGCTCGACCATCGCCCACGTCGCGCGGCTTGAGAGGTGTTCACGTTGATCCGGGGCGGTGAGTACGGCAAGGTTCTGCACACAGACGACGATCCGGCCAATGAGCTGATCGAACTCCGTCCCGCCTTGCTGAAGGACGTCGAGCCAGATTCGGGTGAAGCTGCGTAGGCATTCGTCAACGTATTCGGACGACCCCATGCGAGGTGCTTCGAGTGCCCTCGTCATAGCTTGATCAACGAACATGCCTGCGGCTCGCGGCGACAGGACAGCGTCCTGTTCAACTTCCCCGATGCTGCGCAATAGCCAGTCTCTACGGGTGAACGAAGCGCGACGAGAAGAATCAAATCCGTCTCGTTGGATCATCCAGGCACCCCGTACAACGTGTCCAAGCAATTCGACGGCCCGCTCCGCCGTGGCGAAGGCGCCGGATCGTATGTTCTCTCCGACGGCGTCTTTCAGGTTCGCAATCTCACGGTCTGTCTCTTCATCGGGCGTGACCGCCCCCGAGGATTCGAACTCGATGCTCGACTGCAACAGTCGGATGATCCGGCGCTGCTCCGATCCATCCAGTGGTTCGTGCGTGATAACGCGGAAGGCCGTTTCATCGAGGCGAGTACGATCACCAGGCTCAACGTCCAGGGTGATTTGCGGCGGGACGTATCTGCCGCTGCTCTCAGCCTTGGTAGAGCGGTTCTCAGTCACTCGCGGGGCGAGTGTGTCGAGTGCTTGTTTCACGGCATTCGACTTAATTGCCTTAATAAGACCGCCGCCCTGAGGTACTGGAATTCGGAGCGTGATGGTCGAGGATCTAAGGTTCAAGTGAGACCAGCCCGATGTGACGAGGCCATCCAGTTGCTTCGTCGCTACGGAGTATCTGCGCGAGACCTCTTCCAGGCGACTGGACAGAGACTCAACCAGCGAGGTTCGGACAACTTCGTCAAGCAACGACGGGTGCCCGAAAAGCTTGACTAGCTTGACCGTCGACCCCACCAATAGCACAACGGTTGGCGCGAACCACACGATCGCAATGCCAAGGACACCAAGCCCGCTCGACAGCCAAATCGTCTCGATGCCAATGACTACGTTTCCGACAAGACCGATGCCGACGAATCTGTCGGCTCCGATGTACTTGAGCACCCGTCCTCGAGAGGCTCCGATCGCGAGTGGGGCCTCGGCAAACAGTTGTGCGGCTATTGCAAGGCCGGCGAATCCGACCGACAGGAACGTCGTCTGCACCTGCCACAAGATTCCGTCACTTCCGTGTGCGGGCGGAAGGTGCGAGATGAGCCAGACGGAATCTCCAGCGTTGCGGGCAATAGCTAGCAGGACCACACTCACGATGAGCGAACCCAATAGTAAGATCAGACCGCGCCACGTCCGGAACCAATCGACCAGCCGCTTTAACATCGCCATGGCGCACCCCTCTCTACGCTCCGCCGTCACGAACTCTAACGGCATACACCGACATAGCTCGGCCTCCAGCCGAGCTTAAACGTCAGGCCAGTCGTTGATAAACGCCTCACCCCCTCCGAGGCCTTCTCGTTGCTTTTGCACTACGTCGTGTCCCACCGTTCAACGCCCCGGAAGCGGCAAACCCGTCATGAAGGGCCGACGAACTCGCCGCCGCCATGCCTACTTCCTCCCGCGCCCGGATGGACCTGCACTACACGTTAAACCGGAACTCCACCACATCGCCGTCGGCCATCACATAGTCTTTGCCTTCCATCCGGACCTTGCCGGCGGATTTGGCAGCGGCCATGGTGCCGTTGGCATCGAGGTCGCCGAATGAGACCACCTCGGCCTTGATGAAGCCCTTCTGGAAGTCGGTGTGGATGACTCCGGCTGCTTCGGGAGCCGTCGCGCCCTTCGGGATCGTCCAGGCACGGGATTCCTTGGGGCCAGCTGTCAGATAGGTCTGCAGACCCAAGGTGTCGAAGCCGACGCGTGCCAGCTTGTCCAGACCGGCTTCCTCCTGCCCGGTCGATTCCAGCATCTCCCGCGCCTCTTCTTCGTCGAGTTCGGAGAGCTCCGACTCGAACTTGGCGTCCAAGAAGATCGCTTCGACCGGGGCCACCAGAGCACGCATCTCAGCCTTCTTCTCTTCATCGGCGAGCACATCGTCGTCGACGTTGAAGACATAGAGGAACGGCTTGACGGTCATCAGCTGCAGTTCGCTCAGCTGCGTGACATCGAATTTGTCGGCCTGCATCGCCTGGAAAAGCGTCTTTCCGCTCTCGAGGATCTCCACTGCGGCATCGATGACGGTCAGCTGTTCTGCCGGTGCACGCTTGCCCTTCACTTCTTTTTCGATCCTCGGCCGCGCCTTCTCCAAGGTCTGCAGGTCCGCGAGGATGAGCTCAGTGTTGATGGTGTCGATGTCGTCGGCGGGGCTGATCTTGCCCTCGACGTGAATGACATCGTCATCGACGAAACCGCGGATGACCTGGCAGATCGCTTCCGCCTCGCGGATGTTGGCCAGGAACTGGTTGCCCAGGCCTTCGCCTTCGGACGCGCCTCGGACGATCCCGGCAATATCGACGAAGTCGACGGTTGCATTGAGGATGCGTTCGGAGCTGAAGATCTCTGCCAGTCGAGTGAGTCGCGCGTCGGGCAACGGCACCACGCCGACGTTCGGTTCGATCGTCGCAAACGGGTAGTTCGCAGCGAGAACTTGGTTCTTGGTCAATGCATTAAACATGGTCGACTTGCCGACATTGGGCAGTCCCACGATTCCGATAGTTAGAGCCACGGTAGCTAAGTCTATCCCGCCGCCGAGGTGCGGGTCTAAATCTCGTGTCAGTGCCGTCTGTCACGCTCGAGTCATGAATTCTTTCCCCACCGCTGGACTTCCCATCGTCTTCATCCTGGCGATCATCATCAGCGCCGCCCTCGGCTTCCTCCTCGGTCGCGCGCACATGCGTTCTCGCTATATCGAGCGACTCACCAGAGCAGAGACCACGTCTCGGATCCTCACCAGCCGGACGGAGGATCTGGAAGCCGATGCGCAGATGGCCGGTGAGATCACCGCTGCAATCGGGCCGCTGGCGGCAAGCGTCAACCATCTGCAGGAGAATCTTCAGGCTCAGGACCGAACTCAGCTCGAGCAGATCACTCGCCTCAATACGCAGATCGGCCACCTCAGCCAACAGAATCTCCGGTTGCAGGAGTCGACGGGTTCACTGGCCAGTGCCCTGAACTCGACGACTCAGCGCGGTGACTGGGGTGAAGTCCAGCTCAGACGAATCGTCGAATATGCGGGACTCCTCCCCCATGTGGACTTTGAGACACAGGTCAGCAGCGTGCGTGATGGTAAACGCCATCGACCCGATATGACCGTCAACCTACCCGGAGGCGGAACGATCATCATCGATGCCAAGACGCCGCTGTCAGCTCGCATGGACGACGCAGATGCCAGCGATGAAGATCATGCTCGAGCACTTCTGCGCCATATCGATTCTCTGGCGTCCAAGGAGTATTGGAAGTCCTTCGACACCGCGCCGGATTTCGTCGTCTGCTTCGTCCCCACGGACGGACTGCTGTCCGCGGCGGCATCGACCTATCCGAAGATGATCGATCATGCTCTCGGCAAGAACGTCGTGCTCGCCTCCCCCGCCACGCTTCTGGTCCTGCTCAAGACCGTGGCGCTCAATTGGCGGCACGCGGACATGAGCACATCTGCGGCTGAGGTCCTCAAGCTCGGCACCGAACTCTACGAACGCATCGGCACGTTGGTCACCCACGTGACGCGAATGGGCTCGAGTCTCGACCGCTCGGTTGAGGACTACAACCGTTTCGTATCGTCGTTGGAATCACGGTTCCTCGTCACGGCCCGGAAGTTTCCATCCACGGGAATCGTCGCGACCGAGCTGGACACAGTAGCGGAGCTTGACTCACGTAGCCGTGGGGTCAGCGCTGAAGAACTCTCGCGGCCACGCTTCTCAGGACAAGATCTTTTCGCGACACCAGACCGGAATGATCTGCGCGGTCGCCACACCGGCACCGATTAGGGAACGGGCCTATCTAGATGAGGTCGTGCTTCCGGTCGGCACCGTCGCGCTTGTTCGAGGTCTTCTCGCCTGCGGCCTTGAGATCTTTGCGCAGTTCGCGAGGCAGGGAGAACATGATGTCTTCCTCTGCCGTGACGATTTCCTCGACCGAGCCGAAACCGTACTCGGCCAACAGCTTCAGAAGATCCTGAACCAGCCCTTCTGGCACGCTCGCTCCTGAGGTCACTCCGACAGACGCGACATCATGGAACCAGGTTTCGTCGACCTCACGAGCGAAATCGACGCGACGCGCGTCCTTAGCCCCATGTTCCAGAGCAACTTCGACAAGACGCACGGAATTCGACGAGTTGGCCGAGCCGACGACCAGAACCAGATCGGACTGCGGGGCGATCTTCTTCACCGCCACCTGCCGGTTCGACGTGGCATAGCAGATGTCATCGCTTGGAGGGTCCTGCAGGTGTGGGAACCGTCCGCGCAGGATATCGACCGTGGCCATCGTTTCGTCGACACTCAACGTCGTCTGTGAAAGCCAGACCAGGCTCTGTGCATCGTCGATCTCGACAGTCTTGGCTTCTTCCGGGTTCTGGATCAGCGTGATGTCGTCGGGAACCTCTCCCATGGTGCCTTCGACCTCTTCGTGACCTGCGTGACCGACAAGCAGAATGTGGTAGCCGTCGCGGGCGAAGCGGACGGCCTCGCGGTGGACCTTCGTGACCAAAGGGCACGTGGCGTCGATTGTGGACAGCTCACGTGCGGCAGCCTCGGCGTGGACCGCAGGCGAGACACCGTGGGCGGAGAACACGAGCCGGGCCCCCTCGGGAACTTCGTCAGTCTCGTTGACGAAGACAGCGCCGCGTTCGGACAGAGTGTCGACCACGTGCCGGTTGTGCACAATCTCCTTGCGCACATAGACAGGAGCACCGTAGTGCTCGAGTGCACGCTCGACGGCGATCACTGCGCGGTCGACACCGGCACAGTATCCGCGCGGGGCCGCCAGAAGGACCTTCTGGTCAGCGCCTTCGGGCGTCCGGATATCCTCCGGGGCAAGACGTTTGCGCGGAATGGTGGGCATGGGTACAGATACGGCAGTCACAAGCTCAGTTTAGGCCGAGGACCTGAACAACGGCTACAAAGGTGAAGCAATCCACATCATCCCCCTCACCGATGGCGTTCCCGCGCGGCGCTCATTCCTCATGTCACCACCGTTCGTTAGGGTGGTGGACTGGAAGGGGAGACAACATGGCGCAACGAATTTCCGGCACTCCCGGGACTCTCGGCGAAACGCTCGAGACTCAGGAGCTGGCCGCGACAGCAGGCGAGACGACGGCAGAGAACCCGTGGCCCCTGAGTCTGCTCTCAAGCAAGATGAAGTCCTATATCGATCGTATGTCGAGCGTATGGATCGAGGGACAGGTCGTCGAGCTCAACCACCGCGGCAAGGCCAGCTATCTGACTCTGCGCGACACCGATGTCGAGATGTCACTGCCGGTGCAGATCTGGAAGAACGTGCTTGAACGCACCGGTGCACCACTGTCGGAAGGCAGTCATGTCGTCGCCAACCTCAAGGCTGATTTCTGGACGAAGACCGGTCGTCTGACCATGCGTGCCAATGACATCCGGGCCGTCGGCCTCGGCGAACTTCTTGCCCGACTCGAGCGGCTGAAGAAACAGCTCGGCGCAGAAGGCCTGTTCGACCCGAACCGGAAGAAGCGTCTGCCGTTCCTGCCCAATCGGATCGGCCTCATCACCGGCAGGGATTCCGATGCGCAGAAGGACGTCGTTCGCAACGTCGCCCTGCGCTGGCCGGCCGCCGAATTCGAAATCCGCAACTGCGCCGTGCAGGGACCCGATGCGGTGCCAGGCGTGATGAAGAATCTGGCCGAACTCGATGCCGATCCACAGATCGACATCATCGTCATCGCTCGCGGGGGCGGGAGCATGGAGGACCTGTTGCCGTTCTCCAACGAGGCTCTGGTCCGAGCGGTGTCTGAGGCGAACACCCCCATCGTGTCGGCAATCGGTCACGAAGCCGACCGCCCGATCCTCGACGAAGTCGCTGACATGCGCGCATCAACTCCCACCGATGCAGCCAAACGCATCGTGCCCGATGTATCCGAGGAGGCGATGAACCTACTGCGCGCTCGGGCTGAACTCGATGCCGCCGTCAATCGGATCATCGACCGGGAGCAGGAGATGCTCACCGCAGTCCGCTCACGCCCGGTCCTTGCCGAGCCTCAGACCATGGTGGATGCGCACGAAGAGCAGCTGCGACTGGTCCGTCGACGCAGTCTCCAAGCGACCACGACGCGCATCATGCAGGGGCAGACCGAGATCAGCCATCTGCGTTCACAGGCACGTTCACTTTCACCCTTGCGGACCCTCGAACGCGGCTACGCCGTCGTCCAAAACGACGATGGTCAGGCCATCAGAGACTCAGCCGAGGTAGTCACCGGCGCCGGCGTCCACGTCCGTGTCGCTCGCGGACGCTTTGACGCCGAGGTGACAGCGGTGCAGGAGAGCACCGATGACAGTCGAGCCTCCGAGCACTAACAGCATCTAGCCCAATCACACTCGATCAATCCCACGAAGGACACAATCATGACAGAACCGACAGTCCAGCAGACCCCGGCCGACATCAACTCCCTCAGCTACGAGCAGGCTCGCGAAGAGCTGGTCGGAATCGTCAAACGACTCGAAGCCGGAAATCTCCCTTTGGAGGATTCGCTGAGTCTGTGGGAACGCGGCGAGGCCTTGGCCGACCGTTGCCAGGGGTGGCTCGATGGGGCACGGGAACGCCTTGACAAGGCGCGCGAAGAATCTTCAGACGACGAGGACTGAGCCTCAGCTCAGCTGTTCGGCGACCTGCTTCGCGAAGGAGTCGATGGTCTCGGGAGTCGCGATTGCGGTGATGACGACGAAGGTGTCGCCCTTGCCTGTAACCCAGTATTCCTTGGCGTCTTCGGTCCGATAGATCTGGAAGTCCGAGCCGCCGACGGTCACCGTCTCAGCGGCAACTGCATCGTCGACTTGGTTCTCAGCCCAGTTCTCGGTGGCCTTCGCCTGCTCGATGCTCACCCATTGCCGTTCGGTGCCGATGAAGGACATATACCAGGAGGTGTAGTCGGATTCGCCCACTCGGTCCAGGCTCGCCTCGTTCGAAGTCCATCCACTCGGGATTTCAGGCACGATGAGTTCGAAGTCGGCACTGTCCTCGGATTGCTCCGCAATCGTCTGGTAGTCGACCACACGCTGGGAGTCGACCTCCGGTTGCGGCGCGATCAGCAGAACCACTGCGACGACGGCCAGACAGGCCAAGATCGCGATGATCATGTTGACCCAGTTCGAGTTATTCCGCAGGAAGCGCATCTCTTCTCTGGACCCCGGGAGCATCACTTCGGACTCGTCAGCCATTGGCACTCCCTTGGAACTGGCATCCGTGCGTGTCACGGGCGCCTGCGCTCCCTCAGCGTAGGTTTCGGATTGGGCGTTCACATCGCCATTGTCCTCGCGGATGCCGCCAAGGGCCAATCCTGGGCGGGCATTCATGGTGGAGGCCACAGGGACGGAACGAAATCGTCCCGATGTCGGCGCCGAACGTGTGGGGTGGCACAATTGGACTTATGAGTGACTCCAATGAATCTGCTGACGTGAAATCTCATCATGACCGAGGCCGAGTGGATGCCGAGGCCCCTCCGGTAGCTGTGACCGATGCCTGGTCCCAGAAGGCACAGGTCGGAGCAGACGCCCCCGACCGCAACCTCGCCCTCGAACTCGTCAGAGTCACCGAGGCCGCCGCCATTGCAGCCGCCCCCTGGGTGGGCCGCGGCGACAAGATCGCTGCCGACGGTGCCGCTGTTGCTGCAATGCGCAACGTCATCTCGACTGTGCGCATGGCCGGACGAGTCGTCATCGGCGAAGGTGAGAAGGACGAAGCGCCGATGCTCTTCAACGGTGAGCAGGTCGGCGATGGCGAAGGCGCCCACTGCGATGTGGCTGTGGACCCGATCGACGGCACCCGTCTGACCGCACTGGGGATGCCCAACGCGATTTCGGTCATGGCGGTCACCGAAGATGGTGCCATGTACGACCCGTCAGCCGTCTTCTACATGGAGAAGCTCGTCACGGGCCCTGCTGCCGCTGACGCCGTCGACCTGCGCCTGCCGGTGGCAGAGAACATCCGCCGTGTAGCGAAGGGCAAAGGCACAAACGATCCGGCTTCTGTGACCGTGATGATCCTCGATCGTCCGCGCCACCAGAAGATGATCGATGAGATCCGTGCTGCAGGAGCACGCATCCAGCTCATCACCGACGGCGATGTCGCCGGTGCCATCGCCGCCTGCCGTCCCGGAACCGGTGTCGACATGCTGATGGGCATCGGCGGCACCCCCGAGGGCATCATCACCGCCTGCGCGATCAAAGCACTGGGCGGAGTCATCCAGGGCCGTCTGTGGCCGCAGGACGATTCCGAGCGTGAGGCTGCAGCCGCAGCCGGACTCGATGTCGACAAGGTGCTCAACACCGATGATCTCGTCACCGGTGACAACAGCTACTTCGTGGCCACTGGCATCACCAACGGTGATCTGCTCGACGGTGTTAAGTTCGACGGCGGACACGTCACCACGCACTCGCTGGTGATGCGCTCCAAGTCCGGAACCGTGCGTTCGGTCTTCGCCGAGCATCAGGCGGCGAAGACCCATTCGTATGTCGAAGCTGCCGAAGAGGCGGCTCGCCGCGGACTCATCTGAGCCTCGGCCTCTGGTCTCCACCCCTCATCACCGTCGACACCGGACGCAACCGATTCGACCCCCTGACCTCACAAAGCGGAAGTAGGTTCTTGACCGATGCCGAACGAAGCATGGACACGTCTGCTCGAAGGAAATCATCGCTTCGTCGACGACGTTCCGCAGCATCCCAATCAGGACACCGCCCGACGTGAGGCACTGTCGAACAACCAGATGCCCTTCGTCACGCTTTTTGGCTGCTCCGACTCACGCGTGGCAGCGGAGATGATCTTCGACGTCGGCCTCGGCGACATGTTCGTCGTGCGCAACGCCGGTCAGGTCGTCGATCCGGTGACACTCGGTTCCCTCGAGTACGGGGTCGAGATCCTCGGCACTCCGCTGCTGGTCGTGCTCGGCCACGACAGCTGCGGTGCTGTGACGGCTGCGTATGACTCCTACGACTCCGGAGAGACTCCCCCAGGGTTCATCTCCGATGTCGTGGCGCGGATCCTGCCCACTGTGGCCAGGGCCCGCAAGAACAATCGCACAACTGTCAACGAGACGGTCGCTCAGAACACCATGGACACGGTTGAGAAGATCATGCAGCTCTCAGCGATCATCGCCCGTGCAGTCAATGAAGGTCGTCTCATCATCGTCGGCCTGACCTACCAGCTGCATGACGGCCGCATCACGGTCGTCGCCCAGCATGGGGGCGACGAGGACGCGGCCTCGACCGACGCCTCCTGAGCACGGCTGCACCCGCGGCCTCAGCAGACACAATGACGAACAGCCCAGACATCATGTCGGAAAGGACAACTATGAGCGAAGAGTTTCGCATCGAGCACGACACCATGGGAGAAGTGAAGGTTCCCAAAGATGCCCTGTACAGCGCACAGACACAGCGCGCCGTGCAGAACTTCCCGATCTCGGGCAAAACCCTGGAATCGGCGCATATCGCCGCTCTGGCCCAGGTGAAGAAGGCAGCGGCGAAGGCCAACCTCGAACTCGGAGTCCTCGACGCTGACCGGGCAGAAGCCATCCAGAAGGCCGCCGAGGCGGTCATCGCCGGCGAATATGACGCCCACTTCCCCATCGATGTGTTCCAGACCGGTTCGGGAACATCGTCGAACATGAACACCAACGAGGTGCTTGCCTCCCTGGCGACGAAGGCCCTGGAATCCCAGGGCATCGACGTTCACCCCAACGACCACGTCAACGCTTCGCAGTCCTCGAACGACGTGTTCCCCACCTCCGTGCACGTCGCCGTGACCAAGGCGCTGGTCAACTCGCTGATCCCGGCGATGGAGACCCTGGCCTCCTCACTGGAGAAGAAGGCGAAAGAATTCGCTTCGATCGTCAAGTCGGGCCGCACCCACCTCATGGATGCCACACCGGTGACGCTGGGACAGGAATTCGGCGGCTATGCCGCCCAGGTCCGCTACGGCATCGAACGCATCGAGGCCTCGCTGCCCCGCGTCGCCGAGGTCCCCCAGGGCGGCACCGCCGTGGGCACCGGCATCAACACACCCGACGGATTCTCCGCACGCGTCGTTGAGATCCTCGCCGAGGAGACCGGCCTTCCCATCACGGAAGCACGCAACCATTTCGAGGCTCAGGCCAATCGCGACGGACTCATCGAAGCCTCGGGCCAGCTGCGCACGATCGCCTACGGCTACATGAAGATCTGCAACGATCTGCGGTGGATGGGATCGGGGCCGAACACCGGCCTCGGCGAAATCGCGATCCCCGACCTGCAGCCCGGTTCCTCGATCATGCCCGGCAAGGTCAACCCGGTCATCTGCGAAGCCACGATCCAGGTCGCTGCCCAGGTCATCGGCAACGACACCACCGTGGCGCTGTCCTCGACCAATGGTGCCTTCGAGCTCAACGTCGGCATCCCGGTGATGGCGTCGAACCTACTCGAATCCATTCGTCTGCTCACGAACTCCTCGACCGTCATGGCCGAGAAGATGATCGACGGACTCCAGGCCAATGAGGAGCGTGCCCGTTTCCTCGCCGAGGCCAGCCCCTCCATCGTGACTCCACTGAACAAGGTCATCGGCTACGAATCGGCGGCGAAGATCGCCAAGCACGCTGTGGCCAACAAAATGACCGTGAAGGAAGCCACCATGGACCTCGGCTTCGTCTCCGACGGTTCCATCACCGAGGCCGACCTCGACAAGGCACTCGATGTCACCACGATGATCGGCAACTACAAGTAAGTCACACAGCAGAGGGGCCCGGTGGCAGGACTTCACATCCTGGCACCGGGCCCCTCACATTCACCTCATCGAGCGCACACTGGATCGCCGAGAGCAGACTCCCTGGACTCGCCCCTCGACATTGCCGTCGCGCCTCGACGCTGCCATCACCTGTACCTGTCGGCGCTGCGGAGCGCCGAGGGGCGGCGCTGAGTGCTATGAGCGGAAGGGATCGAATTCCTCGAGCACATCGGTGACCAGTGCTGCGATCTCGGAGCGTTCCGATCTGGTCAACGTCACGTGGGCGAACAGATCATGGCCCTTGAGCTTCTCGATCACCGCCGCGACGCCGTCATGTCGACCCACTCGAAGATTGTCGCGCTGCGCCACATCGTGGGTGAGCACCACCTTCGAATTCATCCCGATGCGTGAAAGCACGGTCAGCAGCACATTGCGTTCCAGCGACTGAGCCTCGTCGACGATGACGAACGCATCGTGCAACGACCGGCCCCGAATGTGCGTGAGCGGCAGAACCTCGAGCAAGTCGCGGTTCATCACCTCTTCGATGACGTTCTTGCTGACCAATGCCCCAAGGGTGTCGAAGACCGCTTCGGCCCACGGATTCATCTTCTCCCCCTCGGTGCCGGGCAGGAAGCCGAGGCTCTGGCCGCCGACGGCATAGATCGGACGGAAGACCATGATCTTCGAATGCTTGTTCTCCTCGAGCACCTTCTGCAGTCCCGCCATGAGGGCGAGTGCGGACTTCCCCGTTCCGGCTCGGCCTCCCAAGGACACGATTCCCAGCGCATCGTCGAGGAGCATGTCGATGGCCACCCGCTGCTCAGCAGACCGGCCGTGGACACCGAAGATGTCACGATCACCGCGCACCAGCGACACGCGCTTTCCCGAGCGGACACGACCAAGTGCGGAACCACGAGGTGAGGTGATGACGACGCCGGTGTTGACGACCTCATCGGCAACCGCCTCGGTGGTGGCCCACCCCTTGTCGTAGAACTGCGACATCTCGTCCTCGTCCAGTGACAGTTCGCTCATCCCCGTGAACCCGGAGTCGGTGGCGAGTTCCGCCAGATACTCCTCAGCCCGCAGGCCGAGGGCAGAAGCCTTCACCCGCATCGGCACATCCTTGGTCACAACCACCACGTCCTGGCCTTCAGCAGCCAGATTTCGGGCGACTGCGAGGATGCGAGTGTCGTTCTCCGCGCCATCGAAGCCGATCGGCATCGTCGAGACATCGACGTGGTTGAGTTCAACCCGCAGTGTGCCACCGGCATCGCCGACGGGAATAGGCTCATCAAGCCGGTCGAATTCGGAACGGAAGTCATCGAGGATGTGCAGTGCTTTGCGGGCGGTGAAACCCAGTTCTGGATGATTGCGTTTGGCTTCCAACTCGGACACGACGACCAGCGGAATGACGAGATGGTGTTCTGCGAATCTCAACAGAGCACCCGGGTCGGAGAGCAGCACCGAGGTGTCGAGAACGTAAGTGTGAACGTGTGCGGTCATGAGGACCCCTGTGGCGTGAGTACCGCCGAGATCCGAGTCCTGACATCCCCCGATCTCGGGTTGGTGTCGACCAACTACTGCCAACCTAACCCCGATTCGAGGCCAAGTGGGCAACGGCTCGCGTGTTCGGGAGAGTCGCGGTTGTGAACTTCGCATGAACCGCGGACGGCCCGGGACCTATTTTCCGAAGCGGCGCTGGCGCAGGCCGTAGTCGCGGACCGCGCGCAGGAAGTCGGTGCGTCGGAAGTCGGGCCAGTACGCTTCGCAGAAATAGAACTCCGAGTAGGCGCTCTGCCACATGAGGAACCCGGACAGTCGCTGCTCACCCGACGAACGGATGATGAGGTCGGGGTCCGGCTGGCCCTTGGTGTACAGATGTTCGCTGATCTGCTGTGGGGAGAGTTCGGAGATGATCGTCTCCAAGTCGGTGCCCTCATCCGTGCGCAGGCGCAACAGCGACTTCACCGCGTTGACGATCTCCTGCCGTCCGCCGTAGCCGACTGCGACGTTGACGCGCATCTGGCAGTCCCCCGCAGAGGTGGCCGCCTCCAAACGTGCGCGCAGGCCCGGTGGCAGGATCTCCAGGTCCCCGACCAACTGCACCCGTACGCCTTTGAGAGATGCGATCTTCTCGACCAGGTCGGAGATGATCTCGATGAGGACCTCGACCTCTTCGGCGGATCTGGCGAGGTTCTCCTTGGACAGGACGTAGAGCGTGACGATATCGACGTCGATCTCATCACACCACCCGAGGAACTCGACGATCTTCTCGGCTCCGGCCCGGTGCCCGTCGGCGGTGGTGGCACCGAATTCCTTCGCCCAGCGGCGGTTGCCGTCGGTGATGACACCGACATGCCTGGGCACTGGGACAGATTTGTCCAGCTCGCGCAGGAGCCGCCGCTCATAGAGACGGTAGAGCAGGCTCACCGGTCGCGCCACACTGTCCTCTTTCACACTCGGATTCCGGTCGGTTCGACCACCTTACACAGTACTATCCCGAACGGCTTCACGTCGGCTGGCGCACCCCGAGGGTGCCGTTGAACGATCCCTCAGGTGAGGTCGATATCCTGAAACCATGAACGCACCAGTCACTGAACCGCCCTCACCCAGCTCCGAAGATCAGAGGTCAGTCGACTCCACATCCCCAGCGCAGTCGCGCTCCGGCTACCCTGTGCACATCGCCCGCAGGCGCTCCGCTCTGCGGCGTGAGTTGGACAAACTGGCAGGTCAGGTCAAACCCAAACTGCGTGGCTGGTTCCACGCAGCAGCCTTTCCCCTCGCGACGTTCGGCGGCTTGGCTCTGGTCATCATCTCTCCCACAATCGAGTCTCGGATCGCGGCTGCGATCTTCGCCATCACCGGGATGCTGCTCTTCGGGACCTCTGCCGTCTATCACCGGGGGCGGTGGCGGACTCGAGCCCGACTGATCCTGCGCCGGCTCGACCATGCGAACATCTTCCTCATCACCGCGGGCACCTATACGCCGTTGGCGGTGCTGACTCTGCGGACAGATCAGACGATCCTGCTCCTGTCCGTCCTCTGGGGTGCAGCAATCCTGGGAGCAGCCTTCAGGACCATCTTCACAACCGCGCCGCGGTGGCTCTTCGTTCCCATCTATGTGGGCTTCGGCGTCGCCGGAGTCGGCTACATTCCCCAGATCTGGGCGAGCAACCCTGCGGTGGGCATCCTCGTCGTGGCAGGCGGTGTCTGCTATGTCGTGGGTGCCGTGATCTACGGAATCAAAAAGCCCAATCCCTCACCGAAGTGGCTTGGCTTCCACGAGATCTTCCACATTCTGACGATCGCCGGCTACGGCTGCCATCTCGCGGCGCTTCTCGTTGCCGCGGTGGCTGCCTACTAGACGCCTGTTACTCAGCTTCTGACAGATCAGTCCTGAGATCGTGCAGGGTCGCCCTGCTCGGGGTCGGTCACGTTCTGACCCGGGGCGTCCTGCTCCGTTTGGGAATTCTCAGTCTCTGCCGCCGTTGACGCCTCCTCATCTGCGACTGGTGCAGATTCGCCGGAGAGCTTTGACTGGTTGGGCACGGCATACTTACGCATCGGGATCGGATACGCATCATCGGCATGTGCGCGTGCGCGCACGCGACGAACTCGTTTGAGGGCATCACGAATGAGGAAGATGATGGCGATGACGATGACCAGTGTGACCACGAAGCCGATCGTGCCGGGAGTCACCAGATCAGGGTCGGGGGCTCCGCTGGGGGTCGCGTCCTGTGCTGCAGCCAGAATCATGCACTCTCACCTGTCACTTCGTCGTACTCGTCTTCGTTCGGTGAAGCAGGCAGCATGCCCTCTGCTGGCACCTTCCGACCATCATCCAAGGTCACCGAGGCGAAGAGGTCGGTCTCTTGAAAATCAACGCCGGGTGTCAACGCGGTCCGATCAGTGTTGTCGATGGCGAGCTCGAACTCCTCTGTCGGCCAGTACGTCCGCGCGGCTTTGCGCGAGGCGGAGAAGAACCCGCCGTCGGGATCGATCTGTGTGGCGTGGGACAGAAGAGCACGATCACGGGAAGGAAAGAACTCTGCACAGTCAATCGTCGTGCTCAACCAGTTGACCCTCTGGGCATCGCGTTTCTTAAAGTCCTCGATGTGGCCGGCGAAGGGAGACTCGAGACCTGCCTCGGTCATCTTCTCGTGGATGGTCACCCACTTCTTCGCGGACAGATCCTGGTTGAAGTAGACTTTCTCAACCTGCCAGGGCTCGCCGAGTTCCGGGTTCTTCTCCGGGTCTGCAGCGGCCGCCACCGCCGCCATCGTCACCGCGTGGTTTTTGATGTGATCGGGGTGAGGGTACCCGCCCAGCTCATCGTAGGTCGTCACGACCTGTGGGCGGAAGCTGCGGATGATGTGCACCAGGGGCAGCATGGCCACCTCGTCGGGGACTCGGTAGAAGCAACCGGGGGGCGTCTGGTTGTCGAAGTCACCATCGGGCAGTCCCGAGTCGACGTGTCCGACCCACACATGCTCGGCGCCCAGAGCGGCTGCGGCCGTGGCCATCTCTTCGCGACGCAGACCTGCGATGTCACGGCTGGCCTTCGGGCTCTGCAGCAATGCAGGGTTGAGGATGTCTCCGGCTTCACCACCGGTCATGCTGGCGATGAGGACTCGAGCTCCGAGTGCGGCGTACTTCGCGCTCGTAGCTGCGCCTTTCGAGGATTCGTCGTCAGGATGAGCATGAACCGTCAGCAGACGCAGTCCATGGTACGGAAGCGAAGTCATGTTTGGTGTGTCCCTTTCGATTCAGCCCGGTGACGTTCCGTTTCCTGCGCAATGGCTGAAATGATCGCAGGAGACGGATCGACTACTCTAGGTTAGTGCGCAATGTTCGTAGATGAGGAATTCAATGACTGAGGTAACAGTGGAAAAACCACTGCATGATGATCGATACGGTCGTGTCCGCGAGCCCAAACGGCGTCTCGGAAAAACGGCCAAGATCATCGCCATCGTCATCGTCTCTGCCCTGATCATCGCGATTGCGTTTGTGGCATTTCGACCACAGACCAATCCCACGACTCCCAAGACACTCGGCTATTCAGTTGTCGACTCTTCCTTAACACAGGTCACAGTGGCAATATTTCCTGATCAGGATCGGGATGTGCACTGCATCGTGCAGGCGACGAACGACTACGAAGCCATCGTCGGCTTCACCGAGATCACCCTCCCAGCCGATCCCACCGCCGATCCCCACTCGCCCAGGCAGATGGACATCGATCTGGCCACGACGCAGCTGGCTTCGTCCGGCCACGCCGACGCCTGCTGGTTCGAATAGCGCTGTCTGCACGCCTCACCTCTGGCACAACTGCACTGTCTGCTGGAGGGGTAAGCACACGTGACGGAGATCATCGTTTTCGCGTGCAGATGCGTTAGACTGTAGTTTCATTCACCATCCGGGCGTACCCAACGCCCGGTTTTTCGTTGCCTGACGCGCCTGTCAGCGCACCGAACCGAAGAAGGAGAAGTCATGACCGAGGATGTCACCCAGGAAGAAACATGGTTGACTCAGGAAGCCTTCGACCGTCTGTCGCAGGAACTTGAACACCTCTCCGGACCGGGACGTGCAGAGATTGCTGAGAAGATCGAAGCCGCCCGCGACGAGGGTGACTTGAAGGAGAACGGCGGATACCACGCGGCGCGCGAGGAGCAGGGCAAGCAAGAGGCACGCATTCGCCAGCTCGAGCTGCTCCTGCAGTCTGCGAAGGTCGGATCCAGCGACAGCGATGGCAAAACCGTGTCCCCCGGTTCCGTCGTCACCGCGAAGGTGGCCGGAAACGACATGCGGTTCCTGCTGGGCAGTCGTGAGATCGCCGGCGATTCCGATATCGACGTGTTTTCGGAGAAGTCCCCACTGGGCGCCGCGGTGCTCGGTGTCGCCGTCGGAGGAAAGTCCAGCTACGAAGCCCCCAATGGCAAGGAGATCAAGGTCGAGGTCAAGAACATCGAACCTTTCTCCGGCTGATCGAACAGCCCCACTCGGGGTGCAGCCATGAAGCAGTGGGCGGGTGATCATCACCCGCCCACTGCTTCATTCACTGTGCTGCTGCGTTATTCACACCGCCACCTTGCTCACACGGACCGACTCATTCGGTTTGGCCTCCGCCCTTCGTCAAGTCATCGTCGGATGTCTCGACCGCAGCCTCGTGGATGGTGGTGTCGAGCTTGCCCTTCGCCCTCTCCAGCACGGCTGAGGCCTGATCCCCTTCACCATCGGACGGACCATTCGGGTTCTTGGCTCGGACGATGTAGGTCACTACCGTGTTGAGCACGGCGACCATAGGGACCGCGAACAGCGCGCCGACGATGCCGAACAGGAAGCCACCGCCGGTCACTGCGAGGATGACTGCCAGCGGGTGGACTGAAACGGCCTTGCCCATGAGGAAGGGCTGCAGGATCTGACTTTCGATCTGCTGCACGGCGATGACCACAGCCAGCATGATGATGGCACTGACCGGACCGCTGGAGACCAGGGCGACGATAATAGCCACGACGCCCGAGGCGATCGCACCGACGACGGGGACGAACGAGGCCAGGAATACGAGCACTGTCAGCGGAATGACCAGCGGGATCCCGAGGAACGCGGCACCGATGCCGATGCCGATGGCGTCGACGCCGGCCACGAGGACCTGAACACGCACGTACTGGACGAGGGTGGTCCAGCCACGCTCTGAAGCTCCGGTGGCGGTGGGCTGGGCCGGCAGCGGCAGCAGACGCATCGCCCAGCGGAAGATCTTCTCTCCGTCATAGAGGAAGAAGAAGGTGGCGAACAGGCACACTGCGGCACCGGTGAGGAATGTGCCGACCGAGGACGTCGCCTGCCACGCGCCGCCGAGGAGCTGGGAGCTGTTGTTCTGGAAGAAGTTCGTGGCCGTATCGATCGAGTCGTCGATATAACCGGAGACCGTCGAAGCATCCAGACCGAAGGGCTTGGTGGCCAACCAGTCGCTGATTCCGGAGAACCCTGTGATCACCTGATCGACGAGGTCTGGCATACCCGAGTAGATCTGCTGGCCGACCAAGGTCAAGAGTCCCGAGACGACGACGATGAACCCGAGGAAGGCGGTGAGCGCAGCGGCGACCCGGGGCAGCCCCTTCTTCACCATCCAGTTGGTGAACGGTGCCAGGAGCGCTGTGAGCAGGAGGGCGATGAGCACCGGCAGAACGACGCTCGAGATCTTCGCCAACAGCCAGAATGCGACGCCGATAGCGACGAGTACGACTATCGAGCGCCAGGACCACGCGGCTGCGAGTTTGAGGCCCGGGGCCACATAGGGGACAGCTTCGGCTTCGATGCGGCTGTGTGCGATCTCCTCGGCGCTGACATCCTGCACACGTGGAGCCTGCTTGGAAGGTGTGGAACGGCCGTCGTTGCGGCCCTTGCGAAACGCCTCCCAGGCCCCCCGGAATCGATTCGGGGATTGCTTCTTCTCATTGTCAGACATAACTCAACAATAGTTGTTGGGAGGCTCAGAGAAGTGCAATGATGACGGATAAAGGAGGGAGTTTCGTGGGAAAACGCATGTTGTACACCTTGGCCACCATGACGGGAACGGCCGTCGGTGTCGGCGCATCGGCCGTTGGCCTCCTCCGCCACCAGGCAGGCGCGCTCCGCAAGGCATTCGACGATGACGCACAGCGCACATATTCCACCTTCGCCGAGGCGGTCGCTCCCCCACGCGGCTACGATGACGATGATTCCGCCGCGCTGGCGATCATCGGCGACTCCTGGCTCTGCGGAATCGATGTCGACGACCCAGCGCTGGCTCCTCCGAAACTCATCGCCCGGGGGCTTGGCCGCATCCTCGGCACCACCGTTCGCGTCCAATCAACTGCACGACCCTCAACCCTGTCCGAGGATCTGCCGCGCCAAGTCGATGAGATTCTGCGCTCCGCCTGGCTCTCGCGGCAACTCTCCGATTCCTGGACTGAACAGCGTCGATTCGCGATCATCTCCATCGGTACCGGCGACATCATCCACCCGATTCACGGCACCATCGGCATCCCCGTGCTCAACCAGGCGATCAATCGACTCCAGAGGGAGGGCAGGTACACGGTATTCGTCCTGGTCTGCCCGAACCTCGGCGGCCTTCCGGGCCTGCGGGATCCACTCAAGACCTCCTTGCGACGGACTTCGCGTGTGCTCGCCGGTTCACAGTGGCTGGCCGCTCTGGCTGCTCGCGCCACCCCGTTGCGGGCCACCGGTTCGCTAAGTGGGACCACGCGAAAATCATTGCTCAATGAATCCGGGCGCTTCCCCAGCACCCTGGGCTATGCCCAGTTGTCCTCGACCGTTCTCGCAGCGATCGCCGATCGAATCGAGGCCCCCATCGAAGTCGATCGCAGCCTCGACATACCGGAAAAGGGCGAAGCCGCCCGCAGGCCCGCCCCTGTACCGCAGTCGGAGACGGAACCTGAGACAGACCCCTGCCCTGCCCTCGCAACTGAGGTAGCCCCGTGATCCCTGTCGTCCTGGCCTCACAGTCCCCGGCCCGCCGACAGGTCCTCACCGCATCGGGAATCGACCCGATCATCATCGTCTCCGAAGTCGACGAGCCCGCCATCGAAGCAACCTTCGAGGGCACCGTTGCAGATCTCACCACGGCACTGTCCGAGGCGAAGTCGCGTGCCGTCGTCGACCGTGTGCTCGCCTCCCCTCCGGCACAGCTGGCCACCGCGGATACGGTGGTGATCATTGCCGGGGATTCGCTGCTCGAGCATGATGGCCAAGCGATCGGCAAACCTGGAACAGCCGAACATACACGCGAGGTGTGGGCGGTCATTGCAGGGGAATGGACCGCTCTGCACTCGGGGCACACGCTCGCCGTGCTCAAACGCGCGGACACGTCGGCAGCGAACTTCGAACTCGTCGACATCCGCTCGAAGCGATCGACGACCTCGGTGCTCATCGGCGAACCCACTCCTGAAGAGCTCGAAGCATACATCGCGACCGAGGAGCCCTTCCACGTGGCCGGTGCACTGACCATCGACGGGTACGGCGGAGCATTTGTCGAACGACTTGTAGGCGACCATCTAACCGTCCTCGGTCTCAGCCTCCCTGTGGTCCGTGATTTGGTTCGCGACGCGGGCCTGTTCTGGCCCGATCTGTGGTTACCACGGGCGTAGAATCGCTGAGAGCACACGGACACGCCCGAAGTCATGTAAGTTTTCGGCCGAAGTTTTTAGCTCTCACCTACAAAAGCTTGGCGTCGATCTCTAAATTGTTCTGTGATCATACAAAGGAGCGCCATGACCACAGTTCTCCCCGAACAGTCGACTGCACCGTTGCACACCCGCGTCCCCACAGCTGCTGTGCGCCGCGTCCTCATCGCCAATCGCGGTGAGATCGCACTGCGCATCATCCGGGCGGCCCACGACCTCGGCGTCAAAGCCATCGCCGTCTATACCCGCGCCGACTCGGACGCTGACTTTGTGCAACTGGCCGACGACGCATGGCTCCTAGAAGGAGCCGGTCCTGGGGAGACCTATCTCGACATCGGCAAGATCCTTGCCCTGGCCAAACGCTCAGGCGCCGATGCAATCCACCCCGGCTACGGCTATCTGGCGGAGAACGCACTGTTCGCTCAGGCCGTGATTGACGCCGGCCTGACCTGGATCGGTCCTCCCCCGTCCGCGATCGAGCTCCTTGGTGACAAGTCCGGTGCTCGCGAAGTCGCCGAGGCCGTCTCTGCTCCGGTCGCCCCCGGTTCCGACGGCGCCGTCGCAGATCTGACAGAGGCCGCCGAGGTGGCCCAGCGGATCGGTTATCCAGTCGTCATCAAGGCAGTGAATGGCGGCGGCGGGCGTGGATTTCGCGCCTGTGCCGCAGCTGAACACCTCGAGACCGCCTACTCTGCAGCCACCCGTGAGGCACTCAGCGCCTTCGGTCGCGGAGAATGCCTCGTCGAGAAGCAGATAGTGCGCCCGCGCCACATCGAGACCCAGTGCCTCGCCGATGCCCACGGCAACGTGCACGTCCTCTCCACCCGCGACTGCACGCTGCAGCGCCGGAATCAGAAGATCGTCGAGGAAGCCCCAGCACCGTTCCTCACCTCCGCTCAAGAAGGACTCATCACCGAAGCCTCCATCCGCGTTCTCGCCCATGTCGGCTATGTAGGTGCGGCCACATGCGAATTCCTTTTGGGCACGGACGGCACGATCATCTTCATGGAGGCCAACGCGCGGATCCAGGTCGAGCACACCGTGACAGAAGAGGTCACGGGAGTCGACCTCGTCGCCTGGCAGCTGCGCATCGCCTCGGGAGAGCACCTGCCGGAGGCGTTCCCGCCGGTCCGCGGTCACTCGATCCAGTTTCGAATCAATGCCGAAGACCCCACGACGTATTTCCCCGCCACAGGTATGGTGAAGAACCACCGGGCTCCGGCCGGGCCAGGCGTGCGCCTGGACTCAGGCATCGGCGAAGGCAGCATCGTGGGCACCGACTTCGATCCGATGCTGGCCAAACTCATCATCACTGGAGCCGACAGGAAGCAGGCGTTGGCGCGCGCTCGACGCGCCTTGGACGAGTACCGCATCGAGGGTGTATCGACTCTGCTTCCCCTCCACCGCGTCCTCGTCGCCCAGAAGGCCTTCGCCCAAGACTTCGAGGTTTGGACCAATTGGCTCGAAACCACTTTCGTCAATCCACTCACCGACCCGCAACCAGGAGATCAGATGAGCACAGCAACCGACAGTTTCAGTGTTGTGGTCGAGGTCGATGGCCGTCGGATGACCGTCTCGGTCCCCAAGGACGTCATCGCCGACCTCGGGCATGTCCCCAGCCCGAGTGTGCCGCGCCGCAAACGCGGCCTCAGCCGCAAGGGAGCTCAGCTGGCCGACGATTCGAACTCGCTCAACGCACCCATGCAGGGCACGATCGTGTCCGTGACCGTCGCTGCCGGTGACACGGTCGAAGCCGGCGACACACTGGCCGTGATCGAGGCGATGAAGATGGAGCAGCCGCTCAAGGCCGGTCATTCCGGAACCGTCGCCGAGGTGCTCGTCGACTCCGGCGTCTCGGTGAAGTCCGGCGAGCCGATCATCCGTTTCGCCGCCTGAGTCGGCCCTTCGCCGCCTGAGTCGGCTTCAGGAGAGCAGATCCCTGATCTGTGTCTCGATGTAATCGGATTCGGCATCATTCCCCGGGCAGTCCAGTGCCCTCCTGAAGGCCGCCCGTGCATGTTCGAGCTTGCCCAACTCCCTGAAGGTGAGAGCCCGTGCGATGTGGAACGGGCGATATCCGTCCAGCCCTGGTTCCGCGGCCAAATCCTCGAGCGGATGATGTCGAGCGCTCGATTCTTCGCAGCCGTCATCAGCCATGCCTGTGGATTCTGCGGGATACCCCGCTTGGTCCACGTTTCCAAGGCGCGCACCATTGCCTCTTGGAGGACGTCGGCGGCTAGGTCGAGATCATGAAATTTTGCTGCCAGAGCTGCAAGCAGTCGCCCACGGTCCTCGACATCGATTCTGTGGAGGATCCGGGCGACCGTCGACTGCTCGGCATTGCCTGCAGAGAACATCAGTAGTCGGCGAGAGGCCGTATCTCGATGTGTCCCAGAGTGGAGGCCGGGCTCTTCTCTGCCCACGCGATCGCCTCGTCAATACCGGCGACGTTGATGATGTAGCTACCGCCGACGAAGTCGCCGCCTTCTGCGAACGGTCCTGACGTAATTACAGTTTCAGCGGACCCAGTACTGACTCGCACACCAGTGTCGGGACCTTCAAGGGAGAAGCCTCCGACAACGATGCCCGCCGCGTTGATCTCCTCGTCGAAGGCCATGAACTCGCTGGGATCAGGTCCCTCATCCGCACCGCATTCGGCATCGGCGACGTTTCCCATGAGCAGAAGTGCATACTTCATTTCTCTCTCCCTACATCAAATGCGCGCCGGCATCTGCCGGGCACGTCAAGCGAAGGCGTCTGACACCCTACTGACGGGTGAAGGATCCCGATATCGACAGCTCGGAGAGAGAGAAGTCTTCTATAGGTGGCGGTGCAGCCGCCGTGATGCCTCGGTCAGGGATCCGCTCACCGACGGGTACACGACGAACGAGGCGGAGAGCTGATCGACTGTCAGACGGTTCTCCACGGCCATGGTGATCGGCAGGATGAGCTCACTGGCACGAGGACCGACGATGACTCCGCCCAGAATCGAACCCGAACCTCGGCGGGCGAAGAGCTTGACGAAGCCGTCCTTGATGCCCAGCATCTTAGCGCGAGGATTCGTGTCCAGAGGCAGCATCACCGTATCGATGTCCGTCGAGTTCTCCCGATAGTCGGACTGGGTGAAGCCGACGGTTGCGATCTCAGGGGCCGTGAACACGTTTGATGCCACGTGACGAAGCTTCAGCGGCTGCACGGCATCGCCGAGCGCATGGAACATCGCAATCCGCCCCTGCATCGCGGCCACGGACGCCAGGGGAAACACGCCGGTGCAGTCACCTGCCGCGTAGACGCCGGAGCGGGAGGTGCGCGAGACACCGTCGACCTTGATATGACCGGACTCCTTGACCTTGACCTTCGCGGCAGTCAGACCCAGGTTTTCGGTGTTCGGGATGGAACCGACCGCCATCAGACAGTGTGAGCCTTCGACCCGGCGTCCATCGGACAGGGTCACCTCCACACCGGTCTCGGTGCGCTTGACCGAATCGGCACGCGACCGGGAGAGGACGTTCATCCCCTTATTGCGGAAGACGAACTCCAACACGTCGGCGGCGTCCTCGTCCTGACCTGGCAGAACCTTCTCACGGGAGGAGACCAGAGTGACCTTCGTTCCCAGCGCACGGTAGGCGGATGCGAACTCAGCACCGGTGACACCGGAACCGACGACGATGAGGTGTTCGGGCAGCTCATCGAGGCCGTAGAGCTGTGTCCATGTCAGGATTCGTTCCCCGTCCGGCTTCGCCGAGTCGAGTTCACGAGGATGAGAGCCCACCGACAGGAGGATCGTCGACGCCTCGAGGGTGTACTCCGTACCGCCGTCCTCGACGACATCGACGTGGTCACGGTCAGCCAGGGTCGCAGTCCCCTGGATCACCTTGACGCCGGAGCGGATGAGACCTTCGTAGATGTCGTTGGCCTGAGCGTCGGCCAGGGACAGAATGCGCTTGTTGACGGCCTTGAGGTCCGCGGTGACCGTATCGCCGTCATCGCCCTCGCCGCCGTTGATACGGATGCCCATGCTCTCCGAGCGGCCGATCTCTTCCATCATCTCGGCCGTGGCAATGAGTGATTTCGACGGTACGACGTCGGTGATGACGGCGGCCCCACCACAACGGTTGCGCTCGATGAGCATCACATCCGCGCCCAATTGGGCGGCGACCAGTGCGGCCTCGTATCCGCCCGGGCCACCACCGATGATGACGACTCGATCTGCAGTGGATTCAAATTCAGTGTTCACAGTGCAATTCTCTCAAATAGTGGACGACAGGGCGAATGGGCGCTGCGGTTCTGAAAACGACTGCGAAACAGGATCGAAAAGGCCATTCGATGCATCTGCGGCTTCCAGACGCCTCAGAGCCGGAGACACCTCAGAGCCCATCGACGATTTCGGCAGTTTCCCGATGGAGCGCCGACAGACGCAGGTACGACTGCGCGTTCTGGCGTACCTTCGCCACACCTTCGTCCGTCATCTCCCGACGCACCTTGGCCGGGACTCCTGCCACCAGCGACCGGGGCGCGATCTCGGTGCCCTCGAGGACGATCGCACCTGCGGCGACAAGTGACTCGGAGCCCACGTGGGCATCGTTGAGGACGGTGGCGTGCATGCCGATGAGGACGTCGTCGTCAACCACTGCCCCATGAACTAGAGCCTGATGGCCGATGGAGACTCGCGAACCGATGACGACGGGTTTGCCCTCATCAGTGTGCATGACCGTGTTGTCCTGCACGTTCGAGTCTTCGCCGATTGTGATCGGGGCGGCTTCTGCGCGAAGCACGCAGCCGTAGAAGATGCTGGCACCCTTCTTCACCCTCACATCCCCGACCAGGGTGGCACCGGCGGCGATGAACGCACCGGGATCGACCTGAGGGGTGTGCCCACCAACCGAGATGATGCGGGCATGGGACAGATTGTCCGTTGTCATGAGTCCTCCACTGGTTCAGGTTGCGATTCGGTTCTCGTATTCGACTGAGTCGGCGGCGATGTGGGCTTGCCGCGGAGATGACAAGTCGCTTCATCGCCAGTCTAACCGTGAACCTGCCGCACCTCTCAGGAAGAATCCATCACGATGTCGTCGTTGCCTGGTGCCACGAGAAGGAAGCGAAGCGGCCGAATTTGCATCAAGGGGCCCATAGCAGGACAATGAGGAAAATATTTGTCAGAAATTTCACACTGCATTACCCTTGTGTGCCCAAAACGGTTATGTGAACCTTGGGTAAGAGAGTTGCGCGCCTGGAATCTAGGTGTCGTACACCGCGTTCACTTAATTCGTCGAAAGGTCACCATGGATTGGCGACACCGTGCAGCATGCCTCAATGAGGATCCGGAACTGTTCTTCCCGATCGGAAACACCGGTCCCGCCCTGCTACAGATCGAAGAGGCTAAGACTGTATGCCGCCGCTGTGAAGTAGTCGAGACCTGCCTGCAGTGGGCCCTCGAATCCGGTCAGGATGCTGGCGTCTGGGGTGGCCTCAGCGAGGATGAGCGCCGTGCGCTCAAACGTCGCGCCGCACGTGCCCGCCGCGCTGGCTGAGGCCTTCAGCGACTAGAGACAGTCGGTCGCAATTTGAGTCCCTTGCTCGGAATACGAGATCTTCGCATTTCGAGCAAGGGACTCAATCGTGTCCGCGCATGTCCGTGCTCCTTGGAACACAGCACACTCTTCATTCCGCAGCGCACCATTCGTGCCGCAGTGCGCCAACCATACCGCCGCATGCTCCAACGGCGACGGTGCAGAATCAGTCGTAGGAGTCGGTGCGCAGCGGCACGTCGAGGATCGCCACGGTTCCGCCGCCTTCACGCTCCTGCCATTGGATCGAGCCCGCCAGGTCGGCAGATACCAGTGTCTTGACGATCTGCGTTCCCAGCCCGTTGCCAGGATTGTGGTCCTCCCCCAGTCCTACGCCGTCGTCGGCGATAGTGACGTGCAGATGATCGCCCTCGTGCTCCGGCGTCACCCAGACATGACCGGTGAGCGTTTCGCCCGGGGCCAGCTTCTCCTGCTCCGAAACCGGGAACCCGTGTTCGATGGCATTGGTGATGAGCTCGGTGATCGCCAGCGCCAAAGAGGTAGCGTCAGCTGAGGAGATGGTGCCGAAGCTGCCGCAGCGTTTGAGGCTGACCTGAACCAGTGGGCTCGTCAGCTCGGGAGTCAGGCGCAGTCCCTTGTCCACGACCTCGTCGAAGTCCACCTCCGACTCGACCCCCTGGCTGAGCACGTCATGAACGACGGCGATGATCGAGACTCGGCGCATCGCCTCCGTCAGAGCACCCTTCGCCTCCGGACTGTCGATCCGACGCGTCTGCAGTCGGAGCAGTGCCGAAACGGTCTGCAGATTGTTCTTGACCCGATGGTGCATCTCTTTGATCATCGCATCGCGTGAAAGCAGTTCGCGCTTGCGTCGTCTGATCTCTGATACATCCCGGGCAAGGACGATCGCTCCGGTCCGAGTGCCGTCATCGGTCAGCGGCAGCGCCCGCAGGGACACACTCGTGCGACCGACCTCGAGCTCGGTCCGCCAGGGGGCACGACCGGTGAGCACGAGCGGCAGAGTCTCATCGACCTGCCGCAGCTCTGCGCTCAGACTCGAGACCACCTCGGCGAGGTAATCCCCTTCGATCTCACCGTTGTGCCCCAGACGGTGCATGAGTGAGACTGCGTTCGGGGACGCGTACTGGACGTGGGAGTCACGATCAAGGATGAAGATTCCGTCGCCGACACGTGGTTCGCCGTGCCGAGCGCCGCTGGGAGCCTCTCGGTCAGGGAAAGCACCCTGCGCGATCATGGTCAGCAACGACATTGCCGACTGACGGTAGAACTTCTCGAGGCGCGACGAGCCCCGACGCCGGACCTCTTCTGAGTACCGGACCATGATGGCGATCGTCATTCCCTCACGGACGAGAGGCACCGCCTCGGCGGAGACTTCAGTGTCGTCGGTGCCGGCGTTGACACCCATGGGTTTCGCCTGGGCCACCTTCGTCACCAGCTCGCGTGAACTTGCTGCCCTGTCCAGGAGTTCACGCTCGAGTCCGGTGGCTCGGGCCCCGATGAGATCGCGATTGAACATGGTCGCACCGGTGGTCGGACGCGAGTGCGCCACCACTGTGTAGGAGCCGCTGGCCGAGGGTACCCACAGGACGAGATCGGCGAAGGACAGATCGGCGATGAGCTGCCAGTCCCCCACCAATAGGTGGATGTGTTCGACATCAGTTTCGTCGGTGATGCCTTCGGCGGCCAGGAGTTCGTTGAGCACTGTGTTCTTCTTCCGGATGGGCAACGGCACAGGCCGATGATGGCGGCACAGACGCCGACAGACCCGCAGGCTCCAAGCCCGCGAAGTCCGTCGACGTCAGCAATGATCTGACGCTATCACTGATCTGCAGCGGTCACGGCTCAGACGGCCTGCTCCGATTCCCATGCCGAGGAACGGACGACACCGCGCATCATGCGCAGCAGCACCGACAGCGGTGCCTGGGTGACGGTTTCGAGTCCCAGGATCGTCTCGGTCGTATCCAGCACCCGTGCGGCCACGGTGTCGTTGCGTTCGAGCCATTCGGCTAGGCGCTGGCCAGCACGCTCATCCGGAGTCCCGGAGATCGGCGAGCCCGTCGCGGCGAGGACCGTTCCGACCACCGAGAGGATGGCCGAGTAGAAGTCATCGCGCAATGAGCCGCGGGCCAGTGCCGACCACCGATCACTGCGGTCGAGGTTGCCGATGAGTGTCAGCAGCTGCGAACCGGAGAACTTGTCGTTGACGGCGTAGTACACCTCGGCGACATCCTCCGCGGATTCGTTCGTCCGACCCGCCAACTGAGCGACGTCGAGGAGGACGAACTCGTCGAGCAGGGCTGCCGCGCGCCACGCGAGTTCGGTCGGCACGCCTTCATCGATGTATCCCTGCGCCGTGGTCCTCATGCTCTCGGCGTCGAAACCGTCGACGAGGTCTGGTACTCGGCCCCGCAGAGCCTCGACGACGTTGCCGTACTTCTCAATGCCGGAATCGACGTCGAGGGTGTCTGGTGCCTGCTGCACCAACCAGCGCGAGGACCGTTCGAGCAGACGCACATAGGCGTGCTGGAGCTGGACCTGAACCTCGGTTGACACCTTGTTGTCGAGTGCGCACACCGCTTCGAAGAAGTCATCGAGTCCGAAGATCTCGGAGACGACGACGAAGACACGAGCGATCTGCGGCACTGAAGCGGGAGTCTCTTCCAGCATCCGGTAGACGTAGGTGAGTCCACCGCGGTCGATCATCCGGTTGACGAGCTTGGCTGTCGCAATCTCCCGGTGCAGGGGGTGCTCCGGGATGAGCTCCCCGTACTTCTCGACAAGGGAATCGGGGAAGTAGGAGGTCAGTTCCCGCTTCATCCACTCCTCATCGGGAACCAGGCTGTCCAGGATCTCATCGGCGGCATGCATCTTGGCGTAGGCGAGGAGAACCGCCAGCTCCGGGGAGACATAGGAGCTGAACTCGCGTTTGGTCAGGTCCTGCGCATCGGGAAGGAACTCAACCTGACGATCGAGATCGGCGTTCTTCTCCAGATAGCTGAGCATCCGGCCATAGGTGCCTGACATCGATTCGGTCTGTGCCCGTGCCTCACCGAGGACCACATTCTGGGCGTAGTTGTTGGCCAACACCCGATCGGCGACATCGTCGGTGAAGGACAGCAGGACGCGTTCGCGATCCTCAGCGGCGAAGGCGCCCTTGTGGAGCAGAGTGCGCAGGAGCAGCTTGATGTTGACTTCGTGGTCGGAGCTGTCCACGCCTGCCGAGTTGTCGACGGCGTCGGTGTTGATGGCAACGCCATTCAGTGCCGCTTCGACACGTCCAAGTTGAGTCACACCGAGGTTGCCGCCTTCTCCGACGACCCGGCTGCGCACATCGCGGCCGTCGATGCGGATGGGGTCATTGGCCTTGTCCCCAACATCGCCATGGCTCTCGTCCGAGGACTTGATGTAGGTGCCGATGCCGCCGTTGTAGACGAGATCGACGGGTGCCTTGAGAATCTGCGACATCAGCTCGGCGGGGCTGCGCTTGCCGGGCTCGAGGCCCAGAACTGCTGCGGCCTCGGGGCTGAGGTCAACGGACTTCGCCGATCGGGGGAAGACTCCGCCGCCGGTGGAGATGAGCTCCCGGTCGTAGTCCTGCCAGCTTGAGCGCGGCAGATCGAAGAGACGCTGGCGTTCGACGAAGCTGCGTGCCGCGTCGGGATTGGGATCAAGGAAGATGTCCCGATGGTCGAAGGCCGCAACGAGACGGATGTGCTCGCTGCGCAGCATGCCGTTGCCGAAGACGTCACCGCTCATGTCCCCGATCCCCACAACAGTGAAGTCATCGGCCGCGGTGTTGACACCGAGTTCGCGGAAGTGCCGTTCGACGGACTTCCATGCACCGCGGGAGGTGATGGCCATCTTCTTGTGGTCATAGCCGACCGATCCGCCGGAGGCGAATGCGTCGCCGAGCCAGAAGCCGCGCCGTTCGGCGATGGCGTTGGCCACATCCGAGAAGCGTGCGGTGCCCTTATCGGCAGCGACGACGAGATAGTAGTCATCGCCGTCGTGTCGGACCACGCGCTCCGGGCGGACGACCTCTTGGGCGCCGTCGGCGCCGTAGACCAGATTGTCAGCGACCTCGAGGAGGCTTTCGATGAAGACCTCGTAGGCGGCTTGGCCAGCGGCCATCCACGCATCGCGGTTGCTCATCGGGGGCAGCTGCTTGGGGAAGAAACCGCCCTTGGCGCCGGTCGGGACGATGAGCGCGTTCTTCACCATCTGAGCCTTGACCAGCCCGAGGACCTCGGTGCGGAAGTCGTCTCGACGATCGGACCACCGCAGGCCGCCACGGGCCACCGTGCCGAAGCGCAGGTGCACGCCTTCGACCTGAGGCGAGTACACCCACATCTCCAATGCCGGTTTGGGCTTGGGCACGAAGCTGAGTTCGTTGGCAAGGATCTTGAGCACGAGTGCCGTCGGCAGTTCGCCGGTCTCGTCGAGGAAGTAGTTCGTCCTCACAGTGGCGCGCAGCAGCTCGAGAGAAGAGCGCAGGACCCGGTCCGCGTCGAGGCTGGCGACATCGCTGAGTGCCGACTCAATCGACTCGTTGAGTTCGGTCATCCTGTCTTCGCGTCCGGAGTCGTCAGCGGAGGGATCGAACTTCGCGAAGAAGTAGTCCACCAGGAGCCGTGAGATGTCCGGATTGTCGCTGTAGACCTCGCCGACGTAGGCGTCGGAGTAGGTGAAACCGGCCTGACGCAGGTATTTGCCCAGTGCGCGGATGATCGTCACGTGCTTCCAGTGCATACCGCAGACGACGAGGCGGTCGAAGACTCCGGCTTCCTTCTTGCCCTCCCAACCGGCGATGAAAGCATCGGAGATCCGTTCACAGTCAGCATCGTCGAGGTCTTCGGGGAAGGTGAGCCCGAAGTCGTAGATGTAGCGGTGCGATCCGTCGAGGAGGTCCAGCTCATGGGGACGTTCGTCGAGAACGGTCGCTCCGAAGGCAGTGAGGAACGGCAACACCTCCGACAACCCGACACGTTCATCGCGGTAGAGGGCCAGACGCACCGGGGCATCCGTGGAGTCCTCGGGGCGGTAGAGGCGCACGGCAGGTCCGTCACCGTCTTCGAGGGCCTCGAACCGTGCGACGTCGGCGATTGCATCGGCGGGAGAATGGTGTTCTTCGTAGCTGGGTGGGAAGGCCTTCGACCACCGGTTGGCGCGAGCGACCGAACTGTCGTTGTCGCCTCGCTCTGTGGGGGCAAGGAATGCGTGGACGTCTTCGGACCAGGAGCGTACGGCGCCGACGATTCGCTTCTCCACAGTCTGTGGGTCGATCTGCGGCAGTTCGACGTCACGAGCGACGCGGGCCACAAAGTGAATGCGGGCCAATGCGGATTCGGTCAGCAGCACATCGAAGTCGACGCTCTCAGCGTGGTAGAACTTACGCAGCACCTCCTGGACCCGCATGCGCGCCGACGTGTCGTAGAGATCGCGGGGCAGGTAGAGGATGACTGAGACGAACCGCTGGTAGGGGTCACGGCGGACGAAGACCCGTGATTGGCGACGCTCCTGCATGTCCACGATCTGCATGACGACCTCGAAGATCGTCGCGGTCTCGTCGTGCAGAAGGTCATCGCGCGGGTAGGTCTCGAGGACGCCGAGGAGCTCATTCGCCGAATGGGAGCCGGCGGGGAATCCGCTGGCGGAGAGGATCTTGCGCACCTTGCGGTTGATCACCGGGATGTTGAGAACGCTGTCGTTGTAGAACTCAGGCTTGAAGACACCGACGAAGCGGCGCTCACCGACGATCTCACCCGCCGAGTCGAAGGTCTTGACCCCGATGTAGTCCATGAAGGACCTGCGGATCACGTGTGAACGTGAGTTCGCCTTCGTCAGCACCAGCACATGCGGTTCAAGGGCCTTGTCGGCAACGGCCCGGCTCAGAGGAGATTTCACCAGCGGCCGCAGTGCGGAGATGCCCAGGGACGTGTGCTCAATCGGCTCGAGGCTGCTCTGGCTCTCATCGTGAGAGTAGTCGTATTCGCGGTATCCGAGGAAGGTGAAGTGGCCGTCAAGCCAGTTGAGCAGCTCCGCGGCTGCCTCGGCTTCGGAAGCCAGTTCTGAACGTGGAGGCTGCGCCTGCAGTTCCTTCGCAATGTCCTTGGCCCGGATCGCCATGGCGCTGGCATCGGTGGCAGCGGCCGAAACGTAGTCGAGAACGCTGCGCAGCTGGTCCTCGAGCCCGGCAAGGTCCTCTTCCGGAAGTCGATCGATCTCGAGGCGAATCCAGGACTGCTGCTGCGGAAGGACGGATCCGCTCGCCTCGGCGGATTCGGATATGAGCGGGATGCCAGCGGTATCGGCGGAGACCGCTGGGGCCTCGGCCCGGGACAGTACGGACAGGTCGGAGCCCAGTCCTTCGACGGCGATGATGGGGTGGTGGACCATACGGATCGCACGACCACTGGCCGCCAGATCGCTGACGATCGAGGAGACAAGGTGGGGCATGTCGGTCAGGACCATGGCGATGACAGTGTGGTTGTCTCGGAACTCGGGCGAGTCGACGTCAGGGTTGTAGATCGAGATCGCCGGTGATCTGCCGTCGTACTCAAGCCCTAGTGCGTAATGCGAGGCGGCCGCCGCGGCCAACGCCTCTGTCCCTGCTTCGGAAGTGCCGGGTTCGAGGCGCGGATAGTACGCCTCGATGAAGTTCTCCGGCGCACCTTGTCCCCTCTGCTTCCTCCACTCTTCTGCAATGTCCGAATATGAGACCTGAGACACCATGTCACCTCTATGATCAGCGCGCAAAATTTACTGCGGTTCGACATCAAACCGCCTTCACCCACACTATGCTCAAATGCCGAGAAAGGCACGCCGACAGCCCTGCCGCGCCACGACGCTGATCTCCTGGCAAACTGGAGCTATGCGAACCTTGACACTCAACCACGAATACTCGGACTCTCTGTCGGAATTCCTCCTCCGGCTTGCCGACGTCTCGACCTGGCAGCCACTGGGATCCAAGGCCCACGCCGAGCGAATTGATCCCGACACCGAGGTGACGGTCAAGACGACGCTGCCGAAGAGCGAAATGCCCTCTGCCCTGGCCTCGCACCTTCCAGCGAATGCCGAACTCGTCGAGGTCTACATGATTCCCGGCGATGTCATCGGAGACAGCGCGGAGATCCGGATGACCGCTCATGCGGCCGGAGTGCCTGTTGAGATCGATGCGCTCATCACGCTCGTGCAGAAGAGTTCGGGAACCTCGCTGTCGGTGCGTGCCGAGATCAGCTCCTCAATTCCCCTCTTCGGGTCAATGATCGAACAGGCAGTCGTGCCCATCCTGGAGAAGCGCCTGCACGACCGCCTGTCCAAGTTCGAACACACCTCAGACGGTTAGGACACCCCTGAGGCTCCAGGCTGACCTGCCGCCCAGGCTGGGCTGGTCTGGACTCAGCCGCGTTCGCGCAGCAGCTCGGGCAGCTCGGTCGCGTCGTACCAGAGAAGATCGGAGTCGCCGAGGTGGTCCTCGGCTGCTTCGTGTCCCCTGCCTGCTGCGATATCGGCAGCTTCCTCCCAGATCTCGACCTCGTCGAGGTGGATGCTGGCGACTGATGCCATATCGACGTCGGGGAGAATGAGCAGGTCGAATCCTTCGGCCAGCTCCTCACCAGCGCTCGAGTCTGGTGCGTCGTAGGCGATGACTGCTCGCGGTGAGATGGTGTCAGCACCGCTCGCAGACTCCGTGCCTGTCATGGACTCTGAGTCAGGTGCAGGTTCTTGGGTGGTCGCCGCAGCTGCCTCGAACGACTGGGTGGCAGCCAGTGCGGCCGCGATGCACAGTGCATCGAATTCCCGTGCCTCGAGTTCGTCTCCGCCCAATTCTCGACCTTGGGCATCGGGGGCGACCGCGTGTACGGGGCCGAGCCCTCCGCGAAGTGCGATCAGTGTGGTCGGGATATAGCAGCGAATGGACATGCTCCAATCCTAAAGGGACTTCGCTCTTCGCCCCGCACCGGACTTCCGGGAACGCTTCCTGGCCGGCAGCAGCTCCCTCACCGCGGCCGCGATCTCCTGGCTGAGCACAGATTTCGGATTCTCCTCGTGGAGGGTGTGCCCGGACAGCATGGCGGCGTCGACCGTCGCCCGGTCGTCACTGAAGATAAAGTCGGGGTCTCGGCGAACGAATCTGGCGAGGACTTCGCGGATCCGCACCTCGGCGGGGTGGCCGACAGCTCCCGAGCGCACCTTCGTGATGCCGATTCGCATCTTAGACCCCATCGACTCCACCCTTTCGGTGCCCAGCAGTTTGACGAGCCTCTGCAGCCCGATCGGGTCACCCGCGGCCAGGACCAGCACTGTGTCTGCGGCGTCGAGCGCGGCCCGGGTCGCGCAGTGCCGGTCGTAGAACGGATCGGCGAAGTCATCGTCGGGATCCACCCGGTCGGAGACGTCGACGACGACGAGGTCGAACATCTTGGACAGACGGGCAAGCACCGCAGTGAGGACCGAGGCGCGAACCTCCGGCCACCTGTCTGGCCTGGTCAGTCCGGTGACAGCATGGAAGCCATCGCGTATCGCAGCATGCGGAACGGCGGAGACGTCCAGGGGCGGAGTCTTCTCCACCTCGAGTCGACACAAGCTTGCCAGATGCGCGAATTCCTCAGTCAACCCCAATGTCGTGGCCACCATCGCGGCAACGGTATCTGCGTCGACAACGACGCTGCGATGCCCTTGTCTGGACCCATGGTCGCCGAGGTTGACCGCCGTGAGAGTCCGCCCGGGAGAGGAACCTGTGCCCCAGACTGTGACGATGTGCCCCTGCCCGCCAAGCGACCCGGGCGGAGCGATGGGTCGGGGCGGAACGACGGTGGAATCACGGGTGTCATCGAGCGCCTTAGCCACAGTCTCCGCGTCTGCGGTGGAGGGGACACTGCTCGCAACGCCGAGGGCCTCCAACGCCACCGCATCATTGCCGAATCCCAGCACAGCGGTTCCTGCTGCGAGGATCGCAGCGATGACCTGCGCGTCCAAACCTGGGAAGTACTGACCGACGATGACGACGTCGGCGCTGCCGGTCCGACACAATGCCAGAAGTTCGACGTCGTCCGCGGGCCGGGCGACGATGGTGACATCGTCGACCTCACTGAGGAGTTCGAACAGAATCAGGTCGAACTCGAAGTCCACGGCCAAGAGCACCTGTGTCATGACTGACTGCCCTCGGCCCTGACCTCGGCCGGGGCGCCGACGACCGAAAGAACGCTGTTGCCGTCGAGGGCACCGAGGACGTCGGCGAGCTCCGAGCTGGCCACGAAGACTTCGATCCTGGCGCCATCCCCGACACCGAAGCTGCCCACCTCACGGCTGATGTTCGAGACCGGAGCCGAGGTCACAATCTGCTGCGGGGCAGCACCATCATCGTCGAGGCCCTTGGACTCAGGTTGAGCCCACACGTCGACGAGACTGCCGGTGTCGACGACTGTGGGGACAGAGCCGGCGACGTCGATCGCCACGATCCTGCCCTCGAGCTCGGCGATGGGGGCCAGCGCTGAGGCCGGCAGAAGCTCACCGGCGGCGATCACGGCCCGTACACTCGAATGGTCCGGGAAGCCGGCATCGGCAGACAGGTACTTGTCACCGATATCTGCCAGATTCACCTCGGCGACCCTCAGATCCTCAGCGCTGACCACCTGACCTGGGACAAGAGGAACCGCACTGGCCCACACTCGGGTCGTCGCGTTCGCAGCGCTGATGAGCAGATAGGTCGCGACGATGGCCACGACGACGAGAACCGCTCCAACCAGCAGCCTGGCATCGGTCCACTTCGGCCGACGAATTCGTTTCGAGAGCTCCATTGCATCTCCACCTTTGGAAAATTTCCCATGACAGGAACTGTTTCTGAGTGATAGTATTGAACACCAAACGAGGTCAAAGCAATGGTTTTGGCAAAATTAGTTACCAAGCAATCAGTCACCTGGAATGAGAAGGGGCCCTCATGGTCGTCGAAAATCGCTTCCTACCGCTCACCGATGTGGCCGATCTGCTCAATGTCTCGATCGCTCAGGCTCGCGCTCTGGTTCGCACTGGAGATCTGCGTGCCATCAAGGTGGGCGGACGCGGACAGTGGCGCGTGGAGAAGACCGAGATCGAGGCGTACATCCAGCGGATGTACGAACGCACCGAGCACGAGATCAAGACCGGTTCATTCGAGGATTGAGGCCGGGACACTCCCCTGGCTCCCCAGAACAACGAACGGCTCATCAACCTGACGGGGCATTGCATCTAGGCGAATGGATTGACTCGGGCCTGCACAAGCGCAATTGAACGGTGCGGGATGATCCGTCCCGAGATCTCGATATAGTCAGAGGCGACCATGTCGCTGCGCCCCCGAATAGCCCCGCCCTCACCTGCCAGCTCCAGGGAGATCTCCTCATGGTCGGAGGCCAGGCGCCTCAGCGCCGAGGCCATCCCCAACCGCTCCAAGGGGCCGGTTTCATATCTGTGCCTTCTGGATCGGGTGCGAATCTCTCGTATCCAGCCGATCGTCACAATGGTCGCTTCGATACCGGCGATCACGAAGATCCCATCACCCAGAAAGACAGCTGTCCCAGATATTTCACGCGCGGCGACCACCACCTGCACGGGCTGGCCGATTGCACCTCGCATGCGCTCGAGCAGCGTCCGCTGTGCGGCATGAACGGCAACTTCGTCGCTGAGCTCTCCCCTTCTGGCATGGGCCTCCCGGGATGCGTGCATGGCTTCCACATCTGAGAGAAGAGCCTCGATCCGATCATCCATGATGTGAAGCCTGCCGCAGGTACGAGCGACAGGCAAGTGTTTCTGCACCGATCGGAGGAACTACAGTGACGTAGTTATATTTGTCTATTGACATCAAATGATATCTAACTGCATTATTGAGGGATGTTTCCAATGAAGGACGACTCTCATGTATCTGTTGACAGCTTGCACCGTCTCGTGGTTCTGTCTGATCGGTGCGTTCATCGCAACCTGGGTTCACCTCCCGACTCCGCGCAGCACCACTGATCTCGTTGTCATCATCGTCGTCGGCACGGCGGCCGTGCTGTCTGCTCGACTCGGAGCCGTCTCGCTACTGACGTTGCTGATCAGGCTGCTCCCCAATGGGCGCATGAGAACAATCGTCACGCAGTCCGTGCTGCGCATCGCGCCCTCCATACTGCGCTCAAGCGTTATCGCCGCGGCCTCAGCAAGCCTGGCTGTGCACGCTGCGCAGGCCTCGCCCCTTCCCGCGGATACCCTCGTATCTGAAGCTCCCGGTACGCCCACTGTAACGGCGAGTGCCACGCTCGATCCCGGCTGGCCGACTGCGTTCCCGGACGATACCGCGCCGAATCCCGGCTGGCCAACCGTCCCACCGACTGCTGAACCTGAGCCTCCCGCTGCTGAACCCGACTGGCCAGATGCGCAGCCCGCCCCTTCCCCACCCCAGAGTCAACCACCCAGCGACGCTGATTCTCCCGCCGACGACACAGACGCAGACGAATCCGTCGGGAAGGGATCGGAGACTCATATCGTCGGCGCCGGCGAAAGCCTGTGGTCGATCGCAGTCAACCAGCCCTCATCCGGTGGCACTACCCAAGACATCGTCGACGACATCTACTCAGCCAACCGGGAAGTCATCGGTGCAAATCCGAACCTCATCATGCCCGGCCAACGATTGGAGATTCAACCATGACCGCCCCATTGGTGCTTTCACGTCCTCGGATGGCATCGACCCCACTGAGCAGTGGAGGGCAGAACCCTGTTGGAACTGCCCCTGCTGCGAAGCAGAGCACGGCAGCAGACGACAGGGATGACAGCCGCATTGCCGCCACCGCGACATCGTTGGCGGTGGCGTGCCTGGAGATCTTCGCCGGCATACGGCGCAGCGATTCGATCTCCCGCTGGGTGGATCGGGCCCTGCTGGAGAAGATCGATCAGCGCGCCCAGCTGCGCGCAGAGGTGGCACCGACCAGACCTTTCGGAGACCCCGGCGCGGCACGCACACTGCAGGCAGGCAACGCGAGAGTGTGCAGAGTCACCGGCGCGGTCGCTGAAGTCACCGTCGTGGTCCGCACGCAGAACCGATTCCGGGCGGTGGCAATTCGCTTGGAACTGCTCACCACCCGGTGGACGATGACTGCACTGCAGACGATGTGAGGTCGCAGTCAGAGACTGCGAATCAGCTCTTCGCCTTCTTCTTCGCGCGACGCTCGGCACGGTTGGCCGGCTGATCGTCTCCGGTTCCGGCCTCTTCATCCTCAGATTCGGTCATGGAGGACGAACCGGCCTCAGACGGAGCAGACAGCTGCATCTTGGGCGTAGTGTGACGCAGTTCGGCCGCGTCGACCTCGACCTCGGAATCATCGTCGGAGTCGTCTTCAACCCGGTTCACAGTCACCTGCAGGGTATTGGTGAGGCGAACAACGTCCTCCTTGATCCCATCCTGCATAGTCTTGAACATGTCGAAGCCTTCACGCTGATATTCCACCAGCGGATCTTTCTGCGCCATGGCCCGCAGACCGATGCCATTCTTCAGATAGTCCATCTCGTAGAGGTGTTCGCGCCAACGCTTGTCGATGACAGAGAGCACAACCCTTCGTTCGAGTTCACGCGTGGCTTCTTCGCCCAGCGTCTCTTCACGCTGTTGGTAGAACACCTCGATGTCCGACTGAATCTCCTGGTTGAGGCGGTTCTTCGTCAGATTGCCGATTCCGCCGACTTCCTCGGCCAGGTCCTCTTCGGTGATGGACGGCTCATAGATCTTGCTCAGTGCTTCGAAGAGTTCGTCGACCTTCCAATCCTCGACCGGTCCCGTGGTTGCCTCTGCCACATAGGCGTCGATGATTTCCTCACGGAACTTCGAGACCTGTTCTTCCAGATCTGCCCCATGAAGGACGCTCCGTCGCTCGTCGTAGATCACGGTGCGCTGACGGTTCAGCACGTCATCGTATTTGAGGACGTTCTTTCGCTGTTCGGCATTGCGCTGTTCGATCTGCGACTGCGCAGAGAGAATTGCCCTGGACACCATCTTGGATTCCAGCGGAACGTCGTCGGGGACATTTGCGGTGGCCATGATCCGTTCGGCGGCACCGGAACCGAAGAGTCGCATCAGGTCATCGGTCAGGGACAGGTAGAAACGGCTCTCACCCGGGTCACCCTGGCGCCCTGAACGGCCACGCAGCTGGTTGTCGATGCGCCTGGATTCGTGACGTTCGGTGCCGAGGACATACAGGCCGCCAGCCTCGACGACTTCCTTAGCCTCAGTCTTGACTCGCTTCTCCGCTGCCTTGAGGACGTCTTGCCATTCGGCCTCGTACTGCTCTTCGTCCTCCTGCGGGTCCAGGCCCCGCTCCTCCATCTCGGCCACTGCGAGGAACTCGGCGTTGCCACCGAGCATGATGTCGGTACCGCGACCGGCCATGTTCGTTGCCACAGTCACGGCATTCTTCCGGCCGGCCAAGGCAACGATGGAAGCTTCACCTGCGTGGTTCTTCGCGTTGAGCACCTCGTGACGGATGCCGCGCTTCTTCAGGTGCTTCGAGAGGTATTCGCTCTTCTCGACGCTGGTGGTGCCGACGAGGACCGGCTGTCCGGTTTCGTGGCGCTCAGCGATGTCATCGACGACTGCATCGAACTTCGCAACCTCGTTCTTGTACACGAGATCCGACTGATCGACGCGCTGCATCGGCTTGTTCGTCGGAATCGGAACCACACCGAGTTTGTAGGTCGACATGAACTCTGCGGCCTCGGTCTCTGCAGTGCCGGTCATGCCGGAGAGCTTCTCGTAGAGACGGAAGAAGTTCTGCAGGGTGATCGTCGCCAGGGTCTGGTTCTCCGCCTGGACCTTGACGTTCTCCTTAGCCTCGATGGCCTGGTGCAGCCCCTCGTTGTAACGGCGGCCCTTGAGCACACGACCAGTATGTTCGTCGACGATGAGGACTTCACCGTCGAGGATCACATAATCTTTGTCCTTCTTGAACAGTTCCTTCGCCCGGATCGCATTGTTGAGGAAGCTGATCAGCGGGGTGTTCTCTGCATCGTAGAGATTGCCGATGCCCAGGTAGTCCTCGACCCGTTCGATACCTGGTTCAAGCACACCCACGGTGCGCTTCTTCTCATCGACTTCGTAGTCGCGGTCGGTCTTGAGTCGTTTGACGACCTTGGCGAACTCTCCATACCAGCGGTCACCATCGCCTTCGGCCGGACCGGAGATGATGAGCGGGGTGCGAGCCTCGTCAATGAGGATCGAGTCGACCTCGTCGACAATCGCGAATGCGTGTCCGCGCTGGACCAGTTCATCGGCCGACCAGGCCATGTTGTCGCGCAGGTAGTCGAAGCCGAATTCGTTGTTCGTCCCGTAGGTGATGTCCGCGGCATACTGCTTGCGACGGCTGGCCGAGGACATGTTCGCCTGGATGCAGCCGGTCTCCATTCCGAGGAACCGGAATACGCGGCCCATGAGCTCGGACTGGTAGGTGGCCAGGTAATCATTGACCGTGATGATGTGCACGGAGCCGCCGGTGAGGGCGTTGAGGTACGCCGGAGCCGTTGCAACCAGAGTCTTACCCTCACCGGTCTTCATCTCAGCGATATCGCCCAGGTGCAGTGCCGCCCCGCCCATGAGCTGGACGTCGAAATGGCGCATGCCCAGGGTTCGACCCGAGGCCTCACGAACGGCGGCGAAGGCCTCCGGAAGCAGAGAATCGAGGGTCTCCCCCTCCTGATAGCGCTTCTTGAAGCGATCGGTTTCCTCCCGCAGCTCAGCATCTGACATTTCGCTGAACTCCTCGGACAGCGCATTGATCGCATCCGTGTACTGGCGGAGCTTCTTCAACGTGCGTCCCTCACCGGTGCGCAGAAGCTTCTCGAGGAAATTAGCCACTTTTCTCCTAATCGGCATGAATGCCTGACAACAACTCGAACGACTCTATATTCCCTAGCTTAATGGCAGGTGAGCACCACTCATATCCACAGCACCCAATTCGAGCCAGTTCGCCATTTCACGCAACTCCAGCTCCAGTTCCTCTTCATGTTCTTCCCCGGGTTCCCAGGTCACCTGCAATGCCCGAAGTGTGTTGGCTGACTGATCCCGGTGCAGGTCAACTCGGCCGACGAGACGTTCGCCGAGGAGGAACGGCAACACGTAGTAGCCATGAACGCGGTCTTTGGCCGGAGTGTAGATCTCGATCCGGTAGTGGAAGCCGAAGAGCCATTCGATCCGCGGCCGGTAGAAGACCAGTGGGTCGAATGGAGCCAGGAGGGCCCTGGCCGAGACAGAACGAGGAGTTCTCGCCGCATGCCATTTCAGTGCCCGAGTCCCCTCCACGTCGACCTCGACGAGCTCGCCGGAGGCCAGCAGCGACGTGATTGCCTCATCTGTGGGGGCACGCTGCTGCCGGAAGTAGTCCGCCAGGCAATCCGGCCGTGCGATGCCCAATGCTTGGGCCGCAGTCCGGGTCAGCTCGAGTACATTGTTCGCCGTGCCTGACACACCGCGGTGTCGTTCGGCATCGGGATCAAGACCGAGCTCGGGGGCGGACGCGGGGCCGTAGGTGAGCTCAAGCGCCGGCAGCGACTGGCTGACATCATGTGGCAGGGCGTAGACGCGTTCGAAATGATCATTGCGGCCAGCGGTGCTGATGATTCCACCGGCGAACAGCGCCTCCAGCGCCATCTTGACCTGGCTGGGGTTCCATCCCCAATGACCGCGGTTGCGTTCGGGAATCTCATGATCAACGAGGTTCGCGACCCCTCGTGCAGTCTTCGGCCCTGACCTCAAAACGTCGAGGACCGAACGCTGCAGAGCCCGGAAGGCCGGGCCGCTGTCGGGATGCCGCTGACCGTAGTCGTTGCGCCACCACTCGGTTCTGGTGCGTTCGAAATGACGCCACGTCTCTGGTGGGACGAAAGCCGCAGCGTGGGCCCAATATTCGACGCCCATCCGAGGTGCTGAGTAGAAGAGTCGGTCGAGGGTCTCACGCGGATACGGCCCGAGCCGCGAATAGTAGGGCAGGTAATGCGAGCGCACCACGCGGGAGACCGAGTCGATCTGGGTCAGTCCCATTCTCGCGAACGTCGATTTCAGGTGCCGGGCCGTCACCTGGGCCGGACGCGCCCGGTCGAGCCCCGTCGCCGCGATCGCCGTTCTGCGCGCTGCTGACAGTGTCATCTTCTGCATGGGCCCACACTAGAGCACCGCACTGACGCATAACAGGCGCGGTCATCAGCGACCACTGTCCACGGTCGCCCCGATATCCGCGGCGCCATGTGTGACCGTTTGAGCGCCCCGCCACCGCCGCCGAGGCCCAACGACGACGGATGGCCACCACAGCCTCAGACGTGCATGATCTCAGACGCAGATCGCCGAGGTGGGGGTCCCCACCTCGGCGATCGTGTGTGCATCTTCTCGCGTGTGTTCAGATCATCAATGCTCAGATCAGGTCAGTCGGCGACGCCCTGAAGTTCGTGTTCGAGTGTGATCACACCATAGCTCCAGCCCTTACGACGGTAGACGACGGAGGGTTTGCTCGATTCCTCGTCGATGAAGAGGTAGAAGTCGTGACCGACGAGTTCCATACGGTTGAGCGCCTCCTCGATGCCGATGGGAGCTCCGTTGAACGTCTTCTCACGCAGAACCACGGGTGAATCGCCTTCGGCCTTGATGCGGCCGTTCGTCTGGTCGTTGTTCCCGGACTCGTTCGCGTCGATCGCTTGCCCCTCATCGGGGACCAGAGAATCAGCGACGGGCATCTTCGCCAGGGCCTCGGCCGTGGATGCCTTCCGGTGGTGGCCCGCTCGAGGAACCTTATTGCGGTCCCTGGCGCGCCGCAATCGCTCGACGAGCTTCGCCCAGGCCAGATCCAATGCAGCATATTTATCGCTTGCCATGGCCTCCGCGCGAATTGCCGGCCCCTTCGCCACTACAGTGAGTTCGACTCGTTCGCTGGTTTCGGGCTGACGAGAGTTCTTCTCGTGGGCAACGTGCACTTCGACTCGTTGGGCTCGCGGTGCTAGCTGCTCGACCTTGGCGATCTTGTCCTCAATGTGGGTCCGGAAACTGTCGGAGATGGTCAGTTGACGTCCGTTGACAACAATGTCCATGATGCGTCCTTAGCGACTCGTTCTTCGGAATCATCCGATCCCATTCCCTTGGATGGGTAACCCCCGTTATACAGTAAAGGGAGAGACAAATCGAGTGCCCCCGCGGCCGAGACCGAGAACGGCTCCTGCAGCGGGTCTGATCTGCACCGATGCTAATACCCTTGCGCTTTCTGCCAGAGTTGCTCCGGTGGTTGAGAAATCATCGACGAGAAGGTCCACACCGGATTCCGACGCGGTTTCGCCTCCTTCTTCAGGAGACGTCGAGGACAGAATCGTCGGATTGAGGTACTGCGACTTCGCCACGTTGCGCTCCCTGGCATGAGCTCCCAGCCCGACCTGATCGTGGTGGCGTCTGGTGAGGAGAACGTCGACCACTTCGAGAGACAGTTCAGGTACGAGTTCCGCCGTACGTCGGGCCAGTGCAGCAGTGTGAGAGCCGCCTCGACGTCGCTGTGCCCGTGGGGAGCTCGGCGCGGGAAACAGTCTGACCCGACCACCCGAATGATGAGCCAACTCCAAGGCCGCAGTGATGGAACGTGCAAGTGCCAGGGCCAAAGGGTCGAGAATGTCACGGCGACCGTTGTCTTTGAAGTTGACCACCATGTGAGAGATCTGAGAGCTGTATTCTGAGACGCCGACGACGGGAATCTGACCATATCGCGGTTCCATGGCCCGCGGGATGCCACCGAGCAGACTCAGACACGCCGTGCACAGAGAGACGTCCTCCCGCCCACAGCCAGCACATCGGCGGGGCAGGAAGAGTTCGCCGAATTCGGTCAGCAGTCCCATGAGAGAAATCTACTATGCCACGCCCGAAGGCAGCTCCGTTGGCGCCGACAGTCCGGAGTTTCAGCCCGGGTAGGAGGGGTCCTTGGCCGAGATGTCGATGAGCTTCTGCCAAGCATTGGAATTGTAGGAGTAGATTTCTCCGGACGAGCTCGTCACGAGGATCGAGCGACCGTCTTCTCCTGAAGCGATCCGGCTGCCCTCGGGGACCTCACCCAGCTGCGCAGGAGGCCCGGTCACACCGATGCGGAACGGCTGGACTCGTTCACCTTCCTTCGCAGCCAGCGCCACCAACGAGGTCGATCCGGCCCAGGAGATGTCCTTGACCTCGTCGAAGTTCGACCCGACTTCGATCGGTGCCTCAGACACGGCGCTGGAAGGATTTCCCGACTTATCACGCGGGATGCCGACGACGTCGATGCGTGACGGTTCTCCCTTGTGCCTGCTCAGCAACGCGATACGAGTACCGTCGCGGGAGACTTCCAGGTCGATGAGGTCTCGACGGGACAGGAAGTCCGCGGCGATCGTGTATTTCTTGCTGTCTTCGCCGATGGCTGTGAGCTCACCCTCATTGGCGCGCTCACCGGTCCAGACCGTATTGAACCGGTCGATGCTTGGGCGCACGAGCCTTGTGCCCTTGAGGATCGGAGTCGCGTCACCAGCGTCGGCCTTGAGGCGCATCAGCTCCTTCCTGGAGTTCTGCAGGTAGACGTAGAGCGAATCGTCGACCGAGACTGCAGGGTCGCTGGCCTTGGCCTTGGACAGGTTCGGACTGTTCTCGACTTTGGCCACGGTCGTGCCCGAGATGCGTGAGAGCCGATCTTTGGCCAACACCACCGGGGGACCGTGAACCTGGACCGAGGAATCAGTCTTCGACTGCAGGTCCTCTGAGACCACCTGTCCCCCGATGGTCAATTCGATGCTCGAAATTGAGGGAATGACCTTCAGCGTCGATGCGATCTGCTGTCGGATCAGCCCCTTTTCCTGGTCCGTCGGTGCTTCTCCCTGGTTGCCCAGGGCAATGTGCGCGACGCCGTTTTCGATGGTCACCACGTTTGTATCGCTGAGTTTCGCACCGTCGGGGATCGAGGTCACGACCGCACCTGAGAGGTACGGGGCAGGGCCGCTGAGGAGTTCGTTGATGAGAGCTGTCGGCGTCGACGAGGAACGGAGGAACCAACGGGAGTCCGGAACCAGGTAGGAGTAGTCGGAGGTGAAGAACTGAAGAGAGTAGTTGAGGAAGATCGTCTGGAACTCCGACTGCGAGATGAGCAGACCATCGGGCGCCGAGGCGATACGCCATTCCCCGTTCTCCTGCCGCAGCGAGAACTCCATGTTCGACTGGGTTCCCGGTTTGGTGGAGTTGAAGATGCCCGAGGAGTTGACAAGTCCGACGACGGGCGCCGACATGGTCAGCGTCTTCTGGTCGGAGGTGATTTCTTGGTTGAGCGAATCCAGATCGGTGTCGTTGGGCAGAAGCGACACCGATTCCTGCGGGTTCCACTCCTGTGCTTCGGCCTCTGTGAGAAAGGACTTTGCGACGGAGAAGTTGTTTCCTGTGCCGGCACCGGCGGAGAGGAAGCCGCGAACGATCTCACCGATGCTGTCCCCGGGTTCGGGCCCGTCGGGGATCCGAGCACTGCTGGCGCCCGGGTCACCGGATCCTGCTTCGATGTGCCCCACGGGCGAATTGCTCGGGATTGAGGCACAGGCCCCCAGCGCCAGGCTGGCGAAGAGGGCGAGGATGAGCATGTGCAGCCCCTTCTTACGTCGGCGAGTCGTCATGACTGCGATCCTCCTTCGGGTGCCGCATCAGGGGGCCAAACGGTGTCCATGTCAATGTGAATGTCAGTGTCTTCGTTCGTATCGGTGTCTTCGTTCGTATCGGTGTCTTCGTCTGCACTTTCAGCGCCGTCGTCGATGATGGCACTATGACCGCGGACAACCTCCGGTCCATCAACATACCCTTCGTGGGTGGGAGGAGCCTGCCCGGTTTCGACCACGATGGGAATGGACCCCGTCTGGATCCGCACGGAACCGTCCGAAGACAGCGGGCCCGCCACGAGGGCAGCACCCTGGATCTGTGCATCCCGAGGCGGCAGAGGCAGAGGCGAGGAGGTGATCTCCTGATCGGGACGGCGTGGGATGGTCAGGCGGAAGCATGAGCCTTCTCCAGGTTTGCCCCAGACCTGCAGCCAACCGTTGTGCAGGTGGGCGTCCTCGAGTGAGATCGCCAGTCCCAGGCCAGACCCGCCCAGGGTGCGTTTGCGAGCGGGGTCCGCACGCCAGAAGCGGTCGAAGACGTGCTCGACCTGTTCGTCGTTCATTCCCACCCCGTGGTCGCGTACGCTCACGGCCACTGCCTCGGCATTGGAGGCAACATAGATGTCGATCGGGTTGGTCTCTCCGTGTTCGATCGCGTTGACGACGAGGTTGCGCACGATCCGCGTGATCCGCACGCGGTCGACCTCGGCCATCACCGGTGATGACGGGGCGTGGACGACGATGTTCGTCGACATCTGATCGGCCACCATCGACACCGTCTCGATGATCGAGGTGACGATTGCCCCGACGTCGACGGGTTTGGCCACCAGCGCAGCGGCACCGGCGTCGTAACGGGAGATCTCAAGCAGATCCGAGAGGAGACTGTCGAACCTCTCCGCCTGCGAATTGAGCAACTCGGCGCTGCGGGCCGTGACAGGATCCAGGTCACCACGCGAGTCGTAGATGAGATCCGCGGCGGCCCGGATCGTCGTCAGAGGTGTGCGCAGCTCATGAGAGACGTCGGAGACGAACTGGCGTTGCAGCACGGACAGTCGCTCCATCTGCTGGATCTGATGTTGGAGGGTGTCGGCCATGTCATTGAAGGACTCCCCCAGCACCGCGATTTCGTCATTGCCATGGACCGGCATGCGCTCGTCCAGGTCACCATCGGCGATCAGACGTGCCACCTCGGCACCGGTGCGCACCGGGGTCACCACGAGTCGGGTGACGATCCACGCCACAGCACCCACGAGAACGACGAGGACGAGTGCTGCGACGAGCATCGACCTCTGGACGAAGTCCAGGGTGTCCTGCTGCTCCGACAGGTCACCCAGATAGTAGAGCTGGAACTGTCCGGCGCCGGGGATCTGGAGCTCTTGGGAGATCAGCAGTCCGGGCCCGGACCCATCGGGAAGCGCCACAGACTGGTAGAGCATATCGTCGGTCGGGGCCTTGCCGATGGCGTCTTTGAGCTCATCGGTGATGGGCAGCTTGACCGCAGAACCAGCAGAGTCTGTCGTCCCGGTACTGATCGTTGAGAACGAGGAGTTCGGATCGCTGGGCTCCAAGGTCAGCGAATACACGGACCCGGTGGAACGGTTGTAGATCGACGACAGCTGAGAACTCAGCTTCTCCTGTGTCACGGCCTGCCCGTCGACGGGGGCGAGGCTGCGCAGCTCGGAGACGATGGTCCCGGCCTGGGACGACAGGGACTGGAGCCTGGTGTCGAAGAGGCCACGCGAAATCTGCTGTGACATGTACGTCCCCACCCCGAAGATAGCCACCGAGGTGAGGACGATGGTGAGGACGACGATGCGCAGCTGCAGGGAATGGCTGAATGAGCGGAGGAGGAACCTCCAGAACGTCCGGATCGCCGAGGCTGCGGTGCGGATCGCTCCGCCCACAGCCGAAGCGCGACTCACGCCGCTCTGCCTGCTTTATATCCGACGCCGCGAACGGTGACGATGATGTCCGGCTTCTCCGGGTCGCGTTCGATCTTCGAGCGCAGACGCTGCACGTGGACGTTCACGAGGCGCGTGTCCGCCGCATGCCGGTAGCCCCACACTTCTTCGAGCAGGATCTCGCGGGAGAACACCTGCCATGGTTTGCGGGCCAGGGCCACCAGCAGATCGAACTCGAGCGGGGTCAGCGAGACCGGGGAACCGCCCTTGGTCACGGTGTGACCGGCAACGTCGACGACAACATCACCGACTGTGAGCAGCTCCGGTGCCTGCGGCTCGGAGATCCGCAGGCGGGCACGCACCCTGGCAATGAGTTCTTTGGGTTTGAACGGTTTTGGAACATAGTCGTCGGCACCGGATTCCAGACCGAGGACAACGTCCACGGTGTCCGACTTCGCCGTGAGCATGATGATCGGCACCGAGGAGATCTCGCGGATCTCTCGGCAGACCTCGAGCCCGTCCTTTCCAGGCAGCATGAGGTCCAGGAGGACGAGGTCCGGGTTCACCTTCTCGAATTCACCGAAGGCCTGATCGCCGGTGGCGCAGAAAAACGGCTCGAAGCCTTCACTTTTGAGCACAATTCCGATCATTTCGGCCAAAGCCGTGTCATCATCAACTACGAGGATACGAGCGTTCATCTTTCCATTGTCGCTTATGAGCGTCCCATCTTTCGACCTCGACACCCCCTCCCGTGAATGCAGACGTTGTGAACTCGGCTTCAGGGGCGGTTCGACTCGGCGGTGGGCTGAAAATCATGGCAGGATTGTCCGGTGATGGGACGATCGAATGCGTGGACCTCCGAGGTCGACTGGCAGACCGGTCAGTGGCAGCGACGAGATCAGGGCCCGACGCATCACGAATGGCACCCGCCTTCCCCGCGTGGAGTCCTGGCCAAGCGGCCACTGACCTTCTTCGAGGTGCTCGATTCCGGCTTCCGACTGCTGCGTTTCGTCCCCGGGCTCACCATCGGTGCGGCCCTCATCGTGTTCACGCTTTGGACTCTCGTCCTCACCGCGGTCGGTACCTTCGCCGTCCTTGAGTTCCTGCCCTTCCTCAACGACCTCGTCAGCAATGACGATGCGATGTCCGGGTTCTTCCTGCTCGCACAGATGGGGTCGTTTGCGATCAGCCTGCTCAGCCTCGGCGTCGCTCATTTCCTTGCCGGACTTGCCGCCAGCGGTGCCGAGAGCTCGTTCGGGGCACGTAAGACCACTCTGACGCACTCGTGGAGATCTCTGCGCGGGCGCCGCTGGTCACTGATTCTGGCTGCCCTGCTCCTGGGCGCCATCAATCTGGGCCTGCTCATTCTGCTCGGGCTGCCCTCTCTTCTGTTTGCACTGTTCGACAACACGGGCCTCGCGATCGTCACCGCTTTTCTCGCGCTGGGACTCTGGCTGTGCGCCTTGATCTGGCTCAATCTGCGGTTCGCCTTCACCGGCTCCGCAATCGCCGTCGAAAGGTTAGGAGTGCGAGCCGCCCTGAGACGCTCCTGGAAGCTGACCGGCAGCGGATTCTGGCGTACCTTCGGACAGTTGGGCCTCGGATATTTCCTGTCCACCCAGCTGGTGCAGCTCGTCATCACCCCCCTCGTCACAGTCGTCACCGTCGTCGCCGCAATCGCCATCGGCACCGCGGCTGCCGGTTCGTCATCGATGACGGTCATCCTCGTCATCGCCGGAGCGATTCTCCTGCTTCTGACGACGGTGTCATCGGCAGTTCTCTTCGCCTATTTCTCGTGCCTCGTCTGCGTCTGCTACTTTGACCAGCGCATGCGCTCCGAAGGGTTCGACCTGGTCCTCATCCGCCGTGAGGAGGGCACTGCATGAGCATGCTTGGCAGTTCGACGATCGATCGTGAAACCGGCCGGGAATGGGTCGAAGGCGAGCTGTCGAAGAAGGAGTACTCGGACACAGACCTCACCCCTCTGGAGCAGCTCGGACAATGGCTGAGCAACATCTGGGACTCGATCGTCTCCAGCGCACTTCAAGGCAACTCTCCCTGGCTGATTCTCATCGTCGTCGTGGCACTGGCTGCCATTGTCGGACTCATCATCTGGCGGGTCCGCCGAGTCGGGCTGAGGAAGACTTCTCTGCCTCTGTCGGCCTTCGACCCTGTCGTCGCCTCGCCAGAGCCCGGCCCCTGGAGGGACAGTGCGCTAGCCGCCGCCGAGCGCGGCGACATGATGACCGCGGTCATCGATTCCGCACGTGCCATCTTCGCAGTGCTCTCCCAGAAGCAGGTCATCACACTCGATTCGGCGTCGACGGCCAGCGAGCTCAGCCGCACTGCCGGAGGCGAACTGCCCGAGCATCGGCAGGAACTGGCCCGGGTTGCCAACGCCTTCAACGACCTCCTCTTCGGTGCGGACCCGGCCCAGACCTCGACTGCTTCACTGAATGCGACTTATAGCGAGTTCCTTGCACTTGATGAGAGCCTGAGTGCCCTGACTCCACGGCATCGATCGGCGGTGGCATCATGAGCGCCCTCATCGACGTCGCCACCAGAGGCACTCGCGCCAGCGCGGCGGTCCCAGTGACCGCTCGGCTGAGATCGGCTGGGGTGTGGATCGTCGCGGCCGTCGTCATCCTCATCACCGTGATCGCGACGATGCTGATGACCTCTGACCGTGGGTCCCAGCTGCCGCTGCATTACGATTCCACTGCTCGCGATGGCACGAAGGCCATGGTCGAAACACTGCGCGACCACGGGGTCGACGTCACCACCACCGAGGATTTCGACACGGCTCACCAGGCCTCCGGACAGCCGGAGACGACACTCCTGATTCCGACGAAGGCCGACCTGCTCTCGCAGGGCGACATCGACGGCTTTCGGTCTCAGCTCGCTGCCAACGACAACCGGCTGGCGCTCATCGATCCCGGCTACACGGTCCAGGGCTTCACCGACCGCATCACGGTCGATGACAGCGTCAGTCCCCTGGCGACACCGGAGAAGATCTCACAGCCTGATTGCGATGTGCCAGCCGCCCAGGCTGCCGGCTCGGTTGAGACCGGCGATACGGAGTATGCCGAGGCCCGGAAAGGCACCGAGGACCTGAGCACCTGCTATCCATTCACCGGCCCCGGCGTCACACAGATCGACGGCGGCGAAGTCACCCCCGCGTCGGCGCATGGCCAGCTCATCGTCGATGAGGGACACGGAGGCAAGGGAGGCTTCCCCGTCACCGTCCTGGGCAATCCCGACTGGGTGACCAACGCCGGCATCGATGACGAGGGCCATGCCGCACTGGTGCTCTCCCAGCTGTCGCAGACCGACCACCTTGTCGTCTACTACCCCACCGAGTCCGGTGAGTTCGAGTCGCCCCCGTCGACTCTGGACTATGTGCCCAGCTGGTTCATCGCCGGAGCCCTGTGGCTGGTTCCGTGCGTCTTCATCCTCCTGCTCATCCTCGGCCGCAGATTCGGTCCCCTGGCGATCGAACGACTGCCGGTCATCGTTCCGGCGGTGGAGACGGTGCACGGCCGGGCGGCGCTGGCCGCGCGCAGCCACGACCGGACCGGGGCCCTGCACACCCTGCGTACGGGCGCCATGCTGCGCATTGCGAAACGGTTGGCTCTGAGTCCCGAAGCCGGCCATCGCGACATCATCGCCGGCATCGCGAACGCGACAGGCCGCGACCCGGCCCAAGTCGAATGGGTCTTCTCCTCGGCCACGCCCCGCACCGACTCAGAGCTGCAGAAAATCGTCCATCTGCTCACCCTCATCGAAAGTGAGATCTCATGACACAGGTTCCAAACGAGAACTCCGCCCAGCAGCAGGTCCCCGCACAGCCGCCTGCACAGCCCCCAGCACAGCCGCCTCAGGAGCGCGACACTCTGCGGGAGGCGTTCGTCGACGTGCGCACACAGATCGCCAAGGCCGTCGTGGGCCAGGACGAGGCGGTCACCGGCATGCTCATCGCACTGCTGTGCCAGGGTCACGTGCTGCTCGAGGGTGTGCCCGGTGTCGCCAAGACCCTTCTGGTGCGCAGCTTCGCCACCTCGGTCAGCCTCGATAACACCCGTATCCAGTTCACCCCCGACCTCATGCCCAGTGATGTCACAGGCTCGCTGGTCTACGACGCGTCCGTGTCGAACTTCGAATTTCGTCCCGGTCCCGTGTTCACGAACATCCTCATCGCCGACGAGATCAACCGCACCCCGCCCAAGACTCAGTCGGCCCTGCTCGAAGCCATGGAGGAACACCAGGTCTCGGTGGGCGGTGGATCCCGTGCCCTGCCCGAACCGTTCATGGTCGCGGCCACACAGAATCCGCTTGAGTACGAGGGCACCTATCCCCTGCCCGAAGCACAGCTCGACCGGTTCCTGTTCAAACTCGTCCTCGGACTGCCCGAACGCGACCTGGAGTTCGAGATCCTCGACCGCCATGCCCGCGGCTTCGACGCCTCTCATCTCACCGAGGCGGGACTTACACCCGTCGTCGACGCCGCCATGATCGCTCAGGCCCGGGAGCGCATCGCCGAGATCTATATTGCTCCGCAGGTCATCACCTACATCGTCGATCTGGCCCGGGCAACCAGACAGGCGCCATCGCTGGCTCTGGGCGTCTCCCCTCGCGGTGCCACCCGCATGCTCGGTGCCGCGCGTGCCTTTGCCTGGCTATCGGGTCGCGGCTATGTGACACCCGACGACGTCAAGGCGCTGGCCCACATGACCCTGGGCCACCGTGTGATTCTGCGCCCTGAGGCGCAGATGGACGGACTCAACGTCGATCAGGTCCTCAACTCGATCATCGCGACCACCGAAGTCCCCCGCTGAATGACCACCCGACTGCTCCTGCTGGCCCTGCTCGGGCTCGTTCCCGTCATGCTCGTGCCGGGGTGGACGAGTGCACTGATCGTGGCCGGCGTCATCGTCGTCATCGCACTGTTCGACTTCTTCCTCGTTCCCCCGCCGAGGTTGGTCTCCCTGCAGCGCACACCAGGACCGATGGTCCGGCTGGGTGACCCCACCAACTGCACACTCACCCTGGTCAACGAGTCCCCCAAACGTCTGCGCATCGCGGTTCGTGATGCTTGGTCACCCAGTGCAGGAGCCAAGAACACCCGCTCACATTTCGACCTGCCCCCAGGCGAGAACACACGGGTGGTCACACAGCTTCTCCCCGTGCGCCGCGGCGCCCTGCACGCGGACAAGGTCACCATCCGCTCCCGCAGCGTCCTCGGGTTCATCGCCCGACAGAAGAGCTTCGATGTGCCGGCGATCGTGCGGGTCCTGCCCCCGTTCATCTCCCGACGCGAACTTCCGTCGAAGACCCAGAAGCTGCGTGAACTCGACGGCCGATCTGCCGTGATGATCCGCGGTATGGGCACGGAGTTCGATTCCCTGCGCGACTACGTCGATGGTGATGATGTGCGCTCAATCGACTGGCGTGCCAGTGCCCGCGCCCAGGATCTGGTCGTCAAGACCTGGCGACCCGAGCGTGACCGCAGGGTCGTCATCGTCGTCGATTCCTCGAGGCTGGCTGCGCGACGGTGCAGAGACGGCACGATCTTCGATGCTGCCCTGGAGTCTGCTCTGCTGTTGACTGCTCTGGCCTCTGGAGCAGGAGACCGGGTCGATGTCATCGTCGCCGATGCACGTATCCGCGCAATCGCCTCGAGCCATCGTTCGAAGGATCCAGTCCATGACCTGTCTGTGGCACTGACAACGGTCCACCCGGAACTCTACGATGCCGACTGGGAGCAGATCTCGTCGACCGTTCTGGCCACCTCACGCCAGCATGCCCTCGTCGTCCTCGTCACCGCTTTGGATGAGGGCAGCGTCTCTGATGAGATCCTGCCGGTTCTGCCGACACTGTTGGCCCGTCACCGGGTGGTGCTGGCTTCGGTGGAGGACCCTGGCCTGAGCGAACTGACGGCGAAGCGCGAGAGCCCAGATGAGATCTTCACGGCCGCCGCTGCAGAATCGGAGCTGCTGACGTCGAAGTCCCTGCAGACTCGTCTGCGTGGAGCCGGTGTCCAGTCCGTCGAAGCCGGCCCCGATGACCTGCCTGGTGCACTGGCCGATCTCTACATCAACCTCAAGGCCACGGGCAAGCTTTAGTGCCCTCACACAGCGGTGGAGGTTCTGCCGGTCACCGGTCTGTGGCGAGGATCGAGTAGCCGGCTTGGTGTTCGTCGAGATCGGCACTGAGCCCGGCTCTGGCGGCACGCTTTCCGAAGTACCACGCGTAGGCGATGACCGCGGCAGTGTAGAGAACGCCGATGGCGATCTTGAGTGTCGGCGGAATCGGGTTGGGGGTGACGAATCCTTCGATGAGTCCCGAGATGAACAACATGATGACCAGCCCACCGGCAACGGTCAGCAGCGACCTGGCCTCCGAGGCGAGTTTGTTCCGCCGCAGCTGCGGTCCCGGCACCACCCAGGCGAAGAACAGTCTCAGACCCGCTGCTGCTGCGAGGATGATGCAGCTGATCTCGGGGATTCCGTGCGGAAGGATGTACCAGAAGAAGTCCGAACCGCGGTCGAACTCGAACATCATCGCGCCGGAGAAGCCCACGTTGACCGCGTTGGAGAACAGCCCGGAGACGACGAAGACTCCGGTAATGCCCAAGAGCACGAACTGCACCGCGATCCACGCGTTGTTCGTCCACACGCCCACGGCGAAGAACCCGTTCGGATTCTCCTTGTAGTAGTCGACGAAATCATGTTCGGCAAACTGTTTGCGGAAGGAGTGGTCGCCGAAGGTCTCGAGGACCTCCGGGTGCATGCCCGCCCAGATCCCGGCCAGGCTCGCCACTGCCAGGAAGCACGCGGCGACGATGAGGAAGTCCCACCTCAGCCGGTAGATCGACAGCGGCAGGCTGATCACGAAGAAACGAGAGAAGCCAGACAGCCCGCCGGCGGGAACTGCCGAGAGATGGTTGCGTGAACGATGGACTATCGCCGACAGCCGCGCAGCCTCCAGAGAGTCAGGAGCCACCGTCATGATCCGTGACAAGTCCTTCGACGCATCTCGATAGAGGTCGAGGAATCTGTGGGTCTGGGCCGGGTTCAGCGAGTTCTTCTTCGCCAGCATGGACAGCTCTCGCCACTTGTCGCCGTGCAGTTCGGCCAGCAGATTCGGGTCCATGGTTCAACCCTATCTGAGAGCTCCACCGACCAGAATGTGTGTCCCAGGCGATCCGCTGTGAAGTGGGGGTGCCAATTATGACAGGATGGATTTGTGAGTACTTTGGTGACGGGTGAAGCCGTCGAGCTGAGCATCCAACCTGCGGCCCTGGCTGCACGCGCGTTGAGCTGCCTCATCGACTACATCGTCTACACGATCGTCAACATCGGGCTCATCATCGCCATGTTCTGGTTCCTGCTGCGGGTCCTCGACGTCAATGATTTACTGCTGACATCGGTTTTGACCATCATGAGCATCTCGGTGTTCGTGCTCCTGCCCATGGTCATCGAAGTCCTCACCCACGGCCGCTCGATCGGCAAGCTCATCCTCGGCCTGCGAGTCGTCCGCGACGACGGTGGTGCCGTGCGGGCCAGGCATTCGTTCATCCGCGCCATCCTCTGGCCCTTCGAGATCCTATCGACCGGCGGCGGACTGGCTGCCCTTTCAGGTCTGGTCTCGCCACAGTCCAAGCGCCTCGGCGACTACATGGCCGGGACCATGGCCGTCAGCGAACGCAGCGCCCCACCCCAACCGGTCCGCACGCATGTCTCACCGCACCTGCAGAATTGGCTGGCAGAGACCGACATCGCCACGCTTCCTGCCGGACTCCACCGACGGGTTGTGCAGTTCCTGTCGATGTCGGAGAATCTGGGCCGAGATTCGCGCTGGGAGCGGGCGAAGGAACTCGCCACCGAGCTCAACCCCTATGTCGCACCGGCACCGCCGGAGGGGACGATGCCCGAACAGTTCCTGTCAGCGGTCATCCACCGGCAACGGTCCGCAGAGTTCGCGAAGCAGCAGCGCCGCAGCGAGCAGTCTCAAACCTTCCGTGCAGGAGTCAACTCTCTCCCGCATGGACTGAGCCTGCAGAGCCGCTAGGGCTCCACAGGCTCAGGTTCGACTCAGTGCCTCATCAGTCCCTCAGTACCGGTAGTGCTCGGGCTTGTAGGGTCCGGCGACGTCGACTCCGATGTATTCGGCTTGTTCCTTCGACAGCTGGGACAAGTTCGCTCCGAGTGCAGGCAGGTGGAGGCGCGCGACCTTCTCGTCGAGTTCCTTCGCCAGACGGTGCACATCGTTGTCGTAGCGATCGGGGCTGACCCAGAGTTCGATCTGGGCGAGCACCTGATTGGCGAACGAGGCGCTCATCACGAACGAGGGGTGACCGGTCGCGTTGCCCAGATTGAGCAGGCGGCCTTCGGAGAGGACAAGGAAGTCCGTCTGATCGCGGTCCAGCCCCATGCCGGCAGGGACGGGCACGCGCCACTCGTGGACCTGGGGCTTGATCTCGACCTTTGAGACTCCGGGGATCTTGGCCAACCCGGCCAGATCGATCTCATCGTCGAAGTGCCCGACGTTGCCGATGATCGCCCCGGGCTTGAGGCTGCGGAGCACCTCGACTCCGACCACACGCGTGTTGCCGGTGGTCGTGATGATGATGTCAGCGGTTGGTGCCACAGTGTCGAGGTGTTCGACCTGGTAGCCGTCCATCGTCGCCTGCAGAGCACAGATCGGGTCGATCTCGGTGACAATGACCCTGGCACCCTGACCGCGCAGTGCCTCGGCGGCTCCCTTACCGACGTCACCGTAGCCGACGACGACGGCGATCTTGCCGCCGATGAGGACATCGGTGGCACGGTTGAGGCCATCGGGCAAGGAGTGGCGAATGCCGTAGCGGTTGTCGAACTTCGATTTCGTCACCGAATCATTGACGTTGATGGCGGGGAATGGAAGGTTCCCCTCCTCGGCCAGACGGTAGAGGCGATTGACTCCCGTTGTGGTCTCCTCGCTGACGCCCTTGATGCTGGCAGCCATGCGACCGAAGCGGCCAGGTGAGGCCTCAAGCGATTTCTGCACCTGTGCCAGAAGGACCTTGAATTCCTCCGGGGCGTCCTCACCCGCGGCGGGGACTCCCCCGTCGAGTTCGGCCTGGGCACCCTTGAGAACGTACATGGTGGCGTCGCCGCCGTCGTCGAGGATGAGGTTCGCGCCCTGCGCGAAGTCGAAGATCTTGTCTGCGGCCCACCAGTACTCTTCGAGGGTCTCACCCTTCCAGGCAAAGACCGGCACACCGGCCGGGGCGTCGACACTGCCGGTGCCGACGACGACTGCGGCAGCCGCCTCGTCCTGAGTGGAGAAGATGTTGCAGCTGGCCCAACGCACCTGTGCCCCGAGGGCGACGAGGGTCTCGATGAGCACCGCCGTCTGCACCGTCATGTGCAGGCTGCCGGCGATGCGGGCCCCGGTCAGCGGCTTGCTCTGACCGAATTCTTCACGCAGAGCGATGAGCCCTGGCATCTCGCGTTCGGCCAGTCGGATCTGGTGCCGGCCGGCCTCGGCCAGGCTCAGATCGGCAACCTTGAAATCGGTGGATTCGAGCACAATACCTCCATCGGGAACGGAAACTGTTGTCGTCTGAGTCGAGTCTATTGCCTTCGAGCCTCGACGAATTCACTGGCCTGTGCGGTCAGTTCGCGCAATCGTTGCGGATCGCTGGCTTCGACATTGAGCCGCACCAGGGGCTCCGTGTTCGACTTGCGCAGGTTGATCCACCAGTCTTCGCCCTGCAGCCCGATCCCGTCGAGGTCGTCGACCGTGTTCGCCGGGAAATCACCGGACTTCGCGGCGAAGGCGGTCAAGACTGAGTCGGGGTCTGCCACGGTGAAGTTGATCTCTCCCGATTGGACGTAGAGGTCGTAGTCAGAGACGAGCCGTGACGCCGGTGCCCCGGTCTTCGCCAGGGCGGCAACCAAGTGGCAGGCAGCGAGCATGCCGGAGTCCGCACCGTAGAACTCGTCGAAGTAGAAGTGAGCGGAGTGTTCGCAGGCAAAGACGGCATGCTCGGTGCGCATGAGTGTTTTGATGCCCGAATGCCCGACCTTCGAACGGACCGCCAACCCGCCGGCGGCTGCGATTGTGGCCGGAACACTGCGTGAGGTGATGAGATTGTGGATGACCACCGGTTCAGCGACACCGGCGGCCTTGGCGCGGGCGATCTCGCGTTCGGCGACGAGTGCGCCCACGGCCGAGGGCGACATGGTCGCTCCGGTTTCGTCGATGAAGAAGCAGCGATCGGCATCCCCATCGAAGGCCAGCCCCAAGTCCGCACCGTGATCGACCACCGCACGGGAGACGTCGAGGAGGTTCTCCGGTTTCAGCGGATTCGCCTCATGGTTGGGGAAGGTACCGTCGAGTTCGGTGAAAAGACCGATGACATTGAACGGCACCCGTGCGTACCCGGAATCGGTGCCGAATACCTCACCGAGGAGTTTGCCCGCCATGCCGTTGCCGCAGTCGACGACGACCTTCAGCCCTGTGACCTCGTCGACGTGAGTCAGTGTTCGGATGCGTTCGACGTAGCGTTCGCGCATCTCCGCGGCGGCGGCACCATCGATGTGGACCGCGGGTGCGGGGCTCGAAGCGGCGTGATCTGTGGGTGCCTGCGGAGCCAATTCCTTGATCCGGCCCAGCCCTGAGGCGAGACTGACTCCTGCGGCACGTGGGCCGCAGATCTTGATCCCGTTGTAGTCGGCCGGGTTGTGACTCGCAGTGATCATCGCGCCGGGAAGGTCGAAGATCCCCGAGGCGAAGTACAGCTGGTCGGTCGAGCACAGACCCAACACCACCGCTCGATGTCCGGCCGCTTCGATGCCTGCGGCGAAGGCCTGGGCGAAGCCGGGTGAACTGGGTCGCATATCGTGCCCGAGAACCATCTCGGTGGTCGAATGGAGTTCCGACATGGCAGTGGCGGTGGCCCAGCCGAGGGCGTAGAGGACGTCGGCATCGAGCTGGTCGGGGATGCGGCCACGGATGTCATAGGCACCGACCGCGGGGTCGAGCGCAGTCGCACGAGCAGCGACGAGTTCGGGACTGGGATCGGCGCCGCGACCTGGATCGGTCATGAATCGCCGATGATGCGCAGGTGACCGTGTTTGCGGCCAGGCATCGATCCGTCGCCGCGACTCTCGGTCGTCGACGTCGACGGCGATGCTGCCTCACCTGGTCTCGCGCCGTCCCCGGGTCGTCCCGCGGCTTCCCGGACAGCGTCGGCGATGGCCAACAGGTCGTCATGGGTTCGCTCGGGCGGCGCCTGCTCACCTTGAATGCGGATGAGCTGCCACCCCACCGGCGGGGTCAGTTTTGCGGCATGGTCGGCACACAGGTCATGGGCACCGGGCTCGGCACGACGCGACAGCGGACCGATGACGACACAGGCATCAGCGTGCACGTACGTCATGGTGGCTGCGGCACTGCGCGAGCAGCTGACTTTTGAACACAATCTCACGGCTGACACAGTCAACCACTTTACACGCGAGGACCGCCTGTCCCCGTTAACCAGGGCCGTATGGTCAGTACAATGTTGACTCATGAGTACCAGGCGTCATCGTGACCGGCACGGCCGCGGACTGCGGTCCCCGCTGTTCTTAGCCGACGTCCCAGCGCGTCTGCGCCGGGCGGAGAGCTTCGCTCGTGTCGCGGCCGAGGAGTTCGCCCGTTTCCGGGTGCAGGAACCGGCACTGCTCGCCGAGGTGGTGCTGGCCATCGATGCTGTTCCACCGGCAAGTTCTACTGAACCCGCCTTCGGCCGGGTCTTTCCGGCCACCGCGCACAGGCTCACGCACATCGTCCTCTATCGGCGAGTCATCGAGTACCACAGCAGCGGGCAGCGAGATTCCCTCATTGCCGAAGTGGTCGCCGACCAGGTCGAAATCCTCCGCAACTCATAGATGCGACTCCGCTCTCACGATCGTCAGCCGAGGCGGATGTCGCGGTAGGCCACACCGGCAGGCGCCGGAGCCGGCTGCACTGCGGAGATCCCGGAGTCCGTGGTGACCACATAGCTGGCGTGGACGCCGTCGGACTGGGATCCCGAGGCATTCTCGCCGCTGATGACGATGGCGCGAACTGCATCCGGGGAGACCTCAGCAGGGCTGAATTCGGTGGTGCCGGTGGGGTTGAGGTCGATCGACTGGGGCTGCGTGAGCGATCCATCGTCGCGCATGCCTCTCACCTGCACCTGCCCCTGCCCTGGTGAAAGGTACAATTTTCCGGTGCCCGTGCGAGGCAGGGCCATGATCTGAGAGTCGGCGAGGGTGTCGGTGGCGTTGATGCTTCCGAAGTCCGCACTGCCCTTCTCTCCGTCCTGACCGATGAATGCGCTGGCCTGAATGCTCTGGTCCGAATCGAGGACGACGCTCGTGGCTTCAAGATCGCCGAGCTCAGCCTCGGCGACTCCGTGTGCGACCACGGTCATCGATGATCGGGGTATGTCGATCTCCCCGTCAGGTCCGTAGGCCTTGAGAGAAACCTCCGCCAGGTCGTCGCCCGGGTTGGCCACGCGCAGGCGTGCGTCCTTCCCGTCGAGCCCGGTGACGACCTGCTGCGAAGCGGAATCTGCTCCACTGGTGGCCAGGTCGATGCCCTTGGGGGTCAGTCCGTCGAGCACGGTCTCTTGGAGGGAGCCGGCCACGACTCCCCCGTCGACCTTGACGTCGACGGCCAGTGCCTCGGCTCCCGCGGCGAGACCCGCCAGTCGGATGGCTCGCTGTTTCCCAGCTTTGATGCTCACCTCTGTCGGCTCCCCGCGCTGACCGGATGGTGTCATGAGAGTGACCTCGGCTTGGACGGGAACGTCGCCGGGATTGCTCAGCAGCAGCTGGGAGTTCGATCCTGCGCCACCGGAGCCAGCCAGAATCAGGAAGCTACTCGCCGCTGACCCGCAGGTCAGGGTCGCCAGTCCGGTGAGATCGCCCGATGTGCCTTCAACGGTTTCCACGCCGGTCGTCAGCGCCGGCGCCCCGGGACGGGCGAACCCGGTGATGAGTTTGGTCTTGTCGATCGGATCGTCACCGGAGACGAAGCCGTCGGAGCTGGGGTTGTCGAAGTTTGCTGACCCGCCCAGATCCGCAACCTGCAGACGGGCTGCGGAGACCGAGCCGTCGGCGGCACTGATCGGTGCGGAGGCGGAGACGGCACGAGTGGACACGTTCGAATCGTCGACGAACTCCGTGTCGGTGCCCTCTGCCTCGTCATCGGTCAGAAGTGGGCCGGGGCAGATCACACGGGTGTCGGCGGTGGGCATTCTCACCTGCTCGGGGCTGCGGTCGAGTGTGCCCGGTGTCAGCGGGGTCAGGAATGAGGTCGTGGCTACGAGCACTCCAGGCACGGCGATCGCCGCGAAGGTCACGATGCTGCGCATGTGTTTCATGGCTTCGCCTCCACAGGATGCTCGGTTGTTCGGCCGGACTTCCGCTTGGATCTCACACCAGTCGGTCGCTTGGTTTTCGCACCAGTAGGTCGCTTGGTTTTCGCACGAGTTGTTCGTGACCAGGCCAGGGTCTGGCGCTGAGATCCGAAGGGGATCGCAACGATGATGGTGAGGAGGCCGAGGATCCAGCCGACGATGATGCCCGGGGCATAGAGCGCCGAACCGTAGGTGAGATCAACTCCTCCGCCTGCGGCGGGCAGTGAGAATTCGGAGGCCCAACCGATCGCGGACTTCTCCGGCTGCGGCAGGTCCTTGCCTTCGATGCTGGCGGTGATGTTGTCTGAGCTGTCGGACACGATCAGGGTGCGGCCATCGTCACCGGGGGCCACCTCGGCGATGCTGCCGTGCATCGGTGCGGTGCTCATCGAACCGTCGGGTTCTCGGATGAGGAACCGGCCGCTGTAGGGGGTGTCGACCCGCCACAGTCCGCCCGATTCGGTCGGTCCGACCTGGACCACTCCATCGGCGGCGGCCACCGAATTCGCCAGGTTCTTCGCACCCGAGTCGACGAGGACGAAATCCACGCCCAGCTGACCCAGAATGGATCGGACATCTCCGGCGTCATCGCCCGAAAGCGCTGCAGCGGCCTGCGCGATGAGTGTCTGGTCTTCGCTGATGGGCAGGGGTCTGCGCTCCCACGGCCAGCCACCGACCGCCTTTGCCGACTGGATGGTCGAGGTGCCGATGACGGTTCCGTCGGCGGATGAGAGCAGTCGGGCGCGGACCTCGCCGTCGAGGACATCGAGTCGCAGGGTGCGTGCCTGGGTGTCACCAGCGGCACGGTCGGCGGCCAATGCCGGGACGGTGCCGTGTTCCTGGGTGGTGACGATGTCCGCCGAGGCGGTGCTGCCTCCGGCGCTGACGACGATGAGGCCGACGGCCGCGATGACCACGAGCCCGGACAGACCGCGCATGGGCAGTCGGCGGGAGTTCGTCGATCGCGTCGTCGTGGTCTGTGCACCGAGCGTGAGCAGCATGATCGCGCCGAGGCTGAGCAGGGTCAGGCCTGCGGCAGGATAGGAGCCGATGAGGTGGAAGGGGCCGGTTTGGGCCGGGATGAGGACCTGGACTGTGGCCAAGAGCAGACCGGCGAGGTAGAGGCCCACGGCCCACACCAGGCGGGAGAGTTGGAGGTGAGCTTCGATGAGCGTGAGGAACCCGAGGATGAGCATCGGCAGCACCAGGATCGGGGCCCACAGCTGCAGGATCCCGGGACTGACGCCGCTGACGCCGACGGCGGACAGCAGGTCTGCCAGCCAGCTCATGTCGATCTGCGAGGGGAAGCCGACCGCAAGAAGGTAGGTCGGAGGAGCAGGTGGGGCCAAGGTCTGGCCGGGCATGACGAAGACCGCACCCGGGTCGCTCACGAGCGCGACCAGCCATGGCCAGGCCAGGAACAGGGTCGGGGCCAGCAGCCACAGGTGACGCAGACCGCAACCGGTACACAGCAGCACGACAGTGAGGATGATGCCCAGTGGCAGCATCAGCGGCACGCCCGCGATCATCAGGAACAGCAGGAGTCCCGCACTCGCGGCAGCGGCGATCGACCCGGTGCGCAGGCTGCGACGCAGGGCGATGACGAAGAGCGGTGCCGCAATCCAGACGAAGATCACACCGAGGCGGCCGGCCGAGAGCGCGGTGACGAAGAGTGGAGCGGCGATCCACAGCAGACCGGCGAATCCGCGCACCCATTTCCGTTTCACGATCGCACCCGCCGCGCTGTAGGCGGCGATGACGGCAAGGATCGGGGCGAGGAGAATCAAGGTGCGGACCATGATGTCGACGTCACCCAGGAACGGAACACTGAAGGCTGCGAGGACTAACTGGTAGGGGTCGGCGACAGCCGCGGCCCCAGTGGAGACGTCGAGGTGAGGGCTGAGCAGACGGCCGACGAGATCGCCCAGAGTCACGTCGGTGGAACCCAGCCCACCGCCGACAACGTGGCCGGGACCGAAGAGGCGGAACGAGGCGAAGCCGCTCAGCGCCGCGGCCGCGAGGAGGAGGTAGGTCAGGGGATTGCGGAAGAGCCCCGAACCTCCGGTGACCTCGAGGCGTGAGAACGAGTCGATGGCCTCTTCCGTGTCACCTACAGGGTTGAGCTCGGTTTCGTCGATGTGCTCCGGGCCTGTGCCGGCTGCCGAGCCGGCCTGGGTCTGCCGGGCTTCCTCGGCGGAATTCATGCTCCGGCGCTGGACGGCGAGTTCGTCCGGGTCCGCGTAGAGCGCGGCCACATGGGAGTCGGTGGTGCGTTTCGCCAGACGGCTGCGACGGGCGTTGGACCGTCTCAGATGCGAGGTGGTGCGGGCGTCGGCGACGAGCCCGAGCAGCGCGGAGAAATACCAGGAAGCGGCGCGGACGTTGTTCGACAGCAGACCCGCCAGGGTGTTCTTGAGCTGGGTGAGGATGAGGAGGCAGAAGATGCCGCCGAATCCGGGGCTGGCGAGGCTGAGTCGGTAGCGCTGTTCGCTCCGGATCTGAGACTTCGAGCGCGGTGGCAGCGGTGAGGACCCCAGCTGGGCGGCCGAGGTTGCGGACACCGTGAGTCTGGCACGTGGGGCGACGACGACCCGACGGCCGAGATCGCGCAGTCGACGCGAGTATTCGAGGCCACGATAGGCCACGCCGAGTACACGGGACGGAGCTCCGATCCTCTCGAGCTCAGAGGTGGAGATGAGCATGCCGGGCAGGTCGAGGCCCAGCGCCTCCGACTGGCCGTCACGCTGCCCCTGATCGATTTCTCCCTCCGCCACCGGGTTGACCCTGGCCCCCGCCGAGGTGGTGGTGACACCAGCGGAGACGATGTGGTCTGTGTGCATGATCTTGGGGCCCACAGCAGCGATCGATTCGGTCGCACCGATGGCGTCGAGCAGTTCTCCGAGGCAGTCGGACTCTGGACGCGAGTCTGCGGTGAGGAACCACAGATAGGTGCTGTCGGCAACAGCAGGGAGGGCAAGGGCCTCCCTAACGGCAAGACCCCCGAGATCCACGATCGGAATCCCGGGGTAGGTCGTACTCAGAGCTGTTTCGAGCTCCATCCTGCTGTTGTCGTCGCCTGAGGCGACGACAACGGTGACGGCAGATTTCACACGACCTGTTTCTTGAGTCGACGGCGTTCACGTTCAGACATGCCACCCCAGATTCCGAAGCGCTCGTCATTGGCCAGCGCGTATTCGAGGCAGTCCGAGCGGACGTCGCACGAGGCACAGACACGTTTGGCCTCACGAGTCGATCCGCCCTTCTCAGGGAAGAACGCCTCGGGGTCGGTCTGAGCGCACAGCGCTTGGTCCTGCCAGGAAAGTTCGCCGTCCTCTGCCGCCCCGAAGAGCAGTGAGAGCGGCGATACGGCGGAGTTGTCCGTGGGCAGCGGTGTCAGATCGTTCGGATCGATCGCCAATGGATCAGGCAGAGTATCCGGTGTACGCGCCCCTGGTTCGACGAACCAGTCTTCGGCACTTCGTGAAGTGACTCCGGGCACGACTGTGGAGAAGTCTTCCCTCTCCTGCCTTTTGCTCTGTGCGCTTTGCACGGTTTTCCCCTTTCTCACGCTCAGCTCACCTACCACTGCGAGCTCCTGTTCCGGTACCGTTCGAGGAGTGAAATGGTCTGGGTGCGACCGACTCCCCGGATGGTTCCGGAGGTGAAGCTCGTGCTGACGGCATCAGCGTGGTGGATGCTCGAATCCGAGGATTCGTGCTAAGTGCGTTCCCCTGTTAAGTCTAAATTACACGCGTGTCATTACCGCCTCGTCAAGCCCTCGTGGAGTATTGAGGGGGACACTTGCGGGTTATTCGAACACACCTTCACATACACACGCGCCAGGAACACCACATATAGCGACCACTGTCTGGCGTTGACACAACCTGTGGTGCCCACCTGATCAAATCTGGAGAATTTCGAAAACATTTGCCGTCGGTGGGATTATGGAGGCATGAGAGTCGAATCACTCGCGATCGTCGCCCGATCCCCGCATCTGCCCACTGAACTCGGGCGCCGAGGCTGCCCGACGACGATACGGACGCGATGATGAATGACCGACTGCTCACCGTCTATGCGCCGCCCGTCGAAGAGGACATCGCGCCCGGTTCCGATCTGACAGCGATACTTGTCAACTCCTTGCGCCGAAATCGGATCGACCTCAAGGACGGCGACATCCTCGTCATCGCGTCGAAAGTAGTGTCCAAAGCTGACGGACGCCTGCGCAGCGTGAATGATCGGGCGGAGTTCGAGGACCTCGTCAAGGAGTGCTCGAACCACCTCGTTGCCGAACGGACTTATGCCTCCGGGTCGACCGTCCAGATCGTGCGCACCCATTCAGGCACCGTGCAGGCGGCGGCCGGACTCGACCAGTCGAATTCGAGCGGCGCCGTCGTCCTCCACCCTCATGACAGCGATGATTCGGCTGAGAAGCTGCGCCTTCGGGTCGAAGAGTCCTTCTCCGTGCGGATCGGGGTCGTCATCTCCGACACCATCTCGCGGCCTTGGAGGATCGGCGTCGGTGACTTCGCGCTCGGTCTCTCCGGCTTCTCCGGCCTCGACGATCAGCGCGGCAAACCTGACGACGATGGCCGCGTGCAATCGGTGACTGTCCGCGCGGTGGCCGATGAGATCGCCGCCGCAGCCGATCTGGTCAAGGGATCATCACGAGGTCTGCCCATGGCACTCGTTCGAGGTGCCGGCGGATACCTGGACAACGGCCGAGCCGGGGCAAAGGCTCTGAGCCGCGACCTCGGTGAGGATTGGTTCCGCTACGGCCATGTCGAAGCAATCCACAGGGGACTCGGCGTCACCGAGTTGCCGGGCCGTGCCGCTGCCGGTGACAACAGCGACGACATCCTCGAACGCGTCTCCCGCGCCATCCGGGTCGTCCGCGCCGGAGCCTCACGCACCCCCGGGCAGGCTGCTTGGCGAATGCGCATCGAAGGGTCCGGATCCCGGATCACGATGGGGCCCTCCGACTCACCCGCAACGCCGCAAGCCGGTGGCCCTCCCCTCCTGGAGGCGATGGTCGGCCTCGGCTCTCTCGTCGAGCGCATGCACACTGCACTCTTCGCCGAGGATCTCAGCGCGACCACGAAATGGGAGTGGGCCGACGGAGAGCTCGGAGCATTCCCCCGCGGGGTCCGCATCAACATCGGGCTTCTGTCCCACTGAACGCCTCACAACCATTGAGAAAGCAGGTCATCCCTCGTGGATCTTTCCATCATCAGCCGCACAGGCGGACCCGTCCTCTTCTGGCGCGGCCCAGACTTCGACCGACTCGACCTCACCGGTCCGGTCGTGGCGAACTGGGTGAACAAGGGCGTTGGCCTCTTCGGAGACTACGATCTCGGCCCTGATTTCACACTCTTCGTGCCGATGCCTGCTGGACTGCACTGGCGGGAACTCGTCGCGATTCTCAGCGTCCTCCTCGCCGACGGTCGTGTCGTCCTCGGCACGGACGCTCAGGCCAGCGGATCGGCAGCACCGGATGCCGACTTCCACGCGTTCGTGCCACTGGGCCACGAGGACGATGAAAGCCTCACCGCGGCAGAGGAGATCTTCGTCTACAACCCACCCGCCCTGGCTCTGAGCACACCGATCGATGAGGACTTCATCGACGTCAACTCGGCGATCCGCGCCTACCCGGACGTGACACCTCGGCGCCTCCAGTCCACCGGGACTCTCCTCGTCGGTGACCAAGAGATCCAATGGACCGAGTCTCCGAACGACTCCAGCTCAGGCATCCTCGTCTCGAACTCGACACCCCGCCCCGAGGAGTGGGCGACGTTCCTGTGCCACCTTCTTCGCGGGGGTGAGTCTCTGCTGGCCAACGGGATGGACGATGGTGGCATGACGGACCTGGCGAGCAGCCTCGGCGAGGTCCGTGGCAGACTGGGATCATGGACAAAGTAGTTGATACCCCCGCTGCAGCGGTAGCCGATATTGCAGATGGATCATCGATCGCCGTAGGCGGTTTCGGTGTCGTCGGCGTGCCTGAGTTCCTGATCCGAGCGATCAAGGACCAGGGTGCCAAGGACCTCGAGGTGATCTCGAACAACGCCGGAGTCGACGGGCGGGGCTTGGGCCTGCTGCTCGCTGATCACCGCCTCCGCCGCATCATCGCCTCCTACGTCGGCGAGAACAAGGAATTCGCTCGCCAGTACCTCTCCGGCGAACTCGAGGTCGAGCTGACCCCGCAGGGAACCCTCGCCGAGAAGCTGCGCGCCGGTGGAGCCGGAATCCCCGCGTTCTACACGATCACCGGTGCCGGCACCCAGGTCGCAGACGGCGGGATGCCGTGGAAGTACGACGCGCAAGGCAACGTCGTCAAGGAATCACCGGCCAAAGACACACGCGTCTTCGACACCTTCGGCGAAGAGAAGGAATACGTCCTCGAAGAGTCACTGGCACCCGACTACGCGCTCGTCCGCGCCGCTGTCGGAGACCGCCACGGCAACCTCGTCTTCAACTCTTCGGCCAGGAACTTCAATCCCCCGGCCGCACAGTCGGCCCGGATCACCATCGCCGAGGTCGAGAAGCTCGTCGAGCCCGGAGAGATCGATCCCGATGACGTCCACGTTCCCGGCATCTTCGTCCACCGCGTCGTCGAGCTGACTGCGGAACAGGTGGCGGACAAACCCATCGAAAAACGCACCGTTCGCACAGATCCAACTGTTGACAAGGGCTGAGGAGAACCAGATATGTCATTGACAAGAAACCAGATGGCGGCCCGCGCAGCCCTCGAGCTCGAAGACGGCAGCTACGTCAACCTGGGCATCGGAATGCCGACACTCGTGCCCAACTACCTGCCCGAGGGGGTCGACCTCGTCCTGCAGTCGGAGAACGGTCTCCTCGGCGTCGGCCCCTACCCCACCGAGGACGAGATCGACCCTGATCTCATCAACGCCGGCAAGGAGATCGTCACGATGCTCCCCGGTGCTTCCTACTTCGATTCTGCCGCCAGCTTCGGCATGATCCGCGGCGGCAAGGTCAATGCTGCGATCCTCGGCGCCATGCAGGTCGCCACGAACGGCGACATCGCGAACTGGATGATTCCCGGCAAGATGGTCAAGGGAATGGGCGGTGCCATGGACCTGGTCCACGGAGCGCAGCGCGTCATCGTCATCATGGACCATGTCGCCAAGGACGGCTCACACAAACTCCTGTCCAGCTGTGAGCTGCCACTGACCGGCAAGGGCGTCGTCAGCCGCATCATCACCGATATCGCCGTCCTCGACGTCTCCGGGGACTCCTTCACCCTCGTCGAACTGGCTCCCGGTGTCACCGTCGAAGAAGTCAAGGAGAAGACCGGCGCCCAGGTGAACGTCCCCGACGACGTCCCCACCATCAGCGTCGACGCCGCCTGAGGCACTGACCGCCGGGTGGCTGGAGGGTTGCGGCGTTCAGCCTCCTGATGCACCCAAGCGCTGGGTGGTACCACGAGGTGCTGCTGTCCTGGTAGTTTGCTGCGAGGCCGTTCTGGGCCGATTCCTTCCGAGGAACTCTGCCCGGGGCGGCCTCTTTGCATGTCTCAGGGTGCCGCGAGTGACCCGGGTGAGCACTTCGCAAGCGCGTCTCGGCGATCAGAGCACTTGCCGGCCCGGTGCACCACGCACCACCAGTCGCTGAACACCGCGTTAGCTGCATAGACACCATATAGTTCAGCAACCCCTACACTCAGCAGCAAACGGCACCTCAGCAACGAGTTGATCTGCTGCTGACGGTACGGGGTGCGCGAGGCCTCAGTGCCCAAATCGCCCGCTGCCCAAATCGCTTGCGCCCACCAACACACATCGAATATGCGAGAGGCACAGGCGGAATCTGCGCGACACGTCCAGCAACGGCAGGTGGCTCGGACCACCGCCAGTCGGCTCGGACCCAGCGCAGACGGTTCAGGCGAAGGGCAGCGAGGTATCGAGACCGGTAGTCGCCACGAACAGATCCCCATGGCCGTCCGCGGTCACTGTGGGCTCATTTGCCGGGATGAACACGCTCTGACCACGTGTGAGTGTCACTGTGGACCCGAGGGAGGCCACAGTGATGCTTCCCGACGTGCACAGGGCGATGCTCGCGCCTCGGCGTTCAACCTGCGTCAGTCGTGGGCACCGCAGCGACTGCAGTGCGAAGTCCTCGGTCGTGCCGAGGAGGATTCCGTCACGGTCAGGTTCAACCATGCGAGGCTTGGCCGCGGTGAACTTCGCAACCTTGCCCAGCTCCGGGATATCGATGTGCTTGTTCGTCAGTCCCCCGCGCAGAACATTATCGCTCGAGGCCATGACCTCGATCCCGGTCCCACCCAGGTAGGCGTGCAGCACGCCCGATTCCATCGTCAGGGCTTCCCCCGGTTGGAGATGGACGCGATTGAGCATGAGTGCCATGAGCACTCCCGGATCGGAGGGGTAGTCAGCCACAAGTTCGTGAAAGGTCTCAGCAGGATCGACTGCTGTGCCTGAACGACTGATGTGGCCTTCGGGCAGTTCTGCCAAATCCTGACTGGCGACCTCGTCAACGAAGCCAGCAGACCGCGAGTCGCCGAGGACGAGCTCGACTGCTTTGGCGAAGGCCTTGGCCTCGGTCACGGATTTCAGCGCCGAGATCACGTCACCCAGAAAGTCCAGGGAGGTCGGTGACAATGACAGTGACAGCAGACGCTCGAAGGTTGCACGCACGGCCTTGCGCGACCGGAATCCGGTCAGCGCGTGGAATTCGGTGAGGGCGTAGATGAGTTCCGGTTTGGCGGAGGTGTCTTTGTAGTTGCGAGTCGGGGCGTCGAGATCGGGGCCCTCAGACTCCTCCCGGGCGAATCCGATGACCGCCTGCTCCGGATTCGGATGCACCTGGATCGAGAGCGCCTTCCGCGCGGAGAGGACCTTGAGCAGGAATGGCAGACGTGGACCGAATACCTGCAGCGAATCGTGGCCCAACAGGCCCGCAGGGTCGCCGGCAAGGTATTCGATGAGGTTGGGGCCAACCGTGCTGCTGTCCGTCTTCACATCCAGAGATGATGATCCCTGCTGCGCGGCACGGCAGGTCGAGCGCTGCTGATCAAACTGTCCGGTGTCCAGATGAGAGGGGCTGAGGGGGTGCGCTCCGAGCCAGAGCTCTGCGCAGGGAGTGCCGTCGGGTGCGGTTCCCAGAATTGCTGGGATCGCGTCCGTACTGCCCCAAGCGAAATTCTTGACCGTGTTGTGCAATCGACGCACTGTCTTGGTCCCCTTCGGCTGGACTCATCGGATGAACATACGCAATTGTCGTGCGTGTTTCTCCACGTTAGCGCGTTCACCTGGACTAATCACGGTTTTCCGAGGTGGCTTCACTGACTGTTCAGACCAGGACATCTGCAATTCATCGCATGGTCAAAGGCGCATGGAACCGCAACCAAAAGTGCCTCGCGGCCGGTTCATTTCAGAACCGGCCGCGAGGCACTGGAGCTATCTGCCGAGTCTTACCCGACCGATGCAACCTTGCAGTCATCAGCCGACGACGCGAATGACCTTCGCTCCACGATTGAGCATCCAGCTGTAGCTGCGCTTCGTCGTGTTCGTCCGGGTCGAGCCCGCATCGTACATCTGCCCCTTGGTCTCGGAGATGATGCCGATGTGTCCTGGGATCCAGATCATGTCGCCTGCTTTGGCTTCGCTGGCCGGGATGACCGTGCCGGCGTTACGCTGCTGACTAGTAGTTCGCGGCAGGTTGATGCCGTGTTTGCCATAGACGTACTGGGTGTATCCCGAGCAGTCCCAGCCCCTCGTCGGTGAGGTTCCACCCCAGACGTACCTCACGCCGAGGTGAGCTTTCGCTTCCTTGACGATGGAGTCACGCTGAGCCTGGATCTTCTCAGCCTTCGACGGCTTGTCGTCCTTCTTGTCGTCCTTGGACTTTTCGTCCTTAGACTTTTCGTCCTTGTCTTTCTTGTCATCCTTAGGCTTGTCCGACTTCGGCTTGTCGTCGTCCTTGGACTTATCGTCCTTGGACTTGTCGTCCTTGGACTTATCGTCCTTGGACTTGTCGTCCTTGGAATCCTTGTCGTCACCCTTGGCGTCTGTATCGTCTGTAGAACCTTCCCCGGAGTCTGCAGCCGAACCGCCATCGGTGGCGTTGTCCCCCGGTGGCGCCGACTCATCGGCACCACCGGAGGCCTTGGCATCATCGGGATCACCCGGACCATTGGTATCGACTACGCCGCCGTCAATGGTTCCGGTGGGCGAGAACTCTGTGGTTCCATAGCCCTCGGCCCAGACGAGTCGAGCACCTTCGAACAGCTGCTCTCCTCGTCCGTCCTTGTACACCGGATCCGACTCGGGGTAACCGAGGTGTCCTTTGACGGTACCTTTGTCACCCCAATACTTCAGAAGTGTTCCGGTGGTGTAGTGAGCACCTGTGTCTTTCGACCAGTAGATATTGCCCTTCTGGAACGACTGCGCCGCTCCCCCGTCCTTCAAGCCACCCTTCTCTTTCGAAGTGGGCAGGCCCAGCTGGGTCACGACATCACCCTTATACGAGTTCTTGATCGCTCCCGAGAGGTGGTAAGCACCGGTCTTCTTGGACCAGTAGACGTTGCCCTTCTCGTAGGCACGGGCACGTGCGCCGTCCACGCCCTTGAGGTCGTGTTCCTTGCCTGTGGCCTTGCCGAGTTCCTTCGCGTGGTCCGCAGCGTACTTCTCGATCTCGGTCTTCGGCTTCGGCGTCGCCGTCTTGCCGTCGTCCTTCTTGGAGTCGTCCTTCTTGGAGTCGTCCTTCTTGGAGTCGTCCTTCTTCTTGTCGTCCTTCTTGGAGTCGTCCTTCTTGGAGTCGTCCTTCTTGGAGTCGTCCTTCTTCTTGTCGTCCTTCTTGGAGTCGTCCTTCTTGGAGTCGTCCTTCTTGGAGTCGTCCTTCTTCTTGTCGTCCTTTTTGCTGTCGTCCTTCTTCTTGTCGGACGGCAGGTCACCGGACTTCATGACGTCGGAGACGGTTGAACGGATTTCGCCGAACTTGGCGTAGAAGGCATCGCCCGGGCAGGCAGTGGTGCCGAGGTTACGGTGACCGACGATGGTCGACTTACCGGCCTTGACGTTGTTGAGAGAGAACTTCCAGGCGATGGCCGCTGCCACCGCATCGCGGGTCTTCTTCGGCGGCGCCTTGGTGTCGAAGCTGCCCATCACGGAGATTCCGACAGTGCCTGTGTTGTGTCCGGCAGTATGTGCACCGATCACTGCTTTGTTGATGTCACCGCCACGGCCCTGCCACAGACGGCCGTACTTGTCGGCGAGGATGTTGTAGCCGATGTCGTTCCATCCACGGCCTTTCTGGTGGAAGCTCTGGATACCGCGCAGAATTGCCGGCACGTCTTCCGCGGAGTAGCTGTTCGATCCATCGGTGTGGTGGATGACGGCCTGTTTGATTCCGCTGGCGTAGTCGGGGCTTCCGCTGTAGGACTTCGCCCCCCATGAAGAGCGCGAGCCGATCTTGGGCTTCGGCACCTTCTTCGACTTCGCAACAGTCGTCACTGAAGACGAGTCAGGTACGTAGTTCTGATTGCTCACCTCAGCCTGACCGGGGGCGGCAACTGTCTCCACAGTTGAGTCATCTGAGGCGGCCGGTGAAGAGCCTCCGACGCCTTCGGATGGGTTGGAGCTCTGCGGCTCGATCTGAACCGGGTCATTTTCAGCCACAGCGGCAGCATCGTTGGCGTCGCGTTTGGGATCAACGAGGACGAGTTCGGCGTCGCTGGGCGCCTTGTCGCCCAGAATGCGCATCTGCACACCCGAGGCATGGTTGATCGTAAACGGCTCGGAACCCCGGTTCTTCGATTCGTCCTGCCGGTCCTCATCGAGAGAATCCCAGCTGCCCCACTCAGAACCGCTCTTGACCCGGACCTGGATGCGGATGTTGGACTGCGACTCGGAGAAGGTGAAGCCGACGAGGCTCGGGTTGTTGGTGGGAACGTCGAGCACGTCGGAGATCAGCGCGATATTCACGCCGTCCTCGGTCTTCTGACGAACCGAGCCGGAGATGTCGTCGCTGTCGCCGGATTTGTCGGACGATTCAGCCCCCTTGGACTTCTCGTCCTTCGTTGCTGAGTCCTGCTTACCTGATTCATCGGCAGGAGCAGATGGAGCGGCCTTCGAGGCGGACTCTGCAGGGGCACTGGCTTCGCTTCCGCCCTCGGGTGACGACAGTCCCGTGGAGACGGGATTGATCGAACCGGTGGAAGCGCCGACAGCAGAAGCGCCCGAACTCACGTTGACGGTGGCAGGCACACGCGTAGAGGCGACAGCGGTCTGCGACTTGAAGATGTTCGGCAGGTTGCTGGTTGCGCTCTGGTTGGCGACATTGGCAGAGGAATCACTGGAAGCGCGGGCGCCGGGGACGTTGAGTCCGTCTTCGCTCACGCTCAGCGCCTCTTGGGTCACTTCCGGCTCAGTCGACGCCGCGAAGGCAGTCGGTGCCGTGACCGCTAAGGTGCCGACGAGTGCGACCGAAGCGCAGCCCGCGACTGTGGGCAATAAAAGTTTCATCGTTACAGCCTTTTCGAGGAAGTCAGGGAAGTTCAGGCCCTGGAATCATCTCACCGTTGGCAGGACGGTGGGTAATCCCAACATCTCAAAATTGTTACACATATACGGCGTGTCAGACTAGCCAAATAACAAAATAATCAAGTTACACCGGTGTGATTCCCAGTGTTTGCAAGGGACACACCGAGCGAAACTTTTTCCTGGAATCCGTCGCAATTCCCGGCTGCGGTCAGCCAGCGCACAAGGTCGACTGGGTCATCGATGCCTCAAGGCACGTAGCAGATAGCTCTCTCTGCACTCTCTTTGCCCTCGTCAGAGCCGCTTCCGGTGCCACGTTGAGCACTGATCTGGGTGCTGATACCGGTTGCGAGTCCACGGCTCGCATTGACCCCGGCGAGTGCTCCGGACGTGTCGCCTGGCGCTGCTTGAGCGTCTTTGTCCTTCTCAGCATCCTTGGATGATTCTGCGATCGCGTCCGCAACCAAGGTCCTGGCGGCGTCAAAGTCAGGGTGTGATGGTGTCACGTTCGGCGGAGTGAGGTCAAGCGATTCAATCTTCTGCGACTTCACCTTCAGCGCCAGATCCACGAACTCGTCCACCTCGGAGGAGGGAATGTCCGTCGACAGTGCCCCTGGGGTTGCCTTGGCGATCTCCTGGTACCGAGTGAGAACTGTGGCGGGGTCGAGCTGCTTGACCATAGCCGTCTGCACGCAGCGCTGCCGGATCATCCGTTCGTAGTCGCTGGAGAACTCACGAGAACGCGCGAACCACAATGCGTGGAAGCCGTCGAGCTTCTGCTTGCCCGGCTCAATCCACCCCTTGACTGGACCATGCTCGCCGGTGGTCGGATCGACTTTCGAGGAGATCGGCACCCGCTTTCCCGAAACCAGCGTGATCCCGCCCAGGGAATCGATGAGATTCTCGAATCCCTTGAGGTTGACCATGGCGAAGTATTGGACTTCGAGACCCGTGACCGCCGAGGCGGCATCCATCGTGGCCTGCTCCCCTGCTCGTTTCGGGTTCTCGAACTCGTCCTTGTGTCGCTCACCTTGCTGGAAGACCGCATTGAGCAGGCATTCGTCGCCGCAGTTGAACCCCTGTGGGTACTGCTTATGCAGCGGCGAATCCTTGGGAAAAGGCACATTCTCCATGTTGCGCGGAAGACCGACGATGACGGTCTTGCCGGTCTTCGCATCGATCGAGACCAGGGACAGCGAATCCGGGCGGATGCCGGTGCGCCCCTTGCCCGCATCTGAGCCGAGGAGAAGGATGTTGTAGCGACCGTCCACGGGTTTCGCGGCCTTCCCTGAGGCGAAGAGATCAGCCATCAGTCCGCGCTGGGAGTCCAGCAGCGTCGTGCCCCAGGCCAGCGGGCCCACAACGACGAGAACCAGAGCGCAGAACGCGGCGAGGAAGCGTTTGCGCGCCCTCGCCGACAGAGTGACCAGCTTGATCCGGCGCAGAGCATCGAAGAGGCACACGATCCAGTTGATGGCGATGACCGGCAGCCAGATGGTGAGGAACGTCAGCAGGAAGGTATTCGTGCCGATGGTGAAGAGGAACTTCTTGTCGATGAGAACCACGATCAGTGCAATGATCGCGAGTATCCAGCTGAGCGCGGTGATCGACAGCGAGATCTTGGCCCAGCGACGAGCCCGGAACAGCAGCTGCACTCCCCCGGGAATGAGAACGGTGACCAGGAGAAGAATCCACGCCCGTACATCCCGCGTCGGCTGTGAAGCGTACGACGGATGATGGATGGGGTCGACGTATCTCGTTTCGGCCACTGACCTACCTTTGCCTCGCGCTCGTTGCTGTTATGGCCACCTGCGCGGACCCGAAGCCCGCGGCGACACAGACCACTGTGCCAAACCTTCTGGAGAGTCCACTGTGTTCATCTATTGTGGCGCGTGCGAACCCGGGATTCCGGCACATTCGGCCTGCGCATGTCGCGTCGGGACAGGTGTACTTGATCACAGACGCTCGGCGCGTGTGCCTCAGTGTGAGCGCGCAGAGAAGAAGGCCACCTCCCGCAGGCGGTGACCTTCTTGCTTGAAGCATGAGCTCCTCCCCGCCGAGGCGGGTCTGGACTCAGCTGATGAGCTTGCGCCCCATCACCATGCGCTGGATCTGGTTGGTGCCTTCGTAGATCTGTGTGATCTTCGCATCACGCATCATCCGCTCGACAGGATGGTCGACGACATATCCGGCACCCCCGAGCAGCTGCACGGCATCGGTCGTGATCTCCATGGCTGCGTCCGAGGCGAAGGCCTTCGCCGCGGCTCCGAAGTACGTCAGGTCGTCATCGAAACGCTCGCTCTTGGCTGCCGCCGTGTACGTGAGCTGACGGGCTGCTTCGAGTTTCATGCCCATATCGGCGAGCATGAACTGGATCGCCTGGTTCTCGGCGATGTTCTTGCCGAACTGCTGGCGTTCCTTGACGTAGCCCAGCGCATAGTCGAGCGCCCCCTGGGCGATGCCGACGGCCTGCGCGGCAATCGTCACGCGAGTATGGTCCAGAGTCCGCAGAGCGATCTTCAGGCCCTCACCGGGGGCACCGATGATGCGGTCGCCGGGCAGACGGACATTGTCGAAGAGGAGTTCGCGCGTCGGCGAGCCTTTGATGCCGAGCTTGCGCTCCTTCTCACCGAAGGTGAATCCTTCGTCGGACTTCTCAACGACGAAGGCGGAGATGTTGCGTCCGCGCGCACCGTCTGGGTCAGTGACGGCCATGACCGTGTAGTAGTCGGAAACGCCGGCGTTCGTGATCCAGGTCTTGACGCCGTTGAGGATCCAGTCGTCACCATCGGCCAAGGCACGGGTCTTCATCGAGGCCGTATCGGACCCGGCTTCGCGCTCTGAGAGCCCATAGGAGAACCCGGCCTCACCGCGGGCCACTGACGGGAAGTACTTCGCCTTGATCTCTTCGCTGCCGCCGAGCTGGACCGGCATGCTGCCGAGCTTGTTCACGGCGGGGATCAGAGAGGACGAGGCGCAACCACGGGCGACCTCTTCGATGATGATGGCCACTGCCAGCGCGTCAGCACCCATGCCGCCATGTTCCTCGGGGATGTGGGCGGCGAAGAAGTCGGTCTCGACGAGAGCGTCGTGGGCTTCCTGCGGGTAGCGGGAATCGGCGTCAACCTCGGCGGCAAAGGGTGTGATCTTCTTCTCGACGACGTTGCGCACTGCGGCGCGAATCTCTTCGTGTTCTTCGCTGGGCTGATAGAGGTCGAACATCATTCTCCTATAACTGATCGATCGTTAAGTACCACCATTATCGCCGCAGGGCCTGCCCTTTGTCGAGAGCGATCTGCCGCAGCTGGCTCCGATACTCGTCGAGCCGGCCGCGGATCGCCTCCGCTGCAGCGGTGTCACCGGCGCCTAAGATTCGGGCGGCGAGGAGTCCTGCATTCTTGGCTCCGCCGATGGAAACGGTGGCCACAGGGACGCCTCCGGGCATCTGCACGATTGAGAGCAGAGAGTCCATACCATCGAGGTACTTCAGCGGGACGGGGACCCCGATGACCGGAAGTGATGTCATCGAAGCGATCATCCCGGGCAGGTGGGCCGCTCCCCCGGCGCCGGCGATGATGACACGCAGTCCGCGGTCTGCGGCGGTCTTGGCCCATTCGACCATATCCTCGGGCATGCGGTGGGCTGAGACGACCTCGGCGGTCGACTCGATGCCCAGTTCCTCCAGGGCCTCGGCCGCGGCCTTCATCGTCGGCCAGTCCGAGTCCGAGCCCATGACGATTCCAACGACAGCGGTGCCTGAATTCGCAGAGTCCGGCACCGAGGTGGCTCCTGGGTTGTCGTGAGTCGTGGAGCTGGCGTCATTCGCTGGAGACATATCAGACCCTTTCGTCGCCGGAGATGGCGGGAATGCCTGCGGAGTCATCGGCACCTGAATTCGTATTCGCGTCAAGGTCTGCCGGGGCCGGCATCTGAGGATGCGGGTTGACGTCGACGCCGGCGATGAAGTCCGCTGCATGACGGGCGCGAGCGAGCACGAGGTCCGCGTCCTGCCCGTAGGCGTTGACATGGCCGACCTTTCGGCCCGGGCGCACTCCCTTGCCATAGAGGTGGACCTTGACCGCCGGGTCGTGGGCCATCACATGCAGATAGGGGTGGTAGAGGTCTTCGTGGTCGGCGCCGAGGATGTTGACCATCACGGAGACATCTTCCCGCGCCGCGGGACTGCCCAGGGGCAGGTCGAGGACCGCGCGAAGGTGCTGTTCGAACTGGCTGGTCACGGCCCCGTCCTGGGTCCAGTGACCGGTGTTGTGAGGACGCATCGCAAATTCGTTGATGAGGAATCCCTCGGCGGTCTCGAACAGCTCCATCGCCATCACACCGGTGACGTCGAGGGCACCGGCGACCTTGAGGATCGCCTCGGTGATCTCTCTCGCCTTATCTGCGGCCAGCCCCGGTGCAGGCGCGATGGCCTCCTTGCACACACCGTTCTGCTGCCAGGTCTCGACGACGGGCCACACCGCCGTCTGGCCCATCGGGGAGCGTCCGACCATGACTGCGAGCTCACGGGTGAAGTCCACCTTCTCCTCGGCCAACAGCTGCCCGACCTCGTCGAGCCAGGTGAGAGCCTCATCGATGGTGTCAATGACTCGCACACCCTTACCGTCATAGCCACCGCGAGGTGTCTTGAGGATGAAGGGGAATCCGACTCGCTCCGCGAATGCGACAACATCGGCGCGCGATGTGATCTCCGCCCAGGCTGGATTCGGCAGCCCGAGTTCGTCCATCCTCCTGCGCATGAGGATCTTGTCCTGAGCGAAGATGAGGGCCTGCGGTCCCGGGCGGACTGCGTGGCCCGCCTCGGCGAGAGCCTGCAGGTGTTCCGGGGGAACATGCTCATGGTCGAAGGTCACCACGTCCACCGTCTCGGCGAAGGCCTTGAGGGTCGCGAAGTCCGTATAGTCTCCGACGCTCACCTCATTGATGACCTGAGTGGCCGGGGCATCGGCGGTCTCAGCGAGAACTGAGAAGCGGATGCCGAGGGCTTCTGCGGCAGGGGCAAGCATACGTGCCAATTGGCCTCCGCCAATGACACCAACACGAGGAAAAGTCACATTCTCCATCCTATCGTCCACCGCAGACATGAGACGCGCAGGTTCAGCATGCGAGTCCCGGCCGCGCTGAGGGAGCCCGGCCTCAGTTGGAGAGTCTCAGGCGCCATAGCGAGGTCACCTCTACGCCGCGTGCCCTGTGAAGTTCGTCCTCGGTGTCCGAGGCACGAGGGTGGCGTGGAGCTGTGTCGTGTCGATCATGGACTCGCAGCCCCGCAGCGGTGATGCGCTCAAGCAGAGCCTCTCGGGTCCTCAGACCAAGGTGCTCGGCAAGATCGGACAGAATCAGCCATCCCTCGCCGGCAGGGCTCAGATGCGCAGCCAGACCCTCGATGAAGCGGTGGAGGACATCGGAGTCGGGGTCGTAGATACCGGCCTCGAGCGCAGACGTCGGGCGGGCGGGCAGCCACGGCGGGTTGCACACGATGAGGTCGGCGCGTCCCTGCGGGAAGAGATCGGCCTCCACCACCTCGGCGGACTCAGCGAGACCCAGATGCTCCAGATTCTCCTGGGCACAGGTCACCGCACGGGGATTGATGTCCGTGGCCACGACGCGTTCGACCCCGCGGCGCAACAGCACTGCGGCGAGCACGCCGGTGCCCGTGCCAAGATCGAAGGCCGTCTCGGGTGCAGATGAATTGCCTGTCACGGACTCGGGAAATGGTGTCTGAGCGACGAGATCGACGTATTCGCCGCGGATCGGGGAGAACACACCGTAGCGGGGGTGGATGTCCTCACCGAGGGCGGGAATGGCCACGCCCTTCAGTTGCCATTGGTAGGCACCGAGCACCCCGTTCAACTCGGTCAGCGAGACGCACATCGGTCCCGTCGACGGCCCGTAGGCGGCCTCACAGGCCAGCCTCACATCGGGGGCGCGGCGCAGGTTCAACTGGTAGCCATCGTCGAGTTCGACGATCAGCGCACCGAGCAGACGGGCACGATCGGCGATGGAGCGACGCTGCGCTTCGAATGCCCCCGCACCGCTGCCTCCGCCGCCACCGTGTTTGCCGGCTCCGCGGCGGGCACTGTGGCGTTTGACACGGCGGTCCATCGCCTGCAGCAGCTGACGACCGTTATGGTAGTCCCCGCGCCACAGCAGCCCAGCCCCGGATCGGGCCAGACGGTAGGCGGCATCGGCAGTGATGTCGTCGCTGATCACCGTCACTTGCGTCGGGGCTGCGGACTGGTTCTCCGAATGCCAGTGCGCCGACCGTTGGGCCCCGTCCTCGGTCCAGTCGAGTGCGGTCGTTGAAGGTTCGAGGCCGGTCACTGGGGGTTCCTGAAGGCGCTGATCACGGGCCCGGCTCACACCACGAGCAGAGGAATCTGCAGCTCTCGTGCCGTCGTCGAACCATGGTGTCCGATGAGCGCGATCGCGGAGGCAGATTCGTTGTCCGAGTCGACGATGGCGAATTCGTCCTGGCAGATGACCATGAAGTCCCCGATGCGCTGCCGGAACCGGGGATCGACAGGGCCGAAGTAGCCGCGCCGGATGGCCTCATCGCGACTGAGGATGAGCGCCCTGTCCCCCACCGTCTCGGTCCAGGCCGAGTAGACGTCGGCCTCGGCACCTTCCTGGGCATAGAGATGGACCGCGCGCGGCTCGCCGCCGACGTGTCTGACCCCCGAACGCAGCGCGGGGGCATCGGCGAGGTCGAGACGCAGAGTGTGGTCGATGTCGACCATTCCGTGATCGGCGGTGACGATCATCGTCGAATCGGCCGGCAGGCCGTTGGCCAGCTGCGACAGCGCCAGGTCGACGTGTTCGAGTTCCTCGGTCCACTGCGAGGAGTTCGACCCGTGGACGTGGCCGGTTTTGTCGAGGTTGCCCCAGTACAGGTAGACGAGTCGACGGCCGGGGGCCTTCGCCTCTTCGATGGCCTGGGCGCAACGCTGTTCGAGTGTCTTCGAAGCCCGGAACCGTCCCCCGCGCAAGGAGGCTCTGTTCAAGCCTCGTCCGGCGAACTTGGCCTCGCCGAGGCTGACCACGTCGACCTCGGCCTCGGTGAGACGTTCGAACAGTGTTGCGTCGGGCACCCAGGAGACCGGATCGACGTCGAGGTCCCAGGTCAGCTGGTTGAACACGGCGTCTTTGGCCGGGTCGAGCACACGGTATCCGACGACTCCGTGGCCACCGGGCAGACGTCCTGTGGCCAGCGAGGACAAGGAGTTCGCGGTCGTCGAAGGGAACCCTGTGGACAGAGTTCGTCGCGAAGCCGCCAGGGACCGGAAGAAAGGGGTGTAGCCGCTGTACTGCTTGAGCTGACTCTCCCCCATACCGTCGATGAGCACGACGATCGTTGTCCTCGAGTCCCTATCGAGGCCCAGAGACTGAGCCCGAGCTCGCGCCGTATCGTCGAAGATGTCCCCCGCGCCGAGGCTGAGCGCCGCGGCCGGAACCACGTCGGAGAGGATGGGACCCGAATAGTCGGGCGGCCCCGTCAGCGGTGAAGCGCTCGCATCCGCCATCAGCGGCGTGACCGGAGCCTGGCGTGGAACACGGCGGCACGCAGCTTTCCGGCGAATTCCGCGATGCGGTCAACCGCCGCCTGCCCTTCGGCCTCGGCGGACACGCGCAGCATGACGTCTTCTGAGAAGATCGATCCGCCGTAGCCGTGGTCAGCTGCGCATTCCGGGTCGCCGCAGGTCTCAGGGAAGGCTTCGATTCGTCGGGAGGCACCCCATGACATGGTCAGAGACACCTCAACCGGTTTATCTCCGGGAATGAATGCGGCCGGGTCTGCGAAGGTCCGGCCGACCATGACGGTGCCAAGACGCTCGAGTTCGATGTCCTCGCTGCTCGTCACGGCCCGCGGTTTGGAGCCGGGGGCAGCGTTCGGGTCATCGTCGACGTGCGCGAGCAGCAGTCGCGTTTCGGTGAGCACGAAGGCAGTGACGTGACGGTGGATGGATTCGATGTCGACATGTGTGTCGATGTGGACGAAGTGAGCGAGGACCGGTTCGCCGAACAGAGAATCAGCCAGAATCCCCTGTGTGAGCTGTGGGTAGTATCCGGCCGACTGCAGATCGTGAACGAGAACTTCGGGTAAAGCCATGACTCCCATTGTGCCGTACTCGACCGGCTCTTCCCACTTTGCCCCATTCCTTCGGTGCCTGTTCTGCGACCTTGCAGTTCACGGACGGCCGGGGACCCTCGCCATCCGCTTATGCTGGGAACATGGAAAACTATCCTGCCGAGTGGGAAGCGGATGTCGTCCTCCGCGACGGTGGCACCGCCCATCTGCGTCCGATCGTCCCTGCCGATGCCGAAGCCCTGTCGAAGATGCACGAGGCCCAGTCACCCGAGTCTGTCTATCTGCGTTTCTTCGCGCCGCTGCCTCGGCTGCCCAAACGCGACCTCGACCGGTTCGTCACCGTCGACTACCGTGACCGTGTTGCCATGGTCATGCTCGTCGGATCCGATATCATCGGGGTCGGCCGCTTCGACAAGATTTCGGCCACCTCCGCCGAGGTGGCCTTCAACATCGCCGATGCCCACCAGGGTCGCGGCATCGGCTCGATCCTCCTTGAACATCTCGCCGCCGCGGCCCGGGACCTGGGGATCCGAAAATTCACCGCCGAGGTGCTGCCTCAGAATCGACCGATGCTGCAGGTCTTCCAGGCCGCCGGCTACGAGGTCTCCCGCGGTTTCGACGACGGCGTCGTGGCCGTGAATTTCGACATCGACCCGACTGCGCGGTCGATCGAGGTTCAAGCCTCCCGGGAGCACCGTGCCGAGGCACTGAGCGTGCGCACGGTCCTTCACCCCACCTCGGTGGTGGTCATCGGTGCCAGCCGCAAACGCAAATCCACCGGTCATCTCCTCATCCGCAACATCACCTCGGCGAAGTTCACCGGCGACCTGTGGGTCGTCCACCCGGAAGCGGACCAGATCGCCGGAGTCCAGGCGTACCCGAGCCTGGGCGATCTGCCTGGCAAGGCAGACCTCGCCGTGATCGCGGTGCCTGCAGAGTCCGCCACCGAGGTGGTCCAGGAGTGCGCGGCCCACGGGGTCAAAGCGGTCCTCGTCATCTCCTCGGGCTTCGCCGAGACCGGTGAGGCCGGGGCCGAGCTGCAGCGCCAGATGGTCTCCACCGCCCGCGCCTACGGGATGCGCGTGGTCGGCCCGAACTCGTTCGGCCTCGTCAACGAGTCCGAGGAGATCTCCCTCAACGCATCCCTGGCCCCGTTCCTGCCGGCGTCGGGCACACTCGGCCTGTTCAGCCAGTCGGGCGCGCTGGGCACTGCCCTGCTGGCGGCCGCGAAGAAGCGCGGTCTCGGCATCTCCACGTTTGTCTCCGCAGGCAATCGTGCAGACCTCTCCGGCAACGACGTCCTCCAATATTGGGAGGAGGATCCTGCGACGAAGACCGTCGGCCTCTACCTCGAATCGATCGGCAACCCCCGCAAGTTCGCCCGTATCGCCCGCCGGGTCTCGCGCGTCAAACCGGTCGTCGTCATCAAATCCGACCTCACCGGCCGGGAGCTGCCACCCGGGCACATCGTGCGCACCTCGTCCCTGGCACCGAACACCCTCGATCAGGTGCTCGGGCAGGCCGGGGTGATCAGGGCGGATACGATCCACCAGCTCTTCGACCTAGCCCAGGTGTTCTCAACTCAGTCTCTGCCGGCAGGCAGGCGCCTGGGAGTCATCGGCAACTCGGCGGCGATGGCCACCCTCGTCGCCCAGCGCGCACGCGCGGAGGGTCTGCACGTCGAGGCCGAGCCGGTGTCGCTGCACCCGGAAGTCGAAGCCGAGACGTTCCAAGCGGAACTCGAGGCGATGTACTCCCGCGAGGACGTCGATTCTGTCGTCGTCACCTTCACCCCCTCGGCAGGGGCGCAGGAGTCCGAGATCGCCGCTCACCTCGCCGAGGTGGCCGCTCGTTCGAAGAAGACAACCGTGGCCTGCTTCCTCGGCATCCAGGGTGTCCAGGACGAACTGACCACCCACCTCAACGAAGGCGAAGGCTCGCGAGTCTCGCACACAGTGCCCAGTTACGTCGGCCCCGAGGATGCCGTGTGGTCTCTGGCCAGAGCCACCGATTATGCCCGCTGGCGAGGCGCCGACCACGGCCGCTTCCTTGAGGTCGAAGACCTCGACGACAAAGGGGTGCGATCGATCATCGAATCCGCACTCTCGAAGGCACAACCGGGCCGACCCCACCAGCTCGAGCGGGATCAGGCCAGGACTCTGCTGTCCTGCTATGGGATCGAGGTGCTGCCCCACATCACGGCTGCCTCGGTGGACGAGGCGCTGTCCGCCGCCGAAGAGATCGGCTATCCGGTCGCGCTCAAAGCCGTGTCGAGCACCCTGCGCCATCGGATGGAGCTGGGCGGCGTGCGGCTGAACATCGACTCACCAGAGGAGTTGCGCGAGGACTTCCAGGCGATCCAGGAGACCATCAGTACCCTCCTCGTCGATGAGGACCCTCGGGTCGACGTTCAGGCCATGGCGCCCCCGGGGGTGCCCTGCGTCATCCGCGCCGGCGAGGACCGACTGCTGGGGCCGCTGCTGTCGTTCTCCCTGGCCGGAGATACGACCGAGCTGCTCGGCGATGTCGAACATCGCGTGGCCCCACTGACGGACAAGGATGCCGAAGACATGATCCGATCGGTCAAGTCCTCGCCGAGGCTGTTCGGCTACCGGGGTCTGCCACCGGTGAACATCGCCCCCCTCAAAGACGTACTCGAACGCCTGTCGGTGCTCGTCGAGAGGCACCCGCAGATCCTCGAACTCGAAATCCACCCCATGGTCGCCACCGTGACCGGGGGACATCTGCTGAGCGTGAGGATTGATCTGCTCACCGACTCCACACGCATCGATTCAACGCGGAGACTGCTGAGCTGACACCTCCGAGGAATTGAGATATGCCTCATTGAGTGGGAACCGACTGGCAGTTTGGCGAGTCTTATACCAATTCTTCTCTATTGCAGGTAGTGTCTGTATCCGTTCGACACGAAACGTTATGAATTTGTGTTTTAGTATGTGGTCAAACATTGGCCATAGTCCATGGCCAACCGTTGGTCACCCACCGTCCACAAGGCACCAGCACCGCAGGTGCCACAAAAGAGTGAGGCCCGAAAGAAATGATTTCACGAAGAGACGTCGTCACCGACTCCGCAATAGCCGTCGTCGCCGAACAGGGAGTTCGTGGACTCACCCACAGGGCAGTCGATGCCCTTGCCGAGCTGCCCGTCGGCTCCACGTCGAATGTCTACCGCACCCGTGATGCACTGATCACCGGAATCATGGAGCGAATCGGAGAACTCAACTCCCAGCAGCTCGAGCGCCTGACGGACACGTTCCGTGCCGATACCAAGCCCGACCTGGAGATCGCCGTCGATTTCTGCATGAACTGGCTGACCACGGACCGCAACCGCTTCTACACGATGATCATGCTCAGCCTCGATCCCGCCCTTCCAGACGAAGCGTTGACTGCGAAGCAGAAGAATATGGCGAAATTCGAAGAGTTCGTCATCAGACTGGCCGATGTCGATGCTGAAGTGGCGCACACGATGAACAGCTCAGTGATAGGAATGATGGTCACCGAACTGATCGCAGGAACGGCCGATCGCGCCCACGTCGAAACGTTCATGGACCAATTCCTGACGTCGATTCCCAACACCGCGAACCAAGCCTGAACCTCTCTGCTGACACACTTCTGAAACCAGCCCAGAGCACCGGCGCGGGCACACGTGCGAACGACACGGACGCCTCGGAAATGCGGGCTTGAGCCGTAGAACTCAAATCGAACGCTAGAATCGACAGGTGCTCTCAGTTGTCGATGCCGAACCTCGGCGCGTGAGAGGGCACCCGGAGCGGAAAATTCGTGCGTCAAAGGAGTTCCATGACCGAAGGAAGAGTCATCGATGTCGACGTCTCGTCAGAGATGGAGAGTTCGTTTCTCGAATATGCGGTCTCGGTCATCCACTCTCGCGCCCTGCCCGATGCACGCGACGGTCTGAAGCCCGTCCAGCGTCGCATCGTCTACCAAATGGGCGACATGGGCCTGCGCCCCGAGCGCGGACATGTGAAGTCCTCTCGCATCGTCGGCGATGTCATGGGCAAGCTCCACCCCCACGGTGACACCGCGATCTACGATGCGCTGGTGCGCCTGAGCCAAAGCTTCATCATGCGTGTGCCGCTCGTCGACGGCCACGGAAACTTCGGTTCCCTCGACGACGGTCCTGCCGCCCCGCGCTACACGGAGGCCCGGCTGACTTCGGCCTCCATGCAGATGATCGCCGGCCTCGATGAGGACGTCGTCGACTTCGTCGGAAACTACGACAACACGCTCACTCAGCCCGAGGTTCTGCCCAGTGCGTTCCCGAACCTGCTCATCAACGGCACGTCCGGAATCGCCGTGGGCATGGCCACCAATATGGCTCCGCACAACCCGGGCGAGGTCATCGCCGCCTGCTGCCACCTGATCCGCAATCCAGAGGCCGGCCTGGCCGAGCTCATGCGCTTCGTCCCCGGCCCCGATCTGCCCACCGGTGGACGGATCATCGGCCTCGACGGGGTCCGTGAGGCGTACGAGACCGGTCGCGGAACGTTCCGCACCAGAGCCACAGTCTCGATCGAGAACATCAATGCCCGCCGCAAGGGCATCGTCGTCACCGAACTGCCCTACCTCGTGGGACCTGAGAAGGTCGTCTCGAAGGTCAAGGACGCTGTCGGCGCGAAGAAACTCACAGGCATCGCCTCGATCGACGACTACTCGGACCGCAAGAACGGAATGCGTCTGGTGATCGGCATCAAGAACGGGTTCAATCCAGAAGCCGTGCTCGCCGAGCTCTACCGGCAGACGCCGCTCGAAGAGTCGTTCAGCATCAACAGCGTCTGCCTCGTCGACGGTCAGCCGCGGACGCTGGGACTGCGCGAGCTGCTGACCGTCTACCTCGCCCACCGCATCGACGTCATTCGCCGCCGCACCGCGTTCCAGCTCCGCAAGGCCAAGGACCGCCTCCACCTCGTTGAGGGTCTGCTCATCGCGATCCTCGACATCGACGAGGTCATCCAGCTCATCCGCTCCTCCGACGATGCGGCCACAGCCCGCACTCGCCTGATGGACGTCTTCGAACTCTCGGAGCTCCAGGCCACCTACATCCTCGATCTGCAGCTGCGCAGGCTCACGAAGTTCTCGCGTATCGAGCTGGAGGCCGAGCGTGACGAACTGCGGAAGAAGATCGACTACCTCGAGGCGCTGCTCGCCGATGAGGCCAAGCTGCGTGAGCTCGTCGCCACAGAGCTCGAAGCAACGGCGGAGGCGATCGGCTCACCTCGGCGCACGGTTCTCATCGAAGGATCGATGAAGGAGCTCTCCGCCAAGGGCAAGAAAGCTCAGTCTGACCTCAAGATCGCCGACGCCCCCTGCCGGGTCCTCCTCTCGACCTCGGGGCGCATCGCCCGAACCGCTGATGCCTCGCCTTTGCAGAGGAACGGGAAGCGCTCGAGCCATGATGCGCTGCGTTCAGAGATCGTGTCGACAACTCAAGGCAAGGTCGGGGCGGTGACCTCAACAGGACGTCTGCACATGGTCGATGTCGTCGACCTGCCGGCTCTGCCACCGGCCGCAACACGTCCGAATGTCGCCGGCGGCGTCAAGATCGCTGACTACATGACGCTGGATAAGAACGAGACCATCCTCGGCCTCATCGACCTCGACGCCGAATTCGTCATCGGCACCGCAAGCGGTGTCGTCAAACGCGTATCCGTGGCCGCCCGGCCGAACAAGAGCGAATGGGAGGCGATCACGCTCAAGGGCAAGGACTCCGTCATCGGGGTCGCTCAGCCGAAGAACATCGATGAGTCCCTGGCCGTGTTCGTGACCTCGAACGCGCAGCTGCTGGCCTTCGATGCCTCGGGGCTGCGGGCCCAGGGCTGGAACGCCTCAGGTGTGGCGGGAATGAAGGTCGCCGCTGATGCGCGAGCCCTCTTCTTCGGCATGACTCCCAAGGAGGCCAAGACCGACGAAGAAGGGGACGCCGATACCAGCATCGGCACGTTCGCCGTAGTCACCGTCGCCAGCGGAGAGAATTTCTACGGCGCACCGTCATCATCGATTAAGGTCAGCGACTTCTCCGAGTACCCGACCAAGGGTCGTGCGACCGCGGGTGTGCGTGCCCACAAGTTCCTCAAGGGCGAGACCGAGCTGTCTCTGGCGTGGGTCGGTGACACGCCGCAGGCTGCTGCCCAGGCTGGCGGGGCTAGGACTCTTCCGGCCGAGATGTCCAAGCGCGATGCCACGGGCTCGCCCCTCGAGTCCAAGATCGATGTCATCGGAACGGTCCCCCGCCTCGGCGACGCCGAAGATGCTGCCGGAGACGGTGACACAGACGACAGCGGCGCGGGCGACGGCGCTGTTGCGGGGGCGGGCTCCGACGCTGGCTCGACTTCCTCAGGTGCGACGCGCAGCCAGGGGTTGGCGACGAGCTTCGACGAACTGGACCTCGACGTTGAGAATGGGCGTGATCTCGATGAGGCGAAGGAAGAGATCGCTCGCTCGAAGATCGACTCCGATGGCGCTGTCATCGTCTCCCATGACGATGACGACGACACGGCACTGTTCTGAGAAATTCGGTGCGAAAAGCCACCCTGCCGTCAAACGTGATTTCCATCACAGTCCACTTCACACGTGATATTCGCACTCGCAAAGACAACCACTGCAGCTGTACTACTTCCGACTAACGGTGCGTAGTGCAACCAGCGGTGCCGCGGGTGAGGTATGGGTATACGGGTACGTGCCGGTGTGTGACGCACACCGGTGTGCTGCGCGGCGGCGTCTGACTCAGCTTTCGTCGTCGTCGAGGTCCAGCTGCATCCGAGCAGCCGTTCCACGCTTCATCTCGCCGATGCCGGTCTCCCCCAACCCATGGAGTGAGAGAGATTCGCGTCGCTCGAACACATAGGCATCCGAAGCGGAGAGCACCCGAGCCGTGTCCTCATCGGTGAAGATCGTGCCCGGATCGGCCACAGCGGTCAGCCGGGCGGCCAGGTTGACACTCGACCCGAAGATGTCGCCCAGGCGAGACAGAACCCTGCCCCAGACGAAGCCGACGCGGGCCTGCGGCAGGTCCTCTGCCGCGCTCACACGCTCCATCAGCGTCATCGCGATCTCCGCTCCGCCCAGCGGCGTCTCGGCGGCGAAGAACACCTCATCGCCGACGGTCTTGATGACTCGACCGCCGCCGGTGGCCACGATGTTGTAGGCCATGCCCTGAAATTCCTGCACCAGATTCGCCAGCTGCCGCGGCTCCATCTTCTGTGACAAACGCGTATAGGAGACGAGGTCGATGAAGCCGACCGCACGCGCCAGCGGCATCGAGGAGTCGTACCAGCCCTGCCTGTTGTCGATGGCCAGACCATCGGAGACGTTGACATTGAGCCGACCCATCACCTCGGCGAGGTTGCGCCGCCACGAATATGTCAGCATCTTCTGCAGCGGGTCGACCATGTCCTCGACAACCTGCAGCGCGTCGCGTCTGGCCTCGGGGTCGGTCAGCCCCTTCTCCTCGGTGAGGAAGTCGACGAGAGTCTCCATCTGCCATACGACGAGACGGTCTGTGGTCTGTCCGATTGCGCGGGCCAGGGACAGAGCGGTGCCCTGATCGATGAGGCCCTCGGCCACGGGCTTGGCCCACATGCGCAGCGCATGGGCATCGCTGACCGTGTAGGCCTTCTCCTCCGCGTCCGTCTGAGACATGCCCAACGCACGCCACATCTTGCGAGCCGAGACCGTGGAGATGCCGCCGAGTTTCGCCGCTTCGCGCCGGTCGAGCACGCGTTTGCCGTCGAGCAGAATCTCCTCGAGCCGTTCGGCTGCGCTGCGGGTTTCGTAGATGGTGTCGTCCTCGTCTGCCTCGTCAGCCTCGTCGAGGATCTGCAGTGCCACGGTACGCGGATTGTTATGCAGTCCCCCGGAGAAGTCACCGGCCGCCTCATCGCCGGAGGCGCCTTGGTCATCCGCTTCCTCGTCGTCTGCCCACGGGACCGTCGGCATCACCGAGGTGGCAGGCAGGTCCTCGTCGCCGTGTTCGATCCCGTAGACAGAGGCAGGCGCTGAGGTGGCCGGCGGCTCGGCGGCGTTCGGTGACGAGCCAATCTGGTCATCCGTGATCACCGGAAACGAGTTCAGTCCCTGGTTCGAGTCGCCGGGTTGGTAGGAGTCCTCTGCGTCGGCCGCTCGGGGACTCCGTCCGCTGGAGTCCCGGGTGTCAGAAGACCCTTGAGCTTCGCTGCTGTCTCGCACCTCGACAGAATCGTGCTCTTCTGTCCCGACCGAATCTGTCCCGACCGAAACCCTCCCACCTGAAACTGTGGAGTTAGAATCGGCACCGTTCGAAGAGGTGCCGTCGGTGCCATCGGAATTGTCATCGGCAACGAGGTTGAATTCTGCGGTGAAGTCCGAGACACCCGTCATCTGCAACCCCCGGCTTCCGTCCCCAAGGATTGCGGCCCCGTAACGTGCCCGGCCGGTCGCAGGTGGTGGACGTCGCCTGCGCTGACACGGATGTCATTGTCGATGATGAGGTCGCCGCCGGCGTCGAGCCCGGTGGCACAACCGTGCAGGTTACTTCCGTCGGGGCGTTCGACCCTGACCTGCGTCCCAAGAGTCACCATGTTCGCACGCACCTCATTGCCGACTGTGCTGCGGCTGAAATCGTCATCGTCATACTCGACAAGCTTCCGGTAGGCAGGAATCAGTGTGCTCAGAATCGAGATTAACAAGTCTTCATGAGCAACTTCTGAACCGTCCGTGTCCTTCTCAATCGCAATGGAACTCGCGCTTTCGCGAGGCAGATCCTCACGGTGCAACCGCGTATTGATCCCCACCCCCAGAACGATTCGCGGCCCGGCCGGCAGCGGCTCGACTCGGGCGAGGATCCCGCAGAGCTTCTTCCCGTCCTTCGTCAGCACATCGTTGGGCCACTTGAGCACGGCAGGCACGCCCGCCTCGGCGATGGCGGCTCGCACGGCCTCACCGGCGATCAGAGGAACCCACCCCCACGAGTCGAAGACGGCACCCGGCTCCAGCAGAATCGAAAACGTCAGTGAACGGCCTGCCGGCACCGTCCAAGTCCGACCCAGTCGACCGTGTCCGGCGTTCTGATGATCGGTGCCGTAGACGCAGAACTGGCCAGGCACCTCGGCGAGGTCGATGCCGTCGGAGCTCGCGATCAGGCGCGTGCGATCGGTGGGAAAGTCGGTGAGCGTGGACTGTCCCCGCACCAGTGCAGCCAGTTCGTCGTTCGTCGACGGGCACACGTCGTCCCAGATGACTGCGGGTAAATCGATGCCGCGGACCGCTGCCTTGCGATGGAGGGATTCGACATCGACGAGGAGGGGAATGTGTTGGCTGTTCACCAGTCCACTTTAGATTCTTTTGGCGCGAGTGCACAATGATCGCACCGTGCGTCGTTATTGTGGAGTCATGACGGATACCCCACGTACAACAGCTGAGCGCATCGACGCTTTCACCCAGCGCCGGGATGCGGCCCACACCGGCAATGTGAAGTCGGTGGAGAACCAGCACAAACGCGGCAAGCAGACCGCCCGCGAACGCATCGAAGCGCTCCTCGACGAGGATTCGTTCCAGGAGATCGACGAATTCGCGCGCCACCACAACCACCAGTTCGGGATGGAGAACAACCGCCCCGACGGCGATGGTGTCGTGTGCGGTCTGGGCACGATCGAGGGCAAGACGGTGGCCGTGTTCGCTCACGACTTCACAGTCCTCGGCGGTTCCCTCGCCGAGGCGAATGGTCGCAAGATCGTCAAGGTCCAGAAGCTTGCCATCAAATTGGGCTGTCCCATCATCGGCATCAACGACTCCGGCGGCGCCCGCATCCAGGAGGGCGTGGGCTCGATCGCTCTGTTCGCGGAGATCTTCCGCCTCAACGTGGCCTCCTCCGGCGTGATCCCACAGATCTCACTCATCATGGGCCCCTCGGCCGGCGGTGCCGTGTACTCCCCCGCGCTCACCGACGTCACGATCATGGTCGATCAGACCAGCCACATGTACATCACCGGCCCCGACGTCATCAAGACCGTCACCGGCGAAGAGGTCGGCCATGAGGAACTCGGCGGCGGGCGCACGAACAACACCGTCTCCGGCAACGCCCACTACCTGGCCAGCGACGAGGACGATGCGCTGAACTATGTGCGCGATCTGCTCTCGTTCCTGCCGCAGAACAACCTCGATCCCGCCGATGCCGATGAGTTCGAATCGGACCTGTCAACCGGTCCCGCCGACGAGGCTCTGGATTCGCTCATGCCTGATTCACCCTCGCAGCCCTATGACATCCTCGACGTCGTCACGACTGTCCTCGATGACGCGGAATTCCTGCAGGTCTCGGAACTCTTCGCCCCGAACGTCGTGACCGGCTTCGGCCGTGTCGAAGGTGTCAGCGTCGGCGTCATCGCGAACCAACCGATGCAGCTGGCGGGAACATTGGACATCGACGCCTCGGAGAAGGCTGCCCGTTTCGTGCGCCTGGCCGATGCGTTCAACATTCCGATTCTCACCTTCGTCGACGTGCCCGGCTTCCTGCCCGGCACCGACCAGGAGTTCAGCGGCATCATCCGCCGCGGGGCCAAGCTCATCTACGCCTACGGTGAGGCGACAGTTCCCCTGATCACGCTCATCACCCGCAAGGCCTACGGCGGAGCGTACTGCGTCATGGGTTCCAAACAGTTGGGCGCCGACATCAACCTCGCATGGCCCAGTGCCCAGATTGCTGTCATGGGCGCTCAGGGTGCGGCGAATATCGTCTACCGGCGCAAGCTCAAGGCTGCCGGTGAAGCAGGAGAAGACGTCGATGCGCTGCGCGAGGAACTGATCCAGGACTACGAGGATGCGCTTCTCAACCCGTATCTGGCGGCCGAAGAGGGCTACATCGACGCGGTCATCAAGCCCAGCGAGACCAGGAACCGGATCGTTCGCGGGTTGCGGGCGCTGAAGAACAAGCATGTTGACGCTCCAGCGCGCAAGCACGGTAACATCCCACTATGAGCCAGGAAGCACAGGAGGCCACAGCCACCTCGGCTGAGGACCAGGCCCCAGCCACCTCGGTCGACGACCGAACACAGGTCAAAGCACACGACGGAGAACCCGTCAGCGATGACATGGCCAGCGCGGCAGCGGTTGCGGCAGTCGTGGCGATCCGCCAGGTGGCCCTTGCCTACGCTGCCAATCAAGCGGCGGCCGTGGACCAGATGGAGACGACGAAGCACGATCGTGCAGGGTTCAATGCTCCGCGCCGCAACGTGCGCCGACGCCTCCCCCAGACCTGGACGCAGACCCTGGGCCGTTGACAACTCGGCAGCTGACCGCAATGGGAAGCGCTGAGCAGTCAGACACACTGAGCAGTCACACACTTCGGGCGCCGACAGTTCTTCTGTCGGCGCCCGAAGTGTGTCAGCCCGCGTCCGCTCGTCGTAGGGACCACTTACCGTCGAGCGGACTGATTACAGCTGGTCCTCTCGATGACAAGTGGTCCCCACGGCACCACCGGCAAATCAGCGGCATCGCATCAGCTCACTTCAGCCGATACTGGTCCCTGTCCGGGTCATGCCCGTCCTCGACGGTGACCGTGCTCAAACGCTGTTGGCCGCGAACATTCGCCCTCGCTGAGGAGGATGCTGCGTCCGCACCAAGCGAACCATCCGCACCGAGCGGACCATCCGCACCGAGCGGACCATCCGCACGAAGCGAACCGTCCGTGGCGGCCGAGTCTTGCGCAGGGATCGTCACGCCTCGCGTCGGACCGCCCATGTCGTCACCGTAGACAGCTTCACCACGGGCCACCATTCCGGCGACATCGGAGAGCTTGAGCTGCGGCAGGAACCAGGCGAGGACGAAGGCGACGAGGAACACAGGCACCATGTACCAGAACGAGGGTGCCAAAGCATCCGCATAGGCGTTGACGACAAGGTCGTGGATGGGTCCGGGCAGCGAGGCGACGGACTCAGGGGTCATCGAGTCAGTGCTCGGACCTCCACTGCCTGCGCCACCGCCGGGGGCCTGCGACAACGCTTCACCGAGCTTGTCTGCCAGTCGGGAGGTGAAGATCGACCCGAACAGTGCCGTGCCCACAGCGGCACCGATCTCGCGGAAGTAGTTGTTCGTCGAGGTCGCGGTGCCCACCAGCTCCGGTGCCACGGAGTTCTGGATGACGAGGACGATGATCTGCATGACCAGGCCCAGACCGAAGCCCATGGTGAAGATCATGGCGCCGATGAGCACCATCGAGGTGTCGGCCGTCAGCGTGGTCATCCAAGCCAGGGCAATGCCGGCGATGAGGGTGCCGAAGAGCGGGTAGATCTTGTACTTGCCGGTCTTTGACACGATGAAGCCGGAGACGATCGAGGTCAGCATCACGCCGGCCATCATCGGGAGCATGAGCAGGCCGGAACCCGTCACATCGGTCCCAGATGCCATCTGCATGAACGTGGGCAGGAACGCCATTGCGGAGAACATGCCCAAACCCAGCAGCAGGCCGATGGCTGTGGAGAGGACGAAGGTCTTGTTCTTGAACAGGTTGATCGGGATGATCGGGTTGCTGACCTTGGACTCGACGTAGACGAAGACGAGGGCAGAGACCACCGTGCCGATGATCAGGGAGATGATGGTCGGCGAATTCCAGTCATAGTCGTGACCGCCCCAGCTGGTCACGAGGATCAGCTGCGAGGTCGCGGCCACCATGAAGATGATGCCGAGAACGTCGACCTTCTTATCCGACTTATGGCTCGGCAGCTTGAGTGCGAAGAGTGCGATGAAGAACGCGACGATGCCGATCGGGACATTGACCCAGAAGCACCAGCGCCAGTCCATGTGCTGTGTGAAGAATCCGCCCAGGACCGGGCCGAGCACGCTGGAGATTGCGAACAGGCCGCCGAGCGGACCCATGTATTTGCCACGTTCGCTGGCGGGAATGATGTCGGCGATGATGGCCTGCGACAGGATCATCAGACCGCCGCCGCCCAGACCCTGGAAGCCGCGCCAAGCGATGAGTTCCCAGAAGTTCTGTGCCATGCCGGACCCGAACGAGCCGACGACGAAGATCGCGATCGCGACGAGGAAGATGACCTTCCTGCCCCACATATCGCCGAATTTGCCATACAGCGGCATGACGATGGTCATCGCCAGCAGGTAGATGGTGACCAGCCATGCCTGATGCTCGACGCCGTCGAGTTCACCCACGATCGTCGGCATCGCCGTCGACACGATCGTCTGGTCAAGGGTTGCCAGGAACATGGCGGCCATGAGCGCGGAGAAGATCAGGACGATCGTCTTCCTGGTCAAGACGATCGGCGCCGTCTGCGCAGTTGCGGTTGCTGAACTCATGCGGACTCCTCCTCAAAAACATCTCGCAGCTCGTCGAACAGTTCTCTGATGACCAGGGCGGGGGCGCCCTCAACCTTGCGCAGACGCATGAACGTCGCCTTGATCGCCATCATCGCCAAGGCGGCAAGGGCCTCGGCCCGAGTGGAAACCGGTACGGCTTCGTCGTCATTGCAGTGACCGGAGTCGGTGCCGGCAGATGAGGAATCCATCGCCGAGGTGGCGCTGAGATTCTTCTCGGCCGCTGGGTTCTCGTCGACTGCGGGCGTTGCCGAGGCCGACGCTGCCCCGTCGAGACGACGTTGGATCATTTCCCGAAACAGGCGCTCGTTGTTGCCCATGCGCGACATCTGCACCTGCATCAGCGAGGGATCCTGCTTCATCAGCAGGTGATACTGATGCATCTCTTCGCGCTTGTTCAGACGCGTCCGCACCACCGAGGCCAGCAGGTGCTGGAGGTCGGCCAGGAGTCGTCCGTTCGGACCGCCGGCTTCGAAGGCGGCGATGTCGGGCTGATCCTCATCGTCGAAGACTGTGTCGGCACGGCCCAGCAGGGCTTCTTCTTTGCTTGAGAAGTAATTGAAGAAGGTGCGCCGGGAGACCCCGCAGCGTTCGCAGATGTCTTCGACGGTGACGTTGGTGTACCCGTTCTCGAGCGCCAGGTCGAGGGCAGCCTGGCGCAGAGCCTGACCGCGCTCGCGCTTCTTCCGCTGCCGCAGCCCCTCGGACTGGTCGGCGCAGCCGGTGGCGTCGGAAGGCTCGGTCGCGGCAGAGTCGGTGCGCGTGGATTCGCCGGAAGGTGTGGATTGCATAGCTACATTATTGCACCCAGTGCATTTTTGCCTCAAGTGCAACTAATGTGCTTTGCGGCACATTCCCAGCCCGCTCCCCGACTTCAATCGGTTCGCCAGCGCCCGGGCGCTGGAAGGTTATTCCTCAGTACCCGAGCTTCGCGTTCCTCAGCACCGGAATCGCCTCGGCGGCCTTGTCAGCTCCGGCAAGGTCCACCTCGACGACCTCGAGAGCCTCTTCACCCTCGAGTGAGGAGATGACATGACCGAAGGGATCGGAGACGAGACTGTGGCCGACACCTGTGGGCCCCTTCTTCGGCACCTCGACACCACTGACCTCGGGATCGGCCTGGCCGATGGCTGCCACGAACATGTTGGAGTCCAATGCCCGAGCACGGGTCAGAGTCTGCCACTGCTCGACCTTGCCAGTCCCAGCACCCCAAGAGGCGGCGACGATAGCGAGTTTGGCACCACGACGGCTGACCTCGGCGAACAGCTTCGGGAAGCGGATGTCGTAGCAGAGTGTCAGCCCTACGCTCTCACCGCCAAGGTCGATGACGACGGGATCCTCACCGGGGACGACGGTGTCGGATTCCTTGAAACCGAAGGCATCGTAGAGATGGATCTTCGCATAGTCGCGGCGTTCACCCTGCGGCGGGTAGACGGCAAGCAGGTTGATCACCTTCTCACCTGAGGTCGCGAACTCGCCCACGATGACGGTGATTCCGGTGTCGGCCGCCAGCTGGGCCATCGCAGCCCGCCACGACACGGTGTTCGCCTCGGCGACTTCGCGCAAGCCGGGACCGAACGCGGACATCGTGGCCTCGGGGAAGACGACGAACTCGGCTCCGGCCTCAGCGGCCTTGTGCGTGTAGTCCCGAACCTTGTCGAGGTTGTCCGCAACTGTGGTGGTGGAATTGATCTGCGCGAGTGCGAATTTCATGGCCAGTCCTTGCGATCCGGGAGTGTCAACGATGCGTTCAGGCTATCGCGATCACGCGGGCGGAGAAACCTCCACCCAGCTGAGAGGGACCTCAGTGCAGGTATTCGCGGCCGGGACGGCCACCTCGGCGACGGCCGTGGACGATGTAGTACACGACCATCCCGAGGGCCACAAGCACGGCACAGAGCATGAACATGCCGTTGCCGCCGGTCAGCGGCATGATGGCGCCGAGGATGATCGGGCCGATCCCCGACCCCGCGTCGAGGAGGAGGAAGAACGAGGCCGTGGCCACCGGCACCCGCGACATCGGTACGGATTTCACGGTGATCGCCTGCATGCACGGCATCAGCGACCCGAAGCCCAGGCCGACGAAGACGCCGGCGAGGATGATTCCCGTCATCGTCGGCCACATCGCCAGCAGAATGTTGCCGACGAGGTTGAAGACGAAGACAGGATAGATGACGAAGTTGTCGCCGAGAGTGTCCTGCAGGCGACCGACGAACAGTCGCGCAACCAGTGACGCCACCGCGAAGGCGACGAAGAACAGGGATGCAGCGCTCGCAACACCGTTGTCCGCGGCATAGCCGGCCAGGAACACCAGGGCCGCTGCATAGGCGGTACCGGCGATGAGCATGATCGACCCGATGCGCAGACCATCGCGATCGACGAGCGTGCTGATCTTCAGATGCCATTTGGTCCGGCGCTGGTAATCGCTGAGTTCCTGCTTGGGCAGCTTGATGCCGACGCAGAGGATGAAGGCGACGAGCGACATGAACGCTGAGGCGCCGAAGAGCATCGGGAAGTCGTAGGCACGCGGGAGAACTACACCCAGATAGGGTCCCAGAGCGGTGGACAGCGTTGTTGCGGTACCGAAGTATCCGGTGCCCTCACCTCGGCGAGAGGCCGGGATGACGCTTTGGATCGCGGTCATGATGGCTGTGTTGCCGGCCCCGAAGGCGATGCCGTGGATGATGCGGATGGCGAAGAGCCAGACCAGGGTGTCGGCGAAGATGTAGGCCACAGAGGCGAGGATCGAGACCGCCATCGTGATGATGAGCAACTTCCGGCGACCGATGAAGTCGAGGTACTTTCCGGTCAGCACACGGGCTGCGACGGCGCCCACGACGAAGGACGAGGACGCGAACCCAGCAGCTGCTTCACCAGCGGAGAACCTGGCGACGGCATAGCCGGCCATAGACGTCATGAGGAGGTAGAACACCATCGCCATCGACAGGTTGAGACCGATGCCGACGACGAAGTCCTTGGTCCATAGCTGTGCCCGTGCCACTGAAGATCAGTCTCACTTCCTGTTGAATGATGCGTCCAGTCCCCCGGGGGTGCCGCTGAGATGGGTGATCTGCTGTGATGGCCCATCGGCTGTGATCGACTGATCCGCTGAGATCGAGGCGGGAACCTATCCATGCTATCCGGTGGCTCCTGTCGCTGGCGCCCCACCGCGGAGTGATCTTGCTCTAGTCGTCCGTCAACAACCACCCGATCTCCTGGCCGAATATGAGTCGACGCGGCCGGGCTGTGGGTCCAAATCGACACAAGCTGGTGTGTTCTCAGTCATATAGGGTGAGAGACATGACCCAGAAGAGAACCCCCTCGGCCATTGACGCCGTCGCTGAAGAATACGTCGACAGATCACTTGCACTCTCCCCCTCCCTCGCCCTCTACCTCGGTCTCGACGGCGCGACGGGTTTCGATGACTTCTCCCCCGCTGGTCTGGCTGCCGCCAACGATCTCACCGTGGAGACCCTGGCCAAGCTCACAGAGGCTGAGAAGTCAGCAGACCTCGACGACGTCGACCTCGTCACCATCGATGCGATGCGCGACCGGCTGACCGTGGATCGCGACTATTTCGAGGCCGGCCTCGATCATTCGAGTCTCAACGTCATCGAGTCTCCCTTGCAGTCCATCCGCGATGCCTTCGATCTCATGCCCACCGAGACCACCCACGACTGGGAGACGGCCTGCACCACGATGGCGGCGGTTCCAACTTCGGTCGCCGGCTACCAGGAGTCCCTGTCCCTGGCCAAGAGCCGCGGCCAGGTATCCGCCCGCATCCAGGTCGAGAAGGTCATCGAACAGGCTCGCACACTGGCCGAACCCGGCAGCAACTTCGACCAGCTCATCGCCGGGGCCACCGCTGTTCCGTCGTCGTTGCGTGAGCAGCTGAACACCCACGCCGAGGCGGCCCGTGAGTCGTTTGCCCACCTTGCCGATTTCCTCAGCTCGGAGCTGCTCCCGGCAGCGCCGGAGAATGAGGCCTGCGGTCGTGAGGCCTACGCTCTGCACTCCCGGAACTTCCTCGGTGCCGAGGTCGACTTCGACGAGACCTATGCGTGGGGACTCGATGAACTTGCCCGCATCGATGCCGAGCAGCGTGAGGTCGCAGCCGCGATCCAACCCGGTGCCGATCTGTTCGAGGTCATGGAGACGCTGAACAATGATCCCGAGCGGACCCTGCACGGAGCCGACGGGCTGCGTGAGTGGATGCAGAAGGTCGCCGACGAGGCGATCACGGAGCTCGGGAAGTCCCATTTCGACATTCCCGAGCCCGTGACCACGATCGAATGCATGATCGCACCTTCGGCCACCGGAGGCATCTACTACACCGGACCCACCGACGACTTCTCCCGCCCGGGACGCATGTGGTGGTCGGTGCCCGAAGGTGTCACCGAGTTCGCCACCTGGCAGGAGAAGACCACCGTCTATCACGAAGGCGTGCCGGGCCATCATCTGCAGGTCGGCCAGGCCACGTATGTCTCTGACACCCTCAACCGCTGGCGCCGGCTCATGTGCTGGGTCTCCGGGCATGGTGAGGGCTGGGCCCTCTACGCCGAGAAGCTCATGGCCGACCTCGGCTTCATGGATGACCCAGGTGACTACCTGGGCATGCTCGACTCGCAGCGTCTGCGTGCCGCACGAGTGGTCCTCGACATCGGCTTCCACCTGGGACTCGACGCCCCGGCCAGCCTCGGCGGAGGAGTCTGGAACCGGGAGAAGGCATGGCAGTTCCTCACAGACAATGTCGCCATGGACCGCAGCTTCCTCGCATTCGAGCTCGACCGGTACCTCGGTTGGCCCGGGCAGGCCCCAAGCTACAAGATCGGTCAGCGGCTGTGGGAGCAGTTCCGTGACGAGGCCAAGGCCGAAGCCGGAGCAGACTTCGACCTCAAGGCATTCCACACCAAGGCCCTCAACCTGGGATCGGTCGGCCTGGACACCCTGGGCCGAGCCATGAAGCGCTGAACTTCGGCACGAGGCTGAGTGGTGCTGAGATGCTGATGAACACTGGTGGGAGAATGACCTGGTGAAGAACAATGGCAGTCCGCGCAGCGATGGCCCGCGCTCTGAGACCGTGCGGGTCACCGAGGTGCTGCGCGACGAGATCATCGACGGCGTCAGGCTGCCCGGCAGCAGACTGGTCGAGCGGAATCTAGCGACGGAGCTCGGTGTCAGTCGTGTGCCGATCCGCGAAGCCCTCAAACAGCTCGCCGCTGAAGGGTTGGTGGCGAATCGGCCCAACACCTGGTCAACGGTGCGCGAGTTCTCCCCCAGTGACATCGCCGACCTCAACGAGGTGCGGACGGTCTTTGACATCCTGTCCTTCGAACTCGCCGCGCAACGGCATAATCGGGAGGGTCTGGCCAAGCTCGAAGCCACGCTGGCCAAGGGCAAGGAACTGTCGAAAGCCGGTGACGTGGTCGGCGCCCATCGCTCGGCGGCGGACTTCCATGCCATTGTCACCGAGCTCTCCGGCAACCGGCTCCTGACCGAGATCGGTGAGCTCCTCGACTCCCGCATGCGCTGGCAGCTGAGCCAGCACGACGACCTCGATTTCGTCGCCACGGAGCACGCCCAGCTCTATGATGCGATCGCCCATCGAGATCAGGCGAAGGTCAGAGATCTGGCTGCCCGCCACCTCGGGGCGAGTCAGGACCAGCACGACAAGCACAAGGAACGCCTCGCCAAGGCCGTCGACGAGGGACGCGAATCAGGCGAGGACTGACATCACGCAGCGGAGAAGGGCCACCCGCTCAGCTGCTTCGGACGGGCCGGCGCGTAGGTGCGGACCTTCGAGGTCTTCAGCCCCAGCCCCACGAGTGATTCGGCCAGTTTCACTGCGGCGGTGACCCCGTCGACGACGGGGACATCGCAGCGTTCGACGATGACCTGCTTGAGGTCGGCCAATCCCCCGCACCCGAGGACGATGGCCTCTGCACGGTCACGTTCGACCGCCTCGGCGGCCTGATCGGCGATCGCTTCGACGGCGCGCTCGGGCTGATTCTCCAGCTCGAGCACGGCCATTCCCGAAGCCCTCACCGAGGTGCAGTGAGCGTTCAGTCCGGCCAAAAGGAGCCGGTCCTCGATGAGCGGAACGGTGCGATCAAGCGTCGTGACGACCGCGTACCTGTGGCCGAGGAACATCGCCAGGGCGGCCCCCGCCTCGGTGATGTCGATAACGGGCACGTCGAGGAGTTCCTGCAGTCCTTCGCGCGCATGCTCGCCGTACCCGGCCTGGATGACGGCATCGAAGCTCCCCTGGTATTTCATCACCGCATCCATGACCCCCAGCGCCGCAAGGTAGCTTTCGACGTTGCCTTCGCAGGATTCGGCTCCGAAGTTGGGAGTCAGCGCAATGGTCTCGGTGGTCGCCGAGGCGGCCTCCCGTGCCGCACGGGCGATGCCCTCGGTCATTGACTCAGTTGTATTCACGTTGACGACGAGAATTTTCATGATGAGCTCTCAATCAGTGAGTGGTGGGGACGGCGATCTCTTCGCCATCGACCTCACGGAAGGTGAAGTTGCGACGGGCGATGATGAAGTAGATGACCGCGGCGATGCCTGCCCCGCTGAACCAGGAGAACTCGGAGAATCCGGCGAATGCGGGAACCAGGGCGAAGACAAGTGAGATGAGGGCGGCCGGGATGAAGGCTCCGATGGCGCGCCAGTTGATCCCACGGTGGTAGAAGTACTCGCCGTCGTTGGCTTCGGTGTAGAGCTGGGGAACGTTGACTTTCGTCTTCCGGATCACCCAGTAGTCGACCATGATGACGCCGAACAGGGGTCCCAGCAGTGCGCCGAGTCCGCCCAGGAAGTAGACGATGACGACCGGTGAGTCGTAGAGATTCCACGGCAGGATGACGAAGCCGATGACCGCACTGATGATTGCCGCGCTGCGGAAGTTGAGGTAGCGCGGAAACATGTTCGTCAACGCGTAGGTCGGGGCGACGAAGTTGGCCATGAGGTTGACCGCGACCGTGAGGATCAGCAGGGCCAGGGAAGCCAGCGCCAGCAGGATCGGATTGCCGATGGTCTGCACGATGTCGGCTGGTGAGGTGATGACCGTGCCGTCGATCGTGTACTGAGCACCGGCCAGAGAGATGACGACGAGGCCGAAGACCAGCATATTGATCGGAATGCCCCAGAAGTTGCCGACGACGATCGACCCCTTGTTCTTGGCTGCGCGGGTGAAGTCAGAGAAATTGAGGACGAAGGTGCCGTAGATCGCGACCCACAGGGGCCCTCCGCCGAGGATGTGCATCCACATCGGCCAACCGGACAGGGCACCGTCTCGGGCCCAGGAAATGGAGAAGTCGACGCGAGCGAGCATCCAGATGGCCAGCGAGACGAAGGTGACGAGGATGATCGGCCCGGCGATCGCCTCATATCTGCGGATCATCTCCATGCCATAGCTGACGATGATGACCTGGACGATCCAGAGCAGAGTGAACGAGAACCAGCCCAGCCCGGAGAGACCGAGGAACTCGACCTCGGCCCACGACTGGAAGCCGGGCACAAGGGTGATGAGCAAGACGCCCAGGACACTGGAGGCCAGGTAGGTCTGGATGCCGAACCAGGCGATGGCGACGATGCCACGCACCGAGGCTGCAAGCTGCGCACCGTGGATGCCGAAGGCGATGCGGCTCATCACGGGATAGGGCACCCCGGTCTTGTGGCCCATGAAGCCGGAGAGCGTCAGCAGGAAGAAGAGCAGGCCGGCACCGACGAGAAGTGCGACGAGGATCTGCCAGGCACCGAGGCCGAGCGCGAAGAGTCCGAAGGCGAAGCCGTAGTTGCCGAGTGAGTGGACGTCATTGGCCCAGAGGGTGAAGACGCTGTAAGCGGTCCAGCTGCGCCCTTCTTTTCGACTCGGCGCCAGATCCGAGTTGTAGAACCGTGGGCTGATGTGATGAGCCGCCAACTGCTCGGGGCTCGGCCCCATCCACTTGGGCGCGGAGTCCTGTGTGGCCTCAGTCTTTGCCATGGGGGTCCCTCACATCTGAAAAGCACACCCCTGGGATACCACATGTCGGATCACAGCGCTGTGGTGGTGATTTCTGTCCCGGTCAGCGTAACCTGAGTCACAGATCACACGCAATGGACCTGCTCGGAAATCCACGCTGAAATGCTCTACGACAACGGTTGCGCGGGACACAAGATCGCTGACCACAGGCTCGTCGATTGCTGAAATGAGCGTCATTTTTTGGCATACCATTATCTCGCTATGCGAGAGAAAGGGCGCCACCGGCTGACAATCAGCCGATGGCGCCCGAGTGCACTCAATTCCTGCGTCAGAGCGTCACAGCTCCTCTTCGACGTCCTTCGCCGTCGGATCCCACTTGACGATGCCCACTGCGATCGCGCCGGCCAAGGGTGCACAGGCGACGATCCAGAAGACGCCGGTGCCCATGGAGCCGGCCAGAATCGGGAACATGATGAGGGAGACGATCGAAAACGCACGCAGCACGGACTGGTTGAAGCCGATGCCGATTCCGCGCAGCCTCGTCGGGTAGGACAGGGTCGCGTAGTTCATCAGGTTGGCTCCTGGCCCACCGGCCTGGGCGAAGACGAAGGCCGCGAGCATCGCCACGGAAACGAGCACGAGAGCACCGGTCGGGATGCCGACGATGGCCAGCAGAGCCAGTGCCACTGCCTGGATCACGAAGCCCACGAGGGTGATGCGGCGGGTGCCGAAACGATTGACGATCGTCATGCCCAGCAGTCCGCCGATGGCTCCGAATCCGAGGTTGATGACGAGCGAGGCGATGATCGTGACCAGTGGCGTCTGGTGGAACAGGGTCGTGATGATCAGCGGGGTGCCGTAGGCGACGGCGTTGTACCCGAAGGTGGAGAACACCGACACGCACAGTGCGACGATCGTGCGCACACGATACTGCGGGGCGAAGAGTTCCGCGAACCCGCTCCACTTGCCGCCGCTCTTCGACACCGCGGGTGTGCCTGTCCCTGCGGTGCCCACATCCGCGGCGAGTTCCACGTCGAGGTTGTGGTGTGAGCGCATGACGTCAACTGCCGCGCGCAGGTCGCCCTGGTTCGCGAGCCATTCGGGTGATTCGGCGAGGTAGCGGCGGCGGACGATGAGCACCACGAGTGCTGGGACCGCACCGAAGCCCACCACGAGGCGCCACAGGATGGCGTGCTGGTCATAGGGCAGGCTGATGAAGATGATGAGGACGACGAGGTAGCCGATTCCTGTGGCGATGTACCAGGCAGGAGACCAGGCATTGACGCGCTGCGAACGGTTGCCCTTGCCCTTGAGCTTGGAGAATTCGGCGAGGAAGGCCATCGCCACGGGCAGATCGAGCCCGACGCCGATGCCCATGACGAAGCGGAAGAAGATGAGAACCCATTCGTCGGGGGCCACGGCACAGCCGATGGCGGCGACGACGAAGAAGACCATATCGGCCATGAACAGTTTGTAGCGCCCGAAGCGGTCGACGAGGTATCCGCCGAACAGTGCACCGATGACGGCTCCGACCATGATCGAGGCGTTGACGAGCCCGGTCATGAAGCCCGAGAGCCCGAACTGCTCCTTGATCGCGGTGATGCCGAAGGCCAAGGATGAGAAGTCGTAGGCATCCATGAAGATCCCACCCAGGGCGAGGATGATGACCGCCTTGGTCTTCGTGCCCTGGGACCCGAATTCGGCGAGGACGGAGTGGATGTCCGAGGCGCTGCGGATGATCCGTGGGGACGCCCCTCCCTCGCTTGTTCGCGTTCCATCGTCTCGGCAGGTGGTATCTGGTGCGTGTGCCGAAGTACCGGCAGGTTCTGGACTATTCACAATGACTCAGTATTGTCTGGGCAAGCCCCAGCCCGGCGCCCCGGCCGTCACAATATGTCATGGACGCCGATCGTCCCCGTTGGGACTGGCCCGATATGCCGCCTGGCCGCCGTCGATGTGCCTCCGTGATACCGACGTCGATGTGGACTTGCGTGCGACTATTGGGGATATTTCGAACGCCGGCCCACAATGACGCAGCATACGTCCGAAAGTCGTTGGCCTTTGCACGACCTTCGTCCGAGCTGACGGGGCCGAACCTGCCTTCAACTCGCGTGCACAGCTCCATGGCGGGGGCCACCACTCATGTGCAAATGGCCTGTGGATGCCAGATCTTCCTCCACAGGCACGCTCCTCATTGTTCCGTTGCAGGTGGGAAAGTGTCACTGTCACTGGTTATGAAGACCGACCACGACATGGCAGGACAGTCCAGCCCAGCGCCACTAGATCACCACCGCCTGACCGGGAACCGCCCAGTCCAGTTCCTCACCGCTCCTGTGCCATTCACCCGCCACGAAGCGTCCGCCCGTGGCATCAGCCCGTATCGGCTGCGAACCGACTCCAGGTATGTTCAGCTCATTCGCGGTATCTGGATCGACACTCAGCCCGAGACCTCTGTCATCGCCCCGCTGTGGGCTGATCACCAGTGGCTGCGGAAGCAGATGCATGTGAAAGCCATGCTCAAGCTCGACGACGAAGTCGCCGGGTGCAATCTCACCGCTGCACGACTCTATGGGCTCCCCCTCCCAGCTCACCTGAATGAGCGGAGCGTGCATGTCGTTACCCCAGCACTCAACGCGTCGATGACTCGACCCGGGGTAGCACTCCACCGGTACAAAGAGTTGAGGACCTCGAGCTTCTTCGACTTGCCACTCATATCTGTGCCGCAGCTTTTCGTCGAGCTTGCCCCGATTCTGAACGTCGCTGAACTCACAACGCTCGGCGAGGCAGCAATCGGCCCGTGGCATGGTGAGGCTCTTACCTCGCTGTCGTCGCTGAGGAGAGAGGTCACCGACCGTGACCGCATTCACGACAGGAAGACTACGGAAAGCGCTCTTGAAATGATGCGTGAAGGCGTCGACTCTCCGCGTGAAACCTGGCTACGACTCTGGCTGATCAATCATGGCTTCCCTGAACCTGTCATCCATCCTGCCATCCGCTGTTCAGTCGTACCCGGCGTGCTCCACCCCGACCTCGGATACCCCGAGAAGAAGGTGGCAATCGAGTATGAAGGTGACCACCACCGAAGCTCCGACGCACAGTTCGCCGCGGACAATCGTCGGTTAGAGGCGCTGAACGCCGCAGGCTGGACCGTGCTCAGAGTGTCGAAGAAAACCAACATGATGCAATTCGCAAGAATTCTCAAGCACCACCTCACATAGCGGCGAGGGCACAAACCTTTTCTGAGTGGCTCTCCCCTAGGTGTCCCTCCCTGCGAAGTTCTGGCTGGTCGAGTGCTCATCATTGTGGCCTAGCGTTCGACAACCTGGGTAATTTCGAACGCTAGGCCACAATGACGCGGGAATGCTCCGACCGTCCCTGGCCGGACGGGCCTGCCCGCTCCAGTTCGATGCCGCTATTCCAGTTCGATGCCGCTATTCCAGTTCGATGCCGCGCTTCTCCGGCAACAGGAACATGGCGAGGAACTGGATGATGTAGATGATCGGCAGCAGCGCGAGTGCGAACGCGAACCCGAAGGAGTCGGCGAGCAGGGCGATGACCACGGGTGCAAGTCCGCCCAGGGCACGTCCGATGTTGAAAACGACGTTCTGTGCTGTGGCTCGCACCTGCGTCGGGTACATCTCTGCCAGCAGTGCCCCGTGCCCGCCCAGCATGCCGTTGGCGAAGGCTCCCATGAAGAATCCTCCCACCAGCAGCGCGGTGGGATCGGTCATTTGGCTGTACACCAGGATCGAGACGATAGCTCCGGCCTGAAAGATCCAGAACGCCGGACGCCTGCCCAATCGATCGGCGACCTGACCGAAGATGAGGATGCCGGCGAGCATTCCGATCACCGTGACCGCAGTCCACAGCGATCCCTTCGTCACACCGAGCTCCATCTTCTCGGAGAGGTAGTTCGGCAGCCAGGCGATGATGCCGAAGTATCCGAAGTTCTGCACCGTCGAGAGGACGATGAGCGCGAACGTGATCTTCGCGGTCGCTTAGTCCCTGACCAGCGCACGGATTTTCGCGCCGAAGGTCGGAAGGTTCACTGCGGGTGCGCCGGCACCGTCGGACTCCGAGCCCTCCGACTCCCCTGGGCCCTCCGACTCCCCCACTTCATGACCCTGCCGAGACTGCACGAACTTGTCCGGTTCCTCGACACCTCGGCGGATGGCGAAGGCGAAGACGGCCGGGAACAGCCCGATGACGAAGAGTGCTCGCCACCCCCACAACGCTATGACGGGAGCTGCGACGATTGCGGCGGCGAAGACGCCGATCTGGAATCCCACACCGACCCATGATGTGGCGCGGGCACGCTGATGGGCCGGGACCGCTTCGGCGGCCAACGCCATGCCGATGCCGAACTCACCGCCGATTCCGATGCCGGCGATGAACCGATAGGCGGCCATGTCCCAGTACCCCTGGGCGACAGCACTCAGGCCGGTGAACACGGCGAAGACGAGAACGGTCCAAGTCAGAACCTTCACGCGTCCGTAGCTGTCGGCCAGGGAACCGAAGACGATACCGCCGAGGACTGCGCCGAAGAGGGTGATCGTCGACAGCGATCCCGCCTCGACATCGCTGAGCCCGAAGGTGGCGATGATTCCACCCAGTGCGAAGCTGAGAATGAGCAGGTCGAAGCCGTCGAGCCCGTATCCGACAGCAGCGGCGAAGAGTGCCTTGCGTTTGTAGGCGGGTGCCGAGGTGGTCTCGGCGGATGTCTGGGGCGTCGCTGCGCTCATGCGGGATCCTTGGTCAATCGGCGGATCGGAAAATGGCCGCAGACCATTATCCACCAGAAGTCACCGGTGGATGAACTCGCAGGGTCGCAGCGACCAGCTCACACGAGAGCGTTGGCACCCAAGCGGAATCCGGCACCCTTATGGTCATCGGCCAGGTGGGGGCCCTGTCCGGTGAGCTGTTCGCGGGCGGTCGCGCACTCGACCGGTTCGGGCAGGAGACCGCGGCGGCGCAGTTCGGGCGAGACATATTTCGTGAATCGTTCGGCGTCGGCTGGGCGCACGGCAGCGGCGATGTTGAATCCGTCGATGTCGGCCTCGGACATCCAGCGTTCCAACTCGTCGGCAATCGTCGCGGGTGAGCTGGTGATGACGGGTCCGCGTCCGCCGATGGCGACGAACTCGGCAAGGTTGCGGATGGTCCAGGTCCTATCACCGGCCAGGGTGGTGAAGGAGGCGAGCGCGAACTGATTCGCCTCGGTGGCCACGTGCTCCAGCGGGTCGTCCGGCTTGGTGCCGGAGAGGTCGACGCCGGTCCAGCCGCCGAAGAGCGAGAGCGCGGATTCGGTGTCGACATAGCGTGTGTAGTCGGCAAGCCTGAGTTCGGCTGCTTCCTCGGTGCCGTCGACGATGGCGGTGGCTAGCGCGAAGATCTTCACGCTGTCGCGGGACCGTCCTCGTTCCTCGAGGCCGTCGCGGACCTTGTCGACTCAGGTGCGCAGGATCTGCGGTGTGGGACCGGAGAAGAAGATCGCCTCGGCGTGGTCGAGGGCGAACTCCTGTCCGCGCTTTGAGGCACCGGCCTGGAACAGCAGCGGTGTCCCCTGAGGTCCAGGCACGGCGAGCGCCTGCCGGGGAAGGGTGAAGAACTTGCTTTGGTGGTTGATGTCGTGGACCGGCTCGGGATCGACGAACACGTTTTCCTCGGCGTCGGCGCGCAGCGCCTCGGGGGTGATCGAGCCTTCGAAGAGTTTGTACATGACGTCCATGCGCTCATCGGCCCGGTCGTAGCGTTCATCGTGGGGATTCTGGCCCTCGAGTCCCAGGTTGCGTGCCGTGGAGTCGACGTAGCTGGTGACGATGTTCCAGGCCACGCGCCCATTGGTGAAGTGGTCGAGGGTCGTCAGTGTCCGGGCCAGCAGGTAGGGCTGTTCGTAGGCCACCGAGGCGGTTGCGACGAATCCCAGCGTCTTCGTCGCTGCGGCCATGGCGGGGACTGCGACGAGCTGGTCGAGAAGGGGGAACTGGACTCCCCCCACGGTTTGTCTCCTCGGCGTTGCCGTTGTCGATGTCGTAGACGCCGAGGATGTCGGAGAGGAACAGGGAGGAGAATCCTCCTCGCGCGAGAGTCTTGGCCAGATCCGTCCAGAGGGACAACTGGGTGAATTCCTCGACCCTGGGTTCGGGATGGCGCCAGAGGTCTGGTCCCTGGTCGCCAGCTCACCAGCGGGGCCCTTCGCCACCAGTGCCGCGATGAGTGAGAGCAGGCACAGCAGCGTGAGGTAGCCGCAGATCTGCCACGGCGAGTGGCGGCCGACGACGAGTGGCGACCGACGACGCAGAGCAGAGCCGCGACCGTCGGCATGATGGCCGCGCCGATGACGGTGCCCAACTGGCAGCCCATGTTGACTCCTGAGTAACGGATCTCGATGGGGAACTGTTCGGCGAACCAGGCTGCCTGAGGTCCGTAGATGGCGTCGTGGGCGAGGTTCATACCGATGATGCCTCCAATTCTCACGCGCTTACGAGCGACTTTGTCAGAGCCCCCCCCCAAAGGGGCTCGGTGAACAGGCCGATGGCGGAGGCGATCATGACGGCGGTGACACCGGCGGTCGAGTCATCACGGTTATCGGCCAGGTAGCTGAGCGTGTAGACGGTGATGAGGTAGAAGACGCTGTTCTGCGCCAAGTGGAGTCCACTTGTCACGAGGAGGAGCCGCGGGAATTTGGTCAGGGCGTCGTGCAGGGGTGTTTTGGCGACGTTGCCGGAGTCCTTGAGTTCCTTGAACGCTGGAGCATCGGAGACGCCGAGGCGGATCCACAGTCCCAGTGCCACCAGCATCGCCGAGGTGAGGACCCGCTTCTTCCCGTCCAGGAGCCGCCGAGGTGGGCCCTGGGTGATCGTCTCCGCTACGGAGGACTGTGGCATGGGGGTATCCCTCATCGGCATGGTCAGGGTTCTCATCTGAGTCAGATTCCTCATCAGAGTCGACGTTTCGTTGAGCAATCCAGGGACTCCGCCGTGACCCGTGCCGCAGCCCTGTCACTGTGGGACTTTGATCGTCATATTGGAACACACGATGACCGGATGGCGTTCTAGACGGATGTGCTTGTCCTCAAAATCTGTGATGATCACACAAGACCAGTGGGGTATTGTTGAGCAGTAAACTTCATCATTCACAGCGCCGCAACACTCACATTCCACCGGAGGCAAGTTCATGACGACGATCACACGAGCCGCAGCTGTGTCACCGGATGCTCTGCGCGAGACCTTTTCGCATTTCCCACAGGGTGTCGCACTCATCGGAGCGGAGGTCGCCGGAGCTCCCCTCGGGCTGGTCGCCTCGACGGTGACTGCGGGTGTCTCACTCGACCCGCCGTTGATCAGCGTCGCGGTCCAGACCACCTCGAGCACGTGGCCACTCCTGCGGACTGCGCCCGCGCTGGGGATCTCCCTCCTCGGCACCCATCAGTCACTCCTGGCCAGGCAGTTGGCGTCGAAAGACCGCGCATCGCGTTTCGCTGGGATCGACCCCGAGATCACTGCCGATGGCGCGCTGACCATTCCGGGCAGTCCCGCCCGCCTGTGGACGCGCCTCTACAACGAGGTCGAAGCTGGCGATCACACTGTCGCACTGCTGGAGGTCCTCGACACCAGCAGCGCTGATGTCGGCGCTGATGCCGGATCAGACAGCGACGCACTCGTGTTCCACCGCAGCGAATTCAAGGGCATGACGGTCTCATAGCGCGCATTCACGACCGCCGCACATGCCATTGACTTCGACTAGAACACGTGTTCGAATGTAGTCATGAGGTGGAATCAGCAGAGCGCGCTTGACCCGACTTCCGGAGCAGACGCCGGATCAGACGCCGACACTGAGGCCGGCACTGAGGCCGCCGGCGCCGATGCCCCGCCTGCCGAACTCTTCGGCCTCAAGGGCCTGGTGCGCAGTGTTCGAACACCGGAGTTCGCCGGCGTCACCTTCCACGAAGTGTTGGCCAAGTCAGCCCTGAACAAGGTGCCAGCCGCCAGCTCGATGCCTTTCACCTGGACGATCAACCCCTACCGCGGGTGTTCTCACGCCTGCGTATACTGCTTCGCCCGCAGCACCCATCGCTACCTCGACCTCGACTCCGGTGAGGATTTCGACCGGCAGGTCATCGTCAAGGTCAACACCCCAGAGGTCCTCGCTGCCGAGGTCGCCAAACCGAAGTGGTCACGTGAGCTGGTTGCCTTAGGTACGAACACGGACCCCTACCAACGCGCTGAGGGTCGCTACTCACTCATGCCGGGTATCATCACCGCCTTGGCCGAACACGGGACTGCGATGTCGGTTCTGACAAAGGGCACCCTGCTGCGCCGCGACCTGCCGCTGCTCGCCCGCGCCAAAGAGGACGTCGACGTGGAGATCAGCATGTCCATCGCCGTGTACGATGACGCCCTCCAGCAGACGATCGAGCCAGGCACACCGACGACAACAGCACGCCTGGCCACAGTACGCGCGGCCGCGAACCTCGGCTTCGATGTCACCGTCTTCCTCATGCCGGTGATGCCCAAGCTCACCGACTCGGTGGACCATCTTGATGCCGCGCTTCGCGCCATCAAAGAAGCAGGTGCGAGCAGGGTGGTCTATGGAGCCCTACATCTGCGTCCGGGTGCCCGCGAATGGTTCTTCGCCTGGCTGGAACGTGAGCATCCGGAACTGCTGCCCCGCTACCGTCGCATGTATGCGAAGTCCTCTTATGCGTCGAAGGACTACCGTGCTTGGCTGAGTCGACGCATCAACCCGCTCATCGACACCTACGACCTGCGCGGCTCCGCCGACGATGATTACCCGATGACCAGGCGTAAGGACCGTATGCAGGCTGCAGCGGCGTCGTCGACCCTCACACACGCCGCAAGCCTGACTCCCCCACCCCAGGAAGCACTGTTCTGAGACACTTCCATTCCCTCGGGACGTCTCGGCTTCGTCTACCTCGCCGTCACCGAGCCCAGAGATGACGGTTTTCGGTGTGGATGAGACCGGGGAATAACCCGCACGAACTCCGGGTTCAAACTGCCATGAGGATTGAAATCTGGTCGGATATCGCCTGCCCCTGGTGCTTCATCGGAAAACGTCGCTTCGAGACCGCCCTGGACGGCTTCGCACATAAGGACGACGTCGAGGTCGAGTGGCGCAGCTACCAGCTCGACCCGAGCCTGCCCGACCACTATGCGGGCACAGAGACCGAATACCTCAGTCAGGCCAAGGGCATGCCTGCCGATCAGGTTCGGCAGATGTTCGACCACGTCACTCAGCAGGCTGCTGGTGAGGGGCTGGACTACGACTTCGATGCCATCGTCGTCGCCAACAGCTTCACCGCTCACCGCTTCCTCCACCTGGCCAAGACCCACGGGGTCATGAACCAGGTCAAGGAGGAGTTGCTGTCCGGGCACTTCGAAAAGGGCCGCAACATCGGTGACGTCGATTATCTCGCCGCGGTGGCACAGACGGTTGGCATCGACGACGATGAAACTCGTCGAGTCCTCTCCAGCGACGAATACACCGCCGAGGTCAAAGCCGACATCGCCGAGGCTCAGGCACTTGGCGCCACTGGAGTCCCGTTCTTCGTCATCAACCGAAAGTACGGAATCTCCGGCGCCCAGTCGCCCGAGGTCTTCGCCCAGGCCCTCGAGACCGCGTGGGATGAAAGCCAGAACCTCACCGTGCTCGCCGGGGCCGGATCGGGCGCGGACGATGCCACCTCAGACAAGGGTGACGACGAGACCTTCCGCGATGGCGCAGTGTGCGGCCCCGAGGGCTGCGACTGATCCAGACCCCACGGCGGCACCAGTCAGACCGGAGACACAGCCCAGAGAAAGCGGCATCGACGGATAGCGACCTCGGGTGACGTCACAGGTTCGACCGAATACACGGCCGCCACCGCGGGTGACGGGCTGACGCCTCATTCCGCCGTGTGATCGTTTGGCTGCTTCCGATGCGTCAGATGTTCCGAGACTCAGATGCACACGATTCCGATGGAACGAACGATGGGGATACAGTCAGGAGGACTATGGGTTCACACATCGACTTCTTCGGTCCGACCGGCCTCATCCAGGCCGAGTTGCTCCTGGCCAGCTTCGTCCTGTGCTCGCTGATCGGATTCGAACGGCAGTTTCGGCAGAAGAGCGCGGGCTATCGCACCCACGTTCTCGTGGGCATCGGTACATGTGCGTTCACGTTGGTCTCCGCCTACGGGTTCGCCGGTGTGCTCGAGAATGACATCCGCTTGGATCCGTCGAGGATCGCGGCGCAGATCGTCTCAGGCGTGGGCTTCCTGGGTGCTGGTGTGATCTTCAAGGGCCGGAACATGGTGCGCGGACTCACTACAGCCGCCACCGTATGGGTGACGGCTGCCGTCGGCATGGCCTGCGGAGCGGGAATGCTGTCCTTGGCTATGATGCTCACTGCGCTCCACCTGCTGACGTTGTTCGTCATCGCTCCCCTGATCCGGCAGATCCCCGACAGCGATCACCGCAAACTGCTGCGCATCACCTACAAGGACGGTTCTGGGGTCCTCCGCGATATCCTCGCTGTGGCCGGCACCATGGGCTACTCGAACACGATCGTCGATTCCAAACGCTTCGAATCCGAGGACGGAGTGCGCATGGTCCAGATCGATGTGAAGTTCGAGGGCAAACCACCCCTGCATATGCTCACACCGTCGCTGATGGAACTGTCCGGCGTCGACAAGGTGAGCATGCGCGAGGATCAGGTCCACTCGGTCGACGAAGACGGCGACACCGTCTGACCCGAAACCACCTGCCCCGCACTGCCCTGACCTCAGACCAGCACTCCGCTCTATCCCGAGTCGGTCAGCCTCGCAGAGACCGCTCCCATGCAAGGGTGGCCAGCGCCGCAGCCTGGTCCGGCAGGTATGCGTCATCGAAGAGGACCTCAGGCGAGTGGTTCGTCGCAGCCGTCGTAGGATCGATGTCGTCCGGGGAGATGAAGAGGAAGATGAACGCACCGGGCACCTCATTGAGCACGAAGGAGAAGTCCTCGGAGCCCATGATCGGATCGGGTGCCTGTACGTAGCGGTCAGCGCCGAAAGTCTCCCTGAGCGTCGCCGCGACGAACTCGGTTTCGTCCGCATCGTTGATCGTCACAGGATACTGCTCGTTCCACACCACCCCGGCGGTGCATCCGTGTGCAGCCGCGATCGATTCGGCCAAGCGGGTCGCGGCTTTGGGGAACTTCTTCGTGGTCTCGGTCGACAGCGTGCGCACGGAGGCACCGAGCTTCGCTGTCGGGGGGATGATGTTGACGGCGTTGCCGGCCTCGAGCTGAGTCACCTCGGCGACGATGGGGTCGAATACGCTGAACGTTCCGGTGATCATCGAATACAGGGCCTGTCCGAACTCCATGAGCGGACGAATGGGATCGGTGGAGTCCTCGGGGCGTGAGCTGTGCCCGCCCTTGCCGTGCATCGTCACATGGAGAGTGTTGGCTCCGGCCATGATGGTGCCTGGGCGGCTGACGAAGGTACCGGGAACGCCGGGAGCGACGTGGATCGCGTAGGCGGCATCGGGTGTCGTGCCGATGGACTCGAACATTCCTTCCTCGAGCATGCTCTTCGCTCCGCCCAGTCCCTCTTCGCCGGGCTGGAACATGAAGGCAACGGTACCGGCAAGTTCGGCCTGGTGCGCGGACAGCAGTTTGGCCGCACCGACGAGACCCGTCACGTGCAGATCATGGCCGCAGGCGTGCATGTTTCCGTTGATCGATGCGAAGTCGAGACCTGTGGCCTCGGTGACGGGCAGGGCATCCATGTCTCCGCGCAGCAGAACCGTGGGGCCGGGCTTGCCACCGCGGAGCACAGCGATGACCGAGCTGAGACCGGTACCCGTCGCGATCTCCAGCGGCAGACCCTCGAGGGCATCAAGGATCTTCTGCTGAGTGAAGGGCAGCTCCAACCCCAGCTCAGGATTGCGGTGAAGCTCACGGCGCAGGTCACGCAGCTCGGTGGTCAGGGACAGCGCCTCTGTCTTGAAATCAGTCGACATGGTGGTTCCTCTTCTGTGGCGGAGATGATGTGATCTGTGGTGGAGATTGTGTGTGTCGTTTTCGGCGTGTTGTGGTCTCTGTTCCCGAGAGTTCCCGTGAGGGATCAGCTCAGGTTGCCGATGAGGTGAGACAGCGAGTGCAGTGTGGCGATGTCGGCTGCCTCGAACTCAATGTTCAACGCCTGGAGAGCGTTGGGCAGACGATCGTACCCGCTGCCCCCATCATTCTGAGTCCCCCCACCGTTGTCGCTACCCTCGTCTGCCTCGGCGAATCTGTCGTCGGGATCGGGTATTGCATCGACACGTGCGCTGGGGTCGATGTGTGCGAAGTGCAGATGATGGTCGGTACCGGCCTGGAACGCCTCGCCGATGTCGAGGATCACCGAGTTCCCGCGGTTCGGGGACTGCACATCGAAAGGGCCCACCAGTTGCAGGGACAGCGGCAGCCCACGCTCGTTCAATCCCATGGGCAGTGCCAGCGATGGGTGACCTGTGGCGCAGAAGGCTGCGGTGAGATTCCACTCCTCCTCCGGGGTGCCGCCGGTGAACACATAGGGTGGTGCAGGTTCTGGCCATGTCGGCAGGGCGAGGGCGTCGACGCCGGACAGAGCCGCATCGAGGCGAGCGCCACAAGCACGGTGCCCACAAGCACGGAGATGATTCCGATCCGCAGCATTCGCCTATGGCCGAAGATGTCACCGAGTTTGGCAAGAATCGGCACACACGCCTGCCGCCAGTGTCTGTACGGTGATGAACCAGGCGATCGAGGCATCAGTGACGCCGAGGTGGTCACGGATATTGTCCAACAGCGGCACATAGTAGCCCTGCAGGAAACCGCTGGAGAATTCGACGAAGACGAGGAAGCCGACGACCGCCAGCACGCGTTTCTGTGAATTGTCTACCAGTGAAGTCGGAGTCATGGACACACTGATTCCTTTCTTTCAGGATTGCTCGTCTAAGGCACGGCAGCAGTGCCGTGTCATTTGGGGTGTATGAGTTTGGACAAAGAGGTGGCGCAATTTGTGAGGCATCTGAAGGGCTTGGGGTCTCACAGATGATTCGCTGGCCGGGTTGCGATTCGCGAACCAGGCGCAGCCCGGTGGGGCGAAGTCAGTCCGGTGGGGCGACGTCAGTCCGGGGACGCGACCAGGGACCGCACCAGTTTTCGGTGGGAATCCTTGAGCTCGGCATCGCTGTGAACTCTGGCGTCGGGTTTGAGCGAGAGACGGAACAGAGTCAGCCCGGCTATGGTGTCGATGATCAGATCCTGATCGAGACTGCTGCTCGCCTGTCCACGGGCAACGGCACGGTCCAAAATCTCCCGGCCCATCGCGTGACGCTTCTTCATGTAGCGCGCCTCGATGAGTGGAATGACCTCAGCATCGAACATCGCCAGGAGTGTGCGGTTGTGTGTAGGCGTGAGCTGCCCGTCGTGTTTGAAGTTCCGGACGTGCTGCCAAGCATGTTCGACTAGGCCCTCGACGACGTCACCCGTATCCGGTGTTTCACCGGGGTCGACCCCATCGAGAATTGCCGCCGCCACGAACTCAGCCTTGGTCGGCCAGCGACGATAGATCGTTGTCTTGTCACAGCCGACGGCAGCGGCGACCTTCTCAATCTTGAGATTGACGAAACCCTCATCGCCGAGAGCCTCGCGCACTTCGTTGAGCACTCGTCCGGTCAGCTCGTCGTCGAGCGGTCGGCCATTAGGTGTGGCTTGCGTCTTATGTGTGTCGTGGCACACTCATGGTGACTTACGCAACACTACGTTCCGTTTCGTATGTGCAGTTGGGCAGGCTCAAGGCAGAGCTATGCGGCCCCAGACCAGCCTCAGCCCACGGGGCCGAACGCCGCAGCGCCTCAGTCCACGAGCTCAGCAAGTAGCGCTTCGACAGCACTCGTGATCCGCGCGTGCGAACCGTCGCCGAATATCGCGGTCTGGACAATGGCGCCCTGCATGACAGCCAGGACCGCCGGTGCGAGCTGATTCGCCCTGGCCTGTGCGACATCTTCAGTCAGCCCCGCACCCCGGTGGAAGTACACACTCAGATAGGACGCGAAGCGCCCGATGAGATCCTCGTATACCTCGGCGGCGACCTTAGCGAAGTCGGGGGAATGCGATGCCTCCCCCCACACCTGCAGCAGCAGTGGGGCGAAAGGGGTGTCGTGGAGGATCGTGTCCAGAAGCTGGCGGAAGACCTGCTGCGGAGGTGGAACCTCTTCTGCTGCACCGAAGTCCTGCAATTCGGCCGCACGCTCTTCCATGATCCGCTTGCCGGCATCGAGCGTAAGCTCCGCCTTCGACGAGTAATAGACATAGACAGCCCCGGCGGAAAGTCCCGCCTCCTTGATGATGTCGGCCATCGAGGTACCCGAAAAACTCTTGCGAAAGAAGCATGCGAGCGCGGCATCCTGGATGCGAGCGCGCATGGCTTCCCTGTGTTCGTCCGTGACCTTCGGCACCAAACCCCCAAAAACGAATGACCATTCTTGATATATCGTACTCGACAGAGTAAAAAGAACGAGCATTCGTTTTCAATGATTGGACAGGCATGCAGGCGAGACTCCTCACCACCTCGGACGGCGCAGAGAATGGCCGCGGCAGCAAGAACACTGTCAGCAGCGAGAACGCGGCCAACGCAGCCATGTCCGACCCCGGATCCGCTGTCGCTGCCGACACAAGTGCACGGAAGCCCAGCATCAAACAGGCTCTGCTCGCCGCTGTCTTCGCCGCGGCCATCGTCACGGTCATCTTGCTCGCGTTCAGCTGGCCGACCGTCACATCTGATCCCAAGGATCTTCCTATTGCGGCCGTCGGCGATCAGGAGCAGATCGATCAGATCACGGCCAACGTTCCCGACGGGATGCTCGATCTCAAGAAGGTCGACTCCCGCGCCGAGGCAGGGCAGCTCATTCGTGACCGTGAGGCCTACGGAGCATTCGTGTTTGGCGACGACCCCGAGATTCTCACCTCGACCGCTGCCTCCCCTCCAGTTGCCCAGCAGCTCAATGGGATCGCCACTCAGATGCAGCAGAAGATCGACAAGCAGGCGATCTCGGGCATGCAGGATGGAATGAAGCAGATGCAGGACGCACTCGCTGCTGCCGCTCAGTCGCCTGCCGGGCCCCAGGCCAACCCCGGCGCACCAGGGGACAACCCCGGGGGCAACCCGGGCGACCAGGCACAGACCCCAGACGCCTCGGCAGTGGAAGTTCCTGAGGTTACGGTCACGGACGTCGTCCCGCTCAACGAAAACGACTCCACCGGTGCCGGTCTTGCGATCGCCGGTCTGCCCCTGACCATCGGTGGAATCGTCGGCGGTGTGCTCACCAGCATGATCGTCCACTCACGCCGCATGCGTGCTGTCGCGGTTGTCGCCTACGGCGCAATCGGCGGCCTTGCCTTGACCCTCGTTCTGCAGTCGTGGTTCGGCATTCTGCAGGGCAATTTCGGGCTCAACGTGCTGGCTGCCGGCCTTGCCGTAGCGGCAACGGCGGCACTCATCAACGGCTTCGTCTCACTGATAGGCCCGGGCGGCATTGCGATCGGCGCGGTGCTCACAATGTTCATCGGCAACCCGATCGCGTCGCTCCAAGTGCCGAAGGAGTTCCTCGCAGGGGCTTGGGGAGACATCGGCCAGTTCTTCGTCCCGGGCGCGTCGGGGACCCTTCTCCGAGACCTGTCCTACTTCCCGAATGCACCCATGGCGATGCAATGGTGGGTACTCGTCGGCTGGTTCGCCTTGGGCATCGTTCTCATCCTCGTCGGGCACCTCAAGGCTCACGCGAAGAAGCGGGCTGCTGCGGGCTGATCTCTAGGTTTTCCACGACGACGTGGAGCCGATGATCGAGGGACACGCGACACCTGCTACCTGTCACCTGGCCCCACCTGCACTCGAGGACTATCCTCAGGTGCAGGAGGTGCACACCGATGACAGCACTGACGAACGTGACGATCTGCCGGACGTGCGGTGTCGAGACGAGCACGCCTCCACCGGAGGTGTGTCCGATCTGCTCGGATGAGCGCCAGTGGCTGCCAGCCTCGGGGCAGGACTGGACGACGCGCGAAGAACTCGAATCCGAACACCACAGCGTCTCCATCATCGAGCGCGAACCAGGTCTCTACGCTCTGCGTGTGGAACCGAAGCTGGGCATCGGGCAGACGTGCTATCTGGCGCAGACCGAACACGGCAATCTGCTCTTCGACGTCCCGCCCTACATCGACGAGGACGTCATCGCCGCAGTCTCAGACCTCGGCGGTGTTCACGCCATCGCGGCCAGTCATCCTCACATGTTCGGTCTGCAGCTGGAGTGGAGTGCGGCTTTCGACGATGCCCCGATCTTCGTCTGCCGTGCAGACGCGAACTGGGTCCAGCGCGAGGGCCCGAACATCTGGCGCTACTACCATGTTGCCGAGCCCGTTCCCGGGGTCCGCTTGGTGCGCACGGGAGGCCATTTCCCCGGCAGTGCTGTGGCCCTGTGGACTGGCCAGGACGGCCGAGGCGTCATGCTCAGTGGAGACTCGATCGCGCCGGTGGCCAGATCGGGCTGGGTGACGTTCATGCGCAGCTTTCCCAACTATCTGCCACTCTCAGCCGGAGTTGTCCGACGCATCGCAGCCTCGGTGGCTGACCTCGACTTCGATCGGATGTACGGCAACTTCGGTCAGACGATCTCGGCCGAAGCCAAAGAGGCGGTGGCGACCTCGGCCGAACGCTACGCTGAATGGGTCACAGGCGTTCACGACGACCTCACCTGAGCAGCCGGTACGAGCAACTGCCCCGGCACGATGCCCCTGTCCTGGCACGAAGGAAATCCGGGCACGAAAAACCGGCCAGGTCCGGGTTGACGGACCTGGCCGGAAGAACCAGCGATGCTGAGAAAGTCAGCGTGAGCGGAACTGCGCGGTGATCGGGCAGTCGAAGGGGTCGGCCTGGCCCAGTCCGGCCCGGTTGAGGTAGCGGACGATGATGCCGAATGATTCGAAGAGCGTTGTCTCCGTGTATTTTATGTCCTTCTGAGCACAGTATTCGCGGACCATCGGCTGGACCTTGTGCAGGTTGACGCTGGGCATGCTGGGGAACAGGTGGTGTTCGATCTGGTAGTTCAGTCCGCCCATGAGGAAGCCCATCGGGCGACCGCCCGAGATGTTGCGTGACATCAGTGTCTGGCGGCGCAGGAAGTCGATCTTGACGTCCTTGGGAACGATCGGCTGTCCCTTGTGGTTGGGAGCGAACGAACCGCCCATATGCAGTCCGAAGACCATGACCTGGACGATCGTGAAGACGATGCCGATGAGTGGGCCGGCGGCCCAGATGGCGATGAGGGGGAATCCGATGATGCGGATGGCGATGAGGATGCCTTCGATCCAGCGGCGCTTGATCGAGGACTGTCCCTTGATGATCGCCTGCACAGAGTTCACGTGCAGCTGCAGGCCCGCCAGAGTCAGCAGGGGGAAGAAGAACCAGCCCTGGTGTGCGGCCAACCACTTCCGCAATCCGGTGAGTTCGTGAGCATCTTCTGGGTCGAAGATCAGGGCGCCCGGTGCGATGTCACCGTCGACGCCGGCTTTGTTCGGGTTGGCGTGGTGGAGAGCGTTGTGCTTCTTCAGCCACCAGCCGTAGCTGAGACCGATGAACAGGTTGCCGACGATGGTGGAAACCCACTCGCCGACCTTACCGTTGGTGAAGATCTGACGGTGCGCCGCGTCGTGGGCGACATATGCCGTCTGGGTGAAGAGGATTCCGAAGACGACTGCTGTGGCCATCTGCCACCAGCTTTCGCCGATGAGGAAGAGCATTGCGAAGGCAACGACGTAGGAGAGTCCGAGGAGGACGAAGCGCAGAGTGTTCCAACCCGGGCGTCGAGCGAGCAGACCGGCCTCTTTGACCTGCGCCATCAGCGCGCTGAAGTCGCTGGTGAACTCCTGCTTATCGGTACCGCGATTAGCTCGCCTCTGTTCGAGCACCTCAGCCCTTGATTCCTGCCCAAGGGTGGGTGTCGACAGCGGCCTATTCACGACATCTACTGGTTCCATATACTCACAGTACGAGGCGGGCCATAGATCTGGCGTCACCCCAGAGCACCGTATTTCACCCCCTACTCGGGTAGGGGGTGGCCGATCAGACCTGTGCGCCGGGCACTACGAGCCCGGACTCGTAGGCGGCGATGACTGCTTGAGCACGGTCTCGGGCGTCGAGTTTGTAGAGGATCCTCGAGACATGAGTCTTGACCGTCTGCATGGCGATGAACAGTGAGGCCGCGATCTCTGAGTTCGTCTCTCCGCGTGCCACCAGCACCAGGATCTCGCGTTCGCGGTCGGTGAGGTCGGGCAGGGCGGCAGCATTCGATTGCTGCGGTCCTGCGGCGAAGTGCTCGATGACGCGACGGGTGACGCTCGGGGCCAGCAGGCCATCACCAGAGGCCACCACCCGCACCGCCTCGGCGAGTTCACTGGGTGGGGCATCTTTGAGGAGGAAGCCACTGGCACCGGCACGGATCGCATCGAAGACATAGTCGTCGATGTCGAAGGTCGTGAGCATAATGATGCGCGGAACGTCATCGCCGATGGCGCTCGTATCCTTGGCACTCGTATCCTTGGCGCTCAACGTCGACTTCGGCGTTTGCGGGTTCGTGGTCTGCCGAGACCAAGCCGAGAGGATCTCACGGGTGGCTTCGATGCCGTCGAGTCCCGGCATGCGCACATCCATGAGTACGATGTCGGGTTTCAGCTCGGCAACGAGGCTGACGCATTCGACGCCGTCCTGTGCCTGGCCCACCACCTCGATGTCGGGGTGCGCGTCTAGCAGCGCCGCGAAGCCGGCTCGAACCATTGCATGATCATCAGCAATCACAATGCGAATCACGCGTTGCTCCTCTCGTCACCCGGCGATTGATCTGCCGTGTCATCTGCATCTGCGCCCGTGTCGTTTTTGGCTGTGGCGCCTGCGCCCGTGCCGGTGAGAACCTCGCGACCGCTGGTCTTGTGTGGGTCAGCCTTGAGTGAGTCAGCCTTGCGAGATTTGCTCGTGTCCGAATCACCCTTGCGCGAATCGGCCACTGCCAGCGGCAGCACGGCCTCTACTTCGAAACCGCCGCCGCTGCTCCAGCCGGTCCGGAGTTCCCCTCCGACCGAGGCGGCACGTTCCCGCATCCCAATGAGGCCCTGATGACGGTGAGCCTCGTTCTTCGCCGCTTCCGTCGGGCCTTTTCCAGCAGTGTTGACGACGTTGATCCACAGGGCAGTGCCGCCGCTGTCGACCTTGATGTGGATCTGTGATTCGGCGGCGTGACGGATGGCGTTGCTCAGCGCCTCCTGGACGATGCGATATCCGGCCAGCCCTGTGCTGTCGCGCAGGCTGTGATCGAGCGGTTCCCCGCTGCGTTCCATGGTGACGTTGACTCCGGCCTGCTGTGCCTTCTTCACCAGGCCCTCGACTTCGGAGAACTTCGGCTGGGGCGCGAGCTCCTGGCCCGAATCGTCATTGCGCAGCACGCCCAGCAGCCCTCGCATCTCGGTGAGGGCATGACGTGCGGAGACAGAGATGTCTTCGAACTCCTTCTCCACGTCCGAATCGATGTTGGGATGGCGGAACGGTGCGCTCGAGGCCTGGATATTGATGATCGACATGCTGTGGGCGACGATGTCGTGCAGTTCACGGGCAATCCGCGTCTTCTCCTCGACGACGACGCGCTTCGAATGTTCCTCTGCAGTGTTCTCCTGTTCTTGCAGCAGCTGCGATCGGATCAGATGCCACTGCTGGACGATGACTGCAGCCACATAGAAGCCACCGGCGATACAGGAGAAGACGACGATGTTGACGATCGCGGAATCCGACCTGCTTTCGGGGTACTGAATGTGCCCGAAGACGGCCGCGGCCGCAGAGATCGCGATGCTCGCCAACAACGCGGCTAAAGCCACACCCCAGTGGGCACGAAGTCCGACGATGAGGATGATGAGGGTTTGAGTGATCATCATCGGCACCATCCACGGCCAAGGTGCACCTGAAAGATACGGGCCGAGCAGCGGCAGGACACCGCAGGCGATAACGGAGACGATCGCACCGAAGAGTGGACGCAACATCGACAGCGGCATCGACCCCGCGTGGATCACGGTTACGATGAACGCCAGGGCAACGGGAACTTCATGGACTCCCACCGCGATCGAGGATTCGACGGCGAGCATTACGATGGCAGTGAAGATCACCGCCACCCAGGCCAGGGCCTCAGGATTGAATCTGCGGTCTGGTGGCAGAAATCTGTCGAACAGCTTGCTGAACAGCACGAATTCCGGTTCTCCTTCTGCGGCCTTGAGCCGACCTGAAAGATCGAATCACTTGGCACACTACGTCAGTGTGACATTAGCAAACACGGCTATGCGTCCGGTGAGAGTTCCGAGCCTGCACCGCTGCGAATCGGAAAATGGGAAAGCAGAAGCCAGAGACCGCCGAGGTGGTCTCTGGCTTCTGCCAGCTGTTCAACCTGATCCGATCGTGTTCAGCCTGATCCGATCACGTCGCTCAGCCGAGTGAGATCTCGATCGGGTCGGAGAAGAGTCCGCCTTCGAATGTGAGTTTGTCCGGTGAGACATCGGCGGGGACGTCGAAGACGAGCACTCCCTTGGCTGTGTTGCCCGGGTTGATCTCTTCGGCGAAGAGGATGGAATCCTCTGCCGCATAGAGTCCGGCTTCCGAATCCGCGGAATAGGTGTTCCCGGATTCGTCGCCGAGCTTGATGTTGTCTTCCCAGAAGAAGTCCGGTGCTGAAGCCGTGTTCTTCACGGACAGGTCGACGACGACGAACTGTCCCTGAGCTTCTGTTCCCATGAACTCGTCACCGACAGAGGAGATACCGTCCTTGACGGAGTTGACGGTGACTTCCCAATCGTCGGCAGCCACCGCATCGCCGATGCCATAGCTGGCGGCAGCGTCCTCTGCAGCTGGCTCGCCTGCGGCTGGTTCTTCCTTCGCCTTGTCCCCGCCTGCTTCCTCATCCTCGGCGACGGCAGCGGATGATTCGGTGTTCTCTGTCGCATCGTCTCCCCCGCCGGAGATGGCACTGCCGATGACGACGACGACCAGAATGAGAACGATCCAGAACCACCAGCGCTTGAGCAGCGGCTTCTTCCGTTTCGGCGGCTTCTGTCCCGAATTGCCGGGACCATTCGCGCCTGGACCGTACCCACCGGGTCCTGCTGTGCCGGTGCCCGGATAGGCAGCACCTGGGTACCCCGACGCCTGCGGATCAGTCATCTGCGGGCCGGGCACGCGATAGGTGGGGCCTTGCGCATGGGTATCAGGCTGTGTTTGGGGCTGGGCACCGGGCTGTGTTTGAGGCTGGGCACCGGGTTGCACGTGAGGATCGTTATGAGTGGACATCATGCTCCTTTGAAGATGAGCGCCGCACTCCGCTGCGAGGCGGTTCGAAATGGCGGGCGCAAGGGAAATAGCGAGGTTCGCGTTGATACCCCTTCAGCATTTCGCCTCGGCGAAGAACGAACATCAACCGATCGGATCGACCTCGATCATCGATCGGCCAGGCGACGGTATCCTGATGGTTGACCTCTGGTGTCAGTCCGTGCGGTTACGATTCCTGTTGTGACAGGACATCCGCTTCCACCGCCGCATCATGGCTCCCCCGTCCCACCGAGGCCGGCCCAGCCACCAATGCCTGCTGCTCCCACAGCACCTCACACCACGTCCCAGAACCCCCGGCAGTCGGCTCCGGCGGCTGCCCGTGCAGATGGTCATGTGGCCTCACCTCCCCCTGTTGCCTCGCGTCCCCCTGTCGCCTCGCGTCCCGACCGCAAACGGCACCTCGGGCACGGAGTCCAGCTGGCGGTGAGCATCCTCGTCGGCGTTGCCGCCTATGTGACGGGCTTGGTCATTTCAGCGATGGCGCTGCAGGCGAACCCGTGGGCCTACGGCAGCAACGGTGAGCTCACGAACACGGGAATCGTCGTAGTCTTACTGCTGAGTCTCGTCTGGCTCAGCGTCTTCTTGCGTCGTCGGTGGCCTCTCGTCCCGTTCATCGTCGGTGCGCTCCTCGCGGCGGGCTGGGGCGATGGTCTTCTGCTCCTCATCGGCATGTTCCATGTCGTCGTTCGTGGGCCCCGAGTGCGGATGCTCGTCACCTCCGTCATCGGGTCGGCGCTCATCGCCGCCGGAGTGATACGCCACTGCCTCCTGCCGCCCGAGCTCAACCCATTCGGGATCATGATTGTGGGAGATCCAGCGGTGATCACCGACGCCGAGGCTTCTGCCCCGTCTACGGACTCTCTGCTGGCCATGAACCTGATGACGATCATCGTTGGTGTCGTTGGACTCGGCGTGAGCATCGGGTTCGGGCTGCTGCTGCGTCGGACTCGCAGAATGAGGGCAGTCGAGACGATCGCCCAGCGTGAGGCCGAACGCAGCGAATCGCTGACCTCGGAACTCGCTCGTCAGTCCGAGCGCAATCGCCTGGCCCGGGAGCTTCACGACACCCTCTCCCACCGCTTGTCCGTCATCTCCCTGCACTCCAGCGCCCTGGAAGTCGGAACCCAGGACGACGCCGAGGTGGCAACTGTCGCCTCCGCGCTGCGGCGAGAAGCACGTGCCTCGCTGGAAGATCTGCGCCACCTCGTCGGTGGTGTGCGTGAAGGAACCTTGAGTGAGCACAGCCAACTGGGACCGACATCGACCCCGCCGAGCCTGGCGTCCATGGATTCCATTCCGCAGCTCATCGCTTCGGTACAGGCAACCGGCACCCAGATTCGTCCGTCAATCATCTTGCAGGACGTTGAGAGTGCTCCCACGGTGCTTGACCGTGCGGTCTATCGCATTGTGCAGGAGTCGCTGACGAACGCGTTGAAGCACTCCCCGGACGCACCTGTGGATCTGAACCTGAGCGTTTCAGCGAATCAAGGAGCACGCATCGTCGTCTCGAACTCACTGCCGACGGCCACGACGAACCGAGATTCAGACTCAGTCTTGTCGACGAGCGGTTCGGGAGCCGGGCTTGAGGGGATTCGTGAGAGGGCGCACATGCTCTCGGGCACGGTCGATATCGGTCCTCGTGAGAGTTTTTTCGTCGTGGACGTGTCCTTCCCACCGTTCGAACGCCAGCCTCAGCGCTGAGGCTTCTCACCTGCCAGACGGCGTCCGTTCGTGGTAACTCTTCTCTGCCGATGCGGTGCCCGCACAGTTCCACCACTCCCGTGTCCTAGGCCTCCTGTAGTCTGTTTTCATGGCTCAGACTTCTCCCAGCATTCGTGTCCTCCTCGTCGACAATGACTCGATGGTGCTGACTGGTCTCAAGGCCATACTTCAGGTCGCTGACGACATTGACACGGTCGGAACCGCTGTCAATGGTGAAGGGGCGCTGGAGCAAGCCTCGCTGCATTTCCCGGACATCGTGCTCATGGATGTGCGGATGCCGGGAATCGGCGGCATCGAGGCGACACAACGGTTGACCAACAGTGTGCGACCGCCCAAGGTCATTGCTCTCACCAGTTTCGATTCTGATGACTATCTCTTCGGCGCTCTTGAAGCGGGCGCCAGTGGCTTCCTCCTCAAGGACATCGGTCCTGCGGAGCTCGCCGAGGCCATCAGGAAGGTTCACTCCGGCGAGTCGATTCTGGCACCACAGGCCACGTTGAGAATCATCAGAGCCATCACGTCCAAACAAGACAATCGGACCAAACGCGAAGCTGCCGAGCTCATCTCCACACTGACAGCGAAAGAACGTGAGATCGCCGTCCTCGTCGCACAGGGGTTGTCGAATCGGGAGATCGCCGAGGCAACCTATTCCAGCGAGGCCACCGTGAAGACTCATCTCAACCGAGTGAACGTCAAATTCGATGCCAGCAACCGAGTCCGCATCGCTGTCCTTGTCGAGAGGTCTGGCTTGACCGAGGGATCCAGCATCAGCTGAAGGTTACCGGCCCGCTCACGCCCGAAGATCACCACTGATATGTCCTCATGATGGTCTGGTCTGGTCTGGTCTGGTCTGGTCTGGTCCGGTCTGGCCTGGTCTGGTCCGGTCTGGTCTGGTCCGGTCTGGTCTGGTCTGGTCTGGTCTGGTCTGGTCTGGCCGGATCCGGTCTGCTCAGTAGCCTCGCGTCTGCACCTGGCTGGCACAGTTCTGCTGTGGTTCAGAACGGTGGCGGATCATTCGCGAGATCGTGTTCCCATTGAACGCGTGCGGATCGCCAGGCCTTGTTGATGAGAACGTACTCGATCTTCGAAGTCCGGTTATCGGCTGACTTCTTCGTTCTGTAGTAGGGATGGATTCTGCGACGACCCCGCGGTAGTCGTTTCATTGTCACAGGGTTCGGCCCCTGCGGCAGGCAGCGTTGGAATGCTGCGTTTTCCCAATCCAACATTCGATCGATCATCAGTTGTCGGCGCTTGACCCTCGCCAGGTCATAGCTCTCCTGCAGGCGCCGCTGCTGGTCAGCACGTTCCCATTCGCGCCGCCTCGCTTCGTCACGTTTTCGAATAGCTGTCTCACCTGGCATAAGTTCCAAAACGTACGGCGGTGGAGGAACTTTGTCCTTCGGAAACCGCCACTTTCTAGGACTGACCTCAGTGAGTGCGTAGAACTCGAGCGCTTGAGCGGCGTCGACGGGCTGATCGGGAGCCGCGACCGTGGCCGTCACACCATGAGAGAACTCGTATTCGACCAGACCAGACTTTGGCATACGCACTGAGTAATTTCGGGCAGTCTTCACCGCATGGTGCTTTTTGCACAAAGGATGCAAGTTACTGAATCGAGTCAGCCCGCCCTGGTCAGTGTGTCCATGGTCGAAGGGAATGATGTGGTCGATCTCTGACTTCTCTGCTGGTCGACTGCACCCCGGTACTGTGCAGATCGCCCATTTTGCAATCAGTGTTTTCCGAACATCGTTTGGAATCCGATAGGTGGTGGCCTTTGCGTCAATGGGCGTGCCAGTTGCCGGATCTGTCAGTATTCTTGTCAGCGTTTTCGAACGGGCCCCGATACGTCGTGCGGTCTCTGCTGGCACCGGCGAACCGTCCGCCAGAGTTCCCGGAAGTTCGGATTCGCCGGCCAGTGTCAGGAAGGGAACCGTGACCACGACGGCCGCTTGGTTTGATATCCACCACTGGTCGGTGGGCATGCCAACCGTGACATCATATTCGGCGATTTCTTCTTGCCGTGGCGAGCCGGGTGAAAAGGCCGTGCTGCTCGAGGCTGACCCTGCAGTACCTTTCGCACAGTCGGTTAGCCCGCTGACACCTTGATCATCGAAGTCGAACAGTGGATTCCCGTTGTCGTCAAGAAGCGAGAACTCGGAGGTGTTTTGGATTCCGGTCACCGGTTCGATCCGCTTGACCTTGATGTTCAACTTCGGCTGTGGGCGGGTTGCAATGTCAAACATGAGATTGCTGATGGTGCGCTCGTCGACGACTTCAACACCGGGCGCCAGATTGAAAGTGTTGGTCTGTCCTGCGTGAATCGCTCGCGCCATGGCTTGGATGCGCTGAAAACTGGCATGGACCTCAGCCGCCGGACCTGTCAGCGTCATGCACGCGGTTCCATCCTTGAACGTGTCGACATCTACTCGACGACGACGAGCGGCTGCCTCCGCCCGGTCTTCTGCCGGTTCGAGGAGTTGAATCTTCTTACGCAGTGCGGTTCGGAAGTACTCGCTCGTCACGTCGGCTCTTCTGACGGAGAGATGCTCGTCCAGTCGGGGCAGGAAACGCATGGCAACCGTTTGGCACAGGTCGGCGGCGGCATCAACGTGGGCCTGGGTGAATTCTCCGTCGCGGACGCGGTCGGCGAATAGTGGGAGACCGTGTATCACCGTCATCGCCGAGGTAAGGCGCCGGTATGTGCGGGGCGTGGAGGTTCCAAAAATTGCGGAGATCTCAACGAGGTCCTCGGTGAACACATTGTCGTGGATCCAACGTGAGAAGTCGGTTTCAGGGTCGAAGCCAGGGAAGTCCGGAGGTTCAACGGTTTCGGGTTCAGGTTCAACCTCCGGCGTACGAACGTTCTGCGCAAATTCGGCGTCATAGTGCATCACTGTCGTCGGTGTGTCGACGACGACTACGAGATCGGTGCAGGGCTGGTCGAAATCGAATTCGTCCAGCGGTCCCGAATTCCAAGCAATATCGCTGACGGTCACACGTTCCGCGGCCTCTCTGACCCGTTCCTCTCCTGAGGATTCTCGACATCGTTCGACTGAGCCGGCAATCGTGGCGAACGTGTACGGGTCGTCTCCATCAGGAACATCGGTTCCGTGGTGCTGGATGACCTGCTCGAGGATGACTCCAGCGCCGAGTTCGAATACCTTCAGCTGCGCTTGGTCGCACTCAGCAGATGCACTGCCGAGACGGGTGACACTGGATTCGTAGCGAACGCTGTACCGAGGCGACGCACTTTCATCTGCACTTGCGCCGGCGTCTTTGCCAGCGGAGCCGGGCTTTCCCGTTTCTTCGCGGCGTTGGTCGTTGTGGATTTCGGATGTGCTTTTCATCGTGTGTCACCTGCCTCGTACATCTTTGTCGGGAAGAGTGAGTAGAGCATTGACTGAATCAGATGTTATCTACAGTTTATATTATTCGAATGACATTTGTACATACTTGACTTCGATTTACTTGTGACTCTTTTCAAATGCCTTAGCTGCTCTCAGGTCCTTTCGTTATTCAATACTCTCAGGCGGCACTGACTCGAGTGCGTTGTCATGACACCCCACAACCCACGGCCCACATAAGGGTCAGTGCCCCGATAAAGGCACCCGGCCTCACCTCTGCCAAGAGCGACTCACTCACCGGCCATACCATCGCCTGCATTGCGAGATAGCGCTGTCAGCAAATGAGATTCTGCTGAAGTTGAAGGGCACGTGGTGTGCGGTTTCATCTACAAATCGTCCTCGGGCTGATGTTCGTCATCGGCACCTGGCGTGACATCAACATGGGCCTGCTGGGCTTCGTTGCGGCGGCAGGAGTCAGCGGGCTCGTCCTCCACCAGGCCCCAGAAGAGTTTCTCGCCGGCTTTCCCGTCGACCTGTTCCTTACACTTGTGGGTCTGACCTATCTGTTCGGCTTCGCCCAGAACAACGGAGTCATTGAGGTCATCGTCAGTTGGTGCGTCAGGCTCGTCGGCGGTCGAACAGCTCTCATGCCGTGGATCTTCTTCACGCTCACCGCGATCCTCATCTCGCTGGGTGCGCTCTTCGCCGTGGCCATCATCGCGCCGTTGGCATTGTCGTTCGCGCGTAAGCACCGGATCAACCAGTTCATGGTCGGCCTCCTCGTCGTCCACGGCGCATTGGCTGGAGCCTTCTCCCCCATCAGCGTCTACGGCATCTTCATCAACGACTACCTCGCTAAGAACGGTCTGACTCCGACCCCGGTGTCACTGTTCTTGGCACCGCTGATCTTCAACGTGGTCTTCGCTCTCGTCGTCTACTTCGCCCTCCATCGTCGACCTGGATTGCGCGCCGAGCCAGACGATGCCCTGTCCCGTGGAATCGAGAGCTCCGAGACCGGGAGTTCCGTAGCCGCTACAAACATCACCTGTACAAGCATCACCCGGTTGACCCGGAGCCAGGTGCCGACCCTGATCGGACTCATCGCTATGGCGCTGTCGGTGCTGATCTTCGGCTGGGACGTCGGCATCGTAACGATCACAATCGCGGTCGCTCTCACCTTCATCAGCCCGGCCGCGGGTAAGGCTGCGATGACCAAGGTCTCGTGGTCGGTCGTCATTCTCATCACCGGTGTCCTCACCTACATCTCCGTCCTCCAGGCCGCTGGCACCGTCAAATGGGTCTCGGCGGGGATTTCGGCGATCGGCGTTCCACTGCTGGCCGCCCTTCTGCTCTTCTACATGTCGGGGCTCATCTCTGCGCTGGCCTCATCGCTGGCGATCATCGGCGTCGTTATCGCCTTGGCCGTCCCCTTCCTCGAGTCAGGGGACGTGCATGTGGGCGGATTCGTCGCAGCATTGGCGATAGCGGCGACGATCGTCGACATCAGCCCGTTCTCAACCAACGGTGCGATGCTGCTGGCCAATGTGCACTCGACGATCCGTGACCGTTACTACAAGCAGATGATCGGCTACGCCGGCCTTATGTCCCTCATCGGTCCCGGACTGGCTTGGGTGGTCGCAGCGGTGCCGACCGTGCTGACGGTGTGAGGGTCGACCGTGCTGACGGTGTGAGGGTCGACCGTGCTGGCCGCATGCGGCCACCGACGAGTGGTGTGCTGTCGACTGAGACAAGAACTGAGACATGAACTGAGACATAGCCTCAGACCGATGAGCCGGGTGCGACAAATTGGCCGGGGCCAGTCCCCGACTCACAGGTGAGCTCGGCAGAGGAGACGACATGATCACGGACGCAGCGATACAGCGAATACTTGCGGCAGTCGACGCCGGGTTCGATAACCAGCTAGCCGCGACCGCTGAGCTGGTGAACTCGCCCTCCAGACGTGAACATGAAGAACCCGCACAGGATCTCATCGAGTCCCACCTGCAGAATCTCGACCTCGGCATCGACCGGTGGACCATCGACTCCCCCGAACTGAAGGCGCACCCTGGCTTCGGTCCTTCCACAGTCGACTACACGGGGATGACCAATATCGTCGGCACATACCAGCCCGCCCAAGACGACGGGAGGTCCCTGATCCTCAACGGCCACATCGATGTCGTGCCGCAGGGTCCGGAGGACAAATGGTCGCGCTCACCCTGGGACGCCGAGGTGCGCGATGGCTGGATGTACGGCCGCGGTGCCGGTGACATGAAGGCCGGGCTGATCGCCAATCTGTTCGCGTTCGACGCCATCCGCCAGGCTGGATTCGACCTCACCGGTCGTGTCCACCTTCAGTCCGTCGTCGAGGAAGAATGCACCGGAAACGGGTCCTTGGCCGCACTGCTGCGCGGATACACTGCAGACGCCGTCATCATCTCGGAGCCCGAGGAGGATGCCCTCGTGCGTGCCAATGTCGGCGTCTTGTGGTTCACAGCCCGCGTGACGGGCAACCTGACGCATTCACGGGAGATGGCCAATGGCTTCAACGCCATCGATGCTGCCTACGAGGTGATGCGCGCACTGCGCACCGTGGAAGAATCGTGGAACGAGAGGAAGGGAGAGCATCCCTATTTCGAGGATCTCGACTACCCCATCAACTTCAACTTCGGCGGAATCGAAGGCGGCGACTGGCCCTCCAGCGTCCCCGCATGGTGCGAACTCCAGGTCCGAGTCGCCACCTATCCCGGCACCAGTGCCGACGAAGCGTGGGAGGAGATTGTCGAGGCCCTCGCCGAGGTGGGGCGCGGCGGATCGGCGAGCCAGGGCTCGTCGTCGGCACCGTCATTCGAGATCGAGCTCACCCCGAATGGCTTCTACGCCGAAGGCTACGTCCTCGAACCGGGCAGCGATGCGGAGAGATTGCTCGAACGCACACACCGAGAGGCATTCGGTGCGCAGCTCACCAGTTTCACCACTCCGGGCTATCTGGATGGTCGGGTCTTCGTCAACTACGGCAACATGCCCACCCTGGTCTATGGTCCCGTCTCTGAGAATATCCATGCTTTCGACGGACGCGTGAACATCGAATCCGTGCGCAAGTGCACGAAGTCGATGGCGCTCTTCATCGCCGAGTGGTGTGGGATCGACGAAGGCTGAATCACCTCTGGCAGCTACGACTTCGCCGGTGCAGATACCGGTGCCGGTGCCGGTGCGCCTCGCAAGCTCGGTATCGTCACATCCGCCCGGTGGCCTGAAAATTCCCGTGCCAGGACAGGGCCTCCCCCAGCAGGTGCGGGGTGTGGCGTCCATGCGGGTTGGCCGCGATCGCCCGATCCAGATAGTCGCCGAGGCGGTCCCGATAGTCCGGGTGCGCGCAGTTGGCGATGATTGTGCGCGCTCGTGCCACCGGTGAGAGTCCGCGCAGATCGGCCAGTCCCTGTTCGGTGACGAGGATCTGGGTGTCGTGTTCGGTGTGGTCGATGTGGCTGGCGAAGGGCACGACCGAGGAGATCGCTCCGTCCTTGGCCAGAGAGTTCGAGACGAAGAAGTTGAGGTAGGCGTTGCGGGCGAAGTCACCGGATCCGCCGATGCCGTTGATGATCGACGAGCCCATGACGTGGGTGGAATTCACATTGCCGTAGATGTCTGCTTCGACCATCCCGTTGATCGCGATGACGCCGAGGCGGCGGATGGCTTCCGGATGGTTCGACATCTCCTGCGTGCGCAGCAGGATCCGTCCCTTGTAGGACTCGATGTTCTCGTTGAAGTCGGCGGCGCGCTCGGCAGACAGTGAGAAGGCGGTGGCCGAGACCGAGGCGAGTTTGCCGTTGTCGATGAGGTCGAGCATTCCGTCCTGAATGACCTCGGTGTAGGCGGTCAGTCCTTCGAATTCGCTCTCGGCCAGGTTGCCCATGACGGCGTTGGCGACGTTGCCGACGCCTGACTGCAGCGGCAGCAGTTCGGGCGGGAGTCGGTCGGCGCGGATCTCGTGGCGCAGGAAGTCGACGAGGTGGGAGGCAATGGCCGTCGAGTCCTCATCGGCGGGTTTGAACGGCAGGTTGCGATCGGGCGCGTTCGTCTCCACGATGGCAACGATCTTGGCCGGATCCACGCGCAGGTACGGGTCGCCGATGCGCTGCATGGGTTCGAGGAGTTGGATCGGCAGTCTCTCGGGTGGTCGACGGGTGCCGTAGTAGACGTCGTGGAAGCCTTCGTAGGCGCGCGGATGCCAGGAGTTGACCTCGAGGATGACCTTGTCGGCCAGGTCGAGCCAGGTCTTCGAGTTGCCGACCGAGCTGCCGGGGACCAGCAGACCGTTGGGCAGGATCGCAGCGACCTCGACGACGGCCACGTCGAGGTTGCCGTAGAAGCCGAACCACGCCTGCTGGGCGGAGTGGCTGAGGTGGGTGTCGACGTATTCGGTCGAGCCGTCGTTGATCGCCTTCCGCATCGCCGGATCGGATTGGAAGGGCAGACGTTTGCTCACGGCGTCCGCCTCGGCGAGGGCACCGTCGAGCTCCGGGGCCGTCGAGGCTCCGGTCCAGAGTTCGATGGCGAAGTCACGACCGTCTTCGTGCTCAGTCCGAGCTTGGGAGGCAAGCGCACCAGGCACGGCCTTCGGGTAACCGGAGCCGGTGAATCCGCTCATGGCGACGCGATCGCCGTGGCTGATATGGACAGCCGCCTGTTCAGCGGTGACGACCTTCGAGCTCAGGTCCGAGCATGTGATCCTAGACATCACTTGCAGTTTATAGGACGCATGATGGACCACCTACACAGCCCTCGCCGAGCGCACAAAGCCCAGCACAACGCCCCTCAGACCTATCGCCCCAGCCCGGCCAGGAACTCCCCCGCTCCCAGCGCAACCTTCGTCTCCGCCTCGACCCCAACGGCGAGCATGTCCTCGTCGACGTCGAAGCGCTCGGTGTGGTGGCCCCAGGAGGTGGCCATGCCGATCTGGACGTAGGTCGCCAGCCCCCCGCACTCCTTGACCCGCTTCATCATCGCCGTCGCGTCCTCGGATCCGCCGATACCACTCGTGTCGCTGATCGTCGAGACTCCCTGTACCCCCGAGAAGCTGTCCCGGATGTATGGCAGGAGTTCGGGGCTCGGGTCCTCCCTGTCTGCTCTGCCCTCGACCGTGAGCTCATGATCGAGGTCGTACATGCGTGCTGCCCCGGCGACGATGTCCTGGGCCCGGGCAAACATGAAGTCGTTGATCTCGCTGTTCAAGCCCCGCGTCTCGACCCTGATCGTGGCGGTACGCGGCACGACGTTGCGTCCTTCGCCGGCCTGGAATGTGCCCACGTTGATGCGGCTCGCACCTTCGGAATGCCGTGGGATCGCGTGCAGGTTCAGTGCCGCCGATGCGGCCGCCAGCAGCGCGTTCTTCCCCTTCTCCGGGTCCCCGCCAGCGTGCGAACCGAGCCCGGTGAACGTGACGTCGAACTTCGTGCTCGCGAGGTATCCGTCGGCGCCGGTGACGATCGCGCCTCTCTCGCCGTCGGCCATCAGGTGTGTGGCGACGAACAGGTCCACATCATCGAACCATCCCGCGGCAACGATCGAGTGTGCCCCGCGCACCCCCTCCTCGGCGGGTTGGAAGATGATCTTCACGGTGCCGGTCAGCTCGTCCCGGCGCTCTGCCAAGGTCGTGGCCAACCCGAGGCCGATCGCTGCGTGACCATCGTGGCCGCACCCATGCATGGCGCCAGCGTTGATCGAGGCGAACCCCTCGGCGAAGGGCCGGTGCGAAGCCTCGGAGCACTCGACCAGGTCGTTCGAGTCGATGTCGAAGCGAAAGCACACGACCGGTCCGGGCCGCCCGGACTCCAGCACGCCGAGGACACCGGTGAACCCGTCCCCCATCGCCTCGACGAGACCAGGATCCGCACCCTGGTCAACGGCGCGTTTCCGCTCGGCGGCGAGCACCTCGGCGCTGGGCACCCCCAACCGGGATCCTGCGGCATGGAGCTTCGGTCCGTACACCGTGTCCCACCCCAGGTCACGAAGGACGGAGATAATCGCCGAGGTGGTCCGGAACTCCGTCCATCCTGTTTCGGCGAACGTGTGGAAGTCTCGTCTCCAGGTCTTGAGCTGGTCGCTGATCTGGGGTGTCACAGTCACGTGGGCGGCCTCGATTCGATCGGCAGAAGGATGTCTTCGCATCCTATTCCTTCACACCAACGTGGATCGCTGGTATCGCCGTTGAAATCTGCGGGGCAGATGGCTGTCTGATAGAACGGATGCATGCGCACTCCCCGACCAGCATCTGGACTCCGTCTCCTCACTCCATTGTCCTTGCTCACTGCTGCGATCGTGATCTCCTTTGCCTTCCAGCCGCAGTGGTCGACGATTCCTCTCATGCTCGTCCTCGTCGGCATCGGTGGCGGACGGAGTCTCTTCCGTGAGGAGAACTGGCAGCCCGCCGATGACATCACGACGCTTCGCCTCGGGCTCTTCTTGATCTTCACCGCCCTCGTCCTCGACTCGGTGGGCTTCTCGTGGCCCGCCATTGCGGTAGGCGCAGCGGCACTCATCCTCGACGCAGGCGATGGGTATGTGGCACGCCGGACCACACCCACATCGGCAGGGGCGGGCTTCGACGAATCCGTCGATGCACTCATCGTCCTCATCCTCTCCGTCGCGCTCATCCCGGTCTGGGGATGGTGGGTGATTCTGCCGGGCATCTTCTACTACCTCTTCCGCGCAGCACTCTTTCTGCGACCTGCTTGGAGACAGCAGCTGCCGCCGTCTCTCCGGCGCAAGACGATCGCGGCGAGCCAAGGCATTCTCCTGCTCGCTGCCGGGTCCCCCGTGGCGCTGGCGAATCCGTGGTTCGGCTTCACGTGCGCCGTGATCGCCCTCGTCTCCCTTGTCTATTCCTTCGGACGAGACCTCCTCTGGCTCGAGCAGCACGCCGGAATTCCGACACCGGCACATGCCCATTGACCTCGAGAAGGACCCCAGCCTTCCTCGCACAGACCCGCCTGACCGTACACTTGGATAATGACCGCCTGGCAACGAAGCACGGACCCGATCGGACTGAGCAGTGGACCGCCGAGCAGGCTGCCCACCGCCCATGGAGTCTTCACGCTTCGCTCGTTCACCTTTGATGGGATGACCCACGCGGTGATGTCGCTCGGCAACCCGGCGATGGTCGATGCTCCCTTCGTGCGAGTCCACAGCGAATGCCTCACCGGCGACGCTCTGGGCTCACATCGCTGCGACTGCGGAGACCAGTTGTCGGCCGCTCTGGCGGCCATCGCCGACGCCGGTGACGGCCTCCTCATCTATCTGCGCGGGCACGAAGGTCGCGGCATCGGGCTGGAGAACAAACTGCGCGCCTATGCCCTCCAGGATGATGGCCTCGACACCGTCGCCGCCAACCGTGCACTCGACCTGCCCGACGATGCCCGGGACTACACTGCCGCAGCGGCGATCCTCCAGGAACTCGACTGCCCGCAGATCACCCTGCTGTCCTCGAATCCGAGCAAGATCACCGCGCTCGAGGACCTGGGAATCACGGTGACCGATCGTCGTGGCCTCCAGGTGCCCGACAGGCCGGAGAACTCCGCCTATCTTGAGACCAAACGTCGGTTCATGAACCACATCGTCCCTCCCGATCACCCGCACGCCGGCTCAACCGATCACCCGCACGCCGGCTCAGCGGAGACGAGTACTGACAACGCTCTCGAGGTCTACGACACGATCGCCGACGGTGATGAAGTCGTTGCGCAATTGGCGCAGAGTGAGGACGGTTTCATCGCGACATCCGATGGTGACGCCCAATTCGTCTCCGGGCAGATCGACCGTGCACACCTCCATCGGATCCGGGCCTCCGTCGGTGCCGTTCTGGTCGGATGCGGCACGGTCATCGCCGATGATCCCCAGCTGACCGTGCGCGCCGTGCCCGGGAAGAATCCTGTCCGCGTCGTCCTCGACCCGCATGGTCGGGTCCCGGCCACAGCAACCGTCCTCACCTCGCCGGAGGCACCGACGCTGTGGCTCATCGGCGCCGAGGTTGCCCCCGGTTCGGACGTCGGCGACCACGTCCGTATGGTTCGGCTCCCTGTGGCTGAGGATGACGAGATCTCTCCAGCACTCATCGTCTCGCTCATCCGTGAGCATGTCGCCGGGTCGATCCTCGTTGAGGGCGGCGGACGGACCGTGTCGTCGTTCCTTGCCGCCGGCGTGCTCGACCGACTGTTCCTCACCTCGGCACCTGTGTTCATCGGCAATGGAATCCCGGGGATCCGCTTCGAGGGAACTCCGGTCATGGCGCAGGCGCTGCGTCGGCCATTCCGGCGCTACCAGTTCGGGGAGGATATGTGCACTGAATACCTGCTCAGCGAGCTGGCGAACGGTGCCTCAGCGCAGGACTCTCACCGCTGTCGTGGCGGCGGCCCCACAGCCTAGCAACAAGGGTGATCGCGCCTGGCAGAGTTGAGATCACAGCCAGGAGGCCGTAGCCGGTCGATGAGGTGACCGCCCATTCGACGGAGCTTGCGAGGCTGCCGGCCAGAATGCTCACGCTGATTTCGCGCACTCCCCAGCCACCGACTCCCAGGGGAATGCTCATCGCTGCGAGGCCGACGACGGCGAGCGCCGGAATGACCGGGCCACTGAGCGCGAGCATCGCGATGAGGTAGAGCCCAAGGAACGATCCGATGGTCACCGCTGCCGTCAGCCACACGAGCCCTATCGTCGACGCGCTCATCCCCTGCATGCCCAGGATGGAGAGGACTCCGGTCATTGCGGCGACCGCTGCGGCAATCCACGCGAAGTGTGGGGCCACCGGGATGAGAGTGAACGTGGCCGTGGCGAAGAGCAGGGTGGTGGCACTGAGCCGTTCGGCACCGACGATGCTGAGCGGGGACAACCACCGACGCTCGCCGGTATCGCGATAGGCGGCGACGCGCGCCAGGTCTCCGCCCAACCCGCCAGGCATGATCATGTTGAGCAGACTGGCCGAATAGCAGTCGGCGAGGGCTCGGCGTCGAGTCACATGTGTTCCGGACTGCTTGAGCAGCAGGGAGAATCGCATGGACTGTGCCACCGTGGCGAGAAGGCCGAGACCCAGCGATGCGAGAACCGTCAAAGGGGTGACCACGCGTCCGCCGTCGAGCAGGGCCTGGACTCCGACGATGCGCACGGTGAGAGCAAGCAGGATGACGGTGATGAGCAGCATGAGTACCCGCCGCACCCACATCGAGCTCATCGTTGTCATTGCTTCGGCTCGCCGGACGTCTGAGCATGCTGGTCGGCAGTTCGGCCACGGTTGCCTGCAGCGTCGATGAGCAGATCAGTGTGGTCGACGACGACGCTGAGCCCAGCAGCCTGACCGTCCGGCCGACCTGCCTGACTGTCCGACCGCGACTCGATCTGCTTCAGCCGTTCCTGCAGCCACGTTCGACCCACCTCTCGCAGACCGGGGTCTTCCTCAATGGCGGCATCGACGCGTTCGGTGAGGAATCGCGTGAGGAAGTCCGAGTCTCGTGGTGCTTCGAGATGCCAGGGACTGGCGGAGGTTTCCACTCGTGCACCGGTACCGCCTGCCTCGGCCTCCAGCGCCGGCGCTGACTGTGTGCCAAGCCGTGATTCGCGTCGCTGGTGGCGAGCGAACGCCTCGTCGATGACGCTGTCGTCTGGATGGGGCGGGCTGAGATGCCACTGACCCGAGATGCTGAGCAGGAAGATTCCGATTCCGGAGAAGCGCTGCAGAGTGTCGACGATGGCCGCCATGTCATCACGAGTGAGCACATCGAGCAGAGCGCTGCCGGTGATGAGGAGATCGCATGGATGCGGCGACACAGTGGGTGCCTTCAAAAACACCTCAGCCAGCGCCTCGGCTGCGATGTCCGGCAGGGAGGAGATCGGGGCCGCCACAGTGCGCACGGGGATGTCGAATCTGTCAGCAGCGATCTCGAGTGCGGCTTCATCGGCATCGACGAGAACCCACTGCACACGACGTCCGCACAGCCGCTGGGTGAGATGGGCATCGAACCACCGCATGGAGTTACCGGTCCCTGCTCCGATGTCGATGGCTATGAGCGGTCGTTCTGTGCCGGCTGTGAGCGAGCGGTTCGACAGCGCACTGGCCGCCTCGTCGAGGAGCGGGAACGCATACTCTCTGGCGGCATCGTCAACGGGCACCCTCAGGTCCAGCCACCCCGGCTCGGCTGCAGTCATAACACTCGCTCCACACCATCCAGGACGGCAAGCACGGTGCGCGCCGTGTCAGCCCACTCGTGCATCGCAGACTCACGGGCGGCAAGAGCTTTTGCAGCGAGCTCGGCTCGGTCAGCCTCGTCGCCCAACCACCGTTCCAGCGAGTCTGCCCACGTTGAGACGTCGAGTGCCAGGCCACGACCGGCGCCAAGTGCTTCTTCTGCCCCGGTGCCCGCGGTGACGAACGAGGGAATAGCCGCGGCCGCGGCTTCTCGCACGACCATTCCGAAGCTCTCTGCCTTCGAAGGCAGGAGAAGCAGGTCCGCGTGGCGGTAGAGGTCGTCGACAGCGTCCTTGTCGAGCTCGCCCACACGCTCGACGGATGCCAGGCCCTCCAGCGCATCATCAACGTCCTGTGCGTAAACGGTGTCGGTGATGGGGCCGGCCAAGGTGCAGCGCCAGCCGGTGACACCCCGCCGTCGCAGTTCCTGGAGCACGCAGCTGAGAAACAGCTGGTTCTTGTTGTCCTCCATCGCACCAAGGCAGATGAAGTGAGCCGTACGCTGGCCACTGGAGTCACCGCTGCCTGCTGCTCCGACTGCGGACAGAGATATTGACAGAGATGGAGATGGAGACAGGTCGGGCTGGGTCAGGGGACGTCTGTGCGTTCCGGGCTGGGCCACCTCGGCGGTGATGCCATATCTCCGGGTCACCTCAGCGGCGGCGAAGGCACTCGGAGTCACCACTGCGGATGCGGCTCGCAGGTGCTGGCCTTCACGGTGCTCGGACGCGGGTGTCTGTGCAAGCGAATGCTGGAGCATCACGATCGGGCCCGGCAGTGACGTGGACAGACTGCACCCGATGAGCCCGTCGATGAGAACCGGGCGGCTCTGCGCATTCGGCTCATCGTTTGAACCCGATTGGCACTCGGCAACCAGCTGGCGCAGCCTGCGCACGTCGTCGTCCGAGGGTTCGGGCCAGGCGCCGGGAGCGACGATGCGTTCGAGTCTGCCTCCTGATGCGGCACAGAGCTCGGCGTTGAAGCGCAGTCCCCCGCTGATGCGCCCGAGGTCGGGTTCGATGAGGGTGAAGTTCACGGCCGATTCACAACAGTGTAGGACACCGCGGCTCGAGGGTTCTCGCGAAGGTGGACCGAGATCCCGATGTCGGGACGATCAGCGAGGGAAACGGACAGACTGGTGCCGATGTGCTCGGCGATCGCTTCGCTCGTCGAGAAGCGTCCGGCGAAATCGGGATGCTCATCGAGGTTGGCATACCGCAGCGGTGTCAGAGCATCGTCGAGCATCTGCAGAGCCTGCCCGATGTCGAGGACGACCGAATGCTCGTCGAGCTGGTCTCGCGTGAACGTGGCTTCGACGGCGAGTGTGGCACCGTGGAGAGCCTGAGCAGGCCCGAAGAATTCGTCTGGCAGGCTGTGAGCGATCATGACGTGATCGTTGACGCTGAGGCTGAACATTCAGGCACCTTCTTCATAGTCGAACACATGACACAGCGTCTCTGCCGCTGTCGTGGTGTCGCTGCTGAGTTCGTCCATCAGCTGCGGCAGGTCCTGCCACCGGGACGTCCCGGTGATGAGGGCGTCGAACCGGTCATCGTGGAGTGCGGAGAGTGCGGCGCGCAGTCGCTGACTTCGAGTCCTCCGCGCGCGGTGTCCGGCGGGGACCTGGCCCACTTGGCTGGCGACGATCGACAGGCGCCTGGCGTGGAAGTCGGCACCGAGGGCCACGGTGGGGCTCGTCTCGCCGTACCACGAGGCTTCGACGACGGTCCCGTCATCGCCGGTGATCTCGAGGGCCCGCGCCAACCCGCTTTCGTTCCCCGAGGTGTGGATGACGATGTCACAGTCGTCGCCTGCATCCTCAGGGGCGAGTGCGGTCAGGCCCAAACCGGTGAGTAGGGCACGCCGTTCGGGGTTCGTGTCGATGATTTCGAGGCGCTCGAGGCGAAGGTGCGACGCCAGCAGCGCGGTGGCGGTTCCGATCATGCCCGCACCGATGATCGCCACCCTGTCACCGTAGCGCGGCGGGGACTGCCAAAGAATGTTGAGCCCGGTTTCCGCGGCGCCGGCCAGCAGGGCCCGATGGTCAGAGATTGCCTCAGGGATCGGTTCGACGTCGTCGGGGGTGACCAGATGGTGACTGTGGTGGGGCAGCAGTCCGAAGACATGGGTCCCGAGCCACTCGGCCGGTCCTTCATCGACAACACCGACAGCGAGATATCCGTAGGAGACAGGAAAGGGAAAGTCACCCAATTGGTGCGGTGCGCGCATGAGTTCGGCGATCCGCGTCGGCACTCGACCGGTGTGAACGAGGGCTTCGGTGCCCTTCGATACCGCCGAGGCGGTCGTGCGGATCCGCATCATTCGTTCTGCGCCGGCTCCTGCGTGAGGGGTCGTCACCTGCCTCCAACATCCCTGTCGGTGGGCCTCGGTCCAGTACTGCCAAGCCATACGTGCATTCTAACAGCGCAGGTGAGTTCGGGTAGCGGGCAGCATTCGACTGCTGCGTCGGCCGCTCATACCCCACCTGGTTGAGGGCAAGCCCCGCCGCATCAGCGACGGGGCTTGCCCACGATCGTCATTCTTGTGACGAAGCTCAGGCATGCACGCGCTTGGGCCGGTCGAAGGCGAGTGCAGCCAGGGCAAGTGCACCGACGAGCAGTCCGAAGTCGCGCAGGGCGATGTCGAAGTACGTTCCCATCGAGACGAGGTCGATGATGATGCCGGCCAGCCAGGCGACGACGAGCAGCGATCCGAACTTCGGTGCGATGGCCACGGCGAGTCCGGCGATGATCTCGATGATGCCGATGGCAAACATTGCCTGATGGGCCGTACCGGGCAGGATTCCGTCGATCCACGGTGCAAGATAGTGATCCCAATCGGTCAGCAGTCCGAAGAACTTGTCGAGGCCGAAGAGGATCGGGGCCACGGTGAAGACCGTGCGCAGCAGGAAGAAGGCTCGGTCCGAGCCGAGGTGTGATCTCAGAGCAGTCGAGCCGGTGCCCATCGGGGCAGGTGCGGCTGCGGGAGTAGCGAGATTGTGTGACATGATCGCGTCCTTTCAGGATCGAGATCGCCTGATGGCGTTCTTTGCCCTGTTCGTGTCGTACTCTCGAGACGTTCTTACCCTGTTCCGAAAAAAAGAATCTCCTCGTCATTCCCGGTAAGACCGACCGCACCGGCTGACACTCACGAAGTATGACCGTTTCAGCACAGCGGAGGATGACCTCTCTCTCGGCACGTCTGTCCTCAGCTCTGCCCTTCTCAACCCGACATGGTGGTGGCAAAATGACGATCGTGGGTGATCTCCCCGTCTCCGTCGGTGACGAAATGCGCGAGGACAACTGGCACCACCACCTCGGCGCCGGTGGTTCTGTCGGACTCGACGCTCAGCGACAACTGCACGAACTGCTGCTCAAGGCCACGCGCTTACAGGTGTGGCGCCTGCGCCACCAACTGCCGGGGGCGGGAACGACCGACCTCGACGATCTGGCTCAGCAGGCCGCCGACGATGCGCACCTGGCGGTGCTGCGCAAGATCGGCACGTTCGAGGGGCGCAGCAGGTTCAGCACCTGGGTGTACAAGTTCGGAATCCTGCACGCCGGCGTCGCAATCCGGCGGCAGGCGTGGCGACACCATGAGGTCACACTGTCAGAGACCCTGCCGCTCATCGATGGGCAGCACTCGCCGGCCAGCATCGCCGAAGGCGGTGACCTGCGGCAGGCGGTTCAGGAGGCGATCGCCTCGACACTGACGTCACATCAGCGGCAGGTCGTCACCGCGTTGCTCATCGATGACGTTCCCATCGACGTTCTGGCCGAGCGGATGGGCACCACCCGAAACGCGCTGTACAAGAATGTCCATGATGCGAGGAAGCGACTGCGCGAGGCACTCATCGCCTCCGGCCATCTCGACGCACGATCCGGAGGGACACCATCATGACCGACCCCACCAATCAGCCGCTGTCGCCGGACATGATCGACAAGCTGCTCAAGGACACGGACCCGTATCTGTCCTGCGACGACTGCTTCGCCCGCATCGACGAGTACATCGAGCACAGACTCGCCGATCCGACGTATCAGGACGAACTCATGGACGTGCACCTGTCCGGATGCGAGGTGTGCGCCGAGGAGGCACGGACCCTGACTGCGCTGCTGTCCTGACCGCGCTGCTGTCCTGACCGCGCTGCTGTCCTGATCGGGATGAGCGCGCTGACCAACCGTTGGACGGCCGCGCCCACACCGGTCAGAGGACTACCGCATCAGAGGAACGGACGCATCGGCCGCAGCACCCATTCCGCGGCCTGGGTCAGCTGATGGCGGTCCAGCCAATCCGGTCCGAGCTCCTGGCTGTGCTCGCCGTCAGCGAGGAACGTCTTCTCCATCTTCGCAGCGAAATCGCTGTCGATGACCTCGACGTTGGTCTCGTAGTTGAAGGTCAGGGAGAGACGGTCGATGTTCGCGGTGCCCACTGTCGACCACTTGCCGTCAACCGTGGCGATCTTCGCGTGGATCATCGATGCCGTGTACAGAAGAACTGTGACCTTCGAGCGCACCATCTGCTCGAAGAAGCCCCGAGACAGATAGTCGCCGAGGATGTGGTTGGATTCCTGCGGCACCATGACTCTGACATCGACGCCGCGTTCGGCTGCCTCCATCAGAGATTTGAGAAGCTGCTGGTCAGGAATGAAGTACGGAGTAGTGAGCCAGATGCGATCCTGTGCGCGTTCGAAGGCGTTGAGATACATGGACCGGATCGGATAGATCAGCTGAATCGGCTGATTGGCTGAGACCCGGATCTTCGACTCCCACGCTGAGGGTGCGACCCACGCGATCTGCTCACCGGCGTCGTGGTATTCGTTCCACACCTGGCAGATGGAATGGCGCAGTCCCCAGGTGCCGGGCCCAGTCACTTTGAGGTGGGTGTCTCGCCAGTGGCGGGCGTAGAGCGAGCCGATGTTGAAACCGCCCACATAGGCCACATCGTTGTCGATGACGAGGATCTTCGAATGATTGAGCCCGGAATAGCGCAGTGGGCCCTTCCAGAACTTCCTCGCCACGGTCGACAGGCGCAGAACCTTGATGCGATCATCCAGCTGGGCGTAGAACGAGCGCGGGATGGTCAGGTTGGCGAACCCGTCGTAGATGAGGTGGATGTCGACGCCGCGCTGCGCTGCGGCATTGAAGGCGTCGACGAACCTCTGACCGATCTCATCGTTCTTCCAGATGAAGGTCTCCATCTGAATCGACTCCGTTGCGGAGCCGATCACCTCGAGCATGTCCTCGTACAGGGTCTCACCGTCGGTGAAGATGCTCAGCTGGGAGCCTTCGACACTCGAGTGGAAGGTGCCGGGGCGCGGAGCCTCCCTCTGCTCGCGGTCGCGCTTCTGCAGCAGATCGATGACCATCGAGGCTCCGACAGTGGCCGGAATCAGCGCGGCGGCCCCGGCAGCGACCAGGGGCGCGATATTGCGGAGTCTCTCAAAGCCGTGCTTCTTCTTCAGCGGATTGAATCCCATAGCGATTCACTTTAGCGTCTGGAACCGATCTGGCCACGACGATTTCACCGATCACGGGTGATATGGAGGAAGTATTGCCGGATCGATCAACTTCCGCTCGGAATCAGCGACAACCCTCGCCTAACCCAGGTCGAAGTCGACTCCGCGCTCCTCGGGAGGGCGGGGTCCAAGAATTCGTCGATCCGCCTCGGCGATGGGGACATCGTTTCGTTGATGCTGGCCTCCCTGCGCGCCATGAGACCGATGTCGGTGAATTCCCACAGTTCGTTGCCGTAGCTGCGCCACCACTGCTCGTCGGCATCATGCCATTCGTACTGGAAGCGCACAGCGATGCGGTCATCGGTGAACGACCACAGGCTCTTGCGCAGGACGTAGTCGCATTCGCGCTCCCACTTGCGGGTCAGGAATGCCACGATCTCATCCCGGCCGGTCACGAACTCATCGCGGTTGCGCCACACCGAATCGGGTGTGTACGCCAGCGCAACCTTCTGCGGATCGCGGGTGTTCCACGCATCCTCCGCCCCCTGCACTTTCTGCGCGGCGGTCTCGGCGGTGAACGGCGGGAAGGGCGGGCGGGCCTCTGCCGGCGCCTCTGTTGCTGGCTCTGCTGCTGGCTCAGACTCTGACATTTTGATCCCTCTCAGTCCTGGCGAAGTGGTGTTCTTCAATCACTGTAGCCCTGAGCGTCGTCATCGGCGGTGGACTCGTCTGGCCCGAAACTTCCGGCCGCAGAAGCACTGCGGCGCCCCAACCCTTATTTGGGTTGAGGCGCCGCAGTGGTGCTTCAGCAGGTCAGGTGAAGATGCTCACTCCGCCTGGGCCGACGAGACAGCCGACGACGATGAGGACGACGCCCCACAGGATCTGCTTGCGGAAGATCGCGAAGATGCCCGAAATGACGAGCAGCGCGGCAATGATCCAAAGGATAGTAGCCATTGTCTTGTCCCTTCTGTTTCACACTTGGTGTTGCACCAACAGGACTGTTTGCCTGTCGGGGTCTGAGGAACTCTCAGTGCCGCGGAGTGTCCGGGTCTTCGAAGTTCCTGCCCTCTGCGGCACGTGGATCGTAACTTTGGTCGGTGAACCGAGGATCATTCTCAGCGGCTCGTGGGTCATCCGCGACTGGACGGTTGCCGCCCATACGGTAATCGTCCTCGACCGGACGGTTGTTGTCCACCACCGGTCGGTTGTTGTCCGCCACCGGTCGGTTGTCGTCGACGACAGGGCGATCACTGTGTTCGACAGGCTCACGGCCTGCCCCGTTGTCCGCAACACGCGGATCATGATCGACAGGCGCCTGACGCTGGTCGGCGACCCGAGGATCGTTGGCGACGGGCTGCTGGTCGGCGACAGGTCCTCGGTCATCGACGCGACGATCGTCAGCGGGACGACGATCGTCAGCAACGCGAGAGTCATCGGCAGCGTGACGTTCGTCTGCTGCCGGACGTGCGTCGGCGACAGGACGATCATCGGCAACCCGAGGGTCGTGACCCGCGTGACGCTCATCAGCAACCTGACGCTCGTCAGCAACCCGACGATCATCGGCAACCCGACGGTCATCAGCAACCCGACCCTCGTCAGCAACCCGACGGTCATCGGCAACCCGAGGGTCGTGATCACGATGGTGCTTGTCCGCTGCATGACCGTCTCCGGCAACCGCTCCGGGAGCCGGCTTCCGATTGCCATGCGCGTCCACGTCAGGATCGAGCTCATCGGCGTGCTTGAGCTTGCGTTCGTGCTCAAGACGCGTCTCCTTGGCCAGACGATCGCGTTCAGCGGCGTCGGCGTCCAGCTTCTCGGCCTCGGCGGCCTTGCGCTTGGCTTCTGCAGCCTGAACTTCAGCGTCGGCGTCGGCCTTCTTCGCTTCGGCCTTGCGGTGTTCGGCGTCCGCTTCCCGAGCATGGACTTCATGCTGGTTTGCGGCGGTTTCCTGCCGGATGCTGGCGGCCTCCTTGCGCTGGTGTTCGCGCTTCTTAGCCGCGGCCTTTCGGCTGACCGCGATGATGATGCCGACGACAATCAGAACTACGACGATCGCTACGACTATCCAGATGATGGTAGTTGTACTCATGCGCTCTCTCCTTGCTGTCTATTCGGTTCTCATTGATCATGTGGACCCGATCAACAGGTTAATTTCATAGTTGCACGGCATGTCACCTCTGACAAGCGCATGAACAGTAACAACTTCGGTGTGTCGAGTGCACTTTGGCCCCAACGGACCCTTTTATTGCACCTTTCGTCCTTCTAGTATCTGCGGCATGCCAGAGATTCGGTCTGAAGCGTCCGCGACACCCGGGTCGACCGCCAGAGCAGCGATCTGCTGGATTCTCGCCAGCATCGTCTATCTCCTCGCCGAGGCCCTTGCCGCATCTGCGTTCCCTCACTACTCATATGCGACGAATGACATCAGCGGTCTCGGCGTGCCCGATGTCGAGATGCTGGGTGATCGGGCCATTGATTCGACCCTGCATGTGGTCATGAACATCGCCTTCCTCGTCCACGGTCTCCTGTTCGCGTCGGCGGCCATATAGATATGACACGCTGACCACGGGTGCCCTTGCCAGTGCCGATCATCACCCACGCGATCACCCAGGCCCTCGGAATGGCCCTCATTGCCGTGGTCAACGGCGGAGCGCAGAACAACAGCCTCGGCTGGGTCCACCTCCTCGGCGCGTTTCTCGCCTTCTTCGGCGGGCACCTGACGGCAATTCGCATCGGCATCTCCCTCCTGAGGCGCCGCCGCAACCGCCTCATGCGCCGCAGTAGCCTGACCGGTGTCCTCAGCGTCGTCATCGGCATCCTCGGGATGTATTCGATAGTGGTGTGGGAACTGCTCTTCGGCACAGTCCTGCTCAGCCGGCTGAGCCAATTGCCCCTGTCGAAGACTGCCACCACACTCCTAGACTGACTGCAGACCCCCACGGATCGAGCCCCTTCCGGAAAGGCGGCCACATGCCAACCACCAATTCTGAGACCACGACCATCCGCGAGCTTGCGGAGTCGCATGGTCTCGACATCGATCCCAAGACCATCATCGTCAATGAGCTGGGACTCGACTTCCAAGTCGCCATCGCCAAGACGGTCGACGGTCAGTCCTGGGTGTTGCGGATTCCCCGCCGCCCGGACGTCACCGACCGTGCCACCGTTGAAGGACGATTCCTCCGAAATATTGCACCCCACCTGAGCGTCGCGGTCCCCGATTGGCAGATCCACACCGAATGCCTCATCGCCTATCCTCTACTTCCGGGTGAGCCTGGACTGACGATCGATGAGCAGGGACAGCCACAGTGGCACTTCGATGTCGAAGCCGCGGAGTATGCCGAGTCTCTTGGTGATATCCTCGCGGAACTGCACAGCGTTGATCCGTCGATCGTTCGCTCCTCGGGGATCGCCGAGTATTCCCCCGCCGAGGTGAAAGCGCACAAACGCGATGACATCGCTCGCGTCGTGGCCGAGTTTGATGTGGAGCAGAGTCTGCGTGAACGGTGGAATGCGTGGCTCGACGATGACAGCTATTGGCCCAAGTTCACGACGGTCACCTACGGAGAGGTGTATCCGGCACACCAGCTTATGGACGGACCTAAGAACCTCAGCATCCTCGACTGGACGACGGCGGCCGTCGGCGACCCGGCCAGGGATTTCATGTTCCACCATGCCAGCGTCTCGGCCGAAGCATTTGACGCGACTATCCGGCGCTATGTGGAGAACGGCGGCCAGGTATGGCCGAAGTTCGCCGCGCACTGCGGCGAACTGTTCTCAACCTCTCCGGTCGAGCTGGGGCTCTACGCACTGCAGACCGGTGATGCCGACCATATTGAGGCAGCGAAGGCTCAGCTCAATCCCAGCAAATAATGGAAGCGCAGGTCAGATATGAGTGCGAACAATCTCGTCCCCGATAACGCGGAGACCGTGACCACCGATGTCATCGTCCTCGGTGGTGGACCGGTCGGTGAGAACGCAGCCCAATACGCAACCGAGGACTCCGGCCTCGAAGCGGTCATCGTCGAAGAGGAGCTGCTGGGAGGTGAGTGCTCATATTACGCCTGCATCCCGTCCAAGACGATGCTGCGACCCATCGAACTCGCCCACGCGACTCAGCATCTGGACGGGCTGACCGGCGCCACGGTCGACCGGCGAGCGCTTTTGAACAGACGTGACGAATGGGTCTCACACTACGACGACACCGGTCAGGTCGAATGGGCACAGGCTGCCGGGCTGCGAGTCGAACGCGGTCACGCACAGCTCATCGGAGAACGACAGGTCCTCGTCAACGGCCCCAAGCCCGTGCTCGTGCAGGCACGACAAGCGGTGATCATCGCCACCGGGTCCCAGCCGTCCGTGCCGTCGACGTTTGCCGATGTCTCGCCCTGGTCATCCCGCGATGCAACTGGTGTTCAGGAGATCCCGGAGTCGTTGATCATCGTCGGTGGCGGTGTCGTCGCGGTGGAGGCTGCGACGTGGATGGCCGCACTGGGTACACGGGTGCGAATGCTCGTGCGCGGCGGTGGCCTTCTGGCCGGACACGAACCGTTCGCCGGCCACCACGTCACCGAGGCGCTTGACAGAGCAGGGGTCAGAATCGATCTGAGAACCGAGGTCACCGACTGCAGCCGACAAAGTGGCGAAGACACGGGCCTCGGCCGTATCCATGGCGGAGAAGTCACGATCCAGACCAACGGCCCGGACGGGGAATCCGCCTTCGAAGCCGACGAGATCCTGGTCGCGACGGGGCGAAAGCCACGCCTCGACGATCTGGGGCTGGAGAGTCTCGGACTGACCAGCAATGACATCACAGCGGGCACGATGCCGGAGTGGCTCTATGCGATCGGAGATGCCAGCGGCGAGGCGCCCGTGACTCATTGGGGCAAGTATCGTGCACGAGTCCTCGGCGCACAGATCCGGTCCCGGGCACTCGGGGAAGAAGCCGAGGAGATCCGGGAGAACGTGCCGGTCCCCCAGGTCGTCTACAGCGATCCGCAGGTCGCCTCGGTGGGAATGACCGAGGCAGAAGCCCGCAAGGACGGCCACCAGGTCGAGATCTCCCAACTGCCGTTTGCCAGCAGCGCCGGAACCTCGCTGCTGCGCGATGACGCCGAGGGAACAGCACAGATCGTGGTCGATGCCCGCACCGGAATGCTCCTCGGTGCCACGTTCGTCGGCCCGGAGGCGGCCGAACTGATCCACCCGGCCACAGTAGCGATCGTCGGCGATCTGCCCGTGCATGTCCTGCGGCATGCGGTGCCAAGTTTCCCGGCGGCCTCGGAACTGTGGCTGCCACTGCTGGAGGGGTTGCCGAGGCGGTTGCGGATTCCCCTCCCCATTTGATCTGGATCCTCTCCGACTAGGCTGGAGACATGCGAGACTACGTCAAAGAGCGCGCCGACGCCCCACGCGGATTCTTCGCGGCCGAGGCTGCCGGTCTCCGATGGCTGGCCGAACCAGATGTTGCTCCCGTCGTCAGTGCAATCGATCATGACAACGGCAGCCTGCGACTGGACTACATAGAAGAGTCGGCACCGAATGCGCACTTGGCGTTCGGTTTCGGTCGCCAACTTGCACTACTGCATAACTCCGGTGCTTCCGCATTTGGTTGGGCACCTGCGGAACCAGCCTGGTTCGGTCCGCTGGAGTCTCCGTTCGAGGTAGAAGTCGCCTCGTGTTCTTCGTTCACCGAGTTCTGGGTGGAGACACGATTGGAACCGATGGCCACGGCGCTTGCCGATCACCTGTCGCAGGACCATCGGGAGACGATCACCAGTGCGATCCGGGCGATCGCCGACGGCGCATTTGAGGGCATTTCAGGCACAGAAGGTGAGAAGCCTGCCCGAGTTCACGGCGATCTCTGGGCCGGAAACCTTATGTGGACGCCAGCTGGCTGCACGCTGATCGACCCCGCCGCACATGGTGGGCATCGTCTCGAGGACCTCGCTATGTTGGCGCTGTTTGGGACGCCGTTCCTTGAGGAGATCTTCGCCGGCTATGAGGCGACAAACCCCATGCCGGTCGGTTGGAGAAACGATCTGCCGGTGCACAGTTTCTTCGCGTTGCTGGCACACGTAAGGCTGTTCGGCGCGGGGTTCCTCGGGCAGACGCTCTCGGCGGCGCGGTCGATCATAGAACGCGCTGCAGATTTGAAGGGCTGAGGCACCTGAGCTCAGCACCTGACGAATATTGCTGAAGCCCATTGTGCGACCCGGTCGAATACCCGGCAGCTCCACCCCTCAAGATCACCAACTTTTCTGGCTCTTCACTATAGATCTTGTGGACTAGTTGGTCTGAAGCCACCGGATTCGAATAAGCACCTCACGATGTAATGAGTGAGATTGCGGAACCCCAGTGCCGATCCACGCAGATGCTCGAGCCGACCATTGATCGATTCGGTTGGACCGTTCGACGTTCCCGGACGTGTGAAGAACACCACCACGTCGGCTGCTCGTCGCTTCAACGTTCGACCGAACCGTTTCAATTCCGCCAGCCCTGTTGGCAGACCCTTTCGCCTTAGCGAAGCTCGCACCAACACATTGTCTTCAGTGCTTGGTAGTTGCTACTTCGCCTACTTCACCGCGACATAGACTTTGTCAGCGAGCATGTCGGGGCTGACTGCCACGACACCAGCGTCAGCATCATCCGAGGGGATCTGGATGGCAATGGACCCGGATGTGGTTGCACCGTTGTACATGTTCTCCAAAGTATCGAGAGCGTTTGGCGCTACCACCATGTCGTCGAGACCGTCGAAGGTATTTCCTCCAGCGGACACGTATTCGAAGGTAGCCATCGGCATTTCACCATCGGGTGCGTCGCCTGTATATGTCATCTCGACATCAATCATCATGTACTGGTTGCCGGCATCCGGCGACTCGTTAAATTCATTCTCTGCAAGGACTTCGTCCGTAGCATCCAGTGTGACGTTCGTAATCGTCATCTCCCAGGCGTCGCTGCTGATCTTAGTGCCGATGGAGTACGGATTCTCTCGGGTACCTTCTTCGGCTCCAGCTTCAGCCACAACCTCTTCGGCTGGCGGTTCCGCCGACACATCATCGCTGAAAGCATCGTCGAACGAAGAGGCAACGACAAAGAAGAACACAAGAATTGCCACAATAGTTCCAACGACAGACAAGATTAACGCCGCAATGGATAATCCCTTTCCACCCTTCAGGAAAAACGAAATGATCGCCAAAAGGAATGCAATTGGAAGAAGAATCCATCCCAAAATCAGTGCGCCCGGAATGCACCCAAAGATGAACCCTACGACGGCGAGTATGAACGCGACGATACCCATCACGTTTTTCTGACGCTTCCGTGTCGGGCGCGCGAAATTTCCACCGGCCCACTGCCCGTCCTCGCCGTATGCATTGGCGTCGCTGTACTGCGGATGAGCATTGGCCTGCATGTCGGGCTCCTGGTACTGAGTACCCTGAGGCTGCCCCTGGATCGGGCTCTGTGGCGGACGACTGTTGGGGTCAAAGTTCTGGCTCATGCTACCTCGGTACTAGGAAGTTCAAATTTCTACCAGAATACCCTCCAGGAAACACTGACATTCCCCCAAGGAACCTCAACTACTCCAATGGTTACACAACCGTTACTACCACTAGAACCCCTCCGAAACATTGGGCCACGTTCGAAGTTCTTAATATTTTCTTAATATGTGTTGCCAGTCACAGAAATGAATAGAGTTCAGACAAATCTCCCGCGAAGAAGCCCGACGCCGCAGGAGCTTCCCGAGTGCTCAACTCAGCTTCAAGTTCTCGAAATGAAATCTTCAGCACGACCCCCGCCCTTCCCTGGACGGAAAGCGTAGGGGCACCCCCAGAGGCAGAGCCACTGCGAAGTCACCTCCGTGCGCCCGGAATCCCACCTTTTTGGCAGCCGCGTTCGGTCAGTTGCAGTGAGGCCACCGAAGAATAGGATCCTCGCCGCGGCGTCGACGATGGGGAAAGAAACAGTTCTACATTTTGTAGAATAGTTGCTATAATTGTAGTGACGAGGTCGATCGTCACCACCACGGCTTTCGTCTTCGTCGCAAATACGGAAACTCCGATGAGAGGTTTGCAATGAATGGCGACGCTGGCACGACTCAAATCACCACTCCCTTCGATTCCGCGGAGCGAGATCTCGAGATCTTGGTCGGGTTCGACGGCTCCGATCACTCACTTTCAGCACTCCACTTCGCAGCCGTCGAGGCGATGAGCCGCAATGTCGGGCTCACAGTTGTCACCGCGTTCACTGTGCCGGTGATGATCTATCCCAATATGGCCTCGCTGCCGGCCAAACCCGAAGACGAGTTCAGGCAGGAAATCGCCGAGAAGACACTGGACGCGGCGCGCGAATACCTGAAGGAATATCCCGGAAAGGTGAGCTTCGCAACCGTGCAGGGAGACGCCACCGGTGCCCTCGTCGATCTGTCGACCCGGGCCAAACTCGTCGTCGTAGGAGCCCGCGGCCGGGGTGGATTTCTTGGCCGCATCCTGGGGTCCGTGGCCTCGGCATTGCCCGCGCATGCCCACTGCCCCACCATAGTGGTGCCCAGCGACTACGAGCCGGGGCAGGCAGAGGGAGTCAAACGCTTCACATCATCACAGAGCGATTCCCCAGTGCTCGCGGCAATTGATGGATCTGACAAGAGTCACTTGGTTCTGCTGGCAGCCGCGCAACAGGCGGAACACCGCGGCGCACCGCTGAAGGTCTTCGCTGCCATGCCACTTCTCGGGGAATGGATGTATTGGTATCCCGAGATCCACGCCGACGAAGGCTCGATCGAAAAGCGCCGAGCTCATCTGCAGCAGTCGATCGATGAGGGACTCGCCTGGCTGCGTGATGACCACCACTCGTTGGACATCACGCTCGAAGTCACCGTCGGCGATCCCATTGCACTCATCGAGGACAAGACTCGCGCCTCGGCTCTCACTGTCGTAGGCACTCGCGGCCGCGGCGCAGTCAGGAGCGCACTGCTGGGTTCGATATCGCGGGGAGTGCTCAACCACGCAGAAGGGCCAGTCATGGTTGTCCCAACCGCCGCGGACGACGACAGTCGCGAGCAGTAGTCAAACGCCCACTGCTACTGTGAAGGCGGTCGAGAGGGAAACCAGGGGAACCTCAGCTCGGGCAGTCAGAAACCGGCATCGACGAGCTTGCGACCGAAGCTCAGGAGGTGGTCGATGAGAACGGGGCCGAGCTGGTCCTGTGCGTCGAGGACGACGCGGACAGTTGCCTCTTCCTTGTCCGTCGGGCCCATTCTCTGGCCCCGCAGATCACAGATCGTCTGTCCGCGTCCGGGACCGTCAGAAGTATCGACGGTGACCGGGACTCGCGGCGCATTCCCTGGTGCGATGGCTCCGATGGCGATCGCTGCGGCCAGAGGATCGTGCAGTGCAGAGCATCGCCGGCCGAACTCGCCCATGTAGTAGTCGAAGTAGGGGTCGAGGATCTGCCCGAGGCTGCGGACGAACATCGCCTCCGCGGCAAGCAGCTTCTGCCGATCGGAGTCTTCGAAGACATTGGTCATTGTGGCATCCAGCGGTACGATCGTCACCGGCCAAGGTGCTGAGACCACAGCCAACGCGGCCTCAGCGTCGTTGGCGATATTCGCCTCGGCGACCGCGGTGATGTTGCCCGGATCCAGCGCCGCTCCTCCCATGAGAGTCACCGAGGAGATCCGGCCGGCTACCGACGGATCTCGCTGCAGAGCAGTGCCCAGGTTGGTCAACGGCCCCACCGCAATAACTTCGAGAGCTCCCGCGTACTCGTGTGAGAGGCGAAGGAGCATGTCGGCTGCATCTTCTTCCACCGGTGTCGCCGCCGTGGCCGGCAGAACTATGCCGCCGAGTCCGTTGGAACCGTGGATATGGGGAACTCCACCGCCGAAATCACCGTACAGAGGCTGATTCTCTCCAACCGCCACGGGGATATCATCACGGCCTGCCAGAGAGAGCAGGCGCAGTGTGTTCTCCACTCCCTGAGCGGCGCTGACGTTGCCGTGCACGCCCCCGATGCCAACGAGGTCGACCTCAGCAGAAGCAAGCAGGAGGCCGAGGGCAATGGCATCGTCGACCCCGGTATCGCAGTCTAAGTAGATGGGTGTGGTCACAGGATGTCCTTTGCGTGTCGTCGAATACCGAATATCGAGAGGCGCAGATTGCAGGTCCCAGTCATTCGGCCCGCGCTCGGAGTGAAGACCTGAGAGCACAAGAGGTGGGACACGGCCACTCGCTTTCAAGTATGATGTTATACCTCTTGAGTATGATGTGTATATTTCGCAGCATTCTTGTCTGAATAGGCACATGCTGGCTACCAGCTCCGATCGGTCGGAAACCGACCGATCGCTTCACCTCTCGCAGCAGCCCGCCCGACCGAAGGAATGACGATGACCGACGCCGAATCACTGCTGTCGACACCGCTGAGCACAACAGCAGGCCAGCCGATGCGAGTCGCT